>JAGQTY010000100.1 GCA_020438795.1 Actinomycetota bacterium
CCGGGAACGGCTGAACCTCGCGCAAGGGCCGGGATCTGAAAGCGCGCCCGGAGGGATTCGAACCCCCAACCGACTGGATTGTTTGAACGCCTTTCCCGGGCTATTCGAGGAGGCCAAAATCCGTCGATTCCCTCGTAAAAGCAAGCCCAGCAAAGCCCAACAAAGCCCCAGCAAGTTCGAACCCCGTTGCTGTCAAACTGCTGTCAATCGCTATATGCTGACAGCGGGGGTCGACAAGCGAAGGGTGAGGGACCAACGATGGCCGGTCGCAGGGGAAACGGTGAGGGCTCGATCTACAAGCGCAAGGATGGCCGGTGGGTCGCCTCGTGGACCGAGCGCACGGCCGACGGGACGAAACGTCGCACGGCCTACGCCGCGACTCAGAAGGCAGCGAAGGACAAACTCAAGCAGGCAGTCCGTCGCATGGACGACGGGCTCCCGTCGGTTGACTAGACGATGACCTACTCGGCGTGGGTCGAACACTGGAAGACCTACACGCTGAAGCTGTCCGGACTCGACCCGAAGTCCCAGCGCGTATACATCGATGTCCTCGACCTCCACGTGATCCCAGTGATCGGCGAGACTGGGCTCGGTGATGTCCGGGCCACCCATGTCGAGATGGTGCTGTCAAAGATGGCCGACAAGGGGCTCAGTCCCTCGTACCGACACCAGGCGTGGAAGGCGATGTCGAAGTCGCTGAAGATCGCTCGACGCGATGACTTGATCGCTCGGAACCCGATGGACGGGGTCGCAGTGCCGAGAGGCGGGCAGAAGGACCCGGTCGTCCCGACCCGCGAGCAGGTGCTAGCCCTGATCGCCGCAGCCCCGGATGCGAGAATGCGGGCGTTCATCGCCACCCTTGCCTATACGGGGACTCGGATCTCGGAGGCGTTGTCGATTCAGTGGGCCGACGTCGACCTCGAGGCGAACCGTATCCGGATCCTGAAGGCGAAGGGCGGGAAGCCTCGAGCGGTGCCGATCACTGCGGGGCTGCGGGTCGAGCTCGTCGCGTGGCGGAAGGCTCAGAACGCCCAGCACCTCGCCTCACCCGTCTGGCTGGAGGGTTCGGATTGGGTGCTGGCGAGCGATCACGGCACGCAGTGGGATGCCCACAACGCTCGGAAGCTGTTCCGGCCGATCGCGAAAGACATCTGTCCTGGGCTGACGCCGCACGGGCTGAGGCACGCGACAGCGACGATGCTGCTCGAGGAGGGCGTTCCGATGAAGGTCGTCTCCGAGCTCCTGGGGCATTCCTCGACGCGGATCACGAGCGACCTGTACTCGCATGTCACGGATCGTTTGGTGAAGGAAGCGGGGGACGCGCTGGATCGGGCGCTCGGTGGGTAGGTTCGAGCGCTACAGGTAGATCGGGTCCTGTCCGAGGTGCCGCCCGTTGCGGACTGACTCGGCGATCTTCGCCACGCGGGTGGGGCTCACGCCCTTGCGAGTCTTGCACCGGCGACAGGTGAGATGGATCGTGTCGGTCGGCTGTTCACCGTTCACTGATCCGAGGCTTCCGACGACTGGCGGAACGGATCGTTCCCGCATGGGTCGCCCTGCCTGGGCCGCGACCTTCTGCGGGGTGGACTGCACGGAGGTCACGGCTTCGACGTTCCTGCGGTCCCAGGTGAACGAGTGCCCGGCCTCGAGGTGGTCGTCGGGCCGGTGATCGGGGTCGAGGTACACGGTGATGACACCGACTCGGCATCCGCAGCCGGAGCACATGACACGCCCACGACGCGACTGCATAGCGGGAACCGGGGACATACCGATATTCTACTCTCAGTGGTCGTGTTCCGACCGCGAGTGACAAGCGAATATGTGGCAACCGGCACTGCCCTCGACTACCCGCAACCCTTCCCAGGTCTCACTAAACCCGGGCCCAGTGGAAGGTGCCCGGAATGCCCCCTCGCCGCGCGAAGCGCGCCCCCCGACAGAATCAAGTCCGCAAACTCCGTGAACGCCGCGGCCTGTCCCGCGAACAGATCGCAGTCGACCTGAACGTCTCATACAAAACCGTCGAAGCGTGGGAGACGGCCGAACACCGCGCCCCCTCATCACAGATCCTCCCGGCACTCGCCGAGCTCCTGGGCGCGACCATGAACGAGGTCCTCGGACTCGAGCCGATCAGCGACGAGACGGCCGACCGGATCGCCCGACACGTGGGCGAGGTGGCCTGACATGAACGAAGCCACCCCGAAGGGTGGCTCCGCCGCTGCTGCATTCCATTCTACCGAAGGCAGCGCGACGGAGTCCGCCCCAACACTCACCCACACCGCCACGGATCGAGCGGAGGCCAGGCCATGAGCGTCGACGACCGACACCTCCCGCTCCTACACGCAATCGACCCGGAAGTCTGCGAGGGCGACGTCCGATCCGTCCGGGACGGTCTCGAATTCAATTGGACGAACCCGGACGGGTCGATCGTGAAACAGAAGCGCCTCGACGAACCCACTGCCGAGGGGGCCCGGTTCCTGTTCCCGAAAGACTGCGAGCTGCCCCTGGGCATCGCCGGGGGCGAGGACATGCTCACGCGGGTCAAGGACAGGAAGACGCCGATCGCGTTCGTCGAGGGCACCCGCCAGCACTTCGCCGCAGCGTCCGCGGCCCTGCGAATCACGGACGAGACAAAACGGATCGCCGTTGTGGGATTCTCCGGGGTCTGGAACTGGAAGCAGAACGGCCGGCCGCTGCGCCACTTCGACGACATCGAACTGAAGGACCGAGAAGTGTATGTCTGCGTCGATGCCGACGTCGCGGTGAACAGGCAGGTCTGGGAGGGAGCGAATGC
>JAGQTY010000101.1 GCA_020438795.1 Actinomycetota bacterium
GAATCGGCGACGAAGTTGGGCGGCAGTTGCACGATGAGGGTCCAGTCGCCCGGTCCCTTGCCGGTGGCCGCCATGATGTCGTTGATCCGGGTGAGCCTGTCCGTGATGCCTGCGCTGACGGCCTGGGACCTGCTCGACAACGACCCGGGTTCGCCCAGATCGGCGATGGAGTCGGGCAGGGACTCCGCGCACGCCCAGCCCCAGGTCATGAAGCGAGAGACGCAGTCGGAGATGATGGTGCTGAATCCCAGGTCATTTCCGCCGATGGAGACGACCACGGCTTGGACGTCGTTGTGGGCGGCGAAGTCCGAGAGATCCTGTAACTGACCCTGCACCCCGGGTGCGATACCCGTGGTGTCGAGTCCGGGGATGCTTCGCTGCGGCTCCGTGACATTCACCGAATCAAGCTGAGCGCCCGAACACGCGAGGTTCAGGCTCTGCCAGCCCCCGTTGATGTGGGATGGCGACGACTCGGCGCGATGGCAGTAGCGCAGGCTGCTCTCGCCGTTCGGTTCGCCATACACTTCGGACAGGTCTCCCACTTGCCAGCCGGTTCCCGTCCGGCTGAGGCTGTTGCTGGCCCAACGCCCACCCTCACCACTCATGAAGGAGTCCCCGAGGCCCACGATCCATGGGTCCTGTTGAGAGGTTTGTGCCTGGGCCGGTCCGGTCATGGTGAGCACCAGCACCCCGCTCATCAGCCCGAACCCTGCCGCTATTGCTACATTCTTCAACGTCATCCCCTCGCGTATTGACACTGCTGCTTGAGATCCATGGGGACAGCACACGCCATAGCAGGCCGATGCCGCACTCCCACAGACATGATTGAAACTTCACGTTCTCTACCCGGGGGCGCAGAGAGGAAACATCTTCGACGCTCGACAAACACAACGCGAACGGGGCCGTTGCTCGGCTGTTATGAAGATACGCTCATGTTCAGTGGCAGTGGTGGTGGGGGACGAGTGCGCTCGCCTGAACCGAGTAGCGGTTAATGTCAGTGGCGCCACAGGTCGATCTCTCTTCGCCGGAAGGTCCGAAAACAGGTCCAGCACTTGAGTCGCTTGTTCCGGAGTGGAAGTGTGCAGTCATTGGGCAGAGCGGTGTGGGACCGGCCGGACCAGCGTGGCAGGAGCAGAGATGAACAACGCACAGACCGAGTCTGCGGCGGTCCAGGATGCCAACATCGTCGTAGCCCTTGTTGTCCTGGCGTTGTTCGTCGCAGTGATCGTCCTCGTTCGTCGGGGCCGCAGAGATCCGGTGAACAACGAGCTCCCCAGGGGTCAGCGCGCACGTCCGATCGCCCTTGAGTGGGTCGAGCCCTGGCTGGACCTCGTGGTTGTGGTCGTGGTGCTATGGGCCGAGCTGACTTCGGGATGGGCCCATGTCATGGCAGCCATCATTGGCGTCATTCTCGGAGCCCCGATCGGCTATGTACGCGCCAGAACGATGTTCGTGGGTGCCGTACCGGAACGGAATCTGGTCATCATGCGGCGCAGTGGTCTGGAGTATGTCCTGCTGGCCTTCCTGCTGGGAGTGAACATCGCCTCGCACTACCTGACTGCGGATACGACGTCGGTCTTCAGTCTGATCCTGACGGCGCTGATCGCCCTGCTCGTCGGGGAAGCCTTTGTACGCTCCGCATCCATGACTGTCAGGTACCGCCGCTGGTCTGCCAGTGCTGCTCGGCGTGGAGCCACCGAGGACTCCCAGCAGCCGTCCTGACCGATGTGCCATAGCGTGGTCCAACGAGAAGTCGTGCGCGCACTGCGACATACTGAGGCCGAGCGGGCGAGGAGCCATCGGTATGTCACCAGCGGAGGACCCTGATGCGGAAAGCCCCACCTCGGCGGCGGCGGCCTTCGTGTGTCCGATGCATCCCGAGGTCACCAGCGACAGCCCGGGGGAGTGCCCCAAGTGCGGGATGGCGCTGGAGCAACGAGCGGGCTCCGGTGCAGTAGCGCACGACCACGCGAACGCGTCCGGCCACGCCTCGGTGGAGGAGCACCCGCAGACTCATGCTCAGGGCGACGGGGCAGGCGTTCGCTACACGTGTCCGATGCATCCCGAGATCGTGCGCGACGCCCCGGGCCGCTGCCCGATCTGTGGCATGCATCTCGAGGCGATGGATCCGGGTGCGGCGGACGACTCCGCTGTCCGCGAGTACCGGGGCATGCTGTGGCGCTTCTGGCTGTCCGTCCCGCTGTCGGCAGTGGTGCTGTCGCTGTCGATGTTCGGGTTCCCACCGCTACCCCACGCCCTGGCAACGTGGACCGAACTGGTACTGGCAAGCGTGGTGGTGATCGGCCTGGCCGGGCCGTTCTTCGCCTGGGCCTGGCAGTCGATCCGGCACCGGGCTCCGAACATGTGGACGCTCATCGGCATCGGCGTTTCCGCGGCCTACCTCTATTCAGTGGTGGCGACAGTGGCGCCGGGCATCTTCCCCGAGGCGCTGCAGGTGAACGGGGAAGTCCCCGTCTACTTCGAAGCGGCCGCAGTCATCTGCACCCTGACCCTGCTGGGCCAGGTGATGGAACTACGGGCTCGGGCCACGACCGGTGATGCGATCAAGGGCCTGCTGGGCCTGGCGCCGACTACCGCGATCCGGGTCCTCGACGACGGCGGTGACCAGGAGGTCGCCCTGGCTGCAGTGGTGGTGGGAGACACACTGCGCGTCAGACCCGGTGAGAAGGTGCCCGTGGACGGCAAGGTGCTCTCGGGGCAGAGCTCCGTTGACGAGTCCATGCTGACCGGCGA
>JAGQTY010000102.1 GCA_020438795.1 Actinomycetota bacterium
TCGGCGCCTCGCAGGTCGACGTGGACCTGCAGCAGGGCGGCGTATCGACCGTCACCGTGACCAGCGCTGATCCGCTGTCCCAGGATGCTATCGCCGCAGCCATCGATGAAGCTGGATACGAATTGGCATGACCGTCCCCGTCAGGCTGGCATTGTTCCTGCTGGCGGTCGTGGCCGCGGGTGCACTCGGCTATCTGATCGGGTGGTTGTTCAGCTGAGCTGATCGTGTGGAGGTGAGGCAGTGAGTCGTACCGTTGACCTCGACATCGAGGGAATGACATGTGCCTCCTGTGCGGCACGGATCGAGAAGAAGCTCAACCGGATGCCCGGTGTGAGCGCCACGGTCAACTTCGCCACGGAGAAGGCCAAGGTGGAGCTGCCCGAAGGGACCCTTGCGGCTGACGCGATCGCGACAGTGGAGGCGACCGGCTACCACGCCACGGAGAATCGACCGGACCCGGGCGCCGGTACCGACCGGGGGGAGAGCAGTGCCGCAGAGCGGGTGGACGAAGTGTCGTCGCTGCGGCAGCGGTTGCTCATCTCGCTGGTCCTGACGGTCCCGGTGGTCGTGCTGGCCATGGTGCCTCCGCTGCAATTCGACAACTGGCAGTGGCTCTGCCTGACGCTGGCAAGCCCGGTCGTGGTCTGGGGCGCCTGGCCGTTCCATCGGGCCGCACTGGTGAATCTTCGCCATGGTGCCGCGACGATGGACACACTGATCTCGGTCGGGGTGAGCGCCGCCTACCTGTGGTCGTTGTATGCCTTGTTCCTCGGCACTGCCGGCGAGCCCGGCATGCGGATGCACTTCCAGTGGTTCGCCGCCGGGGGTGGGGCCGACGAGATCTATCTCGAGGTCGCCTCTGCCGTCACAGTGTTCATCCTGGCCGGACGCTACTTCGAGGCTCGTGCCAAACGACGCTCGGGTGCGGCACTGCGGGCACTGCTCGAGCTCGGCGCCAAGGACGTGGCCCTGCTGCGTGACGGCCACGAGCAGCGCGTCCCAGTCGGGGACCTGGTCGTCGGTGACGAGTTCGTCGTGCGTCCGGGGGAGAAGATCGCCACGGACGGCACCGTGGTAGCCGGCAGCTCGGCTGTGGACGCCGCCATGCTCACCGGTGAGTCGGTTCCCGTTGAGGTCACCGTGGGAGACAGCGTCGTGGGCGCCACTGTCAATGCCGGAGGGCGACTGGTCGTCGCAGCCACACGAGTGGGTTCGGACACCCAGCTCGCGCAGATGGCCCGGCTCGTGGAGGACGCGCAGACGGGCAAGGCTCCCGTGCAGCGACTTGCGGACAGGGTCGCGGCTGTCTTCGTCCCCATCGTGATCCTGCTGTCCGCTGCCACACTCGGTTTCTGGCTCGGCCTCGGCTACGGCGCGGATGCGGCTTTCACCGCGGCTGTGTCGGTCCTCATCATTGCCTGTCCCTGCGCGTTGGGCCTGGCCACTCCGACGGCGTTGATGGTGGGCACCGGTCGGGGAGCCCAGCTGGGAATCCTGATCAAGGGTCCGGAGATCCTCGAGTCGACGCGCCGGGTCGATACCGTCGTGCTGGACAAGACCGGCACCGTCACCACGGGGGTCATGACGCTGGTGGATATGGTGCCGGCCGCGGGTGTCGACACAGGTGAACTGCTGCGGCTCGCCGGGGCGCTGGAGAACGCCTCGGAGCATCCCATCGGTGCGGCGGTCGCCCGGGCGGCGCAGGAGCGCGGTCAGCTGCCGAATGTCGAGTCCTTCCGCAGTGAGCAGGGCCTCGGCGTCAGCGGCGTCGTCGACGGGCATAGTGTGGCGGTCGGTCGCAGTTCGTGGCTCAGGCAGGAGTGGTCGATCGGGTTGCCCGAGGATCTCAGGAGTGCGCTGAGCCGTGCAGAGGCCCTCGGCCGGACCGTCATCGCCGTAGGCATCGACGGGGCAGCGGCAGGGTTGCTTGTGGTGGCTGACACGGTCAAGCCGACGAGCGCCCGAGCAGTGGCGCAGTTGCGTGAGCTGGGACTGCGGCCGGTACTGCTGACCGGAGACAACACCCGGGCCGCGGAGGCCATCGCCGCTGAGGTCGGCATCGAGTACGTCATCGCCGAGGTACTCCCGGCACAGAAGCTCCAGAAGGTCACCGACCTGCAGCGACAGGGGCGTGTGGTCGCGATGGTGGGGGACGGCGTCAATGATGCCGCTGCTCTGGCAGGATCCGACCTCGGCATAGCGATGGGGACCGGGACCGACGTCGCCATGGAGGCCAGCGACCTCACACTTGTCCGGGGTGACCTGATGGCTGCCGTTGACGCCATCAGGCTGTCCCGGCGCACGCTGGGCACCATCAAGGGGAATCTCTTCTGGGCCTTCGCATACAACGTGGCAGCCATCCCCCTGGCCATGGCGGGCCTGCTGAATCCGATGATCGCTGGGGCGGCGATGGCGTTCTCATCGGTCTTCGTGGTCAGTAACAGCCTGCGACTGCGGAGATTCCGGTCGGTCACCGGGCAGTTGAGCCCGGCCGACGAGCAGAAGGCCTGAACCGAGGCAGACCGGCGGGCCCGAAGACCTGGCTCAGACGCCGGACCGGTAGTGCTGTGATTCCATCCGGGCCAGACGTAGTTCCGCCGCCGCCCGCTGCTGGGCCCGCGCCTGCTGCTCAGCTATGGCGGCCCGGCGCTTCTTGGGATTGCCCATCTGCTTGATCGC
>JAGQTY010000103.1 GCA_020438795.1 Actinomycetota bacterium
GAAGCAGCTGTACATGGCCGACACAGCCGTACTCATCACCCGCTACCTGACCGACAGCGGCGTCGGGGAGGTCCTCGATTTCATGCCGGTCTCCAAGCCGGAGAAGGCCAGTGATGCCCACCGGATCGTCAGGATCTGCCGCGTGTTACGCGGCACGGTGACCTTCGAGATGGAATGCGCCCCGGCATTCGACTACGGCCGGGTCGATCATCACCTGACGCTCACCGATCACCACGCACTGTTCCGCACCGAGAACACCGAGATGTCGCTGCACACCACCGACATGCTCGATCACTCCGAGGGCAAGGAACTCGACAATGGGGTCGCCCGTTCCCGGTTCACCCTCAACAACGGTGAGGTCTCCGGCATCCTCCTGCAGACCGGACCGATCGGGACCACCGCCGGTGGCCTGAGCGCGAAGAAGATCACCAAGCAGCTCGAGAACACCGTGCGGTTCTGGCGTGACTGGGTTGCGATCTCCAACTACCAGGGTCGCTGGCGCGAGACCGTGACCCGTTCGGCTATCACGCTGAAGCTCATGACGTATGCGCCGACGGGCGCGCTCGTCGCGGCCCCGACTGCGGCGCTGCCGGAGGAGATCGGCGGGGAGCGCAACTGGGACTACCGATTCACCTGGGTGCGCGACGGTTCGTTCAGCCTCGACGCCCTGATGTCGCTGGGCTACACCGATGAGGCAGCCGCATTCCTGCGCTGGCTGGCGGCGCGGGTGCAGCTTAGCGACGGCCTGCTGCCCTCCACGGGTCGCTCCGGGCCGCTGCAGATCATGTACCGGATCGACGGCACCAAGGACCTGGTGGAGGAGGAGATACCGAACCTCGAGGGCTACGAAGGGTCCTCCCCGGTGCGCATCGGCAACGGCGCGGCTGATCAACTGCAGCTCGACATCTACGGTGAGGCCCTCGACGCGGTGTTCCGGATCGGTCACCGCCACCGGTTGCTCGGCTACGACGCCTGGGAGGGCATCGTTGCCATCGTCAACTGGCTCTCTGACAACTGGGATCAACCCGACGCAGGTATTTGGGAGACCCGCGGCGGCGACCAGAACTTCGTCTACTCCAAGATGATGTGCTGGGTCGCCTTTGACCGCGCCATCCGGATCGCGAGGGAACGTGGCTTCCCGGCCCATCAGCTGCGCTGGCGTGAGGCGCGCGATGGCGTCTACAACGAGATCATGGAGCGCGGCTACAACAAGGAGATTCAGTCCTTCGTCCAGCACTACGACACCGACGTGGTGGATGCGGCGCTGCTGAAGATGCCCCTGGTCGGATTCGTGTCGCCCACCGACCCACGTTTCCTGTCGACCCTGGACCGCATGGCTGAGGAGATCGTCTCGGACAGCCTCGTGTTCCGGTACAACCCGGAGGCCACCCCCGACGGGCTGGCCGGTGGTGAGGGAACCTTCTCCCTGTGCACCTTCTGGTACGTCGAGGCCCTGTCCATGGCGCGCCGGCTCGGTGAGGCGCGGATGGTCTTCGACCAGATGCTGACCTACTCCAACCATCTCGGCCTGTTCGCCGAGGAGGTGGGCCCGACCGGTGAACAACTCGGGAACTTCCCGCAGGCGTTTACGCACCTGGCACTCATCAGCGCAGCGATCACACTGAACAACGCGCTCGACGAGCACGACCAGGAGGACGACCTCGACGCGGTGATCCCTCACCTCACTTCGATCCGCGGCCGCAGCAAGCAGCGCAAGGCAGCCAAGTCACATGGCTCATTGAAGGTGCCCGGCGACGAGAGCCAGCAGAAGGCCGAGGAGCAGGCCGCCAAGGTGAAGGGCGCGACCGGCACCCAGAAGTCGGCCAAGAAGTCCGAGTGAGTTGATGGGCTGTGAGCGCCGCCATGTGATCGTCACCGGGGCTGACTCCGGCATCGGCGAGGCGACAGCATCACGGTTGGCGCAGGCTGGCTTCCATGTCTTGCGGGGCAGCCGTCGGGACCACTCGGGCGACCCCGGCAAGGACTGGCTCGCCCTGGATGTGACCGATCCGGACGAGATCGCGGTCGCGGCGGAGCAGGTGAGCGACCACGTGGGTGAGGCTGGCCTGGACGCGCTGGTGAATGTGGCGGGGATCGGGTTCTCGGAACCGCTGGAAGTACTTGCCCTGGACCGGTTGCGGCAGAGCTTCGAGGTGAACACGGTCGGGCAGCTGGGACTGACGCAGGCCATGTTGCCTCTGCTGCGAACAGCACAGGGCCGGATCGTGTTCGTGGGATCGATCGGCGACCGCATGACGGTTCCCTACGCGGGGCCGCTCACCTCGTCCAAGTGGGCGGTGGCAGCCCTGGCCTTCACCCTGCGCCAGGAGTTGGCGCCCTGGAACATCGAGGTGGTCCTCGTGGAACCGGCCAGCATTCACACACCGGCGGTGGAAGAGATGGAGCGGGCAGTCGAGCAGACCATCAGCTCCTGGACACCCGAACAGCAAGCACTCTACGAGGACAGCTTCACCGTTGTGATGGCCAAGTTCCTGGAGGGTGAGAAGCGGGGCAGTCCGCCATCCGAGGTCGCCGAGATCATCGAGAAGGCGCTCACCGTTGACCATCCGAAGGACCGCTATCTCGTGGGCAAGGATGCACATCGGCTGGCGCTAGTGGCGCAACTGCCCCAGACGCTGCAGGACGCG
>JAGQTY010000104.1 GCA_020438795.1 Actinomycetota bacterium
GAACAAGAAGACCTGGTCGCGGACCTGGAAGGTGAAGAACGACCCGCGGGTCTCCTGCACCATCCACGGCAACGGCTGAGCCAGCCGACCCAAGCCGTGAGGCTGCAGACCGACGGTCTGCGGCCTCACGGTCATTTCATGGGCACTGCCGTCCATCAAGGGCGCTGCCGCCAGGGGCGGTCGAGGACACCGTGAATCTGCGGGTATCGGTGCATGGCCGGACGATTGCGACAACTGGATGAGGCCGATGGCCCTTCCGGTTGCACCGGGGCACGCGCCTGCGTAGCGTCGTGGCAACGCCCGTAGTGGGCGCGTGCGCTGGGGCTGAATGGCTCAAAGCGCGAACTACACGAACGGATGCGGAATGCGAAGGATCACCACTGCTGTTGCAGCTCTGATCGGGTTGCTGCTCGGAACCCTGGTTGCGGTACCCGCAAGCCTGGCAGCGCCAGACGGCGTGGCTACTGCGGCGACCACAGACTGGACGATCGCCGCTGGCGGAACACTGAAGGGGTCCTGGTACACCTACGACATCACCGGTGGCTACATCGACGACGATGGCACCGGAACACTCAACATCACCAGGAACTCGAAACCTGAGACAGTTGCCCTGTCAAATGTGTCGGTGACAGGCGACACCATGACGTTGTCCATGGATTGGGGCGGGACCAACTATGCGACACAGTCGGGCAAGCCTCTGCAGAGTCCTGCCGGCGCGAACAGCTTCTCAGGGCAGGTGAAGGGTGGCTGGCTCAACCTGTCCACAGCGACGTTCAAGGACATGCAGCTGATCAAGGCAGCTTCCGCCGGTCCGCTGACGTTCTCTTCCGGAGACTTCCCGGATACCGTGGTCGGTACCCCCGTGCCACTGACGGTCACAGTGACCAATACGGGAGCTGCCGCCACGCCCTCGGCGATCACGGTCGCGGGTGCCGGGGTCACGAATGCCGGGACCGGAACCTGCGCTGTCAACACGGTCATTCCGGAACACCCCGGCTCGTGCACTGTTGATCTCACCTGGAACCCCAGCGCTCCCGACAGTGGTCCCATCGGCTTGTTGACCATTGCCTACCCCAACGGGGTCAGCCCGAGCAACAGCGTGACATTGACGGGTAAGGCGACCGCGCCGGGGACACCCGGTCCCCTGACCTTCTCCTCGGGTGCCTTCCCGCAGGCCACGGTCGGCACGCCATCGCCGCTGACGGTCACCGTCACCAACAACGGCACCGCGGGGGCTGTCCCGTCGGCGATCAATGCGACCGGCCCTGGGATCGCATCCGTGGCTGGCGGTACGTGTGCTGTTGGTACCACGATCCCGTCCAAAGGCTCGTGCACTCAGATGCTCACCTGGACTCCAGCCGCTGCAGGAAGGCTGACCGGCGCCGACCTCGAGGTCGTCTACCCGAATGGTGCGGCCCCGTCGAACAGTATTCCGCTCACGGGTGACACCGGCGGCGTACCGCCCAGCGATGAGTACACCATCGAAGCCAACGGCTCCATCTCGATCGAGGGCGAAAGTGCGCCTATCAAGGGCGGCTTCATCGAATCCGATGGCACAGGTCAGCTGCTCGTCGACTTCGACGGTGAAACGGCTACCTTGGCACTGTCGAACATCGACGTGCAGCCGACGACTCTCACCGGGAGCGCCACGTTCGCCTCGATCACCTTCTCGACACAGAGCGGGAAGCCCCTGACCAGTGCCGCCGGCGCTTACAAGTACGGCGGGGACATGGTCGGCACGATCGAGGGGACGTCGTTGACCGCGACGGTTGAGGACCTCACCTTGATCCAGGCTGCTCGGCCGGGACCGCTGCTCTTCAGCTCCGGCCAGTTCCCCAACGCTACTGTCGGGGCAGCTCCGTCAACGCTCACAGTCACCGTCTCGAACAGCGGTGGTGTGGCGGCAACTCCCTCGGCGATCAACGTCAGTGGTGACGGCGTGGCGAACGCCGGTACCGGCACTTGTGCCACAGGCACCGCCATCGCTGCTCATCCCGGTTCGTGCACGGTGGACCTGACCTGGACGCCGACGGCTGACGGGCCACTGCACGGAGAGCTCACCATTGCCTATCCGGGTGGTACGGACGCCACCGACAGCCTGCAGCTCACCGGTGAGGCCACCGGCGGCGGCGGTGGCACGCCGGGTCCGCTGTCGTACTCCTCGGGTGCGTTCGAGCCGATCGAGGTCGGCGAGACCGACACGTTGACTGTCACGGTCACGAATCAGGGTTCGGCGGCCGCTACTCCATCGGCGATCACAGCCTCGGGCCCGGGTGTTGCCAAGGCCGACGGTGGTACGTGTGCAGTGGGCACTGCGATTGCTGCTGATGCATCGTGTACGCAGATGCTGACGTGGACGCCTACTGCGGCCGGTCCGTTGGAGAACGGTGATCTGGTGATCGCCTATCCGGGTGGCGTGAGCGCGTCGAGCAGCCTGGTGCTGACCGGCGAGGCAAGCGAGCCCACTCCTCCATCGCGGACGACGTTGAAGGTGAACGCCGTCAAGAAGGCGAAGAAGCTGAAGGTCGGCAAGACCACCAAGGTGGTGAAGTCGGCGAAGACCAACGCCAAGATCAAGAAGGTCAAGGCCTCGTGTCTGCTGAACGGTAAGACGCTGTCCGGCAAGCACAAGCGGGCCGCG
>JAGQTY010000105.1 GCA_020438795.1 Actinomycetota bacterium
GTTGCCCCGCCACATGAAGGCGTAGCCACCGAACATCTTGCGCGTGGTGACGTCGGACTCCTGGCTGAGCATGCCGGCGATCCGGTCGGCGAGTGCTTCGCTGTAGGCCATGGGGCTGAGGTTATCGGCCCACAGGGGCGAATGCAGCTACGAGCAAATCCGCTCGCCCATCCGTAGCGGGACCAGATTACCCCCTCGCCGCATCAGTAGGTGTTCAGGTCATCGAGAAGGTCGAGATCCCGTTGATAGGCATCGTTCGAACGAATCCGGTCGGCGGAACGACGCCAGCGGGCCCGGAACTCCTGGGATGACGTGTCAGGAACCCACCGTTGCACCGGCTTGAGGCCCATGGCGCGCAGCTTGGCCCGGAGGTTTGCCACCCGCGCCGCCGAAGAACCGCTATCCACAAGCAGACGCTGCCGGCAAAGCAATGGTCGATGCCCGTGCCAGCATCGAATGTGATGACCAGCTGCCGAGTGTCCCGTCCATGGGCGCCCTCTTGCGCACTGGAATTGATGTACGGAATCCCGTACGCTTTATCCATGGAGCAGACCATCAACGCGACGAATGCACGCGCAGAGCTCTACCGACTGATCTCGGAAGTCAACGAGTCCCACACGCCGGTGACCATCACCGGGAAAAACGGCAACGCGGTCCTCATCTCCGAGGACGACTGGAAGGCCGTCCAGGAGACTCTCGCCCTCCACGCGGTGCCGGGACTGGTCCCTGACATCCTGGCCGGCCGCGACGAGCCTATCGACGCCCGTCCCCTCGACTGGTGAGCTACCGACTGGCCTTCTCCACTCGGGCCCGACGTGACGCCAAGAAGCTCGCTCGCAGCGGGCTGCGCGAGGGGGCCGAGGCGCTGATCGTGGTGATTCAGAGTGATCCCTATCAGAACCCGCCGCCCTACGAGAAGTTGGTCGGCGACCTGAAGGGCTGCTACTCCCGTCGGATCAACATCCAGCATCGTCTGATCTACGATGTGCTTGAAGAGGAACGGACGGTCCGGGTGCTTTCCATGTGGACGCACTACGAATAGCAGTCCCTCGACTGCGCCTCAGGCATGGTCAGCTCATTCGGGCCGTGAAGTCCCAGCTGGTCCACTCGGTGATCCGAAGCTCGATCACCACCTCCTGCTCGGCCCGTGCCCGCAGGGTCTGCTGCAGGTCGGGCGAGCGATCACCAAGGTAGCGGGCCAGGAGTCGATCGAGGGTGGCAACTGCACCCTGCGTGGTGACTGTGGCGTTCGCTCGGCCGCGAACCCCGATGTAGGGGGGCGTATCGGCGGCGACCTCAAAGGCACATTCCGGGTTGCGTCGCAGCCGCTGGGCGACCAGGGCGGTCGTCGGTGTTACGCACCGGATGACACCTGACTCGTACTCGAACCACATGGACTGGATCCAAGGCCCTGCCGGCGAGACGGTGGCCAGCCGAACCGGAATGGCGGTATTGCGGAGAAACGCCTCGGCGGTGTCCCTGCTCCAGGGGCCGGACACCGGTGGTAGCGCCGTCGTGATCATCGTTGTCCTCCCTGCCGCCCGGACCCGTCCCCGAACCTCCGGCCATCTCAGCTGGTACGACCTTCCGAAGCCATTGTCCCCAGCGCATCTCGGGAATGCAGGAGAACGCACACTCGCCGGAATGCAAGCCTTCACTGCATGGGAGTAGGGACGTTGGGGCGGGCTGCGCGGCCGCCGATCGGAGCATCGCCAACAGGCACGAGTAGCTTTAGCGCTAAATGAAGGTCTAGGCTAGGAGCGAGGTGAATGCTGGTGACGCGACTGCTCAAAGATCCGGAGATCGAAGCATGGCGCTGAGCAACGTCGCCTCTTCGGTACGACAGGTCCTGTCCGGGGTGGACGACGGCCAGAGCCACATTGTCAACCGGATCCGTGAGCCCGCGGGCGCACCGGGGTGGTTCGTCCCGGGTGACGCGATCTGGACCGTCCACGGATCGGTGGCGACGTTCCTCGGGGGTATCCGGTCGATCCTGCTGCAATCGCTGCACCCGCTGGCGCTTGCGGGGGTGAACCGCCATTCGACGTTCCGGGAGGACCCTTTCGGCCGGCTGCAGCGCACAGGCGCCTTCATTGCGGCAACAACTTTCGGAAGCACCGCACTGGCCGAGCAGACCGTGACCGGGATCCGACATCTGCATGATCGGGTATGCGGAACCTTGGATGACGGCAGGACCTACTCAGCCAATGATCCGCGGCTGCTGCAGTGGGTTCATGTGACCCTGGTCGATTCCATGCACACCGCCTACGAGCGGTTCGGCAGGGACGGCTTCGTGCCAGCCGACGCCTACGTCCGGGACATGGCAGTCGTGGGGCGCGCCATGGGTGTCGTGGAACCGCCACAGACCCGTGCTGAGCTTACGGAGCTGCTTGACTCCTACCTCCCCGAACTGTCGGGTGGCAGCCCGGCGGTGGCGGTCAAGCAGTTCGTGCTGGCGGCACCCCTGCCCCCTCGACTGCGGATGGGCTACCGGATGCTCAGCCGTACTGCTCTGGACACCCTTCCGGAATGGGCCAGAGACATGCTGGAGCACCACCCATCCGCTGCACTCGTGAGAGCTCGCGGCCTCGGCACCGGCCTGGTGCTCCGACTCCTCAAGGCTGCCCTGGTCAAGTCGCCG
>JAGQTY010000106.1 GCA_020438795.1 Actinomycetota bacterium
CCACCGCCGCTGGGTCAGCCGAGGATGTGGTGGGGGACCACAGTGCCGCACCGACCGTGCGGGCCAGCGGCTCCAGTTCAGCCAGCTCCTGCTCGTCGATCTGCTGGAGTGGCACGTTGTTGGCCCGGCCCCGGCGCAGGAGTTCCGCCATCCTCGGCAGTTCGTCTTCGCTGCGGGTGACGACCACCTTGCCGCAGTGGTTCACCGCGATGTCGTGTTCGGCGCAGAACTCGTGGAGCATCACATTGCCCCGGCGGGTGAGCGTGGCCTTCAGCGAATCCGGCGCGTAGTAGAAGCCTGCATGGATCACCCCGGAGTTGCGGCCCGACGCGTGCTGGGCCAGTGATGACTCCTTCTCGAGTACTGCGACGGAAGTGTCGGGGTGGCGACGCAGGAGTTCACGGCCGATCGCCAGGCCGACGATGCCGCCGCCGATGATCGCGAAGTCCACCACATCCTCATCATCTCAGCCGCGCCGCCTACCGAGCTTGGTCGTGGGTCGAGGCTCGGGCTACCGTTTCCAGATGGCCGCAACAACCCGTCCCGAAGTTCGAACACCCGGGCGCTCCTCGCTGCTCATCCTGCTGTTCGCGCTGCTGTTGACGCTGGCACTGGGCTCACTGGTCCCATCGCTGAGCAGGGCCGAGGAGACCCAGTCGAAGACCATCGTCGGCCAGGTCCTAAACAAGGCAGGAAGTCCTATCGCGGGTGAGCCGATCTGCATCTCGAGCGAATGGTCGTTCAGCTGCCCTGCGACCAGTGACGATGATGGGCGCTACAGGATTGTCGTGGAGTCCTACTATGCCCGCTTCCATGATTTGCCGCAGTGGCCGAGAGTCCACGTCGGCAAGGCCTGGAGTGACAGTCGCTACCGCCCCGTCCAGTTCCGGACCGACGGTGTCACGACTATTCGCACGGTGCTTGGGCCACGCAAGGCGGCGAAGGGGGTCGTGCGCAACAAGAAGGGCAGGACGCTGTCGGGCGTGCAGGTGTGCGCGGGCTCGGACGGTATCTTCTTCGGGGGTCTCACGCTGCGGGGCAAGGCTCCGGGCAGTGCCCAGGAATCCTTGATCTGTGACACGAGTTCCCGCAAGGGCCGGTACAAGCTGTTTCTTGCTGATGCCGGTGAGCTGTTCGTCTGGGACCCGAAGTTCGTGCCCCTGGCCAGTAAGTCGAGCATGTCTCCGCTCGTGCAGGACGTGGCACCCAGAACTCGAGCTCCGCTACGGGTGATCAAGGTCAGGCAGTCGGCACCGATCACCGTCTCGGGCAGCACGGGGATGCCGAAGGCCCGGGTGTGTCTCAACAGCGGTGCGGACCGGTTCGTGGCAGGTTGCACGATCTCCACCGATGACGCCTCCTATCAGTTGCAGTTGCGTCCCTGGGTGCTCGCAGCGAAACCGAACCGGCGGGCCGAGCTGACTGCCGCAGTCAGTCGTGCGCCCTTGAATGGCGAGTCGCCCGACCCGGGACTCCAGGCGGAGGCACAGCTGCGGCTACGGCCCGGTGGCAGCACCACCGTCTCTTGGGGCGCTCTCAAGGTGGACACCGAGGGCGCCGCCACCCAGGCCGTGTGCCTCAGCTCCAAGCAGACTCCGCCTCCCGCGTCGGTCGGTATGGATATTGCGCCGTGGCTCGCCTACTGCGACTACTTCTACTCGCCGCTCGGGGGACAATGGAATGTGCATGAGCCGCTGTTCTTCCGCTCAGCTGTAGCGTTCAGGGTCGGCTATGAGCGCGGCCTGGAGCCCATCTGGGTGGGGCCACGGGGCGCTTGGGACGATGCGAGGGTCTTCGACGTCACGCCCGGGCAGTATGTCGTCGCCGATCTGGTCCACGGATAGCAGCTTCGAGCTGGCCGTAGGGGCTACGCGGCCACCGCCCTCGGGTCTGCCAGCCGTGCTTCGCCCGCGGCCTGGGCCGGCGACTTGACCAAGGCCGCCTTGAGGATTCGGAGCACCAGGCCGGTGCCGAGGCGGCAAGCTCTTACGAGGGCGGCGGATGGGCGATGCTCCAGGCAGTTCACGGCCGATGGCCAGTCCTATGACGCCGCCGTCGATGCTCGCGAAGTCCACCACGTCCTCATCATGTCAGCCGCGCCTCGGCCTGCCAGGGCTGAGGATTCGGTCGCGTGCCTTTCGGGTCCTACCCTGGGACCTGTGAGTGATTCGTCGATTGCATACCGTGCTCGATTCCTGGTCGTGAGTCTTGGTTGGGTCGTGGCCGTCTCGTTGCTGACCGTCCTACCCACAACCGCGCACGCCGCTGAGTCGATCACCGTCACGGGAACCGCGGTCTCGCCCTCCGGCAAGCCGATCGCAGGTGAGGCCGTATGCCTCGATGACCAGTGGGACGTCGAGTGCCCGGTGAAGACTGACGAATCCGGCAAGTACCAGGTTGTGGCCGAGCAGTACTATCCCCGGTTCTCGTCCACGCCGCGGTGGCCTGAACTCAGCATCGGCACCACCTGGTCCGACAGCATCTGGCAGCCGACGCAGGTTGAGTACTCCCCGACCGAGACGGAGCCTGTCACGGTTATGCAGCGACGGGGCGTCGTGAAGGGACAGGTGCGCAAAGGCGCGAGAGCGGTCAGTGGCGTCCAGATCTGCGCCGACTCCTACGGCTACGACCGGTC
>JAGQTY010000107.1 GCA_020438795.1 Actinomycetota bacterium
ACCGCTCCAGTCGTCGTAGGTGGCCGGATACTCGGTACTCGTGAGCCCCAGCGGGTCCAGGACATCTGTCTGGAGCACCTCCGCGAACGACTGGCCCGACTCCTGGGCGACCACCTCCCCGAGCAGGACAGTGGAGGTGTTGACGTAGACGGCCTTCTTGCCGGGCTCGAACATCGCGGGCTCTGCGAGCGCGTAGGCGATCAGTTCCTGGTCGGTGAAGTTCTTCGTCGGGTCCGCGGTGTAGTCCTTCACCCAGGCCTGCGTCGTGTACTCGGGCACACCACTGGTCATCGCAGCCAGTTGACCCAGAGTGATCTTGTCTCCGTTGGGCACGTTTGGGACCCAGTTGTCGATGGGGTCGTCCAGACTCAGCTTGCCCTCGTCGACCAGCATCAGCAACGCCGTCACAGTGAAGGACTTGGTGACACTGCGGATCGGCCATACGAGATCGGTGGTCATCTCCTTGCCTGATTCCCTGTCCGCGAGGCCTGCTGCATAGCTCCAGTCCTCATACCCGGGAGCGCACACCTCGACGGCCGCCCCGGGCACGTCGTACTCGCGCATGGTCTCGGCAAGCGTGGTCTCCAGGGCGCTGGTCACGTCCTCGGGCAACGGCGTACTCCCCGCGTCATCGGCACTCGGCGAGCAGCCACTCACCAGCCCGACACAGGCGACCAGGACCGTCGCAGCGACTCTCATCCTCATGAGCCCAAGGCTACGCTCCCAGCGGCGGCATGGACCTGACGGTTGGACACAAGGCAGCCCCGGCGCTGGCTATCCGGAACCGGGACTGCGATGGCCGCATAGAAGTGCGCGAACACCAGGTTGCTGCCGCCGTCGGCACCATTGCTAGGGTCGGGTCCATGCGTCTTCTTCGTACTGCACTCCTGGCCGCACTCCTGCTGACCCTGGGGGTCACCACCGCCACTGCTGCGCCGGAGACCAGTACCAGCGCCCAAGCTGACACTGGCCAGGCATCTGCAGCCGAGGTCGGTGCCGCTGCAGCCGCTCGCACCCGCATCCAGGGCTGGTCCACCAGTTCGGTGACCGTCCCCTACGGAACCCTGGTCAAGCAGAAGATCCGGGTCAAGACCGGTAAGCGCTACACCAAGCGCAAGCTGCGCATCCAGTACCGGGAGGTCGTCACCGGCGGCTGGAACACCTACAAGACGGGCCGAACGAACAAGGCCGGCAAGTACACCGCCAAGATGAAGCCCGACGACGGCAGTTGGGACTTCCGCGTGTCCGTGTTGAAGGATAAGAAGGGCAAGTCGGCGAAGTCCAAGGCCAAGCGCATCCACGTCCCCTACACCAAGTGGGAGCAAGTGTCCGCGGGCCATGCCCACACCTGCGCCCTCACGGATGCGGGGAAGGCCTTCTGCTGGGGCAACAACACCTACGGCCAGCTCGGCACCGGAAGCACGGCCAGTTCGGCGACGACTCCCACGGCGGTGGACACCAGCGGTGTACTCGCGGGCAAGCGCCTGGTCGAGATCTCGGCGGGAGGCAGCGCCAGCCGTTCCCACACGTGTGCCCGGGACAGTGACGGGCAGCTCTACTGCTGGGGTGACAACTACTTCCGGCAACTGGGCGACGGCGGCACCGCACTAAGCCGCGTCCCGGTGCGGGCTGACTACGTAGCTCTGGCCGGTCATACGTTCTCCACGATCAGTGCCGGAGGTCAGCACTCCTGCGCCGTGGACAGCACGGGCGCGCCGTACTGCTGGGGCGCGGGAGCCAACGGTCAGCTCGGCAACGGGGCCACTCCCCTGTCCAGTGATCCGGTGGCGGTGGCCACGGCGACGAGCTTCCGCAGTGCTTCAGCCGGTCTCGGGCAGACCTGCGGCGTCACGACTGCGAACGAGAACTACTGCTGGGGCAACGGCACCTCCGGACAGCTCGGCAACGACCTGCTCGTCAACCAGCTGACACCCGTGCGTACGGCGGATTTCCTGTCGTGGAGCCAGGTCAGCAGTGGCGGACTGTTCCAGTGCGGGATCGCCTCGGGCCAGGCGTACTGTTCGGGTTCAGGTGACTCCGGGCGACTCGGCAACGGTTCCACCGCCATGGTGAAGGTGCCCACTCCCGTGAACACCGCTGGCGTGCTGGCCGGCAAGACCCTCAAGCAGCTGGACAGTGCCGCCAGCGGCGGCTTCACCTGTGCGGTGGACACCCTGAACAAGGCCTACTGCTGGGGTCGCGGCACCGGCGGTCAGCTCGGCAACGGCACCACGACCAGCGCCCTCGTGCCGGTCGCGGTCAGCCTGACGAACGTTCGCTCAGGAAAGCTGAGCCAGGTCGCCTCTGGGGAGAACCACTCCTGTGCCATATCACCGGACGGCCGGATGTACTGCACCGGGTTTAATGTGTGGGGTCAGCTGGGGACCGGCGGGACGCAGTCCACCTCCGTCCCGGTACGAGTGCGCTAGGAGCAGGACATGTA
>JAGQTY010000108.1 GCA_020438795.1 Actinomycetota bacterium
GAGGTCCTCGGAAATGGTGGTTCCGCACAGGGAGGTGTCCGCGGTTGCAGGATACGCCGCAAGGCCACCAAGCCCCAGGGCGACTATCCCGCCACTGATCACCATCAACCGTCTCATTGTTCAGCCTTTCGTTGTGCTCTGTGGCCACGCTTCGTGAGCCATCACTGCCTCAACATAGATGCGACGACGGGCGGTGAATAGGGCGCGCAAATACCGAATCGTTTCGGAGTCACTCGAACGAGTGACTCGGCGCTGTTGCAGTGGGACTCGATCTCGTGGAACGGCGCAGGTCGAGGTGACCGGCGACCTCCTCGCGCAGCATTTCATGCCACCGGCCCAGAGCCCCCTCGAACAATCCGAAGCGGAACGTGGTGTTGGCTCCGGTCGCCATGCCGGCCTGAATCTGCTCCCCGATCACGAAGTCCTCATCAAGTGTCTTCATGGTGAAGTCGTGATTGGCCCGCCAGTACGCCTGATCCTGCTCGGACTGGGCCCGGGGAACGACGGTGGCCACCGATATCTCCGTCTGATCGATGGCCACCGGCTGGATGGTTGCCAGCGTGTAGTGGCCCTCCTGCACGAGCACGGTCGCGTTCGGCCACAAGGCGTAGACGACATGGGTGTAGTCGCGAATGCGCCAGTCCGACTCCGGCCTGTTCAGCAGTTCAGGCATCGTGCTGGTCGGCAGGACGGTCCGGACGTTGCGACCGAGGAATTCCTGGATCGAGACGTTGTCCGGGAACAACGGGGCGATCGAGCGCCGGTGGGCGATCTTGAAGTGGTAGCTCTCCAGACCGCCATCGGCGATGAGCTTCCAGTTCGCCCGCCATACCTTGCTGTCTGAGTGCTGCACGATTGAGTTCACGCACCCGAGCCCTTCGAGCTCAGCAAGCACGGCTACCGTGCTCGTCGGCAGTTCCTGTTCGCCCTCGCCGCTGGGGTTGACCCAGATCAGCTCCGCACTCTCCACGCATGGCAACGGGACCAGGCCGGCGGTGCCGAAGTCCACGCTGGGGAACCCTTCAGGTTGGCGGACACTCGCCAGGGTTCCGTCCGTGCGGTAGGTCCATGCGTGATACGGGCACACGAAGGCCCGGCATCTCCCAGACTCTCGGGTCTCGACCCGCGCGCCACGATGGCGGCAGACGTTCAGGAACGCTCGGACCGTGCCGTCGAGACCGCGCGTGATCAGAACCGGACGGCCCACGATCTCCCGTGTGATGAAGGAACCCGGCTCCGGCACCTGGCTGGCATGGGCAACGACGTTGAGGGACCGGGCCATGACCTCGAGCTCGGTGTTGAACCTGATCGGGTCGGTGTAGTCCGACACGGGTTGTTCGACCTCACTGGCCGCCATGGAATGGGCTCCCGCCTGCGTGAGCCCCAGCGCGTCCCGCAGGAGCTGGACTTCTGTCTCACGGTTCATGAGTCACTCCGATCTGCAATATGGTCCTCATCCCGTGGATCACGGCATCGACCGTGCGGTCCTGTGCGGTCGCGGGTGTGAGCGTGAGCGCCGAACCGATCACGGCGTTGACTCCCCCGATGAGCATGGGGCCCATCAGTGCGGCATCGATCGACTCGGGCACGATCCCGAGCTGCTGACCTGTGCGGATATTGGCGGCGGCTCCGACGTAGTGGCGCTGGGTTCGTTCCCGCTGCACCGCGACCGCGGTTGCGTCGCCTGCCAGGCTGGTGACGAGATATCGAGCGATCGGCCGCTGGTAGCAGAAGTCGATGAGTGACACGATCCGGTGCTGTTCGCGGACCCACCAGTCGACCGAAATCTCGGCGAAGTCCGGCCGGAACACGCGAGCGTCGAGCTCGTCGTAGAAGTCATTCACGACTGCCACAAGCAGGTCAGACTTCGATTCGAAGTAGCGGTACGGCAGGCCAGGCGACACCTCGGCCCGCTGCGACACCTGGGCGAGTTGGAAATCCCCAGCAGTTGCGACGATCTCAGCGCTCGCGGCAGCAAGCAGCCGTTCCTTCGTGCGCTGGCCCTTGGTCGCCCTGACCGAGGTTGCTTGGCTCGTGGACGTCATAGAAGTAAAGTAACTTCACTTTACTTCCTTGGTCAAGTGGTGGGCAGTTGTGGCGTCGAGGATGGCGCACACTCCCCCTGCCTGCAGTATGCAGGCGGGGCCCAACGGTCAGCCGACGATGTGGATTCCGAACATGGCACTGATGCCGCTGGCGATCAGTGAGACGGCGATCGCCAGCACGATCAGGCCGAAGAGACGCTGCATGGCAATGACGCCACCCTCCCCCAGCACCGAATTGATCGGGCCGGCAGTGCGTAGACAGACCCAGGTGGCGAAACAGATGACCACCGAGCCGAGCACGATACCCAGGAAGTCCAGGAACCCCGGATGGCTGGAGACCA
>JAGQTY010000109.1 GCA_020438795.1 Actinomycetota bacterium
GCATCTGGGGGATGTGCGAGGTTCGCGCGATTGCTGCCCGTACTTGGATGCGGGTGCCAGGACGTTCGAAGCCCCCTCCCGCGGTGGAAGGGGGCTTCGAAGTTCCAGTGGGCAGGGCAGCTATTCCAGATCGTTGAGGTTGGCGCCGGCCGGGATCGGCTCCTTGGGCCACTTGCCGCCGTTCTCCCAGAAGATACGGACTTCGTCCACATCCCTGCCCTTGGTCTCGGGCGCGAAGACCCAGACGAAGATGATGCCGATGATGGCGATCACCGCGAAGATGAGCCAGACCGTGGCCATGCCGATCGCGTCGCCCAGTGACGTGAACCACTGCACCACGATGATGTTGGCGATCAGGTCGAAGGCCAGCAGGATCGTGGCACCGTAACTGCGCAGGTGCGAGGGCAGAGACTCCGAGGCCCACGCCCACACCGTGCCGCCGACGCCGAAGTTGAAGGCCGCCATGCCAATGGTCTGGCCACCGATACCGAGAATCCGCTGCCAGGTGTTGAAGCCCTCACCGTCACCACCGGCGGAGTAGAAGGCAACCGCAACCATGAGCAGGCCGATCGCCATCACGCCGAAGCCCCACATGATGATCGGCTTGCGGCCCCAGCGATCGACGTAGACCATGGCCACAATCACCGCGAGGAACGAGATGAAGTTGATGGCGGCGTTCACGGCCAAGGACTGCATGTTGTCGAAGCCCATGTCCTTCAGGATGATCGACCCATAGGCCAGGAACGCGTTGATGCCGGTCAGCTGGATCAGCAGACCCATGATTGCCAGGAAGATCGTGGCTCGTAGGAAGGGCCTCTTGAACATGTGCCACAGGCTGCCACTGGCCTCGTCCGCGATTGCGGCGCGCATATCGGCCATGGTCGCCTCGATGTCGGTGTCAGGCTCGGTCATGCGCAGCACTTCTTCGGCTTCCGCGTCGCGGCCCTTCATCATGAGCCAGCGGGAAGTCTCGGGCAGCTTCAGGATCAGCGGGAGCAGGAAGATGGCCGGAATTGCGGCCACGGCGAACATGATCCGCCAGTTGTAGGTGTCGGAGGCATTGTTCACTGCCATGGCGACCAGGAACGCCAGGATGATGCCGAGGACGCCGGCCAGTTG
This sequence comes from Actinomycetota bacterium, assembly GCA_020438795.1. Classification (GTDB taxonomy): domain Bacteria; phylum Actinomycetota; class Actinomycetes; order S36-B12; genus JAGQTY01. Next base: position 1,120 of record JAGQTY010000109.1, read on the forward strand.
ATAGCCGACCAGTACTCGACCACGTTTTGCGGTCGCGGCTGCCTCAGCGATGAAGACAGGGACAGCGATGAGCGAGACACCGATCACGAAGCCCAGAAGCACGCGGGCGACGAGCATGGATGCGAAGTTGAAGGCCGCCGCTTGCGCCAGACAGAAGACGATGTAGCCGATGACGACGAGTCCGGTGGTTCGCTTCCTGCCGATGTAGTTGGTCGGAATGCTGCCGAGGATACAGCCGACAAGAATGCCGTAGGGCACCGCCGTGAGGATCGTCGATGTCTCACCTGAGCTGAGACCCAGGTCATCGACGAAGAACAGCTGCGCCGCACCTGCGTTCGCGTTATCGTACCCGTAGAGGATGCCGAGAAGGGCGCCACCGATGGCGACCATCTTGGCCATTCTGGCGGCGGACGCCTTGTCCACCCTTGCCTTGACTGCTTCCATTTCTGTCGACCCAATCTCGAGGTTTGCCCGGAACATAACGAATCGGTATAGCCGGAAGTTAGCGGGATTGGAAGGGGGTCACAACTCGAAAAGCCCGCACTGAACCAAACACGTCTCGATCGGGCTAACGTAAACGGACAGTGAGGTCACGACACCAAGCAGTTACGATGCCGGTCGGGTAGCTCGGGGGGCACGATTGCCGTGGTCAGAGCGCGGGTTGAGACAGCGTCGCGCAGTGGATGCCGCCGCCCCCGTCCTGGATGTTGTCGACGTTGATCTGGACCACTTCCCGGCCTTCGAAGAGCGCCTGGATCTGCTCGGCCGCTGCCCCGTCGGCTCGGGCATCGCCGAACTCCGGCATGATCACCGCACCGTTCACGATCGCGAAGTTCACGTAGGAGTCCAGGAAGTCCGGGTTGGTGGACCGCACGTGTGGCGGGCCGGACAGTGTCGTAACCGAGAACGGGTCGCCAGCGGCTGTGGTGGCGGCGCGCAGTACCTGCAACTGTGCCCGAGCGGCCCTGGAGAAGGCGTCCTGACGGCCAGGCAGCGGTTCCTGCACCAGTACCGTGGCTGGTGCCACGAACCTGCTGGTCGAGTCGACATGGTCGTCGGTGATGTCCTGTCCCCGGACGCCGGGCAGCCAGACGAGGTTCGTAGCTCCGTAGACGCCGAGCATCTCGGCAGTGACCTCATCCTGCGAACGGCCAGGATTGCGGTTCCGGTTCAGGATGCTGCTGCGTGTCGCCATCAGGTTGCCGGATCC
>JAGQTY010000010.1 GCA_020438795.1 Actinomycetota bacterium
AGAACGGGACGCCGGCCCAGCGCCAGTTGTCGATGTGACATTTCAGCGCGATGAAGGTTTCGGTCTCCGATTCCTCAGCGACTCCTGGGAGGTCACGGTAGCCCTGGTGCTGGCCACGGACCACATCGGTCGGCTCGAGAGGCAGCATGCTGCGGAAGACTTTGCTCTTCTCCTCCGTGATGGAGGACGGCTCAAGGGCGGTGGGCGGCTCCATTGCGATGAAAGCGAGGATCTGGAACAGGTGCGTGACGACCATGTCCCGGTACGCCCCGGTGCCCTCGTAGAAAGCGGCACGCTGTTCGACACCGAGCTGCTCGGGCACGTCGATCTGGATGTGGTGGATGAAGTTTCGGTTCCAGATCGGTTCGAAGAGCCCGTTGGCGAACCGGAATGCCAGGATGTTCTGCGCCGGTTCCTTGCCCAGGAAGTGATCGATCCGGAAGATCTGCTCCTCGCCGAAGACCTCGTGGACCTCCGAGTTCAGCGCCACGGCACTGGCCAGGTCCACGCCGAAAGGCTTCTCCATGATCACCTTGGAGCGCTCCACGAGCCCGGCGTCGTCGAGCATGTGGACCGCAGCAAGCGCGGCCGAGGGTGGCACGCTGAGGTAGTGCAACCGTTCGACATCACCGTCGAGTTCACCCTCGGCCCGCTTGACTGCTGCTGCCAGTGCCTCGGGACCGGCTCCGGATGGCACATAGTCGAGCAGTGTTGCGAAGTCGTTCCACTGGTCGCTCGTCAGGCCCCTCGCCGAGAATTCGGTCACTGCTGTCCTGCAATGCTCCTCGAACTCCCCCGGACTCAAATCCTCAAGCGAAGTGCCCACGATGCGAAGACCGGGGACCAGATCGGCCGTGGCCAGATGGAACAGACCAGGGAGCAGTTTGCGCCTCGCCAGGTCCCCCGTGGCGCCGAACAGGACGACGACCTGTCCGTTCCGCGGCCCGACCGACGGTGCGTGTACTCCCATGGCCTCACGTTGCCAGCACCCGGTTTCCGTTGTGTTTCAGCTGTGCGGCGGGAGCGTAACGGTTCTGTACGACTCAGGAGGATACGCCATCGTTGACGCGGTCGACGAAGTCTGCGGCAGCCTGTTCCGAGCTGAAGTCCACCGAGATCTCTCCTTTGAACAGCCCCGTCTCCGGCTCGAAGGCCGCCACCACTCGAGGGCCGGCCAGGATCGCGACCTGGTTCTGCGGCGAGGTCTTCGCGTCAAGGTCCGCAGTCTGGTCCAGATACTGAGTCGCTGCGTTCTCATCCAGCGTGATGATCACGGTCGGCTGCGCTCCGATGAGTTGCGCGGAGGCCGAGAGGACAGACCGACCGGTCAGGAAGGCCGGTCCCAACTGGAAGAGCGACGTGGCGGCCACGTCGCAGGCCGATGCGGCTGCTTCCGGTTTCGGCCTTGCGGTCGGACAACTGGCGGGTGCGGTTCGAGTCGCCGACGAACCGGATACCGATTCCACCGGCCCAGGCGCAGCGCCCGAACTCGAGGACCCGGAGGCGGTCGGAGAAACCGGTGTCTCAGCCTGCACGGGGCGCACCTGGAAGAAGTCGCTCTCCCGCGGTGTGGTGCTCGTCGTGGGCGATGGGTCGGACTGCGACGCAGTGCCACAAGCGCTGCACACGAGGACCGTCGCAGTCAGGGCCGTCATCGCTGCATTGCGCATGTCACTCCGCCCACGGCTGTTCCCTCGCCCGTCGCGAGATGTCCCATTGTCGCCGCTCCGGACCGCCTGTTGCAGCACAGCGTTCATCCCCTCGGGATGGTTTAACTTCCGGTGATGGGCGAGACTGGTGCAGTGACGAGAGTCGGACTGGTCCTCGGCGGCGGTGGATACACCGGAACCGCATTCCACGCCGGTGTGCTCGGTGCCCTGGCCGATGTGGTCGATTTCGACGGCCGCGACGCCGAGGTGATCGTCGGTACCTCGGCGGGTTCCACTGCCGCTGCGCTCCTGCGCGCCGGGTTCCCGCCGCAGGAGTACGTGGCCCGGATGTGCGGTGAGGCCCTTTCGGAACAGGCCTCCAGGGTTCTGGAAGGCATCGGCCCTCTGGCCGCGCTACCAAGCCAGGACCTCGACTTCCGTGCCGGCATGGCAGCACCGGAACTGGCACTGCAGATTCTGAAGCGTCCGTGGCGATACCGGGTCGGGACGTTCGCGGCCGCCGTGCTGCCCGAGGGTCGGGTGAGTACCGAGGCGACCGGCGTCAGCATGGGCGATCTCTTTGTGGACTGGCCCCCAGAGAAGACCTGGCTGCCGGCGGTGAGCCTCTCATCAGGGCGACGCGAGGTCTTCGGCAGGGACAGCTTCCCCGTGCTCGGCGATGCCGTGGCCGCTTCCTGCGCCGTCCCAGGACTGTTCCCCCCGGTCGTGATCGATGACGACCGGTATGTGGATGGCGGCTGCCACTCCGTCCACAGTCTGGACCTGCTGGCCGACGAGGCCCTCGATCTGGTGATCGTATCCGCACCGATGGCCATCTCGGGGCCGCCGGGATCGCTCTCGCAGCGCGCCAGGACCCCGATCCGGCGCCAGCTGTGGCGTGAGGCCCGAGGAGTGCAGGCAACCACTACACCGGTCATTGCGATCGCTCCCGACGCCGCCCTCGCGGCCGTGATGGGCCTCAACTCGATGGATGTCACACTGCGCCCGGAGGTCGCTCGTCGCGCCTACCGATATGTCAGCCACGGACTGTTAGGGTTGCGGCACCTGTTCGACTGACATGCTTCCGGAGCACGATGCCTGACGCTGCCCGGCGCCCATCCGGCCGCCGCTATTCCTCATTGCTCGGGTCCGTTCTGCTGGCGGCGACGCTCCTGGTGAGCCTCCTCACCGTGGCATCGCAGCAGACCCCGGCCAGCGGCGCTGCGTCGACATCGCAGCGTGCGGATGCTTCAGCGCCGGTGAGACTGCGCGACTGCCGTCGACTGCCCTGGTGCACACCCAGCTTCCTGGGCTGGGAACTGCGGCGGGCCGTGCTGCTGCACCGCAAGCAGCGTGCGAAACGACTGGCCAACCGGCTGATCCGTTCCCAGTACCCGAACGGCCGGTGGGGCCTCGGCACGGCCTGGGGCCGCCACGAGATCGATTTCAAGACCCGGCGGGCTTCGGATGCCGAGAGCTGGGAGGTCGCTGAGGTCGCACTGACACTGCTCGACTACGACCAACGACTGGGCAGCGCCCGTGCGCTGCACTCGGCCGAGCGAGCGGCGCAGTACCTGCGCGCCCGGGTGATCCGGCTCGGCGACCACGCCTATATGGCCCACATGCCGGACTGCAACAACCTGTTGCAGCCGCACAGCACGCTGGCCGCCGCTGCGCTGCTGCATCACTTCCCACGCCACAGGCGCCTCGCCAAGCGGATGAAGCGTAGCGCCGTGGCGATGCGGTGGCGCCGGATCAGCCCCAGGAGCGGCGAGACCAGCCTGCGCCACTGGCAGTGGGCCACCCCCGTCAACGACTACGAGCGCATCCAGTCCGCGTTCTATCTCGACGCCATGGGAGACCGCTCAGGTCGACGACTGCTGCAGCAGTTCGGCCCCAAGCAGCGTCTGGACATCCCCCGGGCCCAGGCCTATGCGGTCCTCGTGGACCTGTCGCTCGGCAAACGCCACCGCGCCCGTAAACGGGTGCGCCACTTGAGCTTCCGGCCGGCCAAGGGCTACGACCTGGCGCTGACGGGCTGGATCAACACCGCCCGCCGGCAGAGCGCCGCAGCACCGCAGTAGGCCTCAGGCACCGAACAGCGCCTCGCCGTTCTCGAACAGCACCGCCCGCATGCAGTCGTCGCCGAGATCCCAGCGAGCCAGCGCCTCCACCTGCTCGGCGTACTGGTAGGGGATGTTCGGGAAGTCCGATCCGAACAACACCCGGCCGTCCAGCGCGAGCTCTCGCACGCGGGGCAGCACCGCGCGATCCAGATGATGGTCCTGTGGCAGGTACTTGGTGTCCACCATGGTGGTGTCCAGACGCACTCTGTCGTAGGTCTCGGCCAGGCCGACGTACTCTGCCACCTCCGGCATGCCCATGTGGGCCACGATCAGGGGGAGATCCGGGAAGTCACGCACGACCGCTGCCATCGGCTCGAAGCCGGTGAATCGACCCGCCACCGGCCCGGAGCCACAGTGGACTACGACTGGAATTCCCGTGTCGCACAACAGGCCCCAGACGGGGGTCAACCGTTCATCGCGCGGGTCGATGTCGACCACCTGCAGGTGCAGCTTGAAGACGCGGACTCCGGACTCGATCGCCGCGGCGGTGTACTCGCGCACACCTGGCTCGGGGAAGAACGTGCCCGAAGGGATCGCCTGCGGATGGTGCTGTGCGAAATCCAGGGCCCACTGGGTCAGCCAGGCAGCCATATCCGGCCTGTGCGCGTAGCAGAGTGAGGTGAAACGCGTGACCCCGAGCTTCTGCAGGGTCGCGACTCGCTCGTCCTCGGAGAACCGGTACGTGATGGGCCATTCCCTGCCCACCTTCTCGCCACCGGACTCGAAGTAGGCCCAGACCTTGTCCATGACCGGCTTGGGCATGAAGTGTGAGTGAGCATCCACGATCCCGGGGACGCCCAGTTCAGCGAGGTAATCCGGCAGTGCGTCGTCGGTCCAGGCCACGCTCAACCTCCGTTCAGGCGGTGGTAGAACCCCTTCAGGGAACCGTAGAGTTTGCGGAACTCACGATAGTGCTCCTCGTAGATGACGCGGTCGCCGGGCTCCGGCTCGAACACCTGCTGGACCGGAACGAGGTTGCGTGTCTGAGCCAGCGTCAGCTCACCGAGGCATACCCTGGCCCACATCGCGACGCCGCGCAGCTGGGCGTTGAGCGGATCGGCGACCTGCTCGATGGGGCGGTCCAGAGTGGAAGCGATGATCTGGCACCACAGGTCGGAGCGGATGCCACCGCCGAGCGCGCGGATCGTCGCGACAGGTCTGTTCAGGAACTTCTCGTAGTGGGTGAGCAGCCACCGCAGGTTCAGCGCCACGCCTTCCAGCACGGACCGCACCAGCGCAGCGCGATCAGTACGCAACGACAGATTCAGCCAGCCTGCACGCAGATCGTGGTCCTCGACCGGGCTGCGCTCACCGGCCAGCCAGGGCATGAAGATCAGTCCCTCGCAGCCCACCGGTGCGCTCGCGGCGAGCTCCAGTATCTGGTCGTAGCTGGGCACGGCACCCGGCGGCGCGGCGCCGGAGGCGCCGATCCCGGTACCGCCGCCGACAAGGCCGTCGTCCGGGGAGATGATCTGCTCGCGCAGCCAGGCCAGCGCAGCGCCGGCAGTCTCGATGTTGTTGCCCACAAGCGGGTACTGCGAATCGAGGCCCGGCAGGGTGGCGATCGAATGCAGGATGTCGGTCTTCTTGAACGGGACTCGGCAGGTGAGCCAGGCGGTGGTGGAGACCGCCAGGTGCGTGTCGTATGGCCCGACCGCGCCACTGCCGACCACCGCAGCGTGCAGATCGGGCAATCCGGTGGTGACCGGCACCCCCGGCAGCAGTCCCAGCTCATCGGCCACAGGACCCAGCAGCGGTCCGGCGATGGTGCCTGTGGGAACCAGTTCGGGTAACCACTCGCGGCGCCGGCCAGCAAGGCCCACGAGCTTGTCCACGTAGCCGAGCTCGGCTCCCGGCCGGTTGTCGGTGAGCCACGACAACGACATCGACGCCGGCGTGGCCAGGGCTCGACCGGTCAGCCGGAAGGACAGGTAGTCCACCGGTTCCAGCACGGCAACCGTGCGCTCCCCCACGTCTCGAAGCTCACGCTGGAGCAATTGCGAGTGCCCGGTGGGGTCGGCGCCCTGGACGTTGGGGCCACCGCCGGTGATCCGTACGAACGGCAGTACCTTGTGCGGTGCGTAGCCCATGACCGACAGCGGCCCACCGATCAGCTCGGGCATGTGCTTGGCCGCCCTCGTGTCGGCCCAGAGCAGCACATCTCCGGCCGGGGAACCATCCGCGGCCACCGGCACGCTCGAGCCCCACTGCCCCGTGATCGCCACGCAGTGGAGGTCAGCTCTGGAGCACTGTGCCGTCACCTCTCGCACCGCGGAACGCAATGCAGTCAGCCACTCCCCGGCATCCTGGGTGGCGGTCCCGTCGGTCTCGATCGTGACCGACACCGGCGAGAAGGCCGAGGCGAGCACCTGCCCCTCAAGCGAGACAGCTGCGACTTTGGGTCCGCCGTTGCCGAGATCGATGGCGAGGATCCACGGGGCCACGTCTCACTCCTCGGGTGCGGGCTCGAGCATCATGTCGAGAACACTGGTCATGAGGTCGTTGAGTGTCTGGTCACCCTGGGGAGTGCCCCCCATGCCATACATGGCACCACTGTCAGCCGGCTCCCCGCGATGCTCCCGGGCGTAGGCGACCGCGGCGGCGAGGTCGGCGACGAAGCGTTCCGCGACACCCGGAGCGGTGTTCGGCCGGGTGACGCAGAAGTGCAGCGCGGCCGGTGACTGCAGGGCGTTCAGCCGCCAGCCCGCTGCTTTGAGGGAGTCGTTGACGAGATAGATGTCGAGGTCCGGATCCTGCGACTTGAAGGCAACCAGGAAGTACGGATCTCCGATGACCTCCAGACCCGCGATGCCTTCGACACCGTCGCGGATGGTGCGGGCAGCGGTCATGATCTCCTGTGCGGCGCTGAGGTAGCCACTTCTGCCGGTGGCGAGCAGCGCCGCCCACGTTGAGGCGATCAGGCCACCCGAGCGGGAACCGGCCAATCCGGGTGAGAGGTAGAGCCCGCCCGGCCAGTCCGGCTTGGTGAAGTACTGCAGCCTGCGCAGGTCCTTGGAACGGAAGGACAGCGTGGAGGTCCCCTTCAGCGCATAGCCGAACTTGTGAGTGTCGGCACTGATCGAGGTGACCCCGGGCACCCGGAAGTCCCATGGCGGGATGTCGTATCCGAGTTCCTCGAGCCACGGCCACAGGAAGCCCCCGAGGCAACCGTCCACGTGCAGACCGAGGCCGCGCTCCTGGGCCAGTTCCCCCATCTCCGAGATGGGGTCGATGAGACCGTGGGGGTAGTTGCCCGCGGAGCCGACCAGCGCCACCGTCTGATCATCGACAAGCTCGGCCATGGCAGCCACGTCGGCGCGATAGTCGGGCGCCAGCGGAGCATGGCGAACCTCCACATTCATCCAGTGCCCACCCTTGTCCAGTGCCACATGCGCGGTCACGGGCATCACGATGTTCGGCCGGGTGATGCCGTTGCGACGCCCCTGCTCACGGTAGGCATAGAGCGCCGAGATCAGACTCTCCGAGCCGCCACTGGTGATGACCGAAGCGCCACCCTCGGGGGCCTGCAGCATCGACAGCACCATGGCGGCAATCTCGCCCTCGAACTTGGTGGCCGACGGATACATGTCCCGCTGCAGGATATTGGCGTGCGAGAAGCGGCTGAAGATGTCCCCGAGGAATTCGTAGTGGTCGTGATCGCCGGAGTACAGGCTTCCGGAGACCAGGCCCTCATCGCCCATGGCGTCCTCCTGGCCGGCCATGAAACCCACCGCGGCAGCCAGCTCGGCCCGGTCGACCGGGTCCTGCGGAATCGCGCGATAGGTCCGGTAGTCGCGTCGGTAGGGGTAGAGTCCGTCCAGGAGTTCGTCCTCGCTCATCAGTTCCTCTTCGCCGTGTGGACCTCAGTCCACGCCCTTCATCCTGCGGCCGATCATCTTCTCGGTCTCGCGCTTGCTCTCACGCTCGGCGATGGCCTGCCGTTTGTCGTGGGTCTTGCGGCCCTGCGCAAGCGCCAGCTCCACCTTGGCGTAGCCGTCCTTGAAGTACAGCGACAGCGGTATCAGGGTGAGCCCGGACTGCTTGGTCTTACCGATGAGTCGCTGGATCTCCTGACGATGCAGGAGCAACTTGCGGACCCGTCGGGGTTCGTGATTGGTCCAGGTCCCCAGGTCATATTCGGGGATGTGGACATTGTGCAGCCAGACCTCGCCATCGCTGATGGTGGCGAAGCCGTCCCCGATCGTCGCCTTGCCCTCGCGCAGCGACTTCACCTCGGTCCCCTGCAGCACGATGCCGGCCTCGTAGGTGTCGAGGATGGTGTAGTCATGGCGGGCCCGGCGATTCGTCGCGATCGCCTTGCGACCCTTCTCCCGGGGCATCCCTCAAGTATCCCAGTTCCTCACCGGCGATGTCTCGCCCCATCGGCGAGGCCTCATGATCAGACGCAGACGCGGACCTTGGCGCCCTGACCGAACCAGCCCTTCGGGTCGTACGGGTCTCCGTCCACGCGGGCCTCGAAGTGCAGATGCGGCCCGGAGGAGAGCCCGGTCGACCCCACGTAGCCGATGATCTGGCCCCGCTTGACCGTCTGTCCCGCCTTCACGATGATCGAGGACTGGTGGCCGTAGCCGCTGGTGAGACCCCCGCCATGCGAGATCACGGTGAAGTTTCCGTAACCGCCGCTGTAACCGGCCTGGACCACGACGCCATCAGCCACGGCCGCAATGGGGGTACCGCTGCCCGCACCGATGTCCGCACCGGCATGGCAGCGCGTGTAGTGCAGGATCGGGTGGAATCGCCAGCCTGCGTTCGACCCGATGCTTGCCCCGGCCACCGGGAACAACCACTGTCCCCCGACGTCGACCCCGCCACCGGTCCCGGTCTTCACTCCGGTCTGGCGTTCCAGCTTGCGAGCCGCTTGCGCGATCTCCTCGGCGATCCGGGCCTGCTCGGCAGCGAGCTGCTCGTACTGGGCCTTGACCTCAGCCTGGCCCGCCTGCGCGGACTTGAGTGCCGTCTGTTCCTGCTGCACGAGATTGTCCACCAGGTCCTTGGCCGCCTGAGCGCCGGCCTCAGCCTGGCGGGCGGCGTCCAGACGCTCCTGCGCCCGAGCCTGCTGCTGCTGCGCCTCCTCGCGCACCGCGCGCAGCCGTTCCTCCATGTATGCCATGTCGGCCCGGCTGTCCGCCATCTCGTTGAGTGCGTCATTGTTGGACTTGCTGACGTTGCGGATGGCGGCCAGCCGATCGGTGAAGTCCGAGGGGTCCTTGGCATCGAGCAGCATCTCCAGCTCCGCGAAGGGACCCATCTGGTACGCGCGCCGGGCGAAGTCACCGACGTCGCCGCGCAGAGATGAGATTGCTGCTTCCAGGTCGGCCAGTTGCTCCTCGGTCCGAAGTGCCCGTGTCGCAGCAGCCTCGAGTTCCTGCTTCGCCTCCTGGTGGGCCGCGCTGGCTTCTGACGCGGCGGCCTCCGCCTTGGCAAGGTTCGCCTGGGCGCTGGGCAGTTGCTCCCGGGCGTCGAGCACCTGTCTGGTGGCCTTGGCCACCTTCTTGTTGAAGGACAGTACCTCGTCGTAGGCGTCGTCGATCTGAGCATCGACGGCCTGCTTGTCATCGGTCAGGTTCGCCCCTGCCTGACCAGTCGCCAGAGGTACCATCGCCACCGTCGAGGCCAGCCCCAGCGTGACCCAGCGTCGACCATGGCGACGCTGACGCGAATGGAGGGGGGTCACGAACAACACGCTAATGCCTTGTCACGGTTTCGTCTCAGATCTGTATGTAAATCTGTGTACGAAGTCACTGGCAAGCCCGGGACCTTCGAACCTTATGTCTGGTTTGCCGACCCGTGCCATCAGCTGGATCAAGGTGCGACGAACGGACCTGGCCCCCGGTCCGTCAGATCTGAACAGTGACAGCCAGTGGCGTCATCTCGCGGCCCTGTCCCAGAGGATTATCCCCGAAACACTCCTCGAGTACCTCCTCGGGCAGCGGGGAGGCGGCGCCGAGGATGTTGCGGCCGAGGTCGTTCGCATCGATCACCACGACACCCTGGAAGGCTCGACTCCATTCCTCGGGCAGCCGGGCCCGCAGTGCGGCGGCCAGCCGCGAAGCGACGCCGTCCGGGTCCTTGGGAGCCAGCTTCGCCGAGACGTTGGACGGGTACGCCGAATGTGCGGTCGGGCCGTCGATGGCCCGCACATCGTGACCGGCGACGTTGTAGAAGACCCCACGGCGGCCCACCACCTTTCCGGCAACGCCGGCCACCGAGGCCCATAGGATCCTGGGCAGTCCCGCCTCTTCGATGGCAAGCTGCATCGTGGTCGGGTCGCCCAGACCGATGCCGTAGGGGGTCCGGCTCACTCCCTTGGACAGGGTGCGCGCCCACCAGGTCGGATGGATCTCGGTCAGCAGCCAGGACCTGCCCTGGGCGATGGCGATGATCTTCTCGGACACGAACAGTTGCCAGGGCTTGCCCAGTACCTCATCCCTCGCCTCCGGGTTGTCTGCCAGATCAGCCACGAACGCGTCGACCCTGCTCAGAATGAACTCGTCGATATCGGTCTGATCAGACACGGCCTGGGTCTGCAGCGGGAACCGCCTCATGGTGCCGACCGAAGTGCTGATGTCCAGGCTCTTGCCCTCGTTGGGGACCCAGTCCGGCTTGGGACCCTCCTCCACGATCACTTCCGGCTCGGGCTCGTCGAAGTGCTCCCGCAGCCACAGTTCCACGTTCAGGAACCGCCAGAACAGCATCGACCCACTGTCGTTGCGCCCACCCAGAAACTCCTGGTAGGCGTTCAGCACAGCGTCGGCGTCGAAGTAGGGCCGGGAGGCGAAGCTCTCCGAGGCGAACACAGCGTAGATGTCGGACTTCAGCCGGTCGAACCAGGCATCCTCGGGAGTGGTGAAGCCAATCTTGTTGCGCCGCTTGTTGATCATGGCCGGGAGGAGATTCGCCGTCGCATCCCTGAGGATCCGCTTGTTCCAGCCATCGTGAATGATCGAGTCATCCGCCAACGAGAACTGATACTTCAGGACCTCCTTGTCCAGGAATGGAACCCGGCCCTCCAACGAGAAGGCCATGGTGTTCTTGTCCTCGTAGCGCAGCAGATTGGGAAGCGACACATAGAAGATGTCCTGGATCAATCGCTTCTTCAGGTCGTCCTGGACGACGGGGAAGCGCTCGGAGGCGTACCGGTCGGCGAAGCCCGCGGGCATCAGCGAAGTCGGATCCACCTTCTTCTTACGCACTAGCGTGTCGCGTTTGGTGTGGGTGGCGAAGCGCCACAGCACGTCACGAGCGGCAACCATCTCGCCGAACAGTTCTTTGTACTGTTTGCGGGCCCGCAGCTGCCTCAGGTACACGAGGTAGTAGGGCGGGTAACCTGCCATGGTCTCGTCCGCACCCTGACCGTCGAGCATGACAGTGACGTAGTCGCTGGCGTGCTTCATCACCCGGTACTGCGCATACGGCCCGGTCGAGATGATCGGTTCCTCCATGACCCGGACGAACTCCACGAGGTCCTCGGTGAACTCGTCGGCGACGGGCCGGACCTTGTGCTCCTCGATGCGGCTGCCACAGGCGTCGAGGACGGCATCGACATACCGCTCCTCGTCGTTGCTCTCCTTGGGGAAGACCGCTGAGAAGGTCTGCTGCCGAGCGCCGATACTCTCGGTGTCCGCGGCGTGTTCACCGAGCAGTTCATTGATCAGCATCACGGTGGTGGAAGAGTCGAGCCCACCACTGAGCGCGGTCCCGACCGGAACCTCGGAGACCAGTCGCATCCTGACGGCTTCGGTGAGACGCTCCCGGTATTCCTGTGCCGAACCGGCCGTGTACTGCGCGCCTGGCTGCGAGGCGAGGACTTCCAGTTCCTCCTCCAGCTTCGTGAAGGGAAAACGTTCCACACCGGTCATCGTGACCCGCATGGCCTCCCCAGGCATCAGGCGAGTGACACCGGCGAAGAAGGTCTCCGGGTTGTCGTCGTGAGCACGGAACTTCAAGTAGCGGTAGATCGAGCGGTCGTTCGGTCGCTTGTCCACCAGGTCACTTGCGAAGATCGAGCGGAGCTCGGATCCGAACACCACCAGTGGCTGACCGTCCTCCTCGCCAACCGAGACGTACAGCGGCTTGATGCCGAAGTGGTCCCGGGCCAGCACCAGCTCGTGCTCGTGGGAATCGTAGATCGCCAGCCCGAACATGCCGTTGCAGCGGTCGAATCCGTCGGTTCCCCAGGCGGCATACGCCTGCAGCACGACCTCGGTGTCCGACTCCGTCTTGAAGACGAACCCGAGTTGCTGCAGTTCCTCGCGCAGTTCCCGGTAGTTGTAGACCTCGCCGTTGTAGATGATCACGTAGCGGCCGTCGGCGGTGAACATCGGCTGAGCGGCATGCTCCCTGTCGATGATCGCCAGCCGCCGGTGGGCCAGCCCGACGTGATCGTCGGCGAACACACCGGCCCCGTCCGGGCCCCGGTGGATCATCGTGTCGTTCATGCGTTGCAGAGTCGGTTCATCACCGGGGATGCCGAAGTATCCTGCGATTCCACACATGCCTTGTCCTCCACACCTCAACTGCCATCCTAATGCGAACGCCGCTGAACCGGTGTGGAGCCGTGCCGCTCACCGGAATCCGAGCCCGGTCGGTCAGACCGTTGCGCGGCAGCACAGCCGAGGCTTCACCGCCGCGCCGTCACTTGTTCTCGGAGTCGGCGCTCTCCGGCTTCGGTGCCTGGTCGGCCGGAGCCGGGTCCTGAGTCTGGGCGGGCGCATCGTCCTTGGCCGGCGGACGGTTCGGCTTCTCGGGCAGTGACTCCTTCGGTTTCGAGCCGGACCCGGAGTCCTGCGAGCCCGAGTCATCGGACTTCGAATCGTCCGACGGCGGGTTCACCCAGTCGTCCCGGTTGAACTCCTTGCCGATACCCGGCGCCACGTTCGGCCCGTTCATGGTGATGTGCACATGGTCCATGTGGTTGCTGGTGCAGTCGCCACGCTCGCTGACCATGCGCCACTGGTCGACCGGTTTCGGCGTCTCGTAGGTGGCGTTCCAGATGCGGTGCTGCCACATCATGTACTGCACGTTGAACTTCTTGGCGTTCTGCATGAAGAACTCGGCGATCTGATTGCCGATGCCGACGTTGCTCGGGTCGGCATCGCACAGGGCCGGCATCATCACGTCGACCGCGCGTCCGGAGACGTGGTCGGGGTAGGGACCGATGGGGACGGCCACCCAGCCGTAGATGGTCGTGATCTGCGACCACAACATGGCCACGCACCGGCCGACGAACAGAGCGTCGGGCTGCATGTGCGCCTCGCTGAAGACCTCGGGCTTGGGCGCGCAGGCATCGGGTGCGGTGAGGGTGCGGCCATCCGGCAGCGAGATGAACGAGGCAGGATCGGCGCCACACTGGAACTTCTTCTTGCCCGCCTCCGGCACAACGTTGGAGACCACGGGTTCGCGCAGGGACTGCCGCCCGACCTTCCACACGCGATCCTCGGGAATGCTGACGGCATTGATGGCCCCACTGCGGCTGTCCGCCGCGACCATGAGGGCATCGGTGACAGCCATCCCCACGTGGTTGACCCCGGCCCCCGGATCCGACAGGAAGACCAGGTCACCGAGCTGCCGATCCTCACGGCCCAGCAGGGCCGTCTGCTTGGCCTGCTCGCGCGCCCCACCGCTGATGAGTGGCCGGTCGAGGTCGCGCTCCTCCTTGGGCAGCGCAGGCACGTTCCAGGCGCGTTCAACGAGGGAGGAGCAGTCCATCTCCTTGGCGCTGTTGGTGCGCCACTTGTACGGCATCCCCATCCGGGACACCGCATACGTCATCGAGGCGATGGTCCTCTCTGGGAGCACTGTGAGCCGCTCACCGTCATGCTCGGCGAACGCGACGCCGGGGACCTTCCGGGACTGCGTGAGGCCGTCAGGGAGTTCGCCCTTGCGCAACTGCTGGATGGTGAACGGAGGCACCTTCCAGTCCGCCAGCTTCGCCAGATACTCGGCCCAGCTCTTGGCAGCCGCGGTGTTCCGCTTCATCTGTTCCTCGTCGATGAAGCCTCCGAGCGCCTGGATGCGGTCGGCCCACTCCGAGGCCACATCCGCCAGTTGTCTGCGCAGACCGGACATCTGGTCCTCGACCGCGGCGAGGCTGGCTCGAGCCGCCTCGAGCGCAGCATCACTGGCGCGCTTGGATTCCTCGGTCCGTTCGAGCAACGCGGTCGCCTCTCGGAACTCGTTGTCCTTGTAGTTGCCGAGTCTGGTCGCGGTGTCGGTGCGCGAGAGCAGGTCCGCAGGGTCCTCGGAGTCCACGATCGAGGCCAGCGCCGTCAGTTCGGTCGGGCCGTTCATGTAGGCCGAACGCGTGTATATGCTGACCAGGCGGCGGGCTTCCTCAACCTCGGTACGATTGCGTTCGAGTTCCTTGGCGAGCTTCTCGGACTCGGCCTCCGCCGCAGCCGAGCGTGCGCGTGCAGATGCCTCGACCTCGCGAAGCCCGGAAAGATCGGACTGGATCGCAGAGGTCTGTTCGGCCATCTGACTGGCCTGATCCGCGGCCACTGCCTCTGCGTCCTGGGACTCCTCGGCCTGCGCGGGAGTGACCACGGAACCGAGCGCGAGAAGGGCGCAGGAAGCCATGAGTACCAGGCGGTTTTTGGACATCACTGAACGATACTTGACCTGCCGCCACTGCAACAGGTGCTTGTCCGATGCTGGGAATACTGGCCCGGTTCAGGAGATTCGTCCGAAATCTCCCTCACCGGCGGTGGCACACGCCCATCTCGGCGTACCGATGGTTCGGAAACACCTGACTGTAGTCACCGAGGCCCGCTCGCTTCTGCAGCACCTCGATCAGGACGTCGCGGTAGTCACTGGTCTGGGCGACATCGCCGGCATCCAGGTGCTCCGGGCCGACGCCCGGCCACCTGCCGTGCAACCGTCCCCCGTTCACACCGGAACCGAACAACAGCATCGTGTTCGCGTGGCCGTGATCGACCCCCTCAGAGTCGTTCTGGTGCACCCGGCGACCGAACTCCGAGAGTGTCACCAGGGTCACTGGGTGCCCGGCGACATCCTGGAAGAAGGCGCTGACATTCCTGGCGAACACCGACAGGTGATCGTTGAGCCAGCCCCCCGCCACAGTGCCCATCCCTTCGTGCATGTCCCAGTCCCCGAATTCCATAGCAGCCAGGTGCACATCCACCCCTCCACGGATCAGGGCAGCGAGGTCTGCAAGGGCGTGCCCGAGCTCGTCATCACCGTAGTCGGCAGCGGTGCTGGGTTCCGGCACCCCACGGAGCCGATCCACTGTGGCAAGCGCCGAGATGGCCGGTTCCCGCAGAATCGTAGGAGAATCCCGGTACATCTGTGTGAGAGCATTTCGCCACCGGTCCAGCTCTCGTCGCGATTCACCAGGATCCTTGTCGTCAGCAGCCCAGAGGCGGAAGTCCTTGGGGCGGGCCAGACTCAGTTCCCGGGCCGGGCCGATGAATGACTGAGGTACCGCGGAGCTCCCAAGGGAAATGGTGTGGAAGGCCGGTTGCGACCCTGCACTGCTCAAGAACCGATCGATCCACCCGGTATGAGTGGTTGTGCCGATCGCGGCCCGTTCCATCTCCCGGATTGCCTGGAAATGTGATCTGGATCGGTCCGGGTGTCCGACGGCAGGTATCGCGGCGAACGTGCCACCCTGCCACAGGGTTTGTAGCGGCCCAAGGGAAGGGTGAAGGCCGAAGTGGCCGTCCAGATAGACAGTCTCGCTCGCCGGTATTGCCACTCCTGGCCGAGCCAGATAGTAGTGCGGGTCTGCCACGGGCACGACAGCAGAGATGCCGTCGAATCCGCCGCGCAACGAGAGCACGACGACCGTGTCACGAACCACATCAGCGGATGCGGACGCCGGTCTTACCACCGCGAGCGCTGCAAGCGAGGCCGCACCCACAAGGCCTGCCTTCAGAACGTCGCGTCTGGCGAGCAGCCTGTCACATGCCGGTTCCGCGCTGTTTGTGCCCATGGGTTCACCTCCTCGTGTGGGCGGGCGAGTCAAGGATCAAGGCCGCGACTTCTGCCACCCTCCAGGTCACGAGATCATCATCTGGTCTTGTTCGGCGCCGGGCCGTTGTTCCGACGAACTGCAGCACCGCCGCTAACTGGGCATCAGTGAGCTGTTCGAACAGCAACCGCGCTGCCAGCTGCCTGACCACTCCTGCGTGCCGCTCAGGCAGCTCCCCCAGCAGTTGCCGGGGCGGGTCCATCCGCAGCTGCCTCTTGTTCGGCCACCAACGACTCACCAGACTCTGGTGATGATTCCAGCGAGCGAGCGAAACAGCCGCGCTCTGCCAGGCCGCTGCCACCATGGGATAGCCATTCGGGGGTTGCCACGCAAGGGGCGCCTGTCCAGCTTCCCCCGTCATCCAGTAGAGCTCCTCAATGCCTCGCCTGCCTCGTCGACGCGAGCCCTGCGGTCGGTGACCCAGTACGCGAACGGTCGCCACAACGTCTTCGTAGGGGGTACGGAACTTCTTGCGCCTGGCGCGGGCGAATTCGGAACTGTGGAAGAGCGTCCTCAGGACCGGACGGATGGCCGTCTGACGCTGCAGATAGACCTGGGTCAAACCCCGGACCAGCGTTTGCGGGGGATCATCATCGACGAAACGCTGACACAATTTGAAGGCGATGTGTTCAGCCGTGGCGCTGTGGTGGGCCAAGTGGTGCAGGTAAGCCTCGACCACTGCTCGACCATCGGGGGAACTGTTCGGGTGATTGAAATCCAGGACGGATACGTGCCCGGTGTAGTGGTTTCCCGGGCGATACTTCGCCAGTCCGTCCGCTCCAACGCTCCACCCCGTCAGAATCCTGGCGGAGTCGACCACGTCGGCCTGTGAGTACCCAGCGCCGATCCCCACCGTGTGCAGTTCGAGTAGCTCACGCCCGTAGTTCTCGTTGGGGGCCCGTTTGGTGCTGTCGGCGTTGTTCAGGTACCGAAGCATGGCGGGGTGGGTCGCACTGGCGAGCAGCATCTGATCGAAGCGACCCAGAGCATGGCGCCGGATCACGGTCCGGTCATAGTCAGGGCGACTGTCCCACACGTCGTCGCTGGGGCAGGCGACGTTGAGGTGGTTCGACCAGAACTCGACCATCAGTTCGTGGAGCTGCCGCCTGCTCCAGATCGCCAGCCCCACGGTGCCCTGGCCCAAGGAGAACATCGGTCCCCAGTCGAACTCCTCGACCTGCCGGCGAACGTCTGTGACGCTCCAGCCGAGTTCAGGGAAGAGCCGGCGCACCTCATCGCCCGGCCGGTCGCTGATACTCTCAGGTTCCAGTTGCTCGTCCAGCCATGCCTTCGGTCCCATCCTGGTGATCCGGTGAACCTCAGTGGTGGTCGGACCGTAGGTGGCCCTGCGCAAGAGATGCATTGCGACGGCTCGGCCCATTCACTGAACCTACGCCGTTAGAACTGCCACTGCACCCGAATTTCCAGGGACTAAGAACGCCTCCAGCTCGGTTGCCCGCGAACTTGGACGAATCCGCTCCAGACGCACCCGCCAACCAGGGTCGTGTTCAGGGTGCCGGGCGCTGGCTACGACTGGCTCAGACCCGCAGGTACCTCCGCAGGGTCACCAGAGCCGCAAGTGCCGCCAGCGCAATACCGATCCCGAACAGCACCACAGAGGTCGTCCACACCGACTCCCAGCCGATGAAGGATGTGAACTTGAACGATGGCGCGAGGAAGTGGTCCACGAGCAGACTCTTGACCAGCGCCAGCGCACCGATGGCAAGGCCTGCACCGATCGCCGCCGCCACCATCGATTCCAGCAGGAATGGTAACTGGATGTAGAACTTGGATGCCCCGACCAAACGCATGATGCCGGTCTCACGCCGTCGGCTGAAGGCCGCCAGTCGCATCGTGTTGCCCACCAGCAGGACCGTGACGATCAACATGGCCAGTGCGATCGACATCGCAATCAGTTGCAGGCCGTCCAGCAGCCTGAACAACTTGTCGAGCACTTGTTTCTGGTCGTCCACCTTCTCGATCCCCGGTCTGCCGGTGAACGCAGAGGTGATCACGGGATACCGGTCGGGATCGGACAGCTTCACGCGGAACGACTCGCCGAGGTCCTCCGGTACTGCGGTGTCCGCGATGGGCGACCCGGCGAACTGCTCGAGGAACCGGTCGTAGGCCTCCTGCGACGTCTCGAAGTAGACGTCCTGGACCAGTGGGCTCATGGACTCCAGGTCCGCCTGGATCTGATCCTTCTCCGCCTGGCTCGCGGCGCCGGCGCAGGAGCTCTCCTGGGAGTTCTTGGTGCACAGGAAGATGGACACCTCCACCTTGTCGAACCAGTAGCCCTTCATCTGCGTGACCTGCTGGCGCAGCAGCAGGCCGCCACCGAGCAGCGCAAGCGACACGGCGATCGTGATGATGAGCGCGAAGGTCATTGTGAGGTTGCGTCGCAACCCGTTCCACACCTCGCCCATGACGAATCTGAGTCTCATGCCTGTCCCTCTCCCCTGACCGGGCCCTGGTCTCCCCTAGTACGCATAGCCGTACACTCCGCGCTCCTGGTCACGTACCACGATGCCGTCAGCGAGCTCTACGACCCGTTTGCGGACCTGATCGACGATGTGCGAGTCGTGTGTGGCCATGACCACGGTGGTGCCCATGCGGTTGATCCTGTCCAGCAGCTTCATGATGCCGACACTGGTGGTCGGGTCCAGGTTGCCCGTCGGCTCGTCGGCGATGAGGATCGTGGGCTTGTTGACGAACGCCCGGGCGATAGCCACTCGCTGCTGCTCACCACCGGAGAGCTGATCGGGGAACCGGCCTTCCTTGCCGTCGAGGCCGACCATCTCCAGCACTTCGGGAACCACCCGGTTCACGTGACTGCGTGGCTTGCCGATGACCTCGAGGGCAAACGCGACGTTCTGCGCCACGGTCTTGTTGGGCAGCAGGCGGAAGTCCTGGAACACCGTACCGATCTGCCGGCGCAACTGCGGGACCCGCCAGGACGGGAGCTTGCCGATGTCCTTGCCCGCAACCCACACCGTGCCCGAGGTCGGCTTGTCCTCCTTGAGGCACAACCGCAGAAAGGTGGACTTGCCCGAACCGGAAGGACCGACGAGGAACACGAACTCGCCGCGCTCGATCTCAACATTCACGTCTCGCAGCGCGGGGCTGTGCGCCCGCTTGTACGTCTTTGAGACATTGTCGAACCGGATCATGGTCACCCTTCCCACAGGCCAGATCTGAAGTCTAAGTTGGATCAGCCACATGCGTGGCATTTGCCGCAGCTTGATCGGGGAATGTTCGCAACTGTGTCGTGCTCATGGTCCCGGCCATACTGAGCCGTCCCGCCAAACCGCAGCAAAGCGGACCATTTGGCCGGCATCCGGCCAGCGTTATCAAATCGTTACCCTTTGGTGATGTGAGTCACGTTGCGGAGCGTCATTATGTAATCACCCAACACCGCCCGCGGAGATTCCCCACCTCCTGCCGGGCAGGCGCTGATCCCCCAAACAGCGCATCAACACCCTCCAGGTGTGAAGAAGGGCCGGATACCCCACCGGCCCTTCTTCTGTTTTTCAGGGCTCCGGTCTTTCGAAGGCTCCGAGCAGGATTGCCGGTGGTGTCGCCGCAGGATCGCAGGAAGCGACTCTCAGGCCGACTGCTTCTCGCTCTCGCGCCGCCAGCGAATGCCCGACTCGATGAACTCGTCGATATCACCGTCGAGGACATTGGAGGTGTTACCGGTCTCGGTGCCGGTCCGCAGATCTTTGACCATCTGATAGGGGTGCAGCACGTAGGAACGCATCTGGTCGCCCCAGCTCCCCGAGGCGTCGCCCTTCAGCGCGTCGAGCGCCTCCTGCTCCTGCTGGCGCTGCAGTTCCAGCAGGCGGGACTGCAGCACGCGCATCGCCGCCGCCCGGTTCTGGATCTGCGACTTCTCGTTCTGGCAGGAGACCACGATCCCGGAGGGCAGGTGTGTGATCCGGACCGCGGAGTCGGTCGTGTTGACGCTCTGGCCACCCGGTCCGGAGGATCGGAACACGTCGATGCGGATGTCGGTCTCGGGGATGTCGATGTGGTCGGTCTGCTCGGTGACGGGCAGCACCTCGACGCGGGCGAAGCTCGTCTGCCGCCTCGACTGGTTGTCGAACGGTGAGATACGCACCAGCCGGTGGGTTCCCTGTTCGACACTGAGCGTCCCGAACGCGTAGGGGGCGTCGATCTCGATCGTCGCGGACTTGATGCCCGCCTCCTCAGCGTATGAGGTGTCCAGGATCTGATAGGGCCAGCCCAGGCGTTCGCAGTACCGGGAGTACATGCGAAGCAGCATCTGTGCCCAGTCGGCGGCATCGACGCCACCGGCCCCGGAGTGGATGTGTACGAGCGCGGAACGCTGGTCGAACTCCCCGCTCAGGAGCGTGTGGACCTCCAGGTCCTTGATCGCGGTCGTGAGCGTGTCGAGCTGATCATCGACCTCACGCCAGGTGTCAGCGTCGCTCTCGGACTCCGCGAGCTCCATCAGCACACCGACATCCTCGATCTCCTGCTTCAGCTCCGCGAGCCTGCGCTGTTCACCCTGGAGGAAGGACAGCCGCGACGTCACCTGCTGGGCGCGGGCCTGATCGTCCCACAAGGATGGCTCGGCAGCCTGCTGCTCGAGTTCGGCGAGTTCACGTGCGATCGCCTCCGGGTCCTGCACCGACAGGATGCTCGACAGCGTGGAGTCCAATTCGGACAGTCGTTGGGTACGTTCAAGGTCGGCCATGATGCTTCCACACTACGCCCCACAGCCCCGCGCCCCGAACTCCGAGCGGGAACCGGAGTCATGGACCTCAGCTCAGCCAGCCACCCACTGGGTGGCCTTCGGCAGCTGATCGTAGTAGAAGGCCTTGACCTCGCCAGGGGTGATCCAGTTGAACATCCCGGCCACGTGGTGGATCCAGTGCGCGTCCGAGACCAGGGCGAATCTGTGCCAGTGCCGGACCTTCTCCACACCGAGCTTCGCGTCCTCGAACATGGCGCCGGGCGAATAGCCGTCCCACTCCGGACCGAGAACCAGCAGAACGGAGGCCTCGCCGGTCCGGTTGATCAGGTCGAGTACGGCGGGGGTGAGCACGTCCCGGTAGTCCTCTGCGCGAACAGTGTCCACGGCACGGAAGCCGACGACGTTCTCGGGCAGGTCAGGCATGACTTCGAGCATGTCATCCTCCGGGGACTCGTTGCCTCGACAGTACCGGATGCTGCGCTGCCGGGTGGCGATCCGAGGAGTCAGCGCGCCTGTTTGATGAGCGTTCGCATGGAACGCAGCGCCACCGACAAGGACGAGAGGTCATGGGTCTTCAATTCCGAGATCTGGGTCAGGGTGTGACGGACGCGTTCGACCTCGGCCCAGTTGTCCTGTTCCCAGTGGTCCAGCCGCTCGGCGGCGGTGCCCTGCGTACCGTCATGCAGGACGACCTGCTCGGTGAGCGCCGCCATCGCCTGATACAGGTCGCTGCGCAGCGCCTGCCTGGCCAGCGCCTGCCAGCGCCCGCCGCGGGGCAGCGATGAGATGCGCGTCAGGAGCGTGTCGATGTCGTAGCGCTCACTGATGCAGAAGTAGAGATCCGCGACATCCTCGGGGGAGGTCTGCGTGCTTTCCGCCACGTCGGCGATGTCCAGCAGCATGAATCCGTAGAGCAGGCTGGCAGCGTCCGCCGCGAATTCCTCGGGCACACCGCGGTCCGTGAGCGACACCACGATCGCGGTGTGGCGGCGGCTCTCGGCCCCACGCAGGAACTCCGGGATACGTGGATAGAGCTTCGTCACAGTCCCGGCGTAGCGGGGCACCTCCACGGTCAGGTCCACCTCGGCGCTGCGAGAAAGCACCAGCCAGCGAGCGGCTCGGTCCAGGAGTCTGCGCACCTCGTGGTAGATCTCGGACTGGACGCTGGTCTCGACCTGATTGTCCAGTGCCGCGATCCGCCGCAGGGTGCGTTTGACGTTGAACACGTCCATGGCGAAGGTGAAGCTGCGCAGGACCTGCATGTCGTTGGCTGCGGTCTCGTCGTGCATCCTGAACACGTACGAGAGCCCGCCGAAGTTGACCAGTCTCGAGGCCACCGTTGTGGCGACGATCTGGTTCGCCAGCGGGTGGGCAGGTATGTGATCGCCGAACCGGGAGACCAGTTCAGCGGGGAAGTACCCCTCAAGCTCACCGGCGAAGTAGGGCTGTTCAGCCAGCGACTGTTCCTCCAGGGAAGCCTTCAGCAGGTTCTTCGCGTACGCCATCAGTACTGCGAGCTCGGGCGAGGTCAGCCCCCGGCCGTTCCTGGCGCGCTCCTCCAACTCCTCGGGCGACGGCAGCCGTTCGAGTTCCCGGTCCAGCACTCCCCGCTCCTCCAGGGAACGGATCATCCGGGCGTGCACCTGTGCCATGGCCGCGGCAGTGGTCCGTGCGGTCCCCAGCGACACGTTCTGGGCGTAGTTGTGTCCGAGCACCAGTTGCGCGACGTCGTCGGTCATCGACTCCAGGGTCTCGTTGCGCTGCTTCTCGGTGAGGTCACCGGCACGGACGATCGCATCCAGCAGGATCTTGATGTTGACCTCGTGGTCGGAGGTGTCCACGCCGGCCGAGTTGTCGATCGCGTCGGTGTTCAGCTGCACGCCGGAGATCGCAGCCTCGATCCTGCCGAGCTGTGTGAGACCGAGGTTCCCCCCTTCCCCCACGACCCGGCAGCGCAGATCCTCCCCATTGACACGGACGGCATCGTTGGCCTTGTCGCCGACCTCGACATTGCTCTCGGTGACCGCCTTCACGTAGGTCCCGATCCCACCGTTCCAGAACAGGTCCGCCGGAGCCTTCAGGATGGCCCGGATCAGATCGGGCGGCGTCATCTTGGTCACGCGCTGCTCGATCCCCAACGCTGCGCGCACCTGCTCGGAGATCGGGATGGACTTCGCGTTCTTCGAGTAGACACCACCTCCCTGCGAGATCAGGGAACCGTCGTAGTCGGCCCAGCTCGATCGTGACAGTTCGAAAAGCCTGCGTCGCTCGGCGTAGGAGACCTCCGGGTCGGGGTCGGGGTCAAGGAAGATGTGCCGGTGGTCAAAGGCCGCCAGCAAACGGATGTGCTGGCTCAGCAGCATTCCGTTGCCGAACACGTCCCCGCTCATGTCACCCACGCCCACACAGGTGAAGTCCTGCGTCTGTGTGTCCAGACCGAGGTCGCGGAAGTGCCGCTTGACCGACTCCCAGGCGCCCCTCGCAGTGATCCCCATCGCCTTGTGGTCATAGCCGTCCGAGCCGCCGGAGGCGAAGGCATCGCCGAGCCAGAAGCCGAACCGGTGGGCAGTCTCATTGGCGAGGTCACTGAAACTGGCGGTCCCCTTGTCTGCGGCCACCACAAGATACGGATCATCGCCGTCGTGGCGGACCACCGCGGGCGGGGACACCACCTCGTCACCGACCCGGTTGTCGGTGAGCGACAGCAGTCCGGTGATGAACGACACGTAGGCGTGCTTGCCCGCTGCCAGCCAGGCATGACGGTCTGCTGCCGGTGGGGGTATCTGCTTGCCGTAGAAGCCGCCCTTGGCACCGGCCGGAACGATCACGGCATTCTTGACAGCCTGCGCCTTGACCAGTCCGAGGATCTCGGTGCGGAAGTCCTCGGGGCGGTCGCTCCAGCGCAGCCCACCTCTGGCGACGTCGGCGAAGCGCAGATGCACACCGGCAACCACAGGCGAATAGACCCAGATCTCGTACTTCGGTCGCGGCTGCGGCAGCTGCGGTATCTGCGCGGGCAGGAACTTGAAAGCCAGCGAGAAGACCTCGTTGGGGCGCTCCTGGTAGAAGTTCGTGCGAACGCAGCCACGCAGCAGGGTCAGGAAGAACCGGAAGACGCGGTCGGTGTCCAGGGAGGACACCTGATCCAGCGCATCCTCGATCCTGGCAAGGACCGCGTTCTCACGCTCCCTGGAATGCTCAGGACCGAACCGGGCGTCGAAGTACTCGAGCAGCAGTTCCGTGAAGTCACGGTGTTCCCGCAGGATCTCCACGAGATACACCTGGCTGAACGTCGAGCCGGCCTGACGCATGTACTTCGCCAGCGCCCGCAGCACCGCGGTCTGCTGCCAGGACAGACCCACCGGGAGAATCAGTTCGTGGTAGTTGTCCGACTCGATCCAGCCGTTCCACACCGCCAGGAACGCCGACTCGACCCGCTCCCTGATCGAATCCGACGCTGGCAGCTCTCCCTCGGGGAAGACGACTCCGACATCGTAGATGTGGAGCTCGCGACCGTCCGGATGCGTCAGCTCGAAGGGCCGTTCGTCGGTCACCTGCAGGCCCAGATCATGCAGGATCGGCAGCAGGCTCGAGAGCGTGACCCCACCACCCGATCGATAGATCTTCAGCCGGCGGTGCTGGACGTCGGCTCCGTACGGGTAGTAGAGAGTCACCTCGGTGCGGCCGTCTGCGAGCTGATCGAGATGGGCGATGTCCGCAACGGCGGTGCGCGCGGGGAAGGCCTCCTTGTAGGCCTCACCGATGGCGGGCAGGTACTTGTTCACCAGCGAGGTGGCGTTCTCCTCCGACAGGGTGGTGATCGCCGCATCGGCGAACTCGTCGTCCCAGGACCGGACCGCAGCAGCGAGCTCCCGCTCCAGCGTGGCCGCGTCGGGGCTGGGCATGTCGTCGTCGCCCCCGACCCGCACCACGAAGTGCAGTCTGGCCAGCACGCTCTCGGAGAGCATCGTCGTGAACTCGATCGAGGTCGCGTTGAAGTGGTGGGCCAGGATCGCCTGGAGCTTGAGGCGCACTGCGGTCGTGTACCGGTCCCGGGGTAGATACACCAGGCAGGACACGAACCGGCCATACGTGTCCCGTCGTACGAAGAGCCGGGTCCGTCGCCGTTCCTGCAGCCGGAGCACGGACATGGCAACGCTGAGCAGATAGTCCGGTGATGCCTGAATGGTCTCGTCACGCGGGTAGGTCTCGAGGAACTGCAACAGGTCCTTGCCGGAGTGCGACTCGGGCGGGAAGCCGCTCGCAGTCACGATCTCGGCCACCTTGGCCCGCACCACCGGTATGTCCATCACCGACTGGTTGTATGCAGCAGCGGTGAACAGTCCCAGGAACCGGTGCTCCCCCACCACACGGCCCTGCTCGTCGAAGCGTTTCACACCCACATAGTCGAGATAGCCCGACCGGTGCACAGTGGAGCGGCTGTTGGCCTTGGTCAGGATGAGCGGCTCACGTTCGAGTGCACTCTCCCGCACGAGCCTGGCCATGTCCCGCAGGGGGCGCACCCGGGCCGGCGCGTCCCGAAGGATGCCCAGACCGGAGTCGACCACCGCCTCGAGGCTCAGATCCGCAGGCCGATCCGGGTCGCCGACCAGATCGTAGCGACGGTAGCCGACGAACGTGAAGTGTCGCTCCGCCATCCAGTCCAGGAAGAGGGCCGCCTCGTCAGGGGCGACCGTGGCCGTGGGGCTGACCTTCGCCCGCGTGATCTCGGCGGCCACCTCCTCGGCGGTGTCACGCATCCTCCCCCAGTCCGCCACCGCAGCGGCGACATCTCCCAGTACTTCCAGGAGCTTCTCGCGCAGCATCTCGAGCTCTGCAGGATCGGACTCGCGATCGATGTCGAAGTGGATCCACGACTCGGTGTCCGGCTCTCCCGTGGCCTCCGGCACCTGCGGATCCACCTTGAGGAGCTCGCCATCCTCATCACGCGACACCCGGAAGATCGGATGTACGACCAGGTGGATTCCCCGGTTCTCGGCGGTGAGTGCGGAGGTGAGGGAATCGACCAGGAAGGGCATGTCCGCCACCACGACCTCCACGACCGTGTGACCGTTGGACCAGCCATGTTCGTCGAGGGTCGGAGTGTAGACCTTGACCACTGCTTCACCGGGCGGGCGCAGTGCCGCGGCCCGGACGTGCGCCAGCGCTGCGCCCAGAAGATCCACAGGATCCATCTCCTGCAGATCCTCCAGCGCCACCTGCGCGTAATAGGCGTCCAGATACCAGCGAAGGTTGCTCACACCCTGCACGTGCAGTTCCTCGGCGACATGGAGCGCCTCGCCCAGCACTCGCTCACGCGCCTCGTGGATCGCCACCTCGTCGGCCATAGGATGCAGGATACTCACTCCGTCCCCGCACAGGCCCGTTGTGAGCCCCGTTCACACCCCTCCTCAGGCAGCCGTGGCACACGGGCCGCTGTGCTGCAGGTCTGACACGCTTGCAGTAGGCTCACTGCATGACTACCAGCATCGACGAGGTGCAGACCTACGAGGCGGCACCCGAAGAGGTCTTCGCCATGTTGTCCGACCCCGCATTCATCGAGGCGAAGTGCATGGCCAGTGGCTCCCTGGAGGCGACGGCCGAGTTCATCGACGATGGTGGTGGCAAGGTCTCACTGGTGGCCCGGCGCGTGCTGCCGGCCAAGATCCCATCATTCGCGAAGAAGTTCGTAGGTGAGACCATCACACTGACCGAGACCCAGAACTGGCGGCCACCCAACGGCGACGGGGCGCGGGCCGCCGGGTTCGTACTGGACTTCGGCAACAACCCGATCTCGTTCACCGGAGCCATCGAGCTCAACCCCAAAGGGCTCAGCAGCCAGGTCAAGACGATGGGCGTCATCAAGTGCTCGGTACCCTTCGTCGGGGGCAAGATCGAGGGCGTCGCGGTCGAGTGGATCACCAAGTACCTGGCCAAGGAGCAGAAGGTCGGCACCGAGTGGCTCGCCGGCGAGCGGCCCTGATCCCTGCCGGAAACCGGCTCAGCCCATGTAGGGGTAGCGATAGCTGGTGGGCGGGACGAACGTCTCCTTGATCGAACGCGTGGAGGTCCAGCGCAACAGGTTCTGGGCAGCGCCGGCTTTGTCGTTGGTACCGGATGCCCTGCCACCACCGAAGGGCTGCTGACCCACGACCGCACCGGTCGGCTTGTCGTTGATGTAGAAGTTGCCGGCTGCGAATCTGAGCCGTTCACTGGCTGCGGCCACCGCTTCCCGGTCGTTGCCGATCACGGCTCCGGTGAGGGCATAGGGGGCCACGCTCTCCATCTGGTGCATGACACGGTCGAGGTCCGCGTCCTCATACACGTGAACCGCCAGCACGGGGCCGAAGTACTCGACCTGGAAGTGGTCGTGGAACGGGTCCTTGACCTCCATGATCGTGGGCTCGACGAAGAAGCCGCGACTGTCGTCACACCCACCCCCGGCCAGAACATTCACATCATCGTCGTCAGCCACGGCGCCCAGCACCGCTGCCAGCTTGTCGTACGAACGACGGTCGATGACCGCGCACAGGAAGTTGTGGAAGTCGACCGGGGATCCCATGGCCAGCGACTCGGTCTGGGAGACCAGGTCGTCGCGGATCCGGTTCCAGACACTCCTGGGGACATACGCGCGTGAGGCGGCCGAGCATTTCTGACCCTGGAACTCGAAGGCGCCACGGATCATCGCCGTGGTCAGCACTTCGGGATCGGCCGATGGCAGGGCGAAGATGAAGTCCTTGCCGCCGGTCTCGCCCACGATCCGCGGATAGCTGCGGTAGTTGCCGATGTTGTTGCCCACCGAGCGCCACAGGTTCTGGAAGGTCGGGGTCGATCCCGTGAAGTGGATGCCCGCGAGGTCCGGGTGGTGCAGCGCCACCTCGCTGACCGGAATCCCGGAACCCGTGACCATGTTGATGACCCCAGGTGGCAGGCCCGCCTCGATCAGTATCTTCATCCAGAAGTGTGCCGCGAACATCTGGGTGGGTGCTGGCTTCCACAGCACCACGTTTCCCATCAGCGCCGGGGCGGTGGGAAGGTTGCCTGCGATGGCGGTGAAGTTGAACGGTGTGATCGCATACACGAAACCCTCGAGCGGGCGGTGATCGGTGCGGTTCCAGACGCCGGGGGAAGACTGCGGTTGCTCAGCGAGTATCTGCCGGGCGAAGGAGACATTGAACCGCAGGAAGTCGATGAGTTCACAGGCCGCATCGATCTCGGCCTGGAACACGGTCTTCGACTGGCCCAGCATGGTGGCTGAGTTGAGGGTCTCGCGATAGGGACCGGCCAGCAGATCCGCGGCCTTCAGGAAGACCGCAGCCCGGGAGTCGAAGTCGAGCGCCCGCCAGTCATGTGCGGCCGCCAGATTCCCCCGGATGGCATCGGCCGCGTCGGCACGCTGAGACTCCCGGCCAACCCCGAGCACGTGATCATGCAGATGAGGCTGGACGACATCGAACGGATCACCGGCCGCGGGGACCCAGTCACCGTTGATGTACTGGGGCAGGTCGAGCGCGGACTCCGACAACATCTGATCGAGACGCCGCTGGACGGCGCCCCGCTCGGGCGAACCCGGCCCATAGGACAGGACCGGCTCGTTGACGGCCTCAGGTACCTTGGTGATCGCATCCACTCGAAGACCTCCCAGATGTCAGGACCATCTTCGCAAGCAGCCTGCTGCGTTGCCTGTCGAGTGCTCCTGATCAGGTGCCCATGGCGCAGCCGAGGCCCGCGAACTGCAGGTCGTACTGGGTCAGGATCTCCGCCCCGGCGTCGGAGAGCTGCTGCGCATGTTCGCCCGCCTCGTTGCCCTTGCCCGACGCCTCATCGAGCACGAGCTGGAAGTTGTTGATGGCCCCGTTCAGGCCAGCCACGGGCGCGCCCGCCTCCTGCATCGTTCCCGAGGCCTCTTTCGCGATCTCGAGACGCCCTTCAAGGCTCGTGAGTGAGGTCTCCTCGCGGACACTGGCCATGAGCGAGATATCAGCACGGTCGGTCATGAGCGTCTGGCAGGTCTCGCTGCTCGTCGATGAGCATCCGACGAGTACGAGCAGGCCGGCAACGGCAAGGAGGACTAGTCTGCGCATGACGATGACCCTAGCAGGACCAGAAGTGCTCGGGCACGGAATAGCGGTTGTGTCGCGTTCAGCCCACCTCGGACAGATGGTCGGGTCCGACGTTGTCGGGGTCCCGCAGGGACGCCACGCTGGTGCGTAGCGAGGTGGCCAGTACCTTCTGCCGACGCGGCAGGTCCATGATGTTGCCGCCCATGGCCTCGAGGTCCTCCGGACCGGGGCCGATCACAGTCACCTGCGCCCCGGAAGCCCTGATCTTCTCAGCCTCCTTGAGGCACCGCTTGGTCACCTGGTTGCGCCAGCGCCGTTCGAGGCGCGGCAGCCAGCCGTCCGGGTGGTCGAGATGGAAGCTCACCATCGGCGCCAGGATGTACACCTCATCGAGGGCCTGACCGGCGACAAGATCAGCGTTGGTCGCTGACCACGTGCCGCCGTCCACGTAGGCGTGGCCGTTGATCTCGATGGGCTTGAACCATGAGGGGATCGCGCAGGAAGCCATGACGGCCTGGGAAAGTGGCGCCACCTCCTGATCGGCACGACCGAAGGGAACGCGCTCGCCTGACTCGTAGTCCATGGCGACGACCCAGAGGTTGGGATGGGGGGACCACTCATCCATGGGCGTGATCGCTTCGATGAGCAGGCCCACCCGCGCCAGCGAACCCTTCCCCTCCGGCAGGAAACCGGACAGCAGGGCCGTGGGGGGCACCTTGCCCACGTTGCGCACGGCCGAGCCGATCATCTTGAATGACCCCGGACCGAGCAGTTTCGGTCGCTTGGGCCTGCTGCCACCGGTGGCGTTCTCATAGTCGAAGGAGTATCCCGCCAGCGGCCCGCTCTTCACCGGCTTGCCGTCCTGGTGATCGATCATGTCCTCGATGGAGATCCCGGCGGCGACCAGCGCACCGAGCACGGAACCAGCCGAAGTCCCCACGATCACGTCGCTGCTGCCCGGTTCGAACCCGTGCACCTCGCGCAGTGCGGACAGGGCTCCGAGCAGCCACGCCGCGCCGAGCACACCCCCGCCGCCGAGCACGAGGCCTCGACGAACAGGGCGACTGCTCGACATGCGGACCTCCCGGACACTGCAGGACTACCCCTCAGCGTATCCCACGAGGTTTGCCCACATGACTACTCGGCGATGATTGCGCGTTCACGCAGCGGCAATAGGGACCTCGGTCCCGAGCGGAGTGGGTCGCGGCAGCGAGCGCTCAGGACTTCAGAGTGCGCCGACGCCCCGAAGGAGTGGTCGTGTCCACGAGCTCGGCCAGCGACTCGATGATGCAGTCCGCCAGTACATCCACATCGGGCATCGCGTCCCTGTCGGCATTGAGCCCGTAGTACACCCCGCCGTTGTAGGACGTGAGACCGATCGTGACGGCCTGGTTCTTGTAGAGGGGGACCACCGGGTAGGTCGCCAGCATCTTCGCCCCGCCCGCATAGAGCGGGAACTGCGGGCCGGGTACGTTGGTCACGATCACGTTCCAGACCCGGCGGGTCAGACCGCTGGCGGCCCTGGCCCCGATGCTGTGCAGCGTGGGGGGCGCGAACCCCGTCACTCCGATGATCGCCTGGGCCCCGAGCATCTGTCCGACCGCTTTGTGCTGCCCCATCTCGAAGGCCACGCGCTGCAGTCGCACGACAGGATCGGGTTCACCGACCGGGAGGTCGCAGAGGAAGGCCGACACCTGATTGCCGGCGTCCTTGTCGTCCTCCGGGCGAACACTGACCGGGACCATCGCCCTGATGGTGCTGCGACTGGTGAGACTCTCACCCCTGGTCATCAGCCATTCCCGGATGGCGCCCGCGACAACCGCCAGCACCACATCGTTCACCGTGCCGCCGTGCGCCTTGCGTACCCGCTTGTAGTCCTCGAGCTTGGTGTCGGCCATGCCGTAGCGGCGCTGCTCCCCGATATCCACGTTCAGCGGGCTCGCAGCCGGAGGACGGACCACCGTGGCTGCGGCGCTGAGGACCCCCGCCATGTTCCTGCCCGCGCCCACCGCTGTCTCACGGACGTCCTCGAGGCCGCTCTTGACGTTATTCACGAAGGCCTTCGGGGAACGGACCGTGTCGGCGACACCTCCGACGAACAGTTCCAGTGAGCTGGGTTCCCGGGCGGGGCGCCAGACGTCGGTCCCCGTGGAGCGGGGCTCGGGCGTCACGTCCAGAATCACCTGGCCGATGTCGACGGCAGCCAGCCCGTCGACCATGGCGTGGTGCGACTTGGACAGGATCGCGAACCGCCCGTTCTCGAGCCCTTCGATGAGGTACATCTCCCACAGCGGCCGGTTCTGGTCCAGCGGCCTGCTCATGATGCGGGCCACCAGTTCGCGCAACTGCGCCATCGTGCCCGGTCGGGGCAGCGCCGAACGGCGGACGTGATAGGTCACGTCGAAGGATTCGTCGTCAACCCAGACCGGATTCGCCACCCGACCGGGGATGAGCCGGATCCGCTGGCGGTAGCGCGGTACGAAGGCGATCCGGTTCTTGATCAGCGCGACCAGGCGATCATGGTCGAAGCCCTCCTCCGGCGGCTCGAAGATCGCCAGACCGCCGACATGCATCGGAGTCGTGGCCTCCTCGAGATAGAGGAATGAGACGTCAAGGGGACTCAACCGATCCGCCATGCTTACGGTTCCGTTCTCGCGCGACACCCGAATAGATACCAACTACCAGTATGGTTTCACGCCCGCCTCGCGGCTCCCAACTCGACATGCATGGACGTGATCTGCGCCAATGTCGGCGCAGCGGCGCGAGGCAAAGGACCGCACACGTGCGTGAGTCGGCCAAGTGGGTGAAGTGTCCCGGCCCGCCTTGCCTGCGGCGCGCTCTGGGGGGACATTGGGAGTTGCCGCAGACAACGGGTGACTCACCCGCAGGACGCGGACCACAAGTACAGATCGAAGTGAATCTGACGGACAGGATCAGTACCGATCCATGAACGACCGGCGCACAACCCCGAGGGAAACCGAAGGGAACCACCGGGAAGTGACAGAAAGTCACCAGCGTCACAATCGAGCAGCACTGTGGATAACCGCATATGATCATTGGACCGGCCATCGGCTCGTCCGCGATCAGGACCATTGCCAGCCACGGGACAGGCCGCCGAGCCATCGGTGACTGAACCACCTTCTGAGGCAATGAGCGGTCAGTTGGACCTCCGACCATTGGGTCGGGGGTCCAACTGCTTTTCAGGTGCCGCTGGTTGGGTCGTGCTGCCCATGCGCCTGCGGCGTGATCGGGATGGACTTGATCCATGACCGTCACCACTCCTGGCACCGAGGTCTCGATCAACGCCTTCGCCAAGCAGGCCACACTCATGGCGGTGGAGATGGCTGCAGGCTCGCGGCCCTGCCGCTCACTGTCGCGGACCTTCTGCGCCACAGCTCAGCATCGGCTCTCGGTACGGACGCTGATAGGGCCCGCGATCGGCCAGCCCGCCAGCTTCCTGAGTCTGCGGATCATCCTGGTGGGTGAACTGACCTACGAGTCCGTCGCGCTGCTGGAGTTGCGTCCCGACGGAAGGGTCCGCTTTGTGGCTCTGCGCATCAGTGGTGCCACGGGGCAGTGGCAGGTCACCGCTGTCGATGTCGGCTGAGCGTGGTCCTTCGGCGCGTCAGCGCTTCTTCCGCCGGGAATTCTTCTTGCCGCGCGCCCGCTGAACCCGCCGGCGTTCGGCCCGTGAGGCATTGGGATCGACTGCGATCTCGTCCTCCTCGTCGGCCTCTCCAACAGTGGTGACACTCTGTCCACCCTCCGCCGTCGGAGCCGAATACTGCATCTGCTGGGCCCGGCGCTGCCCGAGTCCCTTCGCATGGATCTCGGGAGCAGTGGGTTCGTCGAGGTCCTGCGAATCCTCGCCCTCGGCAAGTAGTTCCGAAAGCTGTGCGCTGGCCGTTGCCGCCCCCGCGTCGAGCAGCGCAGGTTCGTCGTCCTCGACGTCCCCGACGGTCACCTCGGCGTTGAAGAGATAGCCGACGCTCTCCTCCTTGATGCCGTCCATCATGCCGTTGAAGAGGTCGAAGCCTTCCTTCTGGTACTCCACCAATGGGTCACGCTGAGCCATGGCCCGCAGCCCGATTCCGTGACGGAGGTGATCCATCTCATGCAGGTGCTCGCGCCACTTGCGATCGAGTACGGAGAGCAGCACCTGTCGCTCGAACTCCCGCATGCCCTCCTCGCCGAGTGACTCCTCCCGCTTGGCATACGAGTCCAGGGCATCGGTCACGATCTCCTCGGCGAGGAAGTCACTGGTGAGCCCCTCGAGCTCGCCACCGCTGCTCTCGATCACCTCTTCGACGCTGACCCCGATCGGGTAGAGCTGCCGCAATGCGGTCCACAGTTGTTCGAGGTCCCAGTCCTCGGGGTAGCCCTCACCGGTGGCCCCGGTGACGTAGCCACGCACGGTCTCCTCGACGAATTCGGTCACCTGGTCCGAGACATCCTCGCCCTCGAGCACCTTCTGACGTTCGGCGTAGATGACCATGCGCTGGCGGTTCAGGACATCGTCGTACTTGAGGACGTCCTTGCGGATCTCGAAGTTCTGCGCCTCCCGCTGGGTCTGGGCACTGGCGATGGCCTTCGTGACCATATTGGCCTCGATCGGCACATCGTCGGGGACGTTGAACCTTCGCAGGAATGAATCCACGATGTCGGCCTTGAACAGCCGCATCAGGTCATCCTGGAGCGACAGGTAGAACCGGGTCTCTCCGGGATCGCCCTGACGCCCCGACCGGCCGCGCAACTGATTGTCGATCCGGCGCGATTCGTGCCGCTCCGTGCCCAGCACATAGAGGCCTCCGGCCTCGATGACCTCGTCGTGCTCGGCGGCGACCGCCTCCTGCGCCTTCTTGAGCGCGTCCGGCCAGGCGGCCTCGTAGGCGTCCGGGTCCTCGACGGGAGAGAGCCCCTGCTTCTCCAGGGCCTGGGCAGCCATGAATTCGGAGTTGCCGCCGAGCATGATGTCGGTGCCGCGACCGGCCATGTTCGTGGCGACCGTCACCGCGCCCTTGCGACCCGCCTGGGCCACGATGGCAGCTTCCCTGTCATGGTTCTTGGCGTTGAGGACCTCATGGTCGATGCCCCGTTTGCGCAGCTCCTGGGACAGGTATTCGCTCTTCTCGACGCTGACTGTGCCGATGAGGACCGGCTGGCCTTCGCTGTGGCTGTCCTCGATGTCGTCGACGACGGCATCGTACTTCGCCTTCTCCGTCCGATATACGAGGTCGGACTCATCCGCCCGGATCATGGGCTTGTTGGTGGGGATCGGCACCACACCCAGCTTGTAGATCTGACTGAACTCGTTGGCCTCGGTCATGGCAGTACCGGTCATGCCGGACAGCTTGTCGTAGAGCCGGAAGTAGTTCTGGAGGGTGATGGTGGCCAGGGTCTGGTTCTCAGCCTTGATCTCCACGCCCTCCTTGGCCTCCAGGGACTGATGCAGGCCCTCGCTGTAGCGACGTCCCGCCAGCAGGCGCCCCGTGTGCTCGTCCACGATGAGGATCTCGCCGTCCATGACGACGTAGTCCTTGTCCCGCTTGAAGAGTTCCTTGGCCTTGATGGCGTTGTTGAGGAAGGACACCAGCGGCGAGTTGACCGTGTCGTAGAGATTCTCTATGCCCAGCTGATCCTCGACCTCGTCGATCGCGGACTCGTAGATCTGGATGGTGCGCTTCTTCTCGTCCACCTCGTAGTCGTCGTCACGCTTCATCCGCCGCGCCATGCGCGCGAACTCCGAATACCACTGCGGGGTCTCGTCGGCCGGCCCTGAGATGATCAGTGGAGTCCGCGCCTCGTCGATGAGGATCGAGTCGACCTCGTCGACGATGGCGAAGGCGTGCCCGCGCTGCACCATGTCCGCCTTGGTCCAGGCCATGTTGTCGCGCAGGTAGTCGAAGCCGAACTCGTTGTTGGTCCCGTAGGTGATGTCGGCGTTGTAGGCTCGCCGGCGTGCTGCCGGATCCATCTCGGAGAGGATCGCGCCGACCTCGAGACCGAGGAACCGGTGCACCCGGCCCATCCATTCGGAGTCGCGTTCGGCCAGGTAGTCGTTCACCGTGACGACGTGCACGCCTCCACCGCTCAATGCGTTCAGGTAGGCGGGCAGGGTCGACACCAGCGTCTTGCCCTCGCCGGTCTTCATCTCCGCGATGTTGCCCAGGTGAAGCGCCGCGCCACCCATGATCTGGACGTCGTAGTGGCGCTGGCCCAGCGTCCGTTTGGCCGCCTCACGGACGGTCGCGAACGCCTCGGCCATCAGCTCATCGAGGGATTCCCCGTCGGCGAAACGCTGTTTGTACTGGTCTGTGAGGGCGGCGAGCTCCGCATCGGTGAGATCGACGTACTCATCCTCGATGGCGTTGACCTGCGCTACGACGGAGTTCAGCTTGCGCAGAATGCGCTTCTCCCCCACACGAAGGAGTCGTTCGATCAGCGCCATGGTGCTCCTGCCTACTTGAGCCGGACGAGTCCGGTCTTGATGGCCCGCACGACGGCTTCGGTGCGGGTACGGGCCTGAAGTTTGTCGAGAACGTTGCGGACGTGGTTGCGGACCGTGTTCTCACTGATGAACAGCGCGTCGGCGATGGCCCGGTTGCCAGCGCCGTCGGCCATCATGTTCAGGATCTCCTTCTCACGCGCCGTCAGGCGGCCCATGGTCGCCCGAGCTGCATCACCGGCGTTGCTGAGCCGGTTGAGCAGGGCCGCACCGAGTTCCGCGGAGACCATCGACTCACCGCCGAGTGCCGCCAGAACGATGCGCTGGAGTTCGCTGGGATCACCGTCCCGCTCCCAGAGGCCCACGACCCCCTCGGTCATGCCGGGAAGCATGTGCTCGGCATCGTCGCGCGACACGACCAGCACGACGGGGATGCTCAGCTCGGCCGCTCGCAGGCACAGATCCGAACCGAGGCTCAGCAAGCGGGCGTCCAGGATCATGGCATCCGGCGACTTCCCCAGCAGGTCCTCCACCTCGTCAGTGTTCGACGTGAAGATGACGTCGGTATCGGAAGCTTCGAGGACTGCGGTCGCTCCCGCAAGGAACATGGGCGTGCGATCAGCGATCGCCACCACCGGGTTGTGGCTCCTCAGTGGAACTTTCAAAGAAACGTCGCTTCCCTCTGCGGTCGCTGGGCCAGGGACCTCCGGCTCAGCTGATGGCCCGCTCGCCATTCTCGACATCCAGTCTAATCAGACCATAGTCGTATCCGCGCCGACGATAGACCACACTGGGACGATTGGCCTCCGAGTCGAAGAAGAAGAAGAAGTCGTGGCCGATGAGCTCAAGGTTGTCGACCGCGTCCCCAACCGTCATCGGCGAGGTCTCGTGCGTCTTCGCCCAGACAAGCACGGGGCCCTCGGAGTACACCACGCCGTCGACCCGTTCCTCGTCACGTACTGGAGCGAAGGCCGCCGCGTCGGCCGCGAATTCGGCATCATCGAGTTCCAGGTCCTCGATCGGGAGGCCGGCAGGCACGACCTTGGCATGACGGCGCCGCTGCGAGCGACGCTTGTCCGAGGCCCGCCGCAGACGCTTCTTCAGAGTCTCGCAGGCCAGGTCCAGCGCCGCGAACTTGTCCGAGGCGTGAGCTTCGGCTCGCAGCAGGGGGCCCCGCCCGTGACAGGTGAGCTCGACCTCGATCGCCCGCTCAGCCAGGCGGGGGTTGTTCTCCTTGGAGACCTCGACATCGATCCGGGTCAGCTCGACTCCGTAACGCTCCATGCGCCCGAGCTTCTCCTCAGCCAGTTCACGGAACCGGATCGGTACGTCGAGATTGCGTCCGCGGATGTCGATCTGCATCATGCTCTCCTCATCTGTCAGGCTATCTGCCCCGTCGCGAGCCGGAGCGGACCCGCATCACTGACCGACGTTGTCGAAGATCAGTCCTACCCCAAATCTATCGGTTCTTCTCCGACCACGATTCAGTTGGTCCACCTTTGTCTCAACCCGCCCGCTCACGGTCCGCCGCCAGCGCCAGTGCGATGACCGCATGCACCTCGACACCGGCGGCACACAGTACGTCATGGGCACCGCGGAGGCTGGTGCCCGAGGTGACCACGTCGTCCACAAGAACCACGGGCTCGGTGGCCGTCGTGGCGACGCGTACCAGGCCCGCGGCAGCGCGACGACGCGCTCGGGTGCCACCACGCTGGGGCTGGGAGAAGAGGCTGCGGCGCAACAGTGGTCGTACTCCCCGGCATGCCGGAGCCAGCTGGGCCGCCGCCCGCAGGCACACCATGCTCAGAGGGGAAGGTCCGCGCCTGAGTCGATGACGGGGTGTCTGCGGTACCGGACACAGGACGAACGGCCGCTCGGGGACGTCGGTCAGTGCCGTCAGCAACCACTGGGCCAGCACGGGATACAGGGCCGTCACTCCCCGGTCCTTGTAGGCGTTCATCGCCGCGGCGACAGGCCCCTCGTATTCGACAGCGGACAGGATGGGGAGGTCCTGCACAGCGGTCGCACGTGCGACGGGGTTCGCGCGTGCCGCACACCCTGGACACCACAGGGAGTCGGGAGCCGAACATCCCACACAGAATCGCGGCAGCAGCAGATCGGCGAGTTCGCGGACGAGGGTGTTCGGGCTTCCCATGGCTCATGATCCACCCATCAGTGACGGGTCGCCGATGCGGCGGCGCTGCTGTGGACTGCACCGGGTCAGGCCTGGGCGGGCGAGCGGTCCCCGGATTGCGTGTCGGGCGTCTGCGAGGATTGCTCTCTGGGCAGGAACAGCTCGAACGTCGTCCTGACTCCCGGGACACTCACGACCGTGAGATCGCCACCATGCAGTCTCGCGTCGTCCCGCGAGATGGCCAGACCGAGTCCGGTGCCGCCCAAGGTCCTGGTCCGCGAGGGGTCACCGCGCCAGAACCTCCGGAATATCTGCTCTGCCTGTTCTGGCGGCACCCCCGGACCACGGTCCGTGACCAGCACCGAGACTCCGTCCTCCCGGCAACGGACGGCCACCGAGACCGGCGCACCGCTGCCGTGCTCGATGGCGTTGATGACAAGATTGCGCACAATACGGCTGACACGCCTGGTGTCCGTCTCGAGCGCACAGAAGTCCTCGTTGACCGACGTCGAGAGCTCCAAGGTGACATCGTGCTCGCCCGCGACCGGTCTCAGCGGCTCCAACACCTCGGCCACGAGCACGTCGAGGCGGGTCTCCTCGAGGTCCAGCCGTGCCGCGCCCGCGTCATGTCGGGACACCTCCAGCAGATCGGCGAGCAACTGCTCGAACCTGTCGACCTCGGCCTCCAGCAGTTCCCCGGCGCGTACGGCCGAGGGGTCGGAATCGGGCAACTTCGCCGAGGTCACGTCCGCCGCCATGCGGATCGTTGTCAACGGCGTTCTCAACTCGTGGGAGACATCAGAGACGAACCGACGTTGCGCCTCGGAGAGGGCCTGCAGTGCGGAGATCTGATGCGACAGATTGTCTGCCATCACATTGAAGGCCGAACCCAGCCGGGCCACCTCGTCCTCACCGCGCACCTCGACCCGGCGATCCAGCTCTCCCGAGGCCAGCGCATCGGCCGTCGCCCCGACCTCCTGCAGGGGCCGCACGAGGCGTCTGGACAGCCACCACGCGATGACACCGAGCAGCACGATCAGGGTCACACCCGCACCGATGACCGCCGAGCGGATCTCGGCGATCGCGCGTTCGACCGAGGTCATGGGCACGAGGTAGAAGAGCTCGAAGCGGCCGAGGCCCCGGATGTTCACAGGGGCGCCGACGACGATGCCCGGCACCGAACGGCCATCGGTGTAGTTGATCGTGGTCGGGTACCGGATCAGTCCGGAATTGGCTGCGACCGCCTCCCTGAGTTCAGGCGGAATGGTCGACTCGTCGACCAGCGGAGTGGAAGCACCCGGCAACCCGGTCCCCGGCTCAGGTATCAGCGCAACGTCGAACTGCGGTGGCTTGCCAGCCCGAGCCGACAGGTCAGCGATGAGCTCGTCGACCACCTCCTTGGCAGGCTGCCCCTCACGGTTCTCAGCCGCGGAGCGGGCGATACTGCGCCCCGCGTCGGCCTCAGCCAGGGCACTGCGCTCACGTTCCTCACGCAGCCCGTTGGCGATCACCGTCATCAGCAGCGTGCCCACGATGATCACCACGAGCATGGTCAGCAGCACAGTCGTGACCACCGCCCGGAACCGCAGTGACTGCCGCCACCGCTGCCCGAGCGACTGGGGTGTGATCACGTGCCAGCCCGGTACCCGACACCTCGCACTGTCACAACCACCTTGGGGTCATCCGGGTCGACCTCCACCTTGCCGCGCAACCGCTGCACATGGACGTTCACGAGCCGCGTGTCGGCAACCTGCTGGTATCCCCAGACATCGCGAAGCAGCATCTCACGGGTGAAGACCTGCCAGGGCTTGCGTGCCAGACAGGCGAGCAGTTCGAATTCCAGCGGGGTCAATGAGATGACCTGATCACCACGGGTGACCCGGTGGCCCGAGTAGTCGATCTCCAGATCGGCGATCGTCAGCACCTCCGGAGCACCTCCGGAGGAGCGGCGCATCTGAGCACGCACCCGGGCGACGAGTTCCTTCGGCTTGAAGGGTTTCACGACATAGTCATCAGCGCCGACCTCGAGGCCGCGCACCACATCGCTGGTCTCGCCCCTGGCCGTGAGCATCACGACCGGGGTGTCAGACTCCTTGCGGATCTCACGACAGATCTCGAAGCCGTCCTTGCCGGGCAGCATCACATCGAGCAGCACCACATCGGGGCGGTACCCGCGGAAGACCCGAAGGGCGTCACCGCCGCTGCCACACGTCTCAACCTCGATGCCCTCGCCCCGCAGCACGATCGTCAGCATCTCTGCCAGGGCCGGATCGTCATCGACCACCAGAACTCGTCCTTGCACCGAACCATTCTGACATTGATCCGTTCCGGGACCTACCTACCCTCGAACCCCGTGTCCCCTGCCGACCACTGTGAGGGCACCCGACGGGTCCGGTCAGCGTCATCATCGGCGCCGGTCGACTAGCATGGCGGCAGAAGGACTTCACCGAGGGGCCCAGCGATGCACCTGCGCCGTGTGACGGCCGCGAGCCGGTCGCGTTGGACCGCGCCGACATGACGGGGCCCACCGAGAACAACGCCGGACCGAGTCCTGATGATGCACCCGGGTCGGGTGACACCGGCCAGAGCGAAGAACAGCCGTGGGTGCCTCCGGGCGCGACAGTACAGCCGGAGCCCGACATGCCCCCGGTCCCGTCACCTCAGCCACCCCCGGCAGGTCCCAGGCACACGGGTGTCGACCCGAGCTGGCCGCCACCACAACTCCCGTTCAGCCAGCCACTGCCCGGGACCGGCGGCTCACCGTGGCAGCCCGCCGCACCAGCACTGCCCGGCGCTCCACCGCCAACGGGTCCCGGTGGCCAGTGGGGTGGCACCGGCTCGAGTCCACGTCCCGGATCGCTGACCGGGGGCTGGGGCATGCCTCAGGGCGCCCCGGTGGCACAGCCCGGTGTCGTCCCTCTGCGGCCACTCACGCTCGGGGAGATCCTGGACGGCGCCATCACCTACATCCGCCGCAATCCCGCGGCGACGCTCGGAACCGCCGCAGTGATCACGGCGGTGTCGGGGGTCATCCAGCTCCTGATCGTGCTGGCGACGACGACCGGCCTCAGCGGCGCGTTCGACCCTGGGCAGAGCGTGACCGCCGACGAGCTCTCCTCGCTGTTCGCCTCCATGGGGGGCTCCGTGGGACTGCTGCTGAGCACGGTGGTCTCCTACCTGCTCTCGATCCTGGCGACCGGCCTGCTGACCCTTATGATGGGCGCGGCGGTCCTCGGGATGAAGCTCAGTCTTGTGCAGGCGTGGCGCCTCGTGGCTCCGCGACTGCCGGCACTGCTGGGTCTCACGCTGCTGGTGGGACTCACGCTCACCGTGGTCTTCGTGGGGATCTCAGCCATCGGAGTGGTGATCGTCGCCCTGAGCCCCAACATTCTCACGGTGCTGACACTGCTGTTGATGCTCGCCGTCGCTGCGACTGTGACGATCTGGCTCTGGGTCCGGCTCCTGCTGGCGCCCGTGATTGTGGTGCTGGAGAAGCGGGGGCCCATCGACTCCTGGCGGCGATCGCTGGCGCTGGTACGCGGCGGGTGGTGGCGAACCCTCGGCATCCAGTTGCTGGCGCTGCTGATCAGCTGGCTCATCGGTACGGTCGTGGCGGTGCCCTTCCAGGTGGGCGCATCCCTGCTGTCCTCCGGCGACCCGGACGACACCTGGTTCTGGGTCCTGATCACCGTCGGTTCCGTGATCTCAGGGGTGGTGACGCTGCCGTTCTCCGCCGGCGTGGTCTCCCTGATCTACCTCGACCGCCGCATGAGGACCGAAGGATTCGATGTACTGTTGCAGCTCGCGGCCTCCACGCCTTCAGACGCGGACCTGTCCATCTACGTGAGCGGGCGGGCGCCATGAGCTACGTGGACGGGCCCGCGGCTCAGCAGGAGGCCGTTGAAGAACTGGCACGCCCGATCTATGCCGAGGCCCAGCCCAACCTCCTGGAGCGGTTGATCAACTGGCTCGGCGATCTCATCGACACCCTGCTCAACAGCGCCTCCGGCGGCCCCGGCAGGGGCATCCTCATCATCCTCGCGGCGCTCGTGGTGGTGGCGCTGATCTGGGCTGTCCTGCGCTGGCGTCGCAGTGGGCCGGGAGCCGCCAGAGTCTTTGACGCACCAGAACCATTGACTGCAACCGACTACGAGTCGGCGGCCCGGCAGGCCTGGCAGAGGCAGGCCTACGACGAGGTCATCGTCAACGTCGTGCGGGGACTGGTCCGCAGCAGGCAGCAGGCCGGCCTGATCCCGCAGGAACCGGGTCTCACCGTGACCGAGGCGATGCTGCCGGGTGATGAACCTGCCGTCATCGCCTTGTTCTCGCACTTCAGCGACGTGCGCTACGGTTCACGGCACGTGTCGGCCGCTGCAGCCGAGGCCGCCATGGGACTGCTGCAGGTCACTTCATGAGCGTTCCGTCGAGAGTCCGGACCAGAGGCTCACGCAGCACCTGGCTGATCGTCGGCGCGGTGGTGATCCTCGCGGTGATCCTCATCGTGCTGCTGCGGCCCCGATCCTCCACCCTTCCCCTCGACCCCGGCTCACCGGCCCCCGATGGCGCGCTGGCGCTGGCCACGCTGCTGGCCGAGCGTGGCGTGGCGGTGGAACTGACCCGTTCCGCCGAGGAAGCGATAGCCGCTGAGGCTGCAACCACGCTCCTGGTGGCTGATTCCTCGCTGCTCTCCGAGGAAGTGACCACACGAATCCTGCAGTCGCAGGCCGGGTCCATCGTCATCCTGGGCCCCGGCCCGTTGTCGGAGAGTCTCGGCCTCGAACTGGTGCCGGAACAGCCCGACGGATCTCTGGCTGCTGACTGCACCCTGGAAGCCGCCGTGCGCGCCGGGGAGGCGACCTTCACGAGCGTGCTCGACGGACCCGGTGAGGTGTGCTTCGCAGCGGACTCGGGCGCCGGACTGCACCGCTCGGGCAACCGTACCGTGCTGGCCTCCGACACTCCCCTGCTCAACGAGTCCCTGGCAGAGTCCGGGAACGCCGCCCTGAGCATCAATCTTCTTGCACAGTCCCGATCGGTCACCTGGTACCTGCCCGATCCGAATGATCCAGCACTGCTCACGGGGGGAAGTACCTCCGTCACCGACCTGCTGCCGCCTTGGGTGTACCTGCTGGCCTGCCAGGGGTTGCTGATCTTCGTGGCCGCCACGTTCGCCCATGCGCGACGCCTCGGGCCGCTGGTGACCGAGGACCTGCCGGTGCTCGTCTCAGCGCAGGAGACGGACATCGGACTGGCCAACCTCTGGCAGCAGCAGCGTGCCTTCGAGACCGCGGCTGCGCAGCTGCGCGGGAGTACCTGGGCCGAACTCGAGACCATCCTCGGGCCGGCCGGCGAGCAGGTCCTGATGGCTCGGGCCGCAAAACGATCCGGTCTCACGACGGGGCGGGTCGCCGAGCTCTTCGAGGCGCCTGTGACGTCGGAGCAGTCGCTGATCACACTGCGCACGGAACTGGCACATCTCAGCGCCCGGGTCAGCAGTGCGCCGCAGGTGGACCCGACGAGCAAGTACTCTGGCACCACGATGAATGAGGTGAGGTCGTGAGCGAGGCTCGTGAAGCCATGGGACGGCTGCGCGCCGAGCTGAACCAGGTGGTGCGGGGTCAGGACTCAGTGGTCTCGGGGCTGGTGCTGTGTCTGCTCGTGCGGGGCCATGCCTACCTCGAGGGAGTGCCCGGCACCGCCAAGACCCTGCTGGCCCGGACACTGGCCGCTGCGCTGGGAGTGGACATGGCCCGGGTTCAGTTCACACCGGACCTGATGCCCGGTGACATCACGGGCTCAGTGATCTACGACGATCGCACCGGCGAGTTCCGGCTGCAGCAGGGTCCGGTCTTCACGAACATCCTGCTGGGGGACGAGATCAACCGGACCCCACCGAAAACTCAGGCTGCGCTGCTCGAGGCCATGGCCGAGCATCAGGTGAGTGTCGATGGCACGACCTACCGGCTCGGGGAACCGTTCCTGGTCATCGCCACCGCCAACCCCATCGAGTTCCAGGGGACCTATCCGCTGCCGG
This sequence comes from Actinomycetota bacterium, assembly GCA_020438795.1. Lineage (GTDB taxonomy): Bacteria > Actinomycetota > Actinomycetes > S36-B12 > JAGQTY01. Next base: position 43,185 of record JAGQTY010000010.1, read on the forward strand.
AGGCCCAGTTGGACCGGTTCACGATGCGGCTGCACACGACCCTGCCGCCGCGCGGCACTGAGGTCGATGTGGTGGCCGCCCATCTCGACGGCTTCGACCCGAACGAGCTCGACGCCGTCGCCCGTGTCATGACTCCGCAGGATCTGGCAGCGGCCTGGGCCGAGATCTCAGCGGTCCTGGTCGACCCGGCGATCGTCGGCTACTGCGTGGACCTGGCCGCCGCCACACGCAGCGCCGCCGGGGTCCGGCTCGGTGCCAGCGCCCGCGGATCCATCAACCTGGCGCAGGTGGCCCGGGCATGGGCATGGCTGGTCGGGCGCGACTACGTGACCCCGGACGACGTCAAGACCATGGCCGTGCCGGTGCTCGCCCACCGGATCTCACTGCGGCCCGAAGCCGAGCTGGACGGACTCACCGCCTCAGAGATCGTCACGGGGGCCACCCGCAACGTGCCGGTCCCTCGATGAGGTTCCGCGATGTGCTGGGGCCCCGGGTGGTCCTGCTCTTCGCTGTCGCAGCAGTGCCGATCGTGGTGTTCGGCAATTGGTGGGCCTGGTGGGTGGCGAACCTCATCGCCATGGCGGTGATCTTCGTCGACTTCTACCGGGCGCCACGGCAGTCGGAGCTGGTCGTCACCGTGCCTGCCACGCTGACGACCAGGGTGGATCACGCAGCAGCAACCCAGCTGGAGCTCCTCAACACCGGAGCCCGGTCGGGTCACATCACGATGCGCTGGGTGTGGCAGCCTTCCGTCGCAGTGGGTCCCGGCCGTTTCACGGTCCGATCGATTGCAGGGCAACGACGGTACCTCGCTGCCGAGCTCCTGCCACGACGCGGCGGCACGATGACCAGCGACATGGTGGCCGTCCGGGTGCTGGGGCCCTGGCGTCTGGCCGGCACCCAGGCCGAGCACCACGCCCCTACCGAACTGCGGTCCCGACCCCGGCACCCCTCTGCCCGACTGCTGCCGAGCAAACTCGTGGTCCTCGAACAGACCGACGGCCGGATGGCGGTCCGGCAGCGTGGCGAGGGGACGGAGTTCGATTCGCTGCGCGAGTACGTCCTCGGCGATGACCGGCGCAGTATCGACTGGCGTGCCACCGCGCGCAGCCGCAACACGATGGTGCGGACCTGGCAGCCCGAACGGGATCAGCGTCTGCTCGTCGTACTGGACTCGGGCAGGCACAGCGCCGCACACATCGGCGATCTCACCAGACTCGACGGCTACGTGGATGCGACGCTGCTGCTGAGTGCGGTCGCCGCGCACGGAGGGGATCAGGTCTCCGTACTGGCCTTCACCCGGGGAGTTCGGCGTCAGGTGAGTGCTTCGGGTACGACCGGAGTGGTCGGCCGGATCGGAGCGGCCCTGACCGGCCTCACACCGGAGCTCCTCGAGACCGACTATTCGGCGATGAGCGCGGAAGTGCTGCGACGTACGACGCAGCGGCAGACGATCGTGGTGCTCACCGCCGCCGACAAGATCACCGATCTCCCACGCTGGCTGCGCCCCCTCGGAATCGAACACGATGTGATCGTCGGTCAGCTCGACGCTCCCTGGCCCGAACCGCCCGACGAGCTCAGCGCCACCTACCGGCAGGCCGTGGCGCAGCTGCGCAGTCAGGAGTCCGACAGGACCCGGCAGCAGCTCACGGCAGCCGGAGTCAGCGTCGTACAGGCACCCGCCGACCGGTTCGCGGAGGCGCTGACCGATCGCTACCTCTCACTGCGTTTCGGGCACTGACCGGGACTCCGCGCCCCGTCCGTTGCAAGGATGGGGGAATGACGGAGATGAGGGCAGCCACGCTGCCCGGGCCAGGAAGACTCGAAGACATCACGGTGACATCACTGCCGGTACCGGAACCGGGCCCGGGACAACTGCTGCTCGAGACACACTGCTGCGGACTCAACCCGGTGGACTGGAAGCTGGCCCGGTTCGCACCACCGCAGTGGGGCTACCCACACGCCGTCGGGATCGATGTGGTGGGAACCGTCGTGGCGGCGGGACCCCAGGTGTCCCGGTCGCTGCTGGGTACGCGGGTGAACGCGATGGTGGATCTGCGGGGACAGGGAACAGCCGCGCAGTACGTGCTTGCTGAGGTGAGCGCCGTAGCGGCCGTAGCCGAGGCAGTGTCCGACGAGGCGGCGGCGACGATGCCCTGCCCCGGCATCACCGCCCATCAGCTCGTGTTCCGCTCCGCGGTGATGGCAGCCGATCGCGTCCTGGTGTGGGGTGCCGATGGTGCCGTGGGCACGTTCGCCACCCAGCTGGCCGCCAGAACGGGAGCCGACGTCACGGCGGTCTCGGCCGACCCGGACCGGATGCGACGCTTCGGAGCCGCACGGTCGGCGACCCGCGGAGAGATCGACGTGCTGGTCGGCTCCCTACCGACGTTCAGTGTCGTCCTGGACTGCGTGGGGGTCGAGCGCACGGCTGCCAGCATGGCCTGGCTCGGCTTCGGCGGTCGGTATGCATCGGTGAGCCAGGCGAATCCGCAGGTCCCCGCCTTCACCACTGCCCTCAGCGTCATCGAGATCGCGATCGGCGCGGCCTACAGTGCCGGGGAAGCCAAGGATGTCGCGGCACTCGGCACAGCACTGCAATGGCTGAACCGCCAGCGTCTCGAGACGCCCGAGCATGCAGTGGTCGACCTCGCCGGCGCGGGTGCAGCGCTCGAAGGCATGCGCACCCATGGAGGCAAGGCGGTCGTACGCATCGGGGATGGCGGCCACGTCAGCCTCTGAACACATCCGGAGCCAGGTTGAACAGGGTCACATGGACTGCTCGATCATCCCCAGTACCGCAGCGGCCTTGAGCACGGACCTCGGATCGTAGGGCGAGCGCCACATCCCGCCGTGGGCTGCTGCCTGGCTGAACAGATCGGCCGGGTGATCGAGGCTCACCGCCGGATTGGCGTAGGAGGCGGGGTCACGCAGGTCGCGGACCAGCAGGGCCGCCATCACGGCGTTGCACGTCTCCGGCTCGAACACTTCGATCCCGAATCGGCTCGCACCCCCATAGGCTGCGGCCATGAGCTTGTTGCGGATCACCGATTGCGTCCTCGTCGACGGGGCCACGTTGAGTGAAACGTGTACGCCGTCAACCCGGCAGACCGTGGCTCGCCAGCGCTGCATCCGCTTGGCGAGCAGATAGTTGGGACCCTGCTGCTCGATCAGGCAGTCTGCCACCCCGACGGTGCCGCCGTCGGCCTGCTGGACCAGGCGCCGGTAGTTCGGCTGGAAGAGATTCGCCAGTGCCAGCGGCCGACGGGTGAAGCGGGCAAGCAGGTGATGGCGCCACTGTTCGCGCGCATCGTCGACGATCTCCATCGGTACCTGGAACGCGTCGGTCGGTGTCGCCAGGTACGCCAGCGTCACCTGATCCCGCCCGAGCGTGTCGATCAGGAAGATCGAGATCGCATCGCAGGCCATCGACAGTCTGACGTTGAGCGCACCGTCGGCGTAGCCGTAGTTGCCGATGATGAGTGGACCGTCGAGGTGACTCAGCCAGCGGGCCACAGCCGGGGCGGCCCGGATCAGGTCGGCACCTGCCACGGCAGCCACTTCGTCGTCCGAGTGCGCCGGGCCGATCCCCGAATCGGCGGGAACCGGGACGTGCAGGATGCCGGCGGTACCCTGCACGAGCGAGATGAGCCGCTGCCAGGTGTCGGGCCTCGGCAGATCGACGGCCCAGACCTCCGCCCCGCAGCGCAACAGCGTGGCCAGCGGACCGAGTTCGGCGCCGGCGCCGAGGACCACGAACCGGTGGCCACGCAGATCCAGCCACTCCGGATTGTCCAGGACCCGCTGGATGGCCACAGCGAACGACGGCTCGACGACTCTGTGGGTCAGCCAGGCGGAGACCTGTCGCCGGATGTCAGAGCCTTCGAGCTGTGAGCCGCGAAACGGGATCCGGAGCACCGGATCGACCTCGCCACCACCGATGAACGTCCTGGTCGACAGCTCATCATCGGTCTGGCCCGCTACGGCCTCGTGCAGCGGCACGCTGCTGGCGCCGTCGCTGAACTCGAAGCTGTCGTGGAGGTACCGCAACCCCGCGTGCGCCACAGCGTCGGCGGCCGCGGTGCTCGCGGCGGAAGCCACGACCAGGTCGCGGGCCGGCGCCAGATACTCCTTGCGCCAGTTGCTCGTGGCCCTGATCCGGCGAGCCAGTCCCGGGTCCACCGCATCGGCGGCGTGCGCCAGGGTCTCCCGGCCGACAGCGGTCGATGATCGCTTCTCGCCGGTCAGCGGGAAGACCACCCCCGTGTTGTCCAGATCACTCATGCGTGTCCTCCAACGGCCAGTATTGCGAGCCACGCCGCTGCCGCCCAATCCGTTACACGGCCAGCCCAATATCGGGTGTTAGCGTATCGAGGTGAACCCAGCCAGAGTCCGCACACTGCTCGTCCTTGTCCTCGTGTTCGTGGCCTGCGCCATCGTGCTGTACTTCGCGATGTCGAGCAACAACGTCCAGGAGGCCACGCAGAACCAGGACACCTTCGGCCCGAGGCAGTCCGAGGCCGCCGCCGAGCCTGAGCCATCGCGCACCAAATCCCCCTACTGGTCCGATCCGGCCGGTGTGGGTCAGCCGTACGGCGACAAGGTCCCCGGGCTGATCACCTTCCGCGGCAACCCCACCCGCACCTACTACGGCGGCGGCACGGTCACCCGGGATCAGCCCGCAACGGCATGGACCTACCCTCGAAGCGGTGGCATGTGCGGCATCAGCGACCCGGGTACGGGCCCGGTGCAATGGTGCGGGACGGGCTGGACCGGGCAGCCCTCGGTCTTCGAACGTGAAGGGAAGACCTGGCTGGTGTTCGGTGCCTACGACTACGCCGTGCACTTCGTGAATGCCGAGACGGGCAAGGACATCCTGGCTCCGTTCAAGACGGGCGACATCATCAAGGGCTCGGTCACCGTGGATCCCGATGGCTACCCGATCGTGTACAGCGGCTCGCGGGACAACTACATCCGTGCGATCGCTATCGACGGCTCGGAGCCCCGTGAATTGTGGCGGCTGAGCGCCGATGCCGTGTCACCCACGATGTGGAACAACGACTGGGACGGGTCTCCGCTGATCATCGACGACTACCTGTTCGAGGGTGGCGAGAACAGCCAGATCCACATCGTGAAGCTGAACCGCGGCTACGACAAGAGCGGCAAGGTCACCCTGGACCCGGAACTCGTGTTCAACGCACCGGGATGGGACGACCAGCTCCTTAGCGATCACGGCTCCAACCAGGTCTCCATCGAGAACAGCGTCTCGATCTATGAGGACACGCTGTACTTCTCGAACTCGGCCGGGCTGGTCCAGGGCTGGGACATCAAAGGGCTGAAGGACGGCAAGACACCCAAGCGGGTCTTCCGGTTCTGGACCGGTGACGACACCGATGCCTCCGTCGTCATCGACGAGGAGGGCTATCTCTACGTCGGCAGTGAGTATGAGAAGGGGAACTCCCGGTCCAAAGAGGTCGGGCAGCTGATGAAGCTCGACCCGCGCAAGAAGAACGATCCCATCGTCTGGAGCATCAAGGACTCCCACTACCTGCCCGGAGGCATCTGGGGCACCCCCGGGCTCTATCAGGATGTGGTCCTGTTCGGCACGAACGAGGGACGCGTCGCCGCAGCGGACCGGGAGAGCGGCAGGATCCTGTGGGAGAAGCACCTGTCGGGTCAGACCTGGCAGTCCCCCAGCGTTGTGGACGACGTACTGGTGATGGGCGACTGTGGTGGCGACCTCTACGGCTACGACATGGCAGACCCGCGCCAGGATCCACCGCAACTGTGGAAGGTACACCTCGGTGGCTGTATCGAGTCCACACCTGCGATCTGGGGCGGGGGCATCTACGTCGGCACTCGGGACGGCAAGATGTTCGCTCTTCGTGCCCCGGGTGACGGGATCGTCACCGAATCCGGGTCCTCTCAGGCCCCAGCGGATACTGGCGCCCAGGCAACGGAGCCGGAGTCCGTGCCGCCCTCAGCCGCACCCGACCCCGCTTCGGACGGCGCCACCACCTGAGACCCTTGACCGGGGAGCGCACGGGATCCGGCAGGGCGGTCAACTGCGGACTCCGGCGACCGGAATGACCATTGCAACGGTCGTGTAGGTGTGTCCGTCGCTGTCAAGGTCAAGCGTGCCGCCGTTGTGCGCGACGATGCGCTGAACACTGGCCAGGCCGATGCCCAGACCGTCGTGCTCAGTCGTAAGTCGCTGGAACATCTTGGTCGCTCGCCGGATCTGGTCCGGGGCGATGCCCGACCCGTTGTCGGCAATCGTGAGGCTGATCCGGTCGCCTACCTGCTCCGCACTGATGCGGATCCGAAGTGGCCGCTCGGATGAGCGGTACTTGATGGAGTTCTCGATGATGTTCACCAGCCCGGATGTGATGAGCGCTTCCTCCACACGCCAGGTCAGCCCGTCAGGGATGTCGATGCCAACCCTGGCGTCAGCGGCATCGAGATCGGCCTGTACGAGTTGTAGGGCAGCCAGCACGGTCTGTTCGACGGCCTGAACTTGCGGCTCGTACTCACCGCCGAGTCGGGAGTAGTCGAGCAATGCGGTGATCAGGGCCTGCATCCGTGCCACACCGCCGGTGATCTCGTCCAGGGACCCCTGGACGTCTTCGTCGAGGTCCAGACCCTCCAGATCGTGCCTGAGGATGGTGGAGAAGCCGCTGATGGTACGCAGGGGTGCGCGCAAGTCGTGACTGGTCACGTAGGCGAACTGTTCTAGCTCCTCATTGGCGTGGGCCAGCTCCGAGGTCCGTTCGGCGACAGCGGCTTCGAGTGTGTCCTGCTGCCGGTTGAGGCGCCGGTTGCTGATCCCCAGCAGGACCGACAGGACCGCCAGCAGGATCACAACGAGCGACGTGATGATGATGACGGGCCAGTACTGCTCCCAGAATGTCGGCCGGTAGAACAGCACCTCGGAGCCCGGGGGCAGGGGTTCGTCCGATAGCCCGAAGCGGACGAGTTCTCGCCAGTCGTAAGCGTTGCGATAGGTGTCGTCTGCTTCGAGTTCCGGTACCGGTTGCCCGGCACGCAGCGCCAGCATCGTATCCCAGGTCTGTTCCCCGACCAGCTGGGCGGAGATCATGTAACCACCCACGATGCCATGCCCCAGCAGGATCTCCCAGTTGCTGTATACGGGTGCGCTGCTGGCAGCGCTGAGCTGTTCCAGCGTTGTGAAGGAGCTGACCGGCGCTCCGTCGGCATCCTGGAAGACCAACAGGTAGTAGACGGCTGCATCGTCGGGGAGCTGAGCCAGGGACGACGCCACCGAGGAGACGGACTCGTTCACATTGAACCGAACAGGAAGGTCCGGGGCACTCGACTCCAACGCGGCGGTGAAACCATCCAGGCGTTGCTGGCCTCCCGGGGACTTCGTGTCGGCGACGACCACCAGCAGGCTGGGGTCCTGAAGGCGGACGAGTTCCTCGACTGAGGCGCCATAGTCAGCGATGACGGGCACAGTGGCATCGGCGGTTGTGGCCTGCGCGCCCCCACTGGCGACGGCGATCCGGTCCACCCCCGGCAGGAACCCCGGGTCACTGTCAAGCGCCGTCACCGCGGGCAGGCTCTCCGCAACCACGTAGTCGATCCCAGCAGTCCCATACTTCGCCTCCAGGAAGCTGAGGAACTCCTCGATGTCACGCCCGGAGCTGAACCGACCGGAATCCAGGTACTCCACGTAGAGTTGGGCGGGCTGTCCGCTGGCCTCCTGCGCGGATTCGAACCCAGCCATGAACTCCCGGCTCCAGGGAAGGTTCTGGTCCCAGGAGTTGATGACCAGAACCCGCAGGGGCTTCGCAGACTCCTGTGCAGAGGCCGCACCAACACCCATCAGCAATGCCAGGAGTGCTGTCATCACGACAATGAGCGAGCGCCTCACCATTGCACGAGTATGCCGCCGCCACACTCAGGTGTCCCGCCGGATGCGACAACGCCCAGGTCCTCCACGGGCCGGCACTGCCGGGATGGCTGTCAGCCCGCGTAGGGCGGATACTCGTAGGCACTGGGCTCGTCGCGATCATGCCGTCCCAGCGTCCAGACGTAGGCGAGGAATCCGAAGAGTGCGGCCACGCCGATGAGGATCCGAACCGCCGTCGGCAACGGGGACGGAGTGACGAACGCTTCGATGACACCCGAGGCGGCCAGCACCACTACCAGCCCCAGAGCCACTGCGACCGCGCGGCGCCCCTCCTGAGCGGCTGCCTGGCTGCGGGGCCGGGGTCCGGGCGCGATGAGGGCCCAGCCCACGCGCATCCCCGCCGCTGCCGCAGCAAAGACTGCCGTCAGTTCCAGCAGCCCATGCGGAGTGATGTAGCCGAAGAACGTCCCCAGGCCACCGTGGGCGGCCATGAATCCGCCGACCACCCCGACATTCACCGCGTTGAGGATCAACGGATACAGCGCAGGCAGCACGAAAAGGAAGCCCGCGACGAGCGCGAACGCGGCGGCCCAGGCATTGTTCGTCCAGACCTGCGCCGCGAAACTGCCCGCCGGGTTCTCCGAGTAGTAGCCCACGAAGCCCGCATCCACGAGTTCCCTTGCCTCTTCCGGAGAGAGCAGGGCGCGCTGCACCTCCGGGTCGCCGGCCACCCAGATCGCGACCGCCAGCGCGAGCACGAGGAAGCCGACGCTGACCCACAGCCACCACCAGCGCGCGAGGTACAACGCTCTGGGGAACGAGTAGCCGAAGAATCTCCCCACATCGGCCCGGAAGCGGTTGGGGGGAGTCAGCAGCCGGGCACGTGCTCGGGCCACCCGTTGGCTGAGCCAGGCGATGCTGGCAGCGCTGGCCCCCTGCGTCTGCAGCCGGGACAGGTCCGCCGACGCCCTGACATATAGCTCCGTGAGCTCCTGGCACTCCTCGCCTGTGAGCCGCCGCCGGTCGGCCAGCTCTCCGAGTCGACGGGCCACAGCCTCCGGGTCGGCCGGTACCCCCGTCGACGCGCGCCCCCCTGCACTCACCCGACCGCTCCCGTCCTGTCTCGCGACACCGGAACCCGTTACCATACGCTGCCATTGTGGCACTGGTCAGCGGCGAATCGGTCAGACTGGAACTGCCGCCTGCCGGGCTGCCCACCCGGATCATCGCCCTGATCATCGATGTACTGGTGGAGATCGGCCTGCTGATCGGTCTGCTGCTGGTGCTGACCCTCACAGGTTCCGCGCTGGACGAGGCCGCGCTGGCCGCACTCGGGCTGCTGCTCGTGGTCGGTTGCCTGCTCGTCCTGCCCGTGCTGATGGAGACCACCACGGGCGGGCGGTCGATCGGCAAGATAGCGTTCGGGCTTCGGGTGGTCACCGATTCCGGCGGCCGCACGAGTTTCCGGGACTCGCTGGTGCGAGGGCTGCTGCTGGTCTTCGTGGACCTCTGGACAACCTCCGGCGCCGCGGGACTGATCACGAGCCTCGCCAATCCGCGGGGCAAGCGCGTCGGGGACTACTTCGCAGGCACGATCGTGGTCAGGGAGCGCTTCGGTGCTGCGCCACCGGCCCAGCTGCCCGCCGCCGGCTCCCAGGTCAGCCATGGAGTGACATTGCAGCCCAACACCGTCGGCGCGATCGAGGCCTACCTGGGACGCTGGCAGTCGCTCGACCCCGATGCCCGAATGGGCCTGGCCAGGCAGCTGGCGGCCGTCGCCGCTGTGGAGCTCGGCCGTACGCCGCCTGCCGACGCCGATGCCGACCGCTTTCTGGTTCAGGCACTGCAGCAGCACCGGGTCGGTGGCTGACCGCGCAGCGACGAGACCACCGACCGGCGCGGGTACGGATAACAACGGACACACCTGTGGCACCTGCAGGTCCCCGTCGTTGCCACGAGCGTGCCGGCTCAGGACTCCCGCAGGGCGCCGATCCCCAGCGAACCGCCGGTGGCCGCAGGAGAGGTGTCGTCATCATCGTCGGCCTCCAGCGACCCGAAGACCCGCTCCAGATCATCCATGGACGGCGCCCAGTAGTAGGACCCGGTCACGGGCGTGGAGTACTGCAGGAAGTGATCCGTCAGGCCGTCACCGGCCGTGCCGAACATGCGCGAGAGCATGGTGTCGATGCGGTCCACATCCCAGGCGCACCCGATGAACTGGCTGCCGGCCACCTCGGCATCGGCGAACGGGGTGTTTCGCCGGTAGATGTGCCGCTCCTGGCCCTGCGCGTCGTGGATCGTGTTCCGGCTCACGTGCGAGGTCGCAGGCATCACGTCATCGTCGAGCTGGATGCTCTCGAGCTTGGTCCGGCCGAAGACATCCTCCTGCTCGTGCACGGTGAGCCCGTCGAACTTCGCAAGATTGTGCACGTACTTCTGCACCAGGACCGGGACACCTCCTGCCCCGACCTGACCGTCCGGCACCACGGAGATCTCGACAGCTTCGTCCACCGCCGGATTCTCGGTCCCGTCGATGAAGCCGATCGGGTCACGGTTGTCAGCTCCGATGAAGGCGTCGAGGGAATGGTCCAGGACGAGCTGGGAGGCGAGCGCACCCTTCACGGCGGTGGTGGCGTGCCAGACCTTCTCCCAGAGATTGCCCTGGAGCCAGACCCAGATGTCCGACTGGGTGGCCGGGGCGCTCAGCCCACCGGTACCGGTGATTCCCTCGAACGGATGAACGTTGTCCGGCAGGGTGCCCGGGCTCAACTGCTCCCAGATCCGAGGGGAGAACCCCCAGACGATGTTCGGCCCACGCATGGTTGTGGCCGCCTGACGAGCACTCGTCATGGCCGCCCGCACATCAGCTGTCCCGACTTCAGGCGGAACTGAGAACTCCAGGTGGGAATGCAGGGCGACTTCCTCGACGAAGATGGCTGGCTGAGGTCTCGACACGCCAGCCAGTCTATTGATCGGGCGCCGGTCGCGCACGCTGGCTGAACAGACAGCCGACGAACAGTCGCCGGTCCCCAGGTGCGGGGTCCGTCTGGTCACGGTCGCGCCGGCGAGATAGGGTGTCGGCAAGGGAAGGGGTAGTGACATGGATCACTTGTTGCGTGGACTGGCGCCGATCAGCCAGGCCGGCTGGGAGGAGATCGAGTCCGAAGCCTCCCGGACGCTGCGGCACTTCCTGGCAGGCCGCAAACTGCTGGACTACTCGGCCTCCGGCGGCTGGCAGCGGGGTGCGGTGGACCTCGGGCGCATCGATCCGGTGCAGGACGGCTCGGTCCGCCTGGCCAACCGGACCTCTGCCCCCATGACCGAGGTGCGGGTGGACTTCGTCGTAAGCCGCGACGAACTGGCCGCCGTTGATCGCGGCGCTGAGGATATGGACACCCAGCCGGTCATCGACGCCGCCCGCAGCGCCGCGCTGGCCGAGGACGACGCAGTCTTCGTCGGCAACTCCGAAGCGGGGATCAGGGGGATCCGGCAGGCCACACCGCACAAGACGATCAAGATCGACAAGTCCCTGGACCGGTTCCCGCACAGCGTGGCCAAGGCCATCGATCTGCTGGCCGACGAGGGGATCGGCGGACCGTACGGGATCGGGATGGGGCCCCGGTGCTGGCAGGGTGTGATGGAGAGCAGCGAGGCGGGGGGTTACCCACTGCTCAAGCATCTGCGTCTGCTGCTCGACGGTCCCGTGGTCTGGGCCCCCTCGCTCAGCGGCGCGGTCGTGCTCTCGCAACGAGGGGGCGACTACGACATCGTCGGCGGCCAGGACTGGGCCATCGGCTATCAGAGCCACAACGAGGAGACTGTGACGCTCTACCTCGAGGAGACACTCGCCTTCCTGATCAACACTCCCGAGGCGGCCGTCCCGCTCGACTTCGCCGACTGATTCGCCAGACTGCGAACGGTCATTGGGTCAGGGCCAGGATGGCCAGGGCTCCGGGGGTGTTGTTGATCGCGTGCGCCACGATCGGAGCGCCGAGGGCCCGGGTACGGGATCGCAGCACGGCCAGCACTGCGCCGATCGCCAGCAGGATCAGCAACCGCGTCGGTTCGAAGTGGAAGACCGCGAACACGAGCGTGACCGTCACCCCGGTCGCCCACGCCCCCCAGCCAGCCTTGCGCAGTCCGGCCCACAGCATCCCCCGGAAGGCGATCTCCTCGGCTATCGGCGCACCGATCAGTGCGACCAGGGCGAACAGGTAGAGCTGCCAGGCCGCCCCGGAATCGGCAATCTCCTCGGCCACCTGGCCGGCGGCGGACTCCAGATCCGGCACGAACAACGAGGTGACCAGCGCCGCCAGCACCGATGCCAGCAAGGCGACCACGCCACCGAGCAACCCCCAGCCGAGATCTGCTGGGGTGAAGCGCCAGCCCAGGTCCAGGGCCCCGTTGCCCCGGCTGCGGGTGGCGTACAGGGGCCAGCCGATGAGGAAGAACCAGGGCGTGACGGTTCCCAGCAGCAGGACCGTCGCCAGGCCGAGGTTGGCGCCGGTCAGACCGACGGCGACGACGATGCTGGTGAGCAGCGCCCCGACGATGGTGATGACACCGTCGGGGACGCCCCAGCGCGGCGGGCGCAGCACCCGCCCCCGGCGCTCGGCCACCTGTACGGTGGCCGGGCAGCCGGGATAGTCGGCGGGAGCCGGCTCAGTAGCGATAGTGCTCGGACTTGTAGGGACCCTCGACAGGGATTCCCAGGTAGTCGGCCTGCTCCTGCGTGAGTTCGGTGAGCCGGACTCCGAGTGCATCCAGATGCAGTCGTGCCACCATCTCATCGAGCTGCTTGGGCAGTGTGTAGACGCCGACGGGGTACTCCGCAGGCTTGGTGAAAAGCTCGATCTGTGCCAGCACCTGATTGGTGAACGAGTTCGACATCACGAAGCTGGGGTGGCCGGTGGCGTTGCCCAGGTTGAGCAGCCTGCCCTCGCTCAGCACGATCACCGAATGACCGTCCTCGAAGCGCCACTCGTCCACCTGCGGCTTGATGTTCTCTTTGCCGGCAAGCTCGGTGAGACCGGCGATGTCGATCTCATTGTCGAAGTGGCCGATGTTGCCCACGATCGCCTGGTGCTTCATCTGCGCCATCTGCTCAGCGGTGATGACGTTGAAACAACCAGTCGCCGTGATGAAGATGTCGGCCCTGTCCAGCACGTCATCCAGCTTGGCGACCTCGTAGCCGTCCATGGCCGCCTGCAGAGCGCAGATGGGATCGATCTCGGTGACGATGACCCGGGCACCCTGGCCCCGCAGCGAGTCCGCACAGCCCTTGCCCACGTCTCCGTAGCCGCAGACGACGGTGGTCTTGCCGCCGATCAGGAAGTCGGTGGCACGGTTGATGCCGTCGACCAGCGAATGCCGGCAGCCGTACTTGTTGTCGAACTTGCTCTTGGTGACCGAGTCGTTCACGTTGATGGCGGGGAACAGCAGGCTGCCCTCACGCATCATCTCGTAGAGCCGGTGCACACCGGTGGTGGTCTCCTCCGTGACGCCGATGATGCCGCGGGCGATCTCCGACCAGCGCTGCGGCGCCTCCTGCAGGGATGCCGTCAGCAACTCGAGGACGACCCGGTACTCCTCGTTGTCGGCACTACCCGGATCGGGGACCTGGCCGGCCTTCTCGAACTCGACACCGCGGTGGACCAGCAGAGTGGCGTCACCGCCGTCGTCGAGGAGCATGTTGGGCCCCTCGCCCGGCCAGACCAGCGCCTGCTGCGTGCACCACCAGTACTCGGGCAGGGTCTCGCCCTTCCACGCGAACACGGGCACTCCTGCCGGCGTCTCAGGCGTGCCGTCAGGTCCGACGACCACCGCGGCGGCGGCGTGATCCTGGGTGGAGTAGATGTTGCAGGAGGCCCAGCGCACCTCTGCGCCGAGCGCGGTGAGCGTCTCGATGAGCACCGCAGTCTGCACGGTCATGTGCAGCGATCCGGTGATCCGTGCCCCGGCCAGCGGCTGCGTCGCGCCGAACTGCTCGCGCATCGCCATGAGCCCCGGCATCTCATGCTCGGCAAGCGTGATCTCCCGGCGTCCGAAGTCCGCCAGGCCCAGGTCTGCCACCTTGAAGTCAAAGTCAGTCATGTTTCCTCTTGATTGTTCGGTTGATCCCCACGAACGTCCCGAGGCTTCGATGGTCCGCTCAGGCCAGTGTAACCACGGCTGCACGGTTGCGGGCCTGACATGCTGCCTGTGGCCGGTCCGCAGGATCCGGTCTGCCATGGACTGCTGCGCTGATCGTGGCGCCACCCTGCCTCCCGACGGTCCTGCTGGCACGATCCGGGAACATGAAACCACTCATCGCCATCACAGGAGCCAGTTCCGGCATCGGAGCCGCGGCCGCCGCCTCATTCTCGGAGTCGGGTCACCCCTTGCTGCTACTCGCCCGGCGGGCTGACCGGATGGCGAGCCTGGGGCTGCCCAACACGATCATTGCCGAGGTGGACGTGCGCGACCGCGCGGCCCTGCAGGACGCAGTGGCTGACGCTGAGACTCAGTACGGGCCCCTGGACTGTCTGGTCAACAACGCGGGGCTGATGCAGCTCGGCGAACTCGCGTCCCAGGACCCCGTCGAGTACGAGGCAATGGTGGGTGTGAACATCCTCGGTGTTCTCAACGGCTGCAGTGTGGCGCTGGCCTCGATGGCGGAGGCCGGACGGGGCACCATCATCAATGTCAGTTCTCTCGCGGGCCGCAAGGCATACCCGAACCATGTTGCCTACGTGGGCACCAAGTTCGCAGTCACCGGGCTCACGGAGAACCTGCGCCAGGAGGTCGCGGGGAGCAATATCCGCGTGAGCGTGGTGGAGCCGGGGGCGGTGGAGACGGAGTTGCTCGGGCACACCACGTCTTCGGACCTCATCAGCGGCTACGAGCAGTGGAAGGACAGCATCGGCGGGGCACTGGACGCCGATGCCGTGGTGCGGGCCATCCGATACATCTACGACCAGCCGCAGTCGGTCTGCATCCGCGAAGTCGTGCTCGCCAGCACCGGACAGGAAGGCTGAGTCCGGGAGCCCGCCTCAGGCCTCCGATGACGCTGGGCCCCCCTCACCACCTTCCGGCGACTCCGGGGCCCTGGCCGGATCGTAGATGTCTGGTTCCAGGTAGACGACACAGTCCAAGGACGTGAGCGCGGCCCGGACAGAGCGTTCCGCCCTGTCGATGATGGCGGCCACCTCATCGGCCCGGTCAGTGGCCGTTACGGCGATCTTGGCCGCCACGAGAAGGTCATCGGGCCCGAGGTGCAGGGTACGCATATGGATCACTCGATCCACACCGTCAGTGTCGCTGAGCGCATGCGTGATGGCCACGACTTGCTCCGGCAGAGCACCCTCACCGGTGAGCAGCGAGGACACTTCCGCGGCGAGGAAGAGCGCGATGATGATCAGCAGCACACCGACAGCGGCGGCCCCGACGCCGTCCCAGCGACCGTTGCCGGTGATCGTGGCCATGGTTACGCCGAAAGTGGCGAATGCGAGTCCGATCACGGCCCCGGTGTCCTCGAGGAGGATCACCGGCAGTTCGGGATTGCGCGTGTGCCGGACGAACCCGAACACCGAACGCCGGCCTCGCGATCGATTGGCCTCCCTGAACGCGGTGCGCAGCGACAGTCCCTCCAGGACGATCGCCACACCGAGAACCACGAAGGCCACGATCGGATCGTTCAGCTCCTCGGGGTGCTGAATCTTGTGCCACCCCTCGTAGAGGGAGAAGACGCCACCCACGAGGAACAGCACGATCGCCACAAGGAAGGCGTAGACGTATCTGAGCCTCCCGTAGCCGAACGGATGCTCGGCGTCCCGCTCACGCTCAGAACGCTTCTTCCCGATCAGCAGGAGGACCTGATTCGCGCTGTCTGCGACCGAGTGGATGCCTTCGGTGAGCATCGAGGAGGATCCGGTGACAGCCCAGGCGACGAACTTGGCGATGGCCACACCGATGTTGGCGGCCAGGGCAGCCAGAACGGCCTTGGTACCCCCCTCGGTGCTCATCCCTTCGGGATCTCCTGGCTCACAAGGACGGAGTGTCCGTGCGCCATGATGTCAGCGTTGGGGCATTCGGGCGCAAGCACGAGCGCCTGTCCCGCTTCCACCGTCGTCTCCGTGTCATCCACGGCCACGGTGACTCCCCCGGCGATGGCGAGCACCAGCCGGTAGTTCCCGCTCTTGGTCCGATGAGGGTCGTTGGTGATGAACGTGACCCGGAAGGGCGCGTCTGCCGGCGCGTACTCGCCGTCAGAGGGTGTGGTGATCAGCTGCGGTTCGATCTCCTCGGAGACCGCCTGCAATGCATGTCCGAGTGCCACGGTCTTGGAGGTGAGACCCATCCGCAGAACATTGTCCGAGGAGGTCATCACTTCCACACCCAGGCCGTCGACGTAGGCGTGCGGAACCCCAGCGGGCAGGTACACGGCATCGCCCTTTTGCAAGCTGCGGGCCTGCAGGAGCGCGGCCACCGCGACCCCCGGATCGTCACCGAACTTGTCGGCCACGGCGAACATCACTGCACTGCTGACCTCGTCCACTCCTGCGGCGGCATCGGCCCAGGTCTGCGCGGGGGCGCTGATCCGGTGCTGGTCGAAGAGCATCTCGATCACCTTGCGACGCTCCCCGGACTCGATCGCCGACAGCAGATCGTCGGTGGCACCGACGCTGCTGAGAATCGTCCCGGCCTCTTCCAGAGAACGCCAGCCCACGAGGGCCAGGAAGTCCTGAAGCGCGATGAGCATCTCGACCTTCTCGATGTCATCGGACAGCAGATCCGCCTGCTCGGCCCGCCAGGCGATCGCCTGATCAGCTGTGGGGTGGACCTGCAGCGAGAGTGGCGTGGCAGCGGCGAGGATCTTGGTCAGGAGCGGGACTTCACCCAGGACTGAGTCCAGCGTTGTACTGGAGCCCAGCAACGGTGACGGCGCGCTGGGATGGGCGCCGAACCAGAGTTCGGCCTGCGGACCGTCCGTGGTCACGCGGGTCCATTCGCTCAGCCCGTTGTGAATACCCCAGTCATAGGGGCGCATGACGCCCTCGATCGCGATGGGGCGGTTGGTTCTCATGAGTGCTCCCCTGCCAGCATCACGGGCATTCCGTCGATGACGTCGTACCGTTCCCCGCATACGGTGCAGACCAGCACGGGTGGGTCCTCACGCAACCGGCCGTGATCGGCCCGAGGGCAGCGCAGAATCTCGAGCAGCGCCGCCGATACCTCACTCATCTCGTATCACCGCCAGGACTTCGGCCACCTTCTCCGACAGGATATCGGCACTGTCCGCCTCGACGTTCAGCCGGAGCAGCGGTTCGGTGTTGGACGGTCTGACGTTGAACCACGCGTCGGGTCCCGTGAACGTGAGGCCGTCGAGATCATCGACCTGATACTGATCCGAGAAGGCGGCCCGGACACGTGCCAGAGCGGCCGGCACGTCGGAGACCTCGGAGTTGATCTCACCGCTGGCCGCGTAGCGGCTGTACTGGGAGACCAGCTCGGACAGCGGGGTCCCGGGCGGGGTCTCACCCAGCATCGCGATCACGTTGAGAGCAGCCAGCATCCCGGAGTCGGCCCGCCAGAAGTCCCGGAAGTAGAAGTGCCCGGAGTGCTCGCCCCCGAACGCTGCGCCGGACTCGGCCATCTTCGCCTTGATGAACGAGTGCCCGACCCGGGTGCGCAGGGGCACCCCACCGAGTTCAGCCACGATCTCGGGGACCGCCCTGCTGGTGATCAGGTTGTGGATGATGGTGGCGCCGGGCTCCCGCTGCAGCACGCGAGCGGCGATCATCGATGTGATGGTCGACGGTGAGACAAGATCACCGCGCTCGTCCACCACGAAACACCGATCGGCGTCCCCGTCGAACGCCAGGCCGAGGTCTGCGCCGACCTGCACCACTCGCTGCTGCAGATCGACCAGGTTCGCCGGATCGATCGGGTTGGCCTCATGGTTGGGGAAGGTGCCGTCGAGCTCGAAGTAGATCGGCATCACGGTGAGTGGGACCGGCGGCAGTCCCGCCTCAGTACCGAGCACAGCCAGGGCGGTGTGACCGGCCATGCCGTTCCCCGCATCGACCACCACCCGCAGCGGCCTGATCCCGGAGATGTCCACCAGGCTGCGCAGGAACTCCGCATAGTCGGGCAGCAGATCACGGTGGCGCACTTCTCCCCGAGTCGGACCGGGCGGCGGCACCCGGCCCTCGGCGATCATGGTTCTGATCTCGGCCAGGCCCGTCTCCTCCCCGACCGGCGAGGCCCCAGCACGGCACAGCTTGATCCCGTTGTACCGGGCGGGGTTGTGACTGGCAGTGAACATCGCGCCGGGCAGGCCCAGACGTCCCGCGGCGAAGTAGAGGCCGTCGGTGGAGCACAACCCGATCTGGATGACGTCGCAGCCCTGCTCGGTCACTCCTTCGGTGAACGCCTCCACCAGTTCCGGGCCGCTGGGGCGCATGTCGTTGCCGATGACGACGGCTCCGGGGCCCCCCGCATCGGTCCTGATCCCGAGGACCTCGACGAAGCTCGCTCCCACGTCGTGAGCCAGTCGGGCGTCCAGCTGGTCCGGGACCACCCCTCGGACGTCATATGCCTTAATGATTGAATTCAGATCCGTCACCCGTCGGAGCCTACCGAGGATCGGCGGATTCTCACATCATTGGGGCCATTTGGGCCAACGCGCCGCAGCCCCGGTGACTCAGGCCTCCGCGTCGCGCAGAACGCGCAGGTGACCGCGCCGGTTGACCTCGAGCGTCCCGACCGGAGGTGGGCCCGGCTGCTCGGGCTCGTCGGACTCCCGGGGCCTGCCCGCCTCACGCACTGCGTCAGCCAGTGCTTCGAGATCGTCCGAACTGGGCTTCAGAGCCTCGGGATCCAGTTTGAGCCGGACCACCTCCCAGCCCCGCGGGACAGTCAGTGTCTCACTGTGTTCCTGGCACAGATCGAAGTAGTGCGGCTCGGCATAGGTCGCCAATGGCCCCAGGTAGGCGGTGCAGTCGGCATAGGCGTACGTGAGCGTGGCGACAGCAGACCGAGTGCACATCGGCTTGCTGCATTTGCGTGCGAGACTCACAGAAGTAAGGTATCGCATGAACCTCGGGCGCCTTCTCAATGGCTGCGTGTCGAGCCCGCCAAGCCGTATTGCGATTGTGCATCGGGAAGGCGGATGAACGGTGAGACCCGCTCCAGTGGGTAGCCGGTCAGAGCGCTGTGGCCCGAGCGTTGCACGAATGTGGCGTAGACATCGCCGGCACCCTCGATGTCGGACACGAGCAGGGAATAGGGTTCCTTGCCCTCAGCTGACACGCTCACCTCCACGGGCTCGCCCTCCGGGAGGACCGCGGCGTCGACCTCGGTCACCTCACTGCCCGAGAGTCGGGAGACGCTCGCCCGCGAGTCCCCTCCGATCGCGATCAGCGTGACCACGGTGTCCCCGTTCGGCAACACGCCACCGGCGACTCCGGTACTGGTGAGCCGTTCTCCGGCGCGCAGCCATACGATGTCCGAGCCGTCATCCCGTGCAGCCTCGATGGCGCGATCGACCTTGATCTCGAGCTCCCGGCGCTCGGCGGGCTTCTTGGCGGCATCCAGCTCCGCCTGGGCGTCTGCCACGGCCTGCTTGCGGGACTCCAGCGAACTGGCCTCCTCGCGGGTCTGCATGTTCGCCGAGGCGAGTACGGGCACATCAGAAGTGATGACGATGGTTGCCGCGGAGTCGCCCAGCTGCTTGCTGAGATCGACCGTGCGCAGACGCTCCCCACGCACCGGGATGCTCTGGCCGCCCGCCACCTCCTTCAGTCCGTCCTGGGTGATCGCGGTGACCTGGACGTTCGCGCGCTCCGACGGTGACAGCAGCAGAAGTTCGCGTGTTCCGGGACCGGACGGAAGGCCGGTGATGATGGATCGACGAGCGGGCCGACCGGACGGGGGGATGATCTCGATCCCGCGCGGCGTGAGATCCTCCATCCGGTCGTCGACGATGAACGGGCTGACCAGGCCGAATCGCGTCGTGACGTGGACCGCCAGCGCTGCCATTCCCGGGGCGACGGCGTCGAGCTTCACCTCGGCCCGGTCGTTCGCGGGCACCGCCACTCCGTCGGTGCCACTGGTCTCGACCGCACCGTCGATCCCAACCACGGTCACCTCAGCCACAGCATCGGAATCGGTCGGGTTCACCAGCACAAGCTTGCCCCGCTGGCCCGGCTGGGTCGCGCCACCGAGCAGCCAGGCCTCGGTGATGGGGCCGGTGCACTGCACGTTGGCGAGTCCCCTGCCCTCACCCTTGCTGTCCACGGACGTACGAGCAGCGAAGGAGCCCGGCGCCAGGCCGTCCAGTGCGGTCGCAACCGCCATTGCCGCCTCACCGGTGGGAAAGGCAGCGGTGGACCCGGCCGACGCCAGATCGCCGAGGGTCGCAGCCCCGGGAGTGCCGACGATGGAGAAGGAGCCCTCGTCACTCTGACCGTCGACCCCGGGGACGCTGGTAAGCGCCACGCTGGTCGTGGTGTCGCTGCCCGAACGCAGCTCGGGGCAGGCCAGGGCGACCGAGTTCACGACGTTTCGCTGCACCTGCGCGTTGGCCGAGCCCTGATCGTGACCCGCATAGGACATGCCCGCTGCCACGACCCCACCGCTCACGGCCAGAATGCCCATGATGGCGATCCCGCTTCTCACGCTCATCGTCTTCTCACCCATCCGATCCAGGACAAGGACAGCAGTATCAGCCCGATCAGCGGGACGAGCAGTTGCAGCCGTCGTGAGTTGTCATCCGGGGTGACCTGCAACTGGCCGGCACCCGCCTGGGGCAGTCCGAACGTCTGCAACTGACGGTCCTGCTCCGCCACGAGTTCTGCTTGACCGTCGGAGTCGGACAGCATGGCCGTCCAGATCCGGTTCGGTTGCTCAGCGAGCACGAGCTCGCCGGGCCCGGCAGCGGCGAACTCCGAGTCGATCCGCACGACACCCGCCTCGTCGGTCGTCACGGGCACCACAACGGCAGCATCGCTGTCCTGCGCCTCAGCAGGCACGAATCGTGCCCTGGGCTGCCAGCTCTCCACCTCCCAGAGGCCTTGATTGCCGACCGTGGAGATGCGTCGCAGGCCGCTGACAGCGTCGAGCTCGCGGGTGAGCCGCTTCTCGAGCCTGGTGTTGGCCTGCACGTAGCGAACGCCCGCATCCCCGAGGGCATCAAGGTCTTCACCACCGTTGCCCGAGACCAGTCGGGAGACCGCGGCATCGAGCCACACCATGTTCTGATGAGCGGGGGCGGCCTCGGCGTCCCCGAGGCGTGGTCCGTCCCCGGAGACCATCAGATACCGGTAGTCCGAGCTCTCCGCGCCGGAGGTGATCACAATGGTGCGCGGTGCCTGCGGACCCGTCGCCTCCGAGGCCACGTAGGGGCTCACCGCGGCGGTCGACGATTTGTCGAGCAACGTCGGCTGCTCCAGGATCCACCAGCCCGAGATCGCAATGGCAGAGACCGCGAGCAGGCCGGGCAGAACTGTCGTGATGGCCTTGCGTCGCCGGGCCTGCTTGAGCTGAAGAGCCGTGATGGCGATCAGCAGGGCGCCCGCGAACACCATCATCGCGCCGGGGTAGGCCTGCTGCGTCTGCGCACTCCAGGGCACGGGAAGGGGCACCACCGCCTGCAGCGTCGCGATGCCGAGAGCCACGAGAACCACGGCCCATGCCTCCACTGCCCGACGCCCTTTGGGCAACAGGAATGTGGCAGCCAGGGCACTGAGCACAACCAGTGAACCGAGCCCGATCAAGGGAGCGGCCGGACCGCCCGGATCAAGCAGCAGGAGTTGCCAGGGCGCCGTGGCAGGCGTGGTGAGCGCCGGATCGATGAGTCCTGTGTCGAAGAGCAGCAGACTCGGATTGCTCAGCAGGTGCCCCGACCAGGGCCACAGCAGTGCCACGACGAAGCCGGTCATGACGAGCACTCGGACCAGTGCCGAACCTGCGCCCCGCATGGCCGTCGCGATCAGACCGAGCAGCAGCAGAGTGGTTGCCAGCACCGGGGAGAATGCCATCATGGCGCTCAGCCCCAGGGTGACACCGACCACGGTCCCCCAGGATGATTCCGGCAGTCCGCCACCGAGTTCGGAGACCCGGACCATTCCCCGCAGCACCACAGGCAGCAGGATGGCCGCTACGGCAATGCCGAGGCGGCCCGTGCTGACGGCCGCCACCGTCGCCGGCAGCAGGCCGTAAGCAAGGCTGGCTCCGATCCGCGTCAGTCCGGTACAGAGTCCGCGGAGGCTGATGAAGGCGGTGACGGCACTGAGGACCGGTGCGAGCAGCAGGAGAATCTGGACCGACAGTTCCGAGCTCCCGAACAGGGGTACCGAGAAGATCGCCACGAGGAACAAGTAGGGCACGGAGGCGGTGTCCGATCCCAGACCCACCTCGTGCCAGGGGGTTGTGAAGCGGGCCAGGGTCTCGGCGAAGCCGTCCGGCGCCGGTTGCAGGGCTCCCCCCGAAAGCACTCCGGCGGAGAACCACAACGATGATGAGACCGCCAGGCACACCAGCGCGACCGGCAGGACGACCGACAGCAGCAGGTTGCGCGTGCGCGTGATCTGATTCCTGGCCCGGGCCAGCGTGCGCAGGTGCGCCGGGTCGAGCCGGGATCCGAAGGCGTCCTCCCAGCCGCTGCCGGTGGATACCTGGTTCTTGCGCACACGACGCCAGCTGGATCGGTTGACCACAGCCGCACGGGCCACCGCCCGTCGGGACCGTAGTGGCGGACGGAGCAACGCTCCGATGTTGGCCAGGAACCGATCGGTGGCGCTGCCGGGGAGCACGTTCATGCCCGCCAGCGCAGCGCCGATGGTGGCTGCCAGGAGCAGTCGCACCATGACCAGTGGCAGTCGCCACAATGGCGCGGCGATGAGCGAGAGCCGGGCTGCCCGGCGCATCTCTTCGCGGTGTCCATGTTGCTGCGTGGATCGGCGCACACCCGCGTGGCCCGCCCCGCGATGGTAGACGACGGCCGAAGGAACCACCCGAACCCTCGCGCCTGCCCGGTAGACCCGGTAGCAGAAGTCCGCCTCTGCCCCCACCACGTCCAGCGACGCGGAGAAGCCCCCGATCCGTTCCCAGAGATCGCGGCGCACGAGCATGCCGGCACTGCTCACGATCGCGACCTCAGCCCGATGGTCGAACTGGCCCTGGTCGAGCTCGTGCGGTTCCACCCCGGTGATGATGTGTCCGGTCGCCGATGGCATCTTGCCGCACTCGCGCAGCATCTCCCGATGCCCGAGTCCCCGGATCTTGGCACCCACCACAGCAGCGTCGTGGCTGTTGGCGTCGGCAAGCAGATTCGACAGCGCCTCGCTGTCCACGGCGCAGTCATCGTGCAGGACCCAGATCCACTCGGTGACCCCGTGAGCCTGCTCGCTCTGCGTGGCCGGGGATTCGGCCGCTGAGTCCTCCGCGCCGCTCTTGGCCGAGCCCTCTCGCAGATCGATCTGCGGCTCTCGCAGATCGATGACAGCCGGGCCGGCCGCTTCTGCCACAACATGGTTGACTGCGGCCCCGAAGCTCAGCTCGTCGGCCTCCACGACCAGATCGGCCGCCCCGGCCAGCAGTTGCGCAGACCCGTCGGAGGAACCGGTGTCGACACCGAGGATCCGGTCAGGTCTGCGCCCGCTGGCCCGCAGGGAATCGATCAGCTGCGGCAACCACCGGCCGCCGTTGTGACTCACGATCACAGCAGTGACGTGATCCTCCGCTGTCGGTCGCGCCACCGACCGACGGGTCTGTGTGCGCGGACGGAAGAAGTCCGTGGTCGACTCGCTCATGGTCTCCTCGCTGAACAGCTGATACCTCGCCACCATAAGTGACGAATCCGACTTGGGCGGCCATTTCGGAAGGCTCGTGGGTCAGCGGTCGCTGCCCCGGCAACCGGGGGCCCGTGCAGTCGGGAACCTCAGCCGGCAGCGCGCTTGAGGCGGCGTCGCTCGCGCTCGCTGAGTCCGCCCCAGATACCGAATCGCTCGTCATTCTCCAGCGCGTACTCCAGGCATTCGGACTGCACGTCGCACGAGAGGCACACACGCTTGGCCTCCCGGGTGCTGCCGCCCTTCTCCGGGAAGAACGACTCGGGGTCGGTCTGAGCGCACAGAGCCCGCTCCTGCCAGGACAATTCCTCCGGCTCTGTCGCCGGCAACATCAACATCTCTCCCATGGGTGCCCTCCTCTGGATTCCCTCCACCAATGGCCGGTTCATTCCGATTCTGCGAGCCCTCCCCGGCTCGCCGAACCTGACCGACGCGTTTGTAATTACATTGGTGTCGTTCCCGTTCGTCAAGAGAAAACCAGCACCAATTCCAACATCTGTGGATGACACGCCGTGGAGACAACCACATCTAGCGGTTAAGGAACAAATCGGACATTTGCACGTGACCGTAGCTGGTACTGCGCTGCCTGGCCGGGCGACCGGCGAGAGCGGCGATCGCCCGCAGCTCCTCGACCTCCTTGGCGCTTCCATGCCCGGAGCCGGCCATCCGGGAGATGGTCTCCTCCATAAGGGTGCCGCCGAGGTCATTCGCGCCACCGGCCAGCATGACCGCGCATCCCTGTGGGCCGAGTTTCACCCACGAGCACTGGATGTTGTCGATGAGGCCGTCCAGCATCAGCCTTGCCATCGCATGCACAGCCCTGTTGTCCCGGACACTGGGTCCGGGTCTAGCCACTCCGGCGAGGTAGATGGGGGCCTGCTGGTGAACGAAGGGCAGCGGCACGAACTCGGTGAATCCCCCGGTCCTGCCCTGAATCTGCGCCAGCAGACGCAGATGCGCGACCCAGTGATCGGGACGGTCCACGTGCCCGTACATCATGGTGGAACTCGAGCGGATGCCGAGCTCGTGCGCGGTCTGCACAACCTCGACCCAGGCCGATGTGGGGAGCTTGCCCTTGGTCAGGATCCAGCGGACCTCGTCGTCAAGGATCTCCGCCGCCGTGCCCGGAATGGTGTCCAGGCCGGCGTCCTTGGCCCTGGCCAGCCAGTCACGGATCGTCATTCCTGCCTTTGAGGCGCCGTTGACGACCTCCATGGGGCTGAAGGCGTGCAGATGAATCTCTGGTGCGGCGACCTTCACCGTCTCGATGAGGTCGAAGTACGCCGTCCCCGGCAGATCGGGATGGATGCCGCCCTGCATACAGATCTCGGTGGCGCCGGCTGACACGGCCTCACGTACGCGCTCGGTCAGTTCCTCCCGGCTGAGGGTGAACGCATCCACGTCACTCTCGCGTTGTGCGAACGCACAGAACCGGCAGCCCGTGTAGCAGACGTTGGTAAAGTTGATGTTTCGGTTCACCACGTATGTGACGTCCTGCCCCACTCGCTGCTGCCGCACCTGATCGGCGATCTCGCACAGGAGTTCCAGTTCGGCGCCCTCGGCACGCATCAGCGCGACGGCCGCGTCCGCGTGGCGTTCGCTGCGAAGGGCCGCCGGGTCCCGCGCGGCGAGATCGAGGGCGGCGACGAGCTCACGATCGGTGGTCGCACGCAGGCGCGAGTCGGGCACGCGGTCGGCCACGGAGTCCCAGTCCCCATAGACGGAATCCATATCGCTGCGGGTCTCACTGAGGCGCCCGGTCAGGTCGATGCTGGTGGCCAGATCGGTGCGGCCCCCAGCACTGTCCCGCGCGAACCGTCCGTAGCTGGGGTCGGCCTGTTGCCAGGGACGCCCGATGGGGGTGGCAGGCCCGGCGAGACCGGAGCTGTCGGCCAGCGCCTGCACGTGGCCCCGCACCTGAGGATCGATCCACCTGGACCCGTCAGACACATACTCCGGATGGACCGTCAACCTCGGCCTGAGGTCGAGGTCCTGTGCTTCACAGATTCGAGCGAGCGTCGAGATCTCGGGCCAGGGGCGCTCGGGATTCACATGATCTGGAGTCACCGGGCTGATCCCGCCGAGATCGTCGACACCGGCCCGCAGCAACGCCGCAAGGCTGTCGGGTTCGCTGAGGTTCGGTGGCACCTGCAATCGCACTCCGGGCCCGAGCACCACTCGTGCGGTCGCGATCATCGCCAGATACTCCCGGGCCGGCAGAGACGGCCAGAGTGCTGCCGCCGTGCCGGGCTTCGCCAGGAAATTCTGGATCAGCACCTCCTGGATGTGCCCGTACTCCCGCGCCAGGGACCGGAGCGCGAACAGGCCGTCGACACGGTCCTGGCCCGACTCCCCGATTCCCACCAGCAGACCCGTGGTGAAAGGGATGTTGAGCCGCCCCGCGTCCTCGATGACCCTGAGCCGGATGTCCGGATCCTTGTCCGGCGAACCGTGGTGGGCCCCACCCCGCCGCTCGAACAGGTCACGGGAGGTCGTCTCGAGCATCATGCCCATGCTGGGTGAGACGGGGCGCATCCGTTGCAGTTCCTGCCACGTCATCACACCTGCGTTCACGTGCGGCAGCAGTCCTGTCCGTTCGAGGATGTCGATCGCAGTGGCCCGGACATAGTCGAGGGTACTGTCGAAACCCTGCTCGTCCAGCCATGTCGTTGCCGCCGCCCAGCGTGATTCGGGGCGGTCCCCGAGCGTCAGCAGCGCTTCCCGGCACCCGGCCTCCCGGCCCCGCTCGACGATCTCGAACACCTCGTCCGGCGTCAGATAGGGACCCTGCCCGGCCCGGCGCAGCGAGGCCGGGTCGGTGGCGAAGGTGCAGTAGCTGCAGCGGTCCCGGCACAGTCGCGTCAGGGGAATGAACACCTTCGGCGAGTAGGTGATGGTGCCCGGACGACCGGCATCCGCCAGCCCGGCGTCTCTGACCGCGCCTGCAACGGCCACCAGTCGGTCCAGTTCGTCACCGGTGGCATGCAGGAGTGCGAGTACCTCACCGCGATCCAATGAGACACCCCGCTCGGCGCGCCGCACTGCACGTGAGATCTGACCCTGCGATGGTGTCTCGTCCACAACCTCCACCCTACGTGGGTCAGAGGCCGGTGCAATGACAGGATTGGAGGAACGCGAGGAGGAGCAGCGATGGATGTGGTCGTGCTGGCCGGTGGATACGGCGGGGCCAGGCTCGCCGCCACGCTGTCCGAACACCTGGCCGGGGCAGGCGGTGCCGACCACGGGGGCCACCTCACGGTGATCGCGAACGTCGCAGACGATGTGCGGCTGCACGATCTCTACATATCGCCGGACCTCGACACCATCATGTACACACTCGGGGGTGGCCTGGACACCGAACGCGGGTGGGGCCGCCGCGACGAGGCGTTCCGGACCAATGAGGAGCTCGCCCTCTACGGCGTGCCCACCTGGTTCGGGCTCGGCGACCGGGATCTGGCGACCCATCTGGTGCGTTCGCAGATGAGGCGCGCCGGCTACTCCCTGACACAGGTGACTGCGGCGCTGTGCCGTCGCTGGGGCCTGGAGGAGGCCGGAGTGACGCTGCTGCCGGTGACAGACGACCGTGTCGAGACCCATGTCGTGATGCAGACTGATGCCGGCCCCGAGGCGGTGCACTTCCAGGAGTGGTGGATCCGGCATGGGGCCCAGCCGCGGCCCCAGGAGTTCGTCCAGGTGGGGCTCAGTGACGCGCGACCGAGCCGCGAGGCGATCGCAGCGATCCAGCAGGCCGATCTCATCGTGCTGGCGCCCTCGAATCCTGTGGTGAGTATCGGCCCCATCCTCGCAGTCCCAGGAGTCAGCCAGGCCATCGTGGAGTCGCCCGCCCCGGTCGTCGGAGTCTCCCCGATCATCTCGGGGCGCCCGCTTCGCGGCATGGCTGACACGTGCCTCAACGCCATCGGGGTCGACGTCAGCGCCGAAGGGGTGGCGTCCCACTACGGGGCCGCCCGCGAAGGCGGCCTGCTGGACACCTGGATCATCGATACGGCAGATGCGGGCCAACAGGCGGCCGTGACCGCTTCCGGTATCGACTGCGTGGTGACCGGGACGGTGATGGACTCACCAGCCGTCAGGGCAGGACTCGCCGCAGCGATCCTGGCACAGGTGAGATCATGACCGAGCCCAGCGCCGCCCTGCAGGTGGCAGCCCTGCCGGGACTGCCCGAGATCGCCGCCGACTCCGATCTGCTGGCCGAGATCGGCGAGCGCCTTCATGACGGGCCGGTGTGGCCCGACGGCAGCATCGGATGCCGCGACGGTGATGTGCTGGTGGTGGCGAGCAAGATCGTGGCCAAGGCTGAGGGGCGCACCCGGCATGCGATGGGGCGTGAGGAGTTGCTCGACTCGCAGACAGCCGAGACAGTCGCAGGTGGCGGGACCGACGGCGCGGGCGTCAGGATCGTGAGGACGCACCACGGCTTCGTGATGGCGGCGGCGGGTATCGACAACTCCAACACACCGAACGGAAACGTGCTGCTGCTGCCCGAGGATCCCGATGCTTCAGCACGCCACCTGAGGGCAGGACTACAGCGCCTCCTCGGTGTCGAGGTGGCCGTCGTGATCACCGACACCTTCGGCAGGCCGTGGCGGCTGGGCCAGACCGATCAGGCCATCGGAGTGGCGGGCCTGAAGGCCCTGCTCGACCTCGCCGGCCAGCGGGACAGCCACGGCAACGAGCTCATGGTGAGC
Source organism: Actinomycetota bacterium (assembly GCA_020438795.1). Taxonomy (GTDB): domain Bacteria; phylum Actinomycetota; class Actinomycetes; order S36-B12; genus JAGQTY01. The sequence goes on from JAGQTY010000010.1 coordinate 71,600, forward strand.
GCGCCTGCCATCGCAGACGAGGTGGCAGGCGCCGCCGAGCTTGTGTGCGGCAAGACCAGCGGACTTCCGGTGGCGGTGGTGCGTGGACTGGGGCCACTGGTCACGACCACTGACGGCCCCGGGGCGGCAGCACTGGTGCGCCCGAAGCACGAGGACCTCTTCACCATGGGCACCCGCGAGGCGTTCGACGCCGGAAGACGCGCGGCGGTGAGCGGCCGCCGGACGATCCGTTTCTTCACGGACCGTCCCGTACCGGCGGAGCTCATCGCAGAGAGCGTCTCGGATGCCATCACTGCTCCGTCCCCCCATCACACCACGCCTTGGCGATTCATCCACCTTCGTGACAGGAACCGGCGTCAAGCGCTGCTCGACGCGATGCTGGCTGACTGGATCGCCGATCTGGCCACTCTGGATTCCTACAGTGACGAGAACATCGCCAAGCGGGTGCAGCGCGGCGACATCCTCCGGCGCGCACCTGAACTCGTGCTGCCATTCCTGGCCCTCGCGGATGCCTGCCACGATTATCCGGATGAGCGCCGCAACGGGTGCGAGCGCGACCTCTTCCTCATGTCCGGAGGTGCTGCGGTGCAGAACCTGCTGGTGGCCCTGTCCGCTCGGGGACTCGGATCCGCGTGGATCTCGTCGACGGTGTTCGCAGCCGAGACTGTCCGCGACGTGCTCGGACTCCCCGATGGCTGGCAGCCCTACGGCGGTGTGGCTGTCGGCTACCCCCGCGACCAGGCCCCGCAGCGCCCGCCTCGAGAGGTCGGGGATCACCTGATCGTGATGTGAGTCGCGGTCCGGGTCAGCGGTCGGAGGAGAAGCGGATCGCGTGGTCGGGGATCGAGACCTCCGGCCAGACCCGTGCACCGTCGATCAGTTCGTTGTCCACACCGACACGGGCACCCTCAGCAACGACACAACCGGTCAGGGTCGCCCCGGCACCGATCACGGCCCCGGTGGCGATCACCGAACCGGTGATGGTGGCTCCGGGGCCGATCTCGACCCCGTCCATGATCACGCTTGCGTTCAGCACGGCATCAGCGCCGACGGTGCTGCGAGCACCGACCACAGTGCCTCCTCCCACGACGGCCGAATCCGCCACTCGGGCGTCGGCCAGCAGCAGCCGCTCCCCCGGTGGGCCCGGCACCGCACTGGAGCGCACTTCGCCCAGCACCAGGTCCGCCGACCCCTGCACGAAGGACAACGGCGTACCCAGATCGAGCCAGTACCCGTCATCGACGAATCCGGTCAGGCGACGACCGCGCTCCAGCAGGCCGGGGAAGGTCTCACGCTCCACCGACACCGGACGCCCGGTCGGGATCTCGTCGATGACGCGACGCTTGAAGACATAGCACCCGGCGTTTATCTGGTCAGTGACGATCTCCTCGGGGGTGGTCGGCTTCTCGCGGAACTCGATCACTGCTCCGTCATCGCTCGTGGGAACCAGGCCGAACGCCCTGGGATCGGCCACTCTGGTCAGATAGAGCGAGACATCTGCGTCGGTGTCCTCATGGGCCTGCAGCAGCGCCGGTATGTCCAGGCCCGACAGCACGTCACCGTTGAACACGAGCACGGGGTCCTCCGGGCCGGATCGCAGAGCCTGCGCGGCATGGCGGATCCCACCACCGGTGCCCAGCGGCTCGTCCTCGGTGCGATACACCAGGTCGAGACCGAGGCGTTCACCGGCGCCGAAGTACTGCTCGAAGACCTCGGCCCGGTACGAGGTGCCCAGAATCACCCGGTCGACGCCGGCGTCATGCGCCTGTGCCAGCTGGTGCGCGGTGAAGGGAACGCCCGCCACCGGGAGCATCGGTTTGGGCGTGTTGATGGTCAGCGGGCGGAGCCGGGTGCCCCTACCGCCGACGAGTAGGATCGCTTCCACAAGCGAATAGCCTGTCACAGTCGACGGCCATTTTCATGGAGGCTGCGTGCGCGAATCCACCCTTGCCGGACTGCTCGGCGCGAGAACCCGGGTCCTGGGTCCTGCGCCGCTGCTCACGTATTACAGCCAGGAGGGCGACCGGGTGGAATTGTCTGCCGCGACCGTGGCGAACGCCACCGCGAAGACGGCAGGGTTCCTGGTCACGCAGACCGATATCGGCCCCGATGACGTGGTGGCCCTGCGGATGCCGCGGCACTGGTCGGCGCTGCCCTGGCTACTCGCCTGCGCCAGTATCGGCGCGACCCTCGACCTGGCCGAGCCGGACCTCCCCTACCCGGATGCCAGCGCAGCCGTCTTCGCGGATCCGGAACGGGCGGACCGCGACAGCCGGGCCGATCATGTGCTCGTCTCAAGCCATCCCCTCGGGATGCCCTCGCCGCGGCCGGCCCCCGCCTCGTGGCTGGACCATGCCCGCGAGGCCGCTGCGCAACCGGACATCTTCACCCCGATCGCTCCCGGCGACTTCACCCTTCGCAGCGGGGGCGAACTGCACGATCAGGCGGGACTGCTGGAACAGGCCGGGGCACTGCGAAGCGAGCTGTCGAACGGTCTGACGAATCCCGGCAGGCCGCTGCGTTTCGCGTTCCTGGGCCAGCCATGGCAGCGAACGATCTGGCTCGGAGCCATCATCATGCCATTGCTGGGCTCCGATTCCAGCCTCTGGTGGGCGCGGCAGGACCCTCGGATCGCTTCCGACGAACGGGTGGATGTCGTGGTCGATCCCGGACCCATGGAACCGTCTGCGGCCACAGAAGGTCAAAGTTCAGACACAAGATCATCGTGAGGCCTCTGCTCGGCCCGGATTCAGGGTGAAGCCGGGGTACTGTAGAGGGTCGACACGGGGCGTACTGACCAACAGTGACCCCTGCAGGGAACGGGAGACCGGATGGCTTCGGAGGGTGGCCCCGAGGAATCGGGGAAGAAGCCCGCGGACCGGAAACTGCCGCGACTCCCGGATCCGCCCCGTACCGATCCGCTGCCCACCGCGACAGCCGAGCAGCAACCCCCGCGCACAGGCAGGAAACGCCGGTGGCCGACCGTGCTGCTGGTCGTCGGCATCGTGATGGCCGTGCTCATCGGTGGTCTGGCAGCCGGAAGCTTCTACCTCTACAACCGGTTCAACGGGAACATCGAGGAACTCGCCGATGTCCAGGTGGACACCCGGGAGGAGAACGACCCCATCAACGTCCTCCTCATGGGTTCGGACACCCGGGCGGGCAAGGGCAACGGCGCCTATGGCTCCGATGCCGGTCGTGGGGGCCAGCGCAGTGACACCACGATTCTGCTGCACATCTCCGGGGACCGCACCCGCGCACTCGCCGTCAGCATTCCCCGCGACACCTGGGTGAGGCAGCCCGAGTGCGCGGACCCGAACCGGAACTACTTCAAGTTCAACAACGCCTTCGATCAGGGGGGACCGAAGTGCACCACTGAGCTTGTCCAGCAACTCACCGGGGTGCCCATCCATCACGTGGTGGTGGTGGACTTCAACGGGTTCAAGAACCTCGTGGACGCCCTCGGCGGCGTCGAGGTGTGCCTGAGCCAGCCCGTGAACGATCAGGACTCCAAGCTCAACCTGCCAGCCGGCACCCAGCGGGTCTTCGGCGAGGACGCGCTTGCCTTCGTGCGAGCCCGCAAGACCCTCGGCGACGGTTCGGACATCGGCCGGATCAAACGCCAGCAGGCCTTCCTCAGCGCAGCGATCCGTCAGGTCACTGACAAGGGACTACTGCTGAACCCGGTGCAGTTGTTCCAGGTTCTCGAAGCCGCGACCAAGGCACTGAAGGTGGACAAGAGCCTCAAGGAGGTCTCCGGCATGAAGGACATGGCGGAGAGCATGAACGGCATCGATCCCAGCGACATCACATTCGTGACGATGCCCTTCCTCTGGCGCGACGACGGCGCGAACGTGGAGATCGACCAGCCCAAGGCTCAGCAGATCTGGAACGCCATCAAGGAGGACACCCCCTGGCCCCCGCCGGTGAGTGTGGGACCGGATGGACAGAAGCTGATCATGGCTCCGAGTGACATCTACGTGAACGTGGTCAACAACAGCGGGGATGAGACGCTCACGGCCCGGGCGCAGACCCAGTTGCGGATGGCCGGCTTCAATATCAATCAGGTCACGACCGGGGACAGGGTCACCAACACGACCAAGGTGCAGTACCCGGCGGATCTCGAAGACTCGGCACGCACGGTTGCCTACGCGACGGACGCGACGATGAAACAGCAACAGGAGGGCTGGGCCGTCACTCTCATCATCGGGCGCGACTGGAACGGCGTCGAGGACTCGATCGTGGTGCGCAAGCCCAAGAAGAGCAACGACGGCGGCACCGCCACCGAGGAGACCACTAGCGCGGCCGACACGGTCTGCGCCTGAGGTCCGCATCGACGGGCTCCCCGCAGGGGCATCATCCCCTGCGCAACGGCGCCCGATGCCGCCCATACCCGCCGGTCCGTCGTGCTCTGTGAGGAGCGCGTGAGGCTTGTTCCTGTGCTACGCCCGGCCGAGGCTCGGTGGACTCAGCAGGAACCCCAGTCCCCAGCTGTGATGCATCGTGGCATAGACGACAGGCAGGACCGCCTTCGCCTTCGGCGGCAGTCCCGCCCCGTTGGCGAGCGAGCCGGCCACGATCAGACCGGTGTATCCGAGGGGACCCAGCATCCCGGCCCGGAGCCACTTCGGTCCCCCGGCATAGCCCACCACGCCCAGCGCGGACCCAGCGACGACCCCGACCGTGGCCGCTGGCGCTGCCAGATAGCGCAGCGAGACGGTCTCCGGGTACCGGCGCGCCATCACGCGGCGCCAGCGACCGTAGTTGAAGTACTGCTTGGCCAGGGCAAGCAGTGAGTGCCGGGGCCGGTAGGTGACCTGCATGTCCGGGATGAAGTAGACCAGGCCGCCGGTCTCCCGCAACCGGTGGTTCATCTCCCAGTCCTGAGCACGCTGGAACGTCTCGTCGTAGCCCCCGACGCGATCGATGGCCGATCGCCGGAAGGCCCCCAGATACACGGTCAGTACGGGGCCCGGTTCGCCGCCCACGTGGAAGCTCGCGGCACCGACACCCAGCTTGGTGGTCATGGCGCGCGCCACCGCCTGTTCGAAGGCACTGGTGCCCTCGGCCGCCATCACTCCCCCCACATTGTCGGCGCCGGTCTCGTCGAGGGCGACCACTGCGGTGGCCACGTAGTCGCTCGGGATGATGGCGTGACCGTCCACACGGACCACCACCGGATAGCGAGAGGCCGCGATGGCCGCGTTCAGGCCCGCGGGGGTGCGCCCGGACGGATTGGCGACGAACCGTACCCGCTCGTCGTCGGCGGCGAGCTCGTGGGCGATCTCGTGGGTACGGTCGGTGCAGGGCGCGAGTGCGATCACGACCTCGATCGGGCCGTCGAAGTCCTGGGAGAGGATGCGCGTCACCGAATCCCGCAGATGACGTTCCTCGTTGCGGACCGGCATGACCACCGAGACACCGTCTTCGGCTCGGACCCGCTCATTGTTCGACATGCTGAGCGAAACTCTATCCGACGCCACGGCCCGGCCTGCGCGGGAAGCGCCGAAACCTCACTTATTCTCAAAGTGCCCGTTCGGCGGGCAGTTGATCCTGGTGTTCGTGTGAGCGAGATCTTCGAAAGGACCGGATGTGAGACGACTGCTCAAAGGATCCGCGGTAGCCGCCTCGGCGCTGATCCTGCTGCTGAGTCTCACCGGTTGGGCCGCTTCGGAACACTATCTGTCCGCCCTGCGCCATGTCGACGTCTTCGGAGGCCTGGGTTCCAGCGGCATCAGCAACGGCGAACCTGTGAACATCCTGGTCGTCGGCTCCGATGATCGCAGCGGTCTGTCCGAGGCGGAGCGCAGCCGGCTGCGGACCGGCCACCTCGACTACGGCCGCCACACCGACACGATGCTGCTGGTTCATCTCGGCACCGATCTCGACAACGTCAGCGTGGTGAGCATCCCCCGGGACTCGCTCGTGACGATCCCCGCCCATACCGATGATCAGGGGCAGAACGTCGCCAAGCATGAGGGCAAGATCAACTCCGCTTTCGCCACGGGCGGTCCGGCGGTGACCGTGGCCACCGTGGCGCAGGCCACCGGCCTTGAGATCGATCACTACGTCGAGGTGAATTTCAAGGGCTTCCTCGACATGGTGAACGCGGTGAATGGCGTGCCGGTTTGCCTGAGCGAGCCACTGCAGGATCTCAACTCAGGACTCGACCTGCCGGCCGGACGGCAGACCATCAGGGGGAAGCAGGCCCTGGCCTATGTCCGGGCCCGCTACATCGACAACGACTTCGGCCGGGCCAAGCGGCAGCAGCGATTCCTCACCGGGATGGCGCAGAAGGTGACCGCCAAGGGCACGCTGCTCAACCCGATCACGATGAACAACTTCGTGGATGCGGCCCTGAACAGCGTCACCACCGACGAGCGCATGGACCGGGAGAGCGTGGCGATGCTCGCGGCCCGACTGGCCGATCTGAGCCTGGAGCAGATCCAGTTCACGACGGTGCCGGTGAGTGACGGCAGCCATATGCACGAGGGTGAGTCCACCGTGCTCTGGGACTCCGACGCGGCCACGCAGTTGTTCGACGCCCTGCGTGAGGATCAGGCCATACCCGAAGCCCCCAAGGCCGTGACTGTGGAGGTGCCACCCGGTGACATCGATGTGGCTGTGGAAGGCTCCCAGTCAGCAGCCTCGGCAGTGGAGGCCGCGGGATACCAAGTGCTCAGCAGCACCGGGACAGTCGCCGCCGAGACGGTGGTCCGCTACGACCCGGTGTGGCAGCGGTCGCTGGCGACCATGCAGGCCGCGTTCCCGCAGGCCCGCTTCGAGGAGGCGCCCGGGATCGGCGGCACCTTCCAAGTCGCCCTGGGGGCTGACTTCCAGGCGCCCAAGGCCGTGCGCTCCGCAGCCACCAGCGTCGAGAGCGAAGTCACCAAGGCGAACAAGGATCTGTGCGCGGACGGCGCCGCAGGGAGCTGATCACGGACCGGGCGTCAGCGGGAGCACCTGCACACGCGCGGACTTGAATGCAGGAGTCCTGGACCGGGGGTCCAGCTCCCGCCCCAGCAGGACGTTGGCCTCCGGGTAGTACATGGCGGCACAACCGGACCGGATCCTGCTGAAGGGCACCACCGTGGCCCGTAGCTGTGCGGTCCGGTCCCCACTGTTCTGGACAAGGACCTGCTGGTTCGCCCGAAGACCGCGAGCCTGTGCATCGCCCGGATTCATGAGCAGCGCATCTCGTGGGGCCGCCTGCCGGTACCTGTCCTTCTCCTCGAAAACGACGGTGTTGAACTGGCCCTCGGACCGGATCGTCATCAGCAGCAGTTCGTCGCCCGTGGCCCGCGGTTTCGGGATCTGGTGGGCCACGAGGGTCGCGCGACCGTCGGCGGTGCTGAAGCGCGGACTGCGCAACAGACGCCCGGCCACGGTGAACTCCCGGCCCGTGCGCCCGGCCTCCGCCAGTCGCTCGTAGCCGGGCACCGTGGCGCTGATCCAGTCGCGGACCTCGTCCTGATCGGTCAGCCGCTGCCACGGGATCTGTGAGTCCGGCAGGATCCGCTGCGCGAGTTCCACCACGACCTGGGATTCGCTCCTCGGCCCCGCCACACGTGCCGGGCCGCCGTCGCTGAGCCGGACGTAGTTGAACATCGATTCCTGCGAAGTGCGGGCGGGCTCCTCGTCGCGAGCCAGCGCCGGCAGGATCAGCGTGGTCGCTGCGGTACCGTGCGCATGCCCAGTGTTCAGCGTGGTGTTCACATGCACGATGGTGTCCAGACGTTGCAGCGCCCGGCCCGCGAAGCGGGAGTCCGGATTGGACCCGTAGAGGTTGCCACCGAGACAGAACCCGACATCGGCCTCCCCGGCATGAGCCGCCTCCATACAGGCCATGGTGTCCCACGCCGGGGAATCCGGCAGCGGCAGCAGGCCACGGCGCTGCAACGCGGCCAGCATCTCCTGCTGCAGTTGCGGCGTGACCCCGACCGACCCGATACCCTGCACATTCGAATGGCCCCGAATGGGTAGCAGCCCGGCATCCGGGCGCCCGACCATCCCTCGTAGCAGGGCCAGACTCGCGATGGTCTCGACGTTCTGCACTCCGTGCTCGTGATGGGTGATCCCCATGGTCCAGGCGAAGACCACCCGTTGGGCTCTCACATAGGAGTTCGCCGCCTGCTCGATCTCTGCCCGGGGCACGCCACAGCCGGCGAGGATCGAGTGCCAGGATGTGGAGTTCAGGGCGTTCAGGAACTCCACATGGCCGTTGGTGTGGGCAGCCAGGAACTCCTCGTCGTGACCGCCGGCCTCCACCACTGCCTTGGCGATGCCCAGCAGCAGCGCGATGTCACCGCCCGAGCGCACCTGCAGGAATTGGGTGGCGATACGGGTGCCCGTGGCCATACTGGCCATGTCACTGGGGATCCGGAATCGCTCGAGTCCGAGCTCGCGGATCGGATTCACGACGATGACATCACCACCACTACGTCGGATCCGCTTGAGTGAATTCATCAGCCTCGGGTGGTTGCTGGCCGGATTGCCCCCGATCAGGAAGACGAGCTCCGCGCCCTCCAGCCCCTGCAGATCAATAGTCGCCGTACCGGTGCCAATGGTGGACTTCAGGCCGACACCACTGGCCTGGTGGCAGTAGTACGAGCAATTGTTGACATTGTTGGTCCCGTAGTCACGCGCCAACAGTTGGGTGAGGAATGCGGCCTCATTGGAACTACGACCGCTCAGGTACCAGAACGTCCGGTCAGGTTCTGTACCGCCGAGCTTCTCGACGATGAGCCGCATCGCCTCGGGCCACGCAATGGGCCGGTAGTGGTCCCCGTCCAGCAGCATCGGCTCCGTGAGCCGCCCGGCGCGTTCCAATTGTGCCGGAGAGAGTTCCCGCAATCCGGCCAGAGAGTGCTGTCGCCAGAAATCGTCGGGTATCGGCGGTTGCGCGTCGGAGGCCAGAGCCTGCAACGACTTCTTGCACACCTCGGGGAAGTGGCCGGTCTCATTCACCATTCCACCGAGCTGCCCGCCCATGCCCAGTGCGCACGTCTTGCATGCGTTCTTCGAGCGCAGGGATCGCCACGCGGCCGGCGCGGGGCCGGGTGAGAGGACCCGCCGCACGGAGTAGAACACCGCAGCCAGGCCGCCGGCCGCTTTCGGTCCAGAACCCATGTGCCAACTCTAGGGCCGCTGCGCTCGGCCACGCGATGGATGCAGCAATACTCCGCAGACCGGTTGAGCCAGGTACCCTTGGCGCAGGACGGAGCAGCGCGCGATGCCTGCTCCGAGACCCTCGGAGGATGCACGAATGGCCACCATTTCGGTGATCGGCACAGGGTACCTGGGCGCCACCCACGCGGCCGCCATGGCTGAGCTGAACCACGATGTGATCGGGATCGATGTGGATGCCGACAGGATCGCCACGCTCCAGCAGGGCCGCGCCCCCTTCTACGAACCCGACCTCGACGACTTCCTGGCTGCCCACACTGGTAGCGGACGGCTGCGATTCTCCACGGACTACGCCGAGGCCGCCGAGGCCGACATCCACTTCATCTGCGTCGGGACCCCGCAGCTCGATGCCTCCGGGGCGGCCGACACGAGCTACGTCTTCGAGTCCGTGGAACACCTGGTACCGCTGCTGCAGCGGGACAGCTTGATCGTGGGCAAGAGCACCGTACCGGTGGGCACCGCACAGGCGCTGGAGCAGCGTGTGCGCGAGTTGCAGCCAGATGGGGTGGCGGTCCATGTGGCCTGGAACCCGGAATTCCTGCGAGAGGGCTTCGCCGTCGAGGACACCTTGGCGCCCGACCGGATCGTGGTCGGTGTCAGCAGGGAGACTGACGCGCAGACCCTGCGGCGACTCTACGCGCCACAGCTCGAGGCGGGCACGCCCTTCATCGCCACAGACTTCGCGACCGCTGAACTCGTGAAAGTCGCCGCAAACTCCTTCCTTGCGACCAAGATCTCCTACATCAACGCCATGGCGGCGGTCTGCGATGCGACCGGCGCCGACGTGTCCGCTCTGGCCGAGGCGCTCGGCCACGACGACAGGATCGGGCCCAAATTCCTGCGCGCCGGAGTGGGCTTCGGCGGCGGCTGCCTGCCCAAGGACCTGCGGGCATTCATGGCACGGGCAGGTGAGCTCGGCCTCGGCAGCACCTTCACGTTCCTTCGCAACATCGACGAGATCAACATGCGGCTGCGGGTGCATGCCGTGGATCGGGCCAGCGAACTACTGGGCGGGGAGCTGCTCGGCGCCCGGGTGGCTGCCCTCGGTGTCGCATTCAAGCCGGACAGCGATGACATCCGTGATTCTCCTGCCCTGAATATCGCGGCGGCGCTGCACCTGCGCGGGGCGATCGTGAACGTCTATGACCCGAAGGCCAACGACAACGCCCGCCGGTCGTTCCCCACTCTGCAGTACTGCCGGACGAAGGAGGATGCACTCGACCAGGCCGACCTGGTGCTGCTGCTCACAGAATGGAACGAGTTCCTCTCCATGGACCCGACCGTCGCCAAGACCCTTGTGGCGCAGGCCAACATCCTTGATGGACGCAACGCGCTCTCGCCGCGGCAGTGGCGTGAGGCGGGCTGGCACTATCAGGGCATCGGCATACCCTGACGATCAGCGGCCGATCAGCTGTCAGGCCGGTCAACCAGCGATTCCGCAAGCGCTTCGCCCTTGGCGATAGCCATGGACCGAAGTCCCTCGCGGTGAGCGTCGAGCCTGGTCCGCAGACCGGCGTCGGAGATGGCCAGCATCCTCACCGCCAGCAACGCTGCGTTGGCGGCGTTGCCAACCCCCACGGTCGCCACCGGAACGCCCTTGGGCATCTGCACGATCGACAGCAAAGAGTCCATACCGTCCAGATGCTGCAGTGGCACCGGCACGCCGATGACCGGCAGGGACGTGACAGACGCCAGCATCCCCGGTAGATGAGCAGCTCCGCCGGCTCCGGCGATGATGACCCGCAGCCCGTCATCGGCGGCATTGCGCCCGTATTCGATCATGTCAGCCGGCATCCTGTGGGCGGACACCACGGCAGCCTCATGTCCGACGTCGAACTCCGACAGGACCTCTGCTGCCCCGGCCATCACGGGCCAGTCCGAATCACTGCCCATGACCAGGCCCACGCTCACGTCACTCATCGATCACTCCACTGATGTAGTCGGCCGCGTGCACGGCCCGGTCCAGACAGGAATCGAGCTCATCGCCGTAGGCGTTGACATGCCCGACCTTCCGACCCGGACGGACCGCCTTGCCGTAGAGGTGGAGGCGCAGCGCCGGGTCGGCGGCAAAGACGTGCTTGAGGGCCGAATACATGTCCGGCTCGCCGCCGAGGATGTTCTGCATCACGGTCCACGGCGCTCTGGGCCGAGGGTCGCCCAGAGGGAGATCGAGCACTGCGCGCAGATGATTCTCGAACTGGCTCGTCATGGCACCATCCATGGTCCAGTGGCCACTGTTGTGGGGGCGCATGGCCAGCTCGTTGACCAGCACATCGTCGCCGGTGTCGAACATCTCCACGGCGAGCAACCCGGTGACCCCTGTGAGCTCCGCGATCCGCAGGGCGACCGACTGCGCCCTGCCGCTCTCCCCGGTCGAGACGTCCGGGGCCGGTGCCACAACCTGCGTGCAGATGCCATCGGTCTGGACGGTACGGACCACCGGATAGGTCACTGCCTGCCCACTGGGCGAGCGTGCCACCAGCACGGCCAGTTCCTGCTGGAACGGCACATACGCCTCGGCCAACCAGGCGCCCGGATAACCGGACTCGAAGGCACTCACCACCCCCGCGCGATCCCGGCACAGCCAGACACCCTTGCCGTCATAGCCGCCCCGGCTGGTCTTGAGAATGATGGGCCAGCCCTGGGCCTCGCCGAAGGCAGTGGCTTCCTCTGCGCTGCCGACCTGCGCCCACTGCGGGTTGGGCAGGCCCGAACGCTCGAGCAGCCGTCTCATCGCCAGCTTGTCCTGGGCGTAGATCAACGCATCCGGTGACGGGCGCAGTGGGGTGCCTGTGGCTGCCATCGCCTCCAGCGTCGCCGGAGGTACCTGTTCGTGGTCGAAGGTCACCACGTCACAGGCGCGCGCGAACGCACTCGCCGCGGCGACCGAGTCCGGATCGCCGAGCATCACCTCGCGGGTCACCCGCGCGGCGCTGTCATCGGGGGTCGCGCTCAGGACCCGGAAGCCGATACCGAGGCCGATGGCGGCCTGATGGGTCATCCTGGCGAGCTGACCACCGCCCACCATGCCGACGACCGGATAACCGGGCAACGGCTCCAGTTCCGCTGAGAGGAAGGACATGCATCCAGCTTAGGGGACGCTCAGGAGCCCGCATTCGCGTGAGACGCGCCACACTGTCGCTCGAACGGCCCTATGTCAGTCACCGAGTGTGTTTAGTCAACTGCACCCTGGGAAGCACTCGATCATGACGACCATGGAAACGGCACCGGCAGCGGCACCCATCAACCGGATGGCCGGCCTGCTGGCTCCATTCCGCAAGCTCATGGCGGAGGTCAGCAAGTTCGGGACGGTCGGCCTGATTGCGCTCGTCATCGATGTGGGCCTGTTCAACCTGATGCTGCTGAGTCCCTGGATGATGGCCCACCCCATCACGGCCAAGGCGATCTCGGTGGTGGTGGCCACGACCGCGTCCTACTTCCTGAACCGCAAGTGGACCTACAACGACCGGGAGACCAAGGGCGATATCCGCGAGTACGTCCTGTTCTTCGTCTTCAACGGCATCGCGATGCTCATCACGTTGGGATGTCTGTGGTTCTCGCACTACGCACTGGGCCTGACTTCCGCGCTGGCCGACAACATCAGCGCCAACGTCATCGGACTCGCCCTCGGTACGGCCTTCCGGTTCTGGGCCTACCGGACCTACGTGTTCCCGAAGGACCCGCTGGACGCGGTCGGCGAGATCGACGTGGCCATCATCGGCCCCCGTCAGGAGTCGGCCCCGTCGCAAGCCCAGGCGCCTGCAGATGTTGCCCAGCCCTCAGCCAGTGCGCCCGGGCCAGCGCCGAACTGAGCCCCGAGTCCCCCAAAGGGGTCCCGCCGGATGAAAGATGCCGGGAGTCCCAATAGCGTCGATCCATGCGACGAGGGACCCTGACCGCCGGTGTCCTGCTCGCCGTTCTGCTGGGAGCGCCCGCATGTGCAGGGCCGGAACCGCGCAGCTACGAGGTTCTGCGCGAGGACACGATCATCAACGCCGATCTCTGGTCCGATGAGCCGAAGATGCTCGCCGCTGGACTCGGATTCACCGACATCATCGGAGTCGATGACCTCTCCACCGACAATCTCGCTTTGAGCAGGACCATGACCCAACTCGCAGGCGGGACGTGGAACACCCTGGACTGCGGCGCCGCTGCGGAGCCGGCGCTCAGCGCCTACACCTCCGCGGCCAGCCCCGACTCCATCGCCAGCCTGTACGGGGCGGAGGTGCACTACGCCGACGGCCTCCCCATCGAATTCTCCTGGCCGGTGCTGCCGAGTACCGTCGATCCCGCGAACCTCTCCGTACACCTCAACAACGGTGAGACGGTGACGCCGGACGTGGCCTCCATCTGGCCCAACTTCGAGTACAACGAGCGATCTGTCGTGGTGATCTTCGGCCAGTTCGGCAACCGCATCCCCCAGGACCAGCCCGGGGCGCTCTATCCGACAAGGGTCGAGGTCGTCGATTCGCAGAATCCACTGCTTCTGGTCGGACCCGGCGGCAACACCGAGCCGGCCACCGGACTCCACGCAGACTCCGGGGGGTCACCGTACCAGGACGGGGATGTTCCGGCCTCCGAGCGGAAGGGCCCACGACTGGCCGCTGCCAAGCTCTCGCGCATGAACGTGGAGGGCGACACAGGACCCCGCATCTTCAGCAGCGGACTGCTGCCCAATGACGGTGTCGCCCTCTACGGCGACCGGGCCGAGTACCGGCTGCGCGTGTACACGACGGGAGGGATGACCCCCGATGGCGTACGGGGTGTCTTCCCCACCGACTACGAACGGTTCTTCCGGATCACCGCCGAAGCCGCCGATGGCCGGACGATCCGGCTGACGGAGCCGGGCCGTGACTACGAGATCGACGGCGGCTCGGTGACTGTGCTGGGTCTGGCCGACCTCGGTGTCAGACAAGACGGGTACGACGACTGTTACCGGGAGGACAAGGACAACTACATCGACATCATTCTGGAGGGCGACGAACACGCGGTCCGCAGCATCACCACCGTGGAGATTCCCGGCACCGGCTCATACGATCCGCTCTACAACCCCGGGGGGCCGGGCAATGACCCTGCACAGGGGGTGCGTTACAGCTCGGCAAGTCCCCCGATCCGGCAGCGGGTCATGATGGCGATCGATGATCCCATGACGGTCACCTACGATGACTGACGAGCTACGGCGCTACTCGGCTCGCGGAGCCAACGAGTAGGGTCGCACGATGCCGAAGCCACGGACGGGCCGCGGTGTCAGTGCCTTGACCAGGAAACGGTCCGCCTGCGGTCCCGACTGCAGTGCCTCGGAGGTCGCGGTGTCGATCACTGTGCTGTCCGGTCTTGCGATCGCGGTGTAGCGGGAGGCACGATTCACAGTCGTCCCGTACACGTCACCCATTCTGGTCAGCACCGGTCCCGTGGACAGGCCGACCCTGATCTCCGGAACGTTCTCCAGTGCCGCCAGGGTCTCGTGCAGGGCAATGGCGATGTTCGCTGCCTGGTGCGGCGTCTCGGAGAGGAACATGACCTCATCGCCGAGTGTCTTCACCAGTCGCCCGGACTCCGCGTGGATCAGGTCAGCACTGCGGGACTCGAAGGTCTCGACCAGCCCCCCGAGTTCCGCCTCGTCGAGCTGCCGGGACAGTCTGGTGAACGAGACGAGATCAGCGAAACCGACGGTGGCGATGTCCGGACCGTCCTGCTCATCCGCCTCATCGCCGAAACCGACCCATTCCCGGGCAACGATCGCGGCCACCTGGCGTCGCCAGACGTAGTCCATGAGCCTTTCGAGCTCAGGCAGTACCTCGGCCACCTCGTCCTTCACGGTCGCGAAGGTCTCCGGGGTCATGTCGGTACGTTCGAGGTCACCCAGCACATGCCGACCGAGGAAGTCGTACTGCCATTCGGCGAGCCGTGCGGTGTTCTGGCCGATCGAGCGAGCCAGTTCCACCACACCGTCGACGTCGACAAGGCCGCGCTCGATGAGCGCGGAGACCCGGACCAGTGCGCTCAGGTCCTCATCGGTGAACGCTCTGGCATCGCCGACATCCGGGAATCCCATCGCGCGCCAGAGCGCGGCGACCTGCTCCTGATCGAGGCGCGTGGCCTCAGCCATCTCATTCCGCGTGTACCACTCAGGGCCGCCGAGAATCGCAGCCTGGAGTTCCTCAGCTGGATCGGCCATGGCGATCAGGGCTCATCGGGTGGCGGGCTCATGTCCCTGGCGAACTGCTTGCGCCGCCGCTCGTCATCCTCCTCGTGCAGGCGGTTCACCTCCCGCTGGATGCGTTCCACGCTGGGAACATCGTTGATCACCAGTGCCTCGTCGCTGGCGGAGTCGATGGTGAGAAGACCATAGTTGAGGATCCGGCCGAAGAACGTCACATCGAAGCTGACGTTGTTCACCTTGGACAGGGGCATGTCGCGGCCCTGTCGCGAGATCAGCCCGGTACGCACGATGATGCGCCGGTTGGTGAACACGTACTGCGTGGTGATCCAGTAGAGGAAGGGCCGGATCACCCAGACGACCATGATGAAGATGGCGATGAGCCAGATCACCCAGCTGCCAAAGGTGTCGATGAAACCGTTCGCAGTGAACCACTCCCCCAACTTCGTGAGCAGGAAGGCAGCGCCGAACACCACAATCGCAAGAATGATGCCAGGCACAATCAGCGCGCGCCAGTGCGGTCGCATCTCGAACTCGACCGACTCGCCGTCCGACAGCAGCTTCTGTGGGTATCCCATACTTCTCACGGTACTCGTACCGGAGCCCCCAGGACACGTAAGACGTCCACCTGTGACCTGAGCCTCGGGCCCGGTGACTGGCCTGTCGCCGGGGCCATTCGGGTCGGGGCGATGGGGTCCGGCCCAGGCGAAACAACGCGATGAGCCGGATAGGGTGAGATTCTGGACGAGGAGGTCGAGATGGCGGTCCGGCGGGCGAGTGGCGTGAAGGTACTTGCGGTTGCCGCCGCCGCGATGACTCTCATGCTTCCCGCAGAGGTCGCCGCCACAGCCGGTTCACCGGACTCGACGGTCGGGGCCAGTACCACGACCGGTGACAGCAACCCGGGCCGGGAAGCGGAGTCCGACGGAGTCCGGTGGCTGTGCCGACCCGGGCAGCGCCCGGATCCGTGCAGGGGAAGTCTCGCCACGACCCGTTTCTCGACTGACGGCACTGCCACGGAGCGGACCCCCAGCCCACGGCACCGCCGCTTCGACTGCTTCTACGTCTACCCGACCGTCAGCGCCCAGCCCGGCGTACTCGCTGACCTGAGCGTGGACCCCGAACAGGTGTCCATTGCGCAGTACCAGGCGGCGAGGTTCTCCGGTCAGTGCCGGGTCTTCGCACCGGTGTACCGCCAGGTGACTCTGAGTGGCCTCGCGACAGCGACTCCCACCGATTGGACGACCGCCTATAACAGCATGGCCCGGGCCTGGCGGAAGTATCTGCGCCGGGACAATCATGGCCGTGGATTCGTCCTCATCGGCCACTCGCAAGGCGCGTCCCTGCTGCGGCACCTGCTGAAGGAGGAGATCGAGCCGAAACGTGCGCTGCGCAGAAGGCTGATCGTGGCCGTGCTGGCCGGTGCGCCCGTCTCGGTGCGCAAGGGTACGGTGTCAGGCGGAGACTTCCGGCGGTTGCCGGGCTGCACCCAACCCGGCCAGCAACGCTGCATCGTCTCCTATGCGACGTACGGGTCCGCCCCTCCGTCCGATGCGCTCTTCGGGGTCCTGCGCCCGGACAGTGGCCAGCAGGCCGGGTCCGGCTACGAGGCCCTGTGCACGAATCCGGCTGCGCTGAGCGGCGGATCCGCGGTGTTGCACACCCTCACACGGAACAGGCCCATCGCGGGCCCCCTCGGAGCAGCCCAGTACATCATGTACGGAGGACCCCCGCCCACCGCCAGTACTCCATGGCTGGTGCCTGCGGACAGATACCGCGCCCGGTGCGAGCAGACCGGCGGCGCACATGTACTGATGGCCCGCCCGCTCCGTGGCGCGCAGGTGCTCAACCCATCGCCGACACCCGCGTGGGGTCTGCACCTGATGGACATCAATCTGCCACTCGGCGACCTGATGCGCCTGGTCCGCTCAGCGGCACGTAAACACCGAGACTGAGGCCCTCACAGCGCCACCGCTGCATACTCGGCGGCACCGCCCGCAGCAGGATCCCGGAGGCGTCCGTTGTTCAGGCGTCGGTACGCGCCTGAACAACGTCCCCGGCATCGACGGCGACCTCACCGGAGCTCGTCGTCACCAGCAGGCGGCCGGACTCGTCGACGTCCTTGGCCTGCCCCCGCACCTCCGTGTCATCGGGCAGCATCACGACCACACTCTGGCCGAGCGTGACACAGTTGCCCCGGTACCGGTCCAGCAGACCCGAGGCGGTGGCGGAGTAGGAGGCGTCGGACCACACTGAGGTGAGCCGCTGGATGCGCCCGACGCAGGCGACGAGCAACTCCTCCCGGCTCACATCACCACCGAGATCAGCCAGCGACGAGGCACCCGGCACGTCCAGATCCGCGGCAGGCACGCCAACATTCACCCCGCAGCCGACCACAACGCCGTCACCCGCACGTTCCGCGAGCAGCCCGGACAGTTTGCCGGCGCCCGAGACGACATCATTGGGCCACTTGAGCGCTGCACTCACGCCGGAGGTCGCCTGGATCGCCTCGGCGACTGCGAGCGCGACCACGAAGGATGCGAAAGGCATCGCTGCCACCGGCGGCTTGAGCAGGATCGAGAACGACAACGTACCGGGCGGTGACTCCCACAACCGCCCCAGCCGGCCTCGTCCGGCACTCTGGGTGGCCGCGACCACGACGGCGCCCTCGGGTATGTCCTCGGCCTTGGCGGCTTCCGCGAGGTTGGTGTTGGTGGAGGTGGTCCGCTCCCTCACGTCGAGGCGCGGCACTCTGGCACCGTTCTCCTCGAGCAGGGCCCGGATCCAGGTCTCGTCCAGGGGCGGCACACGGTCGGGCTGGCCACCAGTGCGATCGTCGTCTGTGCTCACCTTCATAATGGTTGCAGAGCCATGCGGGCCTGGCGGCGTTTTGCCACAGGCACGCGATTTCTATCCAGGAGGTCTCGTGAGCGCGCTGCCCGAGCAGGACGAACACACGCCAGACAAGCTGACCGTCGCGGGCAAGCAGGCGGATCTGCAGAGCCGACGGGCCGATATCGCCGAGCGCTCCGAGCTGGCTGAGGCGAAGCAGCACAAGAAGGACAAGAAGACCGCGATGGAGCGGGTGCTCGAACTCCTCGATGACGACTCCTTCTGCGAGATAGACGGGCTGGCCCGGCACCGCTCCCACGACTTCGGGCTGGAGAAGAACCGGCCCATGGGTGACGGCGTCGTGACCGGGTACGGCACTATCGATGGCCGCCCTGTGTGCGTGTTCGCTCAGGACTTCACGGTCTTCGGTGGCTCTCTTGGCCAGGTCTTCGGCGAGAAGATCGTCAAAGTGATGGACCTGGCACTGAAGACCGGCTGCCCGATGATCGGGATCAATGACTCCGGTGGCGCGAGGATCCAGGAGGGTGTGGTCTCCCTGGGCCAGTACGGCGAGATCTTCATGCGCAACGTCCGCGGCAGTGGCGTGATCCCGCAGATCTCACTGATCATGGGGCCCTGCGCCGGAGGTGCGGTCTACTCACCGGCCATCACCGACTTCACGGTCATGGTGGATCAGACCTCGCACATGTTCATCACCGGCCCGGACGTGATCAAGACCGTCACCGGCGAGGATGTGGCCTTCGAGGAACTCGGCGGGGCACGCACCCACAACTCCAAGTCCGGAGTCGCCCACTACATGGCCGCCGACGAGTCCGATGCACTGGACTACGTGCGGGCCCTGCTGTCTCATCTGCCCAGCAACAACCTGGAGAATCCGCCGGTCTTCGACACCCCGGCTGATCTCGGCCTGACCGCCGAGGATGAGGCCTTGGACAACATCCTCCCCGACTCGGTGAACCAGCCGTACGACATGCACGAGGTGATCGAGACGGTGCTGGACGACAGCGATTTCCTGGAGGTCCAGGAACTCTTCGCCCCCAACATGATCACCGGCTTCGGCCGGGTCGAGGGCCAGGCCGTCGGAGTGGTGGCCAACCAGCCCATGCAGTTCGCCGGCACCCTCGACATCGACGCCTCGGAGAAGGCCGCCCGGTTCGTGCGCACCTGCGACGCCTTCAACGTGCCGGTGCTGACGTTCGTGGACGTCCCGGGATTCCTGCCCGGCACCGACCAGGAGTGGAACGGCATCATCCGTCGCGGCGCGAAGCTCATCTACGCCTACTGTGAGGCCACCGTGCCCCTGGTCACGGTGATCACCAGGAAGGCCTACGGCGGCGCCTACGATGTGATGGGCTCCAAGCATCTCGGCGGCGACCTCAACTTCGCCTGGCCCACCGCGGAGATCGCGGTCATGGGCGCCCAGGGCGCGGTGAACATCCTCTACCGCAAGGAACTCGCCGGTGCAGAGGATCCGGTGGCGATGCGGGCCGAGCTCATGGATGACTACCAGCTGACGCTGTGCAATCCCTATCAGGCCGCGGACCGCGGCTATATCGACCAGGTGATCATGCCGCACGAGACCCGCGCCCAGGTGGTGCGGGCACTGCGTGCCCTGCGCAACAAGCGCAAGGAGTCACTGCCCAAGAAGCACGGCAACATCCCGCTGTGAGGTGCCCATGAGTGAATCAGAAGCCGCACCCGTACTGCGGGTGGTGCGAGGAGAACCAAGCCCCGAACAGCTGGCCGTGCTGACTGCCGTGCTGCTCCGCAGCGGTGGTGGTCAGGAACCGCCGGAGCCCGAGTCAGCCTGGCAGCTCGATGCCCGTAAGGGCACCCGAGTCCTGCATCCGGGGCCCGGGGTCTGGCAGCGATCGCTGCGCCGATGACCTGGCCCACCCGCGTCTCCGGCTGGCGGGTGATCCTGGCCAGCCAGTCCCCCGCAAGACTCGGCCTGCTCGCGCAGGCGGGCGTGAGGGCGCAACCGGTCCCCAGCGGCGTCGATGAGGAGGCACTGCTGGCGGGGTTCGGCCCACTGTCCATCCCCGAGGCCGCCACTGCGCTCGCCGAGGCCAAGGCACATACCGTGGCGGATGAGCTGCCGGACGGGGTCGTTGGCAATGCAGCCAGGACCCCGGAACTCATCATCGGGGCCGACTCCATCCTCGATCTGGACGGGCAGGCCCTGGGCAAGCCCCCGGACCGCGACACCGCACGCGAGCGCTGGCTTCGCCAGTCCGGTCGGTCGGCGACCCTGGTGACCGGCCATCATCTGATCGCCCGGGCGGGACAGCGCCGGGAGGAGCGGACCTTCGTGGTGAGCAGCGACATCCTGCTCGGGACGCCGACGCCCGAGGAGCTCGAGGCCTACCTCGCCACCGGCGAGCCTCTTGCCGTAGCCGGTGGGCTGACCATAGACGGTCTGGGCAGTGTCTTCGTGGAGGAGGTGCACGGGGACCCCAGCAACGTGATCGGTCTCTCGCTGCCCCGATTGCGCCAGGAACTGCATGGCCTCGGTATCGAATGGGACTACGCCGGTGTCACCGCATGATGAGACATGCCGGTGTCACTGCAGGATGAGATGGGCCACAGCGACCCTGCCCGGGCGCTTGCGACTCACCCCGCCCGGCTAAACTTGACGAGGTCGTCCGGTCACTTCTGGAGTGTGAGATGCGCAAAGTCCTGATCGCCAACCGCGGAGAGATCGCGGTTCGGGTCGCCCGAGCATGCAAGGACGCCGGGATCGCATCCGTGGCCGTCTACGCCGACCCTGATCGGGACGCCCTGCACGTCCTCGAGGCCGACGAGGCCTTTGCGCTGGGCGGCAGCACACCGGCCGAGAGCTACCTCGACATGGACAAGGTCATCAACGCCGCCAAGGAGTCCGGGGCCGACGCGGTTCACCCGGGCTATGGGTTCCTGTCCGAGAACGCCGACTTCGCCGAGAAGGTCATCGATGCCGGGCTCACCTGGATCGGCCCGCCCCCCGAGGCGATCCGGAGCCTCGGCGACAAGGTGTCCGCCCGTCACATCGCGCAGCGGGCGGGTGCGCCGCAGGTTCCCGGCACTGCCGACCCCGTGGAATCCGCCGACGAGATCGTTGCTTTCGCCGAGGAGCACGGCCTGCCGGTGGCCATCAAGGCCGCCTTCGGAGGTGGCGGGCGCGGCCTCAAGGTCGCCCGCACACTGGAGGAGATCCCGGAGCTGTTCGACTCCGCCACCCGCGAGGCAGTCCAGGCGTTCGGACGGGGCGAGTGCTTCGTCGAACGGTTCCTGGACAAACCCCGCCACGTGGAGACCCAGGTCCTGGCCGACCAGCACGGCAACGTGGCTGTGATCTCCACCCGCGACTGTTCACTGCAGCGCCGCCACCAGAAACTGGTCGAGGAGGCGCCAGCCCCGTTCCTGACCGACGAGCAGCTGAAACGTCTCTATGACTCGAGCAAGGCCATCATCAAGGAGGCCGGGTACTACGGCGCCGGCACCTGTGAGTTTCTGGTCGGCGTGGACGGCACCATCTCGTTCCTGGAGGTCAACACCCGACTGCAGGTCGAGCACCCGGTCACCGAGGAGGTGGCCGGCATCGACCTGGTCCGGGAACAGTTCCGGATCGCCGACGGCGAGGAACTCGGCTATGAGGACCCGGAACTGCGGGGACACTCCATCGAGTTCCGCATCAACGGCGAGGACCCCGGTCGCAACTTCCTGCCAGCTCCCGGTGAACTGACCGTGTGGGAACCACCGAGTGGTCCCGGTGTGCGCCTGGATGGCGGCTTCCGGCAGGGCGACGTGATCGGAGGAAACTTCGACTCCCTGCTCGCCAAGCTCATCGTGACCGGCAAGGACCGTCAGCAGGCACTCGAACGCGCCCGCCGCGCCCTGGCCGACTTCAAGGTGGAGGGCATCGCCACTGCGCTGAGCTTCGACCGCGTGGTTGTTGATGATCCCGCCTTCGCCCCTGCCGACCCGGACGAGCCCTTCACGGTCTACACGACCTGGATCGAAACCGACTTCGACAACACCATCCCCGCCTACGACGCGGCGAGCACCGAGCTGCCCGAGGCGCAGGAGCGCGAGTCGGTCACCGTGGAGGTCGGCGGCAAGCGGGTGGAAGTATCACTGCCCGCGGGATTCGCCCTCGGTGGCGGTGGCGGGAAGGCCGCCAAGGCTCCCAAGCGCAAGGCGAAGAAGGCAGGCGGTGGCGCCAGCGGCGACGCCGTCATCGCGCCCATGCAGGGCACCATCGTGAAGGTGGCCGTCGAGGAGGATCAGCAGGTCGAGGAGGGCGAACTCGTGGTTGTCCTGGAGGCGATGAAGATGGAGCAGCCCCTCAACGCCCCCAAGGCGGGCGTGGTCCACAACATCACCGCCGAGGTCGGCGCCACGGTGAGCAGCGGTACCGCGCTGCTGGAGATCAAGGAGCCCAGCGCCTGACTCCCCAGGCTCCTTACCGGGCTCATGTGCCTTCCTCGCGCGAAGACGCTGGGATCACGCTGGCAGCCTCATGACCGGGACCCCAGGATTCGGCTGAGTCCCACGGGGACCCACCGGGCGTTGCCGGAGTCGTTCGCGCCACAATGGTGACGTGCCCGATGTGGTGATTCTCGGTGGTGGTCCCGGCGGGTATGAGGCTGCGCTGATCGCGGCTCGCGCCGGAGCGGACACGGTCGTCGTGGAGGACACCGGCATCGGCGGTGCCACGGTGCTCACCGACGTGGTGCCCAGTAAATCGTTGATCGCAGTGGCGTCCACGATGTTCGCCGCCGGTGACGCAGGTTCGCTGGGCGTCCGCTACGACGGCGAAGCACCCCATCCGGACCGGATCAGTGCCTCGCTCGGCCTGGTGAATGAGCGCATCAGGGGCCTGGCCACCCAGCAGGCCGCCGACACCGAACAACGACTGGTGCGCACCGGGGTCACGGTGCTCCGGGGGCGAGGGCGGCTCACCGGTTCGGACACCATAGCGGTCGAGCGAACCGACGGGGGTGCAGAGGAGCTGAGTGCCGGCACCATACTGGTGGCGACCGGCGCGAGCCCACGCGAGTTGCCGGACGCCCGCCCCGACGGTCGCCGTATCCTGACCTGGAAACAGCTGTATGACCTTGAGGAGCTCCCCGATCATCTGATCGTCGTGGGCTCCGGCGTGACCGGGGCAGAGTTCGCGTCAGGGTTCCGGGGTCTCGGCGCTCCGGTGACGCTGGTGTCCTCACGGGACCGGCTCCTCCCCCACGAGGACGCTGATGCCGCCCGGGTCATCGAGGACGTCTTCGGCCACCGAGGCATCGCCGTCGTGTCACGGGCCCGGGCCTCAGCAGCGACCGTGGTCGGCGACGGCGTGGTGGTGAGCCTGGCCGATGGCCGCGAGATCGAGGGCAGCCACTGCCTGATGGCAGTGGGCTCGATCCCGAACACCAGCGACATCGGCCTCGCCGAAGCGGGGATCCGCACCGACGAGCACGGCTTCGTGATGGTCGACCGGGTCTCCCGCACCAGCGCCCGCGGCGTGTATGCGGCGGGCGACTGCACCGGCAAGCTCATGCTGGCCTCGGTAGCGGCGATGCAGGGCCGGGTCGCCATGTGGCACGCCCTGGGCATGGAGGTCCATCCACTGAACACGACCAAGGTCGCCAGCAACGTGTTCACGGATCCTGAGATCGCCAGCGTCGGCTGCTCACAGCAGGACGTCGACTCAGGCACCATCAACGCGGTGAGCATCTCCGTGCCGCTGGGCACGAACGCGCGGGCCAAGATGATCGGCCTGCGGCATGGATTCGTGAAACTCTTCGCGCGGCCATCCACCCATATCGTGGTCGGTGGTGTCGTGGTGGCCCCCCACGCCAGCGAACTCATCTATCCGATCTCCATAGCGGTCGACCAGGGCCTGTCCCTGGCGCAGCTCGGTCAGACCTTCACAATCTACCCGTCGTTGTCGGGATCGATCGCCGAAGCGGCACTGAGATTAGAGGCTTCGGACGCCACCCCCTAGCGCACGGCCCGCCCACAGACAGAGCCCTCACGCTACCCTGCGATGAGATTGGTGGTGAGGGACCGTGAGGATCACGCCCAAACGCTGGAGCATCGAGACGATCATGTGCGGCATGCGGGGGCATGTAGCACCGGCGGCGACCGTTGCGACGATCCGGCCGCAGGATTCAGCGCTGGCCCACCCCTCCGGAACTGATGCACGTTTGTGTCGCTGCGTGCGCTGCGACACCTGGGTCGACTACCGCGACCCGGACGAGGACCTGGTCAGTAGCGACGTCCTGGCGGCAGAGCAGGAACTGCCCAAGCCATTGCGCGGCCGCGCACTCGACGAACGCATCACCGTTCGGGGTATCGCCGTGCTGGCGTGGTTCAATGCAGTCCTGTTCGCGCTGGTCTCGCTGTTCCTGCTGGTGCTGCTGCTGGGGTTACCGGAGATCCAGAGCTTCGCATCGACCCAGCTGCAGCACCTGCAGTCGATCATCTCGCAGTACCGCCCCACCGACTCGGTGGTGCCCATGTGGGAGCAACGAATCGATGACCTGCAGCGCTGGCAGTTCGCGGTGCTGCTGGCCCTGGCCGTCGGCTACACGGCGCTCCAGGTCGTGGAAGCGGTCTTCCTGTGGCGGGGCAAGCGGTGGGCCGAATACCTCACCGCGATCGAATCCGCGCTGTTCCTGCCCTACCTCGGCTACAACGTCGTCAACGACCCCACCCCACTGCACATCGGCAGCCTGATCCTCCAGTTGGCCATCATCGGCTACCTGGTCATGGCCAAACGGCTCTTTGGCGTCCGCGGCGGCTACCGCCGGTTGCAGGAACTGTTCAGTCAGGAGATGAACTGGCCGCGCATCTATCAGCAGCCGCCGCTGCGTGAGCCGCCCACCGCCGCACAGATCCGGCGGTCGTTGCGACCCTGAGTACCCCTGCCCCGCCGGTGCCGGCTGGTGGAAGGGACGTGACGAGGCGACGACGTTCAGTCGGCGACGGGTGCGGCAACCGGAGCAACGCCAGGAGTGGCGGACGCCTGTTGTCGTCCGGGGTCTGCGCTGCTCCCACCGGTGGTGCCCTGATCGACGCTACCCGCACTCGGCGACGAGGTCGGCTGTGGGGAGAGCTCCGAGGAGCCACCATTGTCGAAGTGGATGGAGGTCCCGTCCTTGGCGATGATGTTCACGCTGTCATTGCCACCCACGATGCCGTCGCGGCCCACCTCGCCCTCCGATCCCCCCTCGACGGCCAGCGGTGACTTCGAGCCGTTGTTGACCGCGACGCCGCCGGTGGCGGCCCGGGCGTTGGCGCCGGTCTCCACATCGCGTGATCCCTCGATCGAACCGGTCGTCTGGCCCCCGGCCTTGGTCACAGTCTTGCGGACGACTTTCTTGTCCACGCGATCCCGGCAGGTGTCAGTCGTCTGAACCGCAGCATAGCCGTCGGCCGCCACTGGTGGGATGCCAGCCGCGCTGCCCGTGAGCGCGGCACCCTGATCGGAGTGCGAAGCGATCCAGTAGCCGCAGAAGAAGGCCAGGCCGACTGCGATGCCGGCGACGAAGGCGAAGCGGGTGGACATCCCGGACCCGGATTGCGGCACCGGCAGGACGTACTGCGGCGCGACCGATTCGTCCGGATCAGCAGCCATGCGTCAGAGCGTAGTGATGCCCCGTTCGCGGCGGGGCGATTGCAGCCAACCTGCTCTGCGAACCCGGCCGCGGATTGGGATGAAACCCACAAATGGTCGCGGACCACTCCAGCGCAGATCCGGTGCTATCGCTGCGGTCGTGGGCGTCAGGCGGCGCGCCCCGGCACTTCGCCCTTGCGGGTGCGCTTCTGCGAGTACATGGCAGCATCAGCCCGCGCGAGCAGGGACTCCGGGAGTTCATCGGCCAGCGCTGAGGCGACTCCGATGCTGGCGCCCACCCGGACCTCCCCCATCGCGGATTCGACGGGCTCCTCGACCGCCTCGCGGATCCGTTGCAGCAATCCAGGTTCATCGCTGTCCGCGGCAGTCTCAGCGAGGACCACGAATTCATCACCACCGACCCGGGCGCAGGTATCGGTGACCCGTACCGCCTGCCGGATGCGCTGGGCGACGGTCACCAGCGTGGTGTCGCCGATCTCGTGACCGTAGGTGTCGTTGATGGGCTTGAAACCATCGAGGTCGATGAAGTACACGGTCACGCGTGAGCCGTTGCGCTCGATGCGGGCAAGGCTGGTCCTCAGGTTCTGCAGCAGCAGGGCCCGGTTGGCCAGGCCCGTCAGTGTGTCGTGGGTTGCCTCATGCATCGTCCGTTCGTAGTCCCTGGCCTTGCGCAGCGCAGCAGCGATGAATCCGGCCAACGGCTCCAGGATCAGCTGGTCGGAATGATCGAAGTGGTGGGCGGAACCGGACATGACCTTGAGCACGCCCAGGGCGGCGCCCCGATGGATGAGCGGCACGACAATCATGGAGCGGACCCCGACGGCACGGCAGGCCTGCTTATCCACCCGTGGATCGGTCTCGGAGTCCTCGCAGGTCTGCAGCTTTCCGGTCCGCACGCTGAGCCCGGAAAGACTGGTGTGCAGGGACAGTCGCAGTCCGACGTGATCCGCGGCGGTTCCGGTGGCGGCGGCGTAGACCATCTCATCGCCCTCGGCCAGCTCCACGATGGCCGCGTCCGCATTCGTCAGCTCCTCCGCCCGCCGTGCCACCAGTTGCATAACACCTTCCAGGCTCGGGTCCGCGTCGTTGATTGCAGCCTGGGTCTCGATGACCGCCCGCAACAACGCCTCGCCGTCCATACCAAGAGGATGCAGTTGCCACACGGCGATGTCGCGGGTGAGCGCCCGAACGGGTGCGCGACGACGACTCGGCCCTCCGGCGTACCGCATTACCGGACGCTCAGTTGATCGTGACCGCCAGTCTGATGCCGGACGGGTACCGGCCCTACTCGTCCGTCCCGGCCCGGTCCTGCTCATGGGTGAAGGCAGCGATGAGCAGTGCGGCCGCTGCAGTGGGCAGCTGTCGCTGGTCGGCCACCTCGGCTTCCAGTCTCGCAAGCAGGTCGGCGACGCTGGCGGAGCTGCGGAAGTCCCGGACCAGCTGATCCTCGATGGCCCGCCAGAGCCACTGCACCTGTTGCCTGGAACGGCGTCGCTCCAGTTCGCCCGACTCCGAGAGCCGGTCACCATGGGCAAGCACCGCCTGCCAGACTTCATCGATGCCTTCGCCGGTGACTGCGCTGCAGGTCAGCACTGGCACGTCACGCTCCGGCGCCACCATGTGCAGGGCGCTGCGCAACTCGCGGGCGGCCTGCCTGGCGATCGGCGCATACTCGCCGTCCGCCTTGTTCACAGCGATCACATCGGCGAGCTCGAGGATGCCACGCTTGATCCCCTGCAACTGATCACCGGTCCGGGCCAGGGTGAGGAACACGAACGTGTCCACCATCTCGGAGACCGCGGTCTCGCTCTGGCCGACGCCGACGGTCTCGACGATGATCGGATCGTAGCCGGCGGCCTCGAGCACGACCATCGCTTCGCGGGTGGCCCGTGCGACCCCACCGAGAGTGCCGGCATTGGGCGATGGCCGGATGAAGGAATCGGTCTGCCCGGCCAGGCGGCCCATCCGGGTCTTGTCGCCCAGCACACTGCCGTGAGTGGCAGCGCTGCTGGGATCGACGGCAAGGACCGCCACTCGCGCGCCCTGGGAACTCAGCCGGACGCCCAGTTCGTCGATGAACGTGGATTTGCCCACCCCCGGGACTCCGGAGATACCGACTCGTCGAGCGGTCCCCGTCTGCGGCAGCAGCTCGCGCAGCATCCGGTCGGCGGGCTCGCGATCCTCGGACCTGGTCGACTCCACCAGCGTGATGGCCCTGGCGATGGCGCCCCGTTGCTTGGCCCTGACGCCCTGCACCAAATCAGGCACGTTCACCGGATTCACTGTTGTGGCAACTGTTCCAGGAGTTCTCCGGCCGCCTCGGCGATCACGGTACCGGGCGGGAAGATGGCTGCGGCCCCGGCTGCCTTAAGAGCAGCGAAGTCGTCGGGCGGGATGACACCACCGACCACGATGAGAATGTCCGGACGACCCTCGGCGGCCAGTGCCTCCCGCAGCGCCGGAACCAGGGTGAGGTGCCCAGCTGCCAGGGACGAGACCCCAACCACGTGCACGTCGGATTCGACCGCCTGCCTGGCGACCTCCTCAGGTGTCGCGAACAGGGGGCCGACGTCCACGTCGAAGCCGAGATCGGCGAACGCGGTGGCGATCACCTTCTGCCCCCGGTCGTGACCGTCCTGGCCCATCTTCGCGACCAGAATCCGCGGACGGCGACCGACACGCTCCGCGAAGGCATCCGTCTGTTCCCGCACGGCCGTGATCGCATCCACGTCGCCCGCCTCCTGCCGGTAGACACCGGAAATGGTCCTGATCGCCGCCTGATGCCGGCCGAAGACCCGCTCCATCGCCTCTGATATCTCACCCACGGTGGCACGGGCTCTCGCGGCGGCCACGGAGAGCGTGAGCAGGTTGTCGTCCAGCGAGTCGGTCCTGGTGCCCGCCTCGATGGCAGCGGCTGCATCGGTCAGTCGCTGCAGTGCCGCTCGGACAGCCTCGGGGTCCCGCTCGCGGCGAAGCTTCTCGAGCTTGGCCAGCTGACTCTCACGCACGGCACTGTTGTCCACCTTGAGAACCTCGACCGGGTCGTCCGAGGCAGGCTGGTACTTGTTCACGCCGATCAGGGACTGCTGCCCGGAGTCGATGCGGGCCTGCGTGCGAGCCGCCGCCTCCTCGATACGCATCTTGGGCAGCCCCTCACTGATGGCCCGGGCCATGCCGCCGGCCTGTTCGACCTCGGCGATATGGGCCAGCGCCCGGTTCGCCAGTTCGTAGGTCAGCCGCTCGACGTAGTAGGACCCGCCCCAGGGATCGATCACCCGTGTGGTCCCCGACTCCTGCTGCAGCAGCAGCTGGGTGTTGCGTGCGATGCGCGCGGAGAAATCGGTGGGCAGCGCCAGGGCCTCGTCCAGGGCATTCGTGTGCAACGACTGCGTATGCCCCTGCGTGGCGGCCATCGCCTCGACGCAGGTGCGGGTGGCGTTGTTGTACACGTCCTGGGCGGTCAGGGACCAGCCGGAGGTCTGGCTGTGGGTACGCAACGACAGTGACTTGTCGTTCTTGGGCCCGAACTCCTTGACCAGGTCAGCCCACAGCAACCGTGCGGCCCGCAGCTTGGCGACCTCCATGAAGAAGTTCATGCCGATCGCCCAGAAGAACGAGAGCCGCGGCGCGAACCGGTCCACGTCCAGGCCCGCC
>JAGQTY010000110.1 GCA_020438795.1 Actinomycetota bacterium
ATCCGGTCTTCCTTGTGGACGGCATCAACCGGATCGGGTCGCACAACGCGCAGGGTGAGCAGTATCTGCCCGACCTGATCGCGCTGGCCAGGGACGAAGGTCTGGTGGTCTCAGCAGTGCCCGCAGAGGATGTTCAGGAGATCGAGGGAGTCAACAACCGCCAGCAACTGGCGGCGTGCGGCAAGGTCCTGCAACGTCGGGTCAACGGCGCCTGGATGCGCGCCGGGGTCACCATGACGGACCCGGACACCACCTACATCGATGCGGCGGTCGAGCTGCAGCCCGATGTGGTGCTGGAGCCCGGAGTGATCCTCCGCGGCGCCACCGAGATCGCCGCCGGCGCGGTCGTGGGTCCCGACTGCACGCTCATCGACACCGAGGTGGATGTCGAGGCCCGCGTGAACCGTACCCATGCAGAACTGGCGGTGATCGGTCCGCGGGCCGAAGTGGGCCCGTTCACCAGGCTGCGTCCGGGGACGAAGCTGGCCGCAGACTCCAAGGCGGGCTCATACGTGGAGATCAAGAACTCCCAGATCGGCGAGGGTGCCAAGGTGCCCCACCTGAGCTACGTGGGTGATGCCACTGTGGGGGCCCGCACCAACATCGGTGCGGCCACCGTCTTCGTGAACTATGACGGAGTCTCCAAGCATCACACCGATATCGGCGAGGAGGTCCGCATCGGCAGTGACACGATGCTGGTCGCGCCGGTCACCATCGGGGACGGCGCCTACACTGCAGCGGGTTCGGTGATCACCGAGGATGTCCCACCGGGGGGTCTCGGCATCGGACGGGGCAGACAGCGCAACGTCGATCACTGGGTCACCCGCAACCGCCCCGATTCGCCGTCGGCGGCGGCCGCGAGGGCGTCTGAGGAAGAGGATGGGCAATGAGCACCAAACAGGGCGGTCTGCGGATGACGCCTCAGAAACGACTCCTGCTGACCAGCGGACGGTCGCACCCTGAGCTTGCCGCCGAGGTCGCCCAGCACCTCGGTGCCGAACTGAGCCCGGTGTCCGCCTATGACTTCGCCAACGGTGAGATCTTCGTCCGGTTCGACGAGTCCGTCCGCGGCTGTGACGTCTTCATCCTGCAGAGTCACACCTCACCGATCAACAAGTGGCTCATGGAGCAGCTGATCATGGTGGACGCGGCCCGGCGAGCCTCGGCCAAGCGCATCACCATCGTATGCCCCTTCCTCGGCTATGCCCGGCAGGACAAGAAGCACCGTGGCCGTGAGCCCATCACAGCCCGCCTGGTGCTGGACATGTTCACGAGGGCCGGTGCGGACCGGGTGATGACCGTCGACCTGCACACATCCCAGATTCAGGGGTTCTTCGACGGTCCGGTCGATCATCTGTTCGCCCTGCCACTGCTGACCGGGCACGTCGCCCGTCGCTACGCGGGTGAGCCGATCACCGTCGTGTCCCCCGACGCCGGCCGGGTCAGGGTGGCCGAACGCTGGACGGACCGGCTCGGTTCACCGCTGGCCATCATCCACAAGCGTCGCGACCCGGACGTCCCGAACCAGGTCAAGGTCTTCGAAGTCGTGGGTGACGTCAAGGACCGGCTGTGCGTCGTGGTGGATGACATGATCGACACCGGTGGCACCATCGCGAAGGCATCCGAGACCCTTTTCGAGAACGGCGCCAAGGACGTCGTGGTCGCAGCCACGCACGGGATCCTCAGTGATCCGGCGCCGCAGCGGCTCGAGGAGGCCGGGATCGCCGAAGTCATTGTGACCAACACGCTGCCCA
The DNA here is from genome assembly GCA_020438795.1 of Actinomycetota bacterium. Classification (GTDB taxonomy): domain Bacteria; phylum Actinomycetota; class Actinomycetes; order S36-B12; genus JAGQTY01. The sequence continues at coordinate 1,755 of JAGQTY010000110.1, forward strand.
TCCCCGAGGACCGGCGCTTCGAGCACCTCACCGTGCTGTCCATCGCGCCGATGCTGGCCCAGGCCATCGAGGAGGTCTTCTCCGACGGGTCCGTCACCTCGCTGTTCGACGAACCCAAGTCCGACATCTGAGGCCGGGCTCAGGGTCCCTGCGGGGGTTCCGCGACCGCCACAACGGTGGCTCCCGGGGCAGGGCCGTTGGCCTGCCGGACCCCCCCGACGAGACCCGAGGCGCTGAGGCTCACCCCGACCTCGAGTGCGATATCCGGGTCCGGTACCAGGAACGCGCAGGTGGGTCCCGAACCGCTGACGATGGCGCCGCTGGCGCCGGCCTCCCGTCCGGCGTCCAGAACCTGCGCCAGTTCAGGGCGAAGGCTGATCGCCGCGTCCTGCAGATCGTTGCTCAACAGGGCGCCGAGTGTTTCGGCGTCCCCCTGGCGCAGGGCCGCCAGGACGGAGTCGGAGATGCCAGGAGCCTCGACGTCGGGTCCCCGTAGATCGTCACAGCGCTGATACACCCGAGGTGTTGACAGGCCCTCGCGTGCCACGGCCAGTACCCAGTGGTACT
>JAGQTY010000111.1 GCA_020438795.1 Actinomycetota bacterium
GACGATTTCATCGCCTGGGACGAGCCGAACTTCATGCTCCCCTACTACGAGGAGATGGGTGACATGGCGACCGCCGTCATACTGGCCCATGAGTTCGGCCATGGGGTCCAGGACCGGCTGGGCCTCAATCAGGAGTTCGACCTGACGATCGAGGCTGAACTGCAGGCCGACTGCTTCGCGGGCGCTTGGGCCGGCTGGGCCGATCAGCAGGGCCTGCTCGGCCGGGAAGCGGTCGATCAGGCGATCAATGCGGTGGTGTCACTCGCCGATGCTCCTGGCGTGGCATTCACCGACCCCGACGCTCATGGCACCGCCGACGAACGTCTGGACGCCTTCGCCTTCGGCGCCGACAACGGAGCGACGGCCTGCACGCAGGACCTCGCGCCGGGCTTCACGGGTTGAGGAATCGCCGGACGACGGAGAGGACGAGCGGTGTCACGCCGAGCGATCCAGGCAAGGCGACGAGCGATTGACAGCCGGTCAGCTGTCGCGTCGACGTCGGACGCGCAGCGATGTCTCGCGGAAGAGGCGATAGGCACGCGATCCTTTGATCGACTCGAGCTCCTGACGGGCCTTGGCGTACGCCTGCAGCGCTGACTCCAGCTCCTCCTGCAGATGATCGCGTTGCGCCTCGGCGAGGCGCCGCCTCGCCGACTCGACTGCCAGATCCTCGCGTAGTCCCGCGAGATCATGGGCAGGGGCGTCACTGACACCCGCGTCCGGAACGGACACGTTCGCCGTGGCGTCCTCCTCCGACACATCGCTAGACATCTCGCCCATCGTAGCGAGAGTTGCGCTGCGGCGTGGACCCTCGCACCCGGAGTCGGGGCGAGAAGTACCGCGCGATAGCATGTCCGCAGTCTCGCGCCGCTCACCAATCACCCGAGTCATCGGCTCGCCAGCAGGGGCCCGCCCTTCTTCGTAGCGGCGGTAGAGTCAAGGTGATTGAACCCACTTCGGCGATTTTGTACCATCTAGTGTTCCGTCCAAACGGCGTCGGCCTCACCCGGTCAGGACACCACGGCCGCTGTCAGAGGAGATTGTGTGTGGACCAACCCGACTCGGGCCTGGGTGTGTCATCAGCCCGAATTCCTGGGGGATTCCCTCGACCCTGATCGCGCGACCGGCCCTTGGTCGGGTCACCGGTTCTTCGCCTACGATCTGCTGCGCTGGCGGCAGCCCGAGGTTGCGGTGGAACTCGGCACCCACTATGGCGTGTCTCTGCTGGCCATCCTGCAGGCACTCAGAGATGCCGACGCTGTCGCCGCTGTGCACGCCGTGGACACTTGGGAGGGGGACGAGCACGCAGGGCTGTATGGGCCAGAGGTCCTGACACTGCTCAAGGATGTGCTCGGTCAGGCCGGGCTGAGCGCGGAACTGCACCAACGTCTCTTCGCCGAGGCGCTCGCAGACTTCGAGGACGAGTCAGTGGATCTCATCCACATCGACGGGCTCCACACCTACGAGGCTCTGGCCGAGGACTTCACGACCTGGCTGCCGAAGCTGGCCCCCGGCGGACTCATGCTGCTGCACGACGTCGATCCTGCCTCGGGCTACGGCTCAGCCCAGTACTACCGGGACGAGATTGCCGACCGGTATCCGGGCTTCGCGTTCAGGCACAACTTCGGGCTCGGCGTAGTGCTGCCGAAGGGCGTGGAAGGCTGGGAATATCTGCTGTCAGATGAGTTCTCACGCTGGCGCGCCGCGTACGAATGGGCCGCAACCGCGAGCGAGAAGTCGCGAATGGTGACCGATCTGACCAGGCAGGTCGAAGATCGAGATACGGCCCTGCAGACTCAGGCCGCACTCATCGACGAGCGCGACAACGCACTGGTGACTCAGTCGCGCATGATTGACGAGCGAGACGTTGCCATTGAACGCGCCGAGGCCGAGATCGACGCACGCGATGACCTGATCAGCAAGCAGGACGGGGCTCTCCGGGAACTCGAGGCCATGGCGGCAAGACTCCCCTACCTCGAGGCGCTTGAGGCCTCTCCGAAACTACAGGTTCGTGCACTGGCCCGCACTGTGCCTCGCACCATCAGTCGCCGGACCCGGGCCTTCCGCACCCGCAAGCAGTCGAAGCTGACGAAGGCCGCCGAGACCAGTGATGAGCCACCGCGTGCCCCGGAATTCCCGGCGACCGGTTCTTCTCTGGAGGCACTGATCCAGCAGCACCTGGACCCACAGTGGTATGCCACGACGTTCGGCGTGCCACCGGAGCTCGCTGAGAACGACTACTGGGAGGTGGGACTGCCCAGGGGACGACCCGTCTCAGCAGCTCACGAGCGGGCCCT
>JAGQTY010000112.1 GCA_020438795.1 Actinomycetota bacterium
TGAGCAGTCGCCGGGCCAGCAGACCCCGTGCGATGTAGTAGATGCTCGAGCCACGCAGCAGTGTGTTGTCCAGATCGAAGAAGGCGGCAACCTGGGTTCCCATACTCCCACGATATGGAGTCTGCACCGACGAAGGAATTCGGGGGCCTGCTGGGGTGAGTGCTCCCGAACCCCCTCACCTCGGGCGCAGATTCGCTATCTTCGGCCTGGAGGTTCACATGTACAAGACGCTCGCGCTCACAGTGGCCGGTACCGGCCTGTTGTTCGGCGGGCTGTCGACACAGGCGGACCTGCACGCGCAGGAACAGACGGTTCAGACGGCCCGTTCGCACAAGAACGACGAGATCACCTTCTACTTCGGGCTCAAGCGTCGGGAGGGCAGGGCGAGGGCACAACTGCAATCCGTGAGCGACCCAGCAAGTGACGGATACCGGCAGTTCGTGGACCCGGGATCACTGCCGCAGTACGGCGCTCGCCCCGCCTCGAGAAGGGGGCTCGCACAGTCCGCCCGGTCAGCGGGATTGACGGTCTCCATGGACAGCAGCGCCGTCTTTGCGCGGGTCACCGGAACCGTCGGCGAGATGGAGGCCTGGCTCGGCAGGAGGATCCGGGTTGAGTCGGCCGACGGTCTGACCATGTACTGGGCCCAAGGTGCCGGGCTGGCCGAGGGAATCAGTCCGTTCGTCAAAGAGGCGGTCACTGTCTACCAGTCGCAGAAGGGGGCACTCTCCGCTTCTGCAGGTTCAACCAACAACGGGACGTGGGTGGGCGGCTGCCCCGAGGCGGAGGCCACCGGGGCCTACTCCTTCCGTCAGCTCAACAAGGCGTACGGCAGGATCGTCAATGCGAACAATCGCAAGGTGGGCGGACGACTCACGTTCGCCATCCTGTCCGGTGGCGAGGGATACAGCGACGCCAGCCTGGCGTTGGCCGCCGATTGCTTCAACTCGCCCGTGAAGCAGTTCACCCGCATACGCACGGACGGTTTGAGAGGACCGTTGCCCCCGGGAGCCGAAGGCGACCTGGACACTCAAGTGGCACAGGCCATGTTGCCCCGCGGCAGCACCGTGTATTACATCGAGCAGGCCGACAGCGAGTTCTCAGGGGCGCTGTGGTTCACGCTCTGGGCCAAGGTACTCGAACTGCCGGAACTGCCGCAGGCAGCCAGCTTCTCCTACGGTGCGTGTGAGCAGGACTACCGGTCCCTCACCCGGTCGGTGTTCCGAAAGGGCAGTCCCTTCACCCTGACCGACTCCGTGCTGCTCCGGCTGGGCCTGGTGGGAGTCTCCTCGATGACGGCGGCCGGTGATACAGGGTCCTCTGGCTGCGCGGAGGAAGGCTCTGAGAAGCTGGCAGTCAGCTATCCCGCGTCGAGCCCCTACATGACGGCTGTTGGTGGTTCACTGATCGAGTTGCGCAAGAACAACACCCGCAAGCGGGAGGTTGTCTGGAACCAGGGACCCATCAGGATCGGCCAGGACGTCGGCCCGGGTGTGATCGGAGGCGCCGGCGGCGGCGGCCAGTCGATCGTCAGTGGCCGACCCTGGTACCAGAGCGGCAACGACTCCAGGATGAGGACGGTTCCGGACGTCTCGGCCTTCGCGGCACCGGCCCCCGGCTGGCCGATTCACTCCATCGACCCCTACTTGCCACCCGACTCGCAGGTCGGTGATGTTCCGGTGTGGTTCCCCATCGGCGGCACCAGCGCAGCGTCGCCGTACTTCGCCAGCGCTGTGGCGATCATGGCCGCCCGGGAGGCCAAGCGGGGCAGACCGCCGTTCGGCCTGGTCAACCCGGCGCTCTACGAGGCCCCGGCCGCAGCGTTCCACGACATCACCAGGACCAACAACGATCTGTACGGGAAGGGCTGCTGCCGGGCCAAGGTGGGCTATGACTGGGCGTCCGGCTGGGGTGCCCCGAACTTCAGGCCCCTGTACGCGGCATTCCGCGACGTGGGCGTCCGAGGCAACGGCTAGAAGCGGGTCAAAGGCGCGGATCAGGGGTGAATCGCTGCCTCCCCCACCCTCGGGATTGGCCCTACATCCGGTCAGGTGCGGACACGCCGCACAACTCGAGGCCGTTCTCCAGTACCTGCCGAGCCGCCGCACACAGCCAGAGGCGAGCGACGTTCAACGGTGTCGG
>JAGQTY010000113.1 GCA_020438795.1 Actinomycetota bacterium
TGCATTCCCGGGCTTCGCGACAACGAATGGACACACGCGTTCCGCTTGCTGCGCCTCTGAGGCTCGGCCCGCCGGCATCCCGACCGTGACCAATAAGGGCCACGTGGGTGGGACCGGCATCACGCTCCGGCGATTCCGTAGGCGTCCAGGGCGTTGCTGCGCAACACCTGATCCTTCTCAGTCACGGACAGGCCGGACACTGCGCCGAGGTACGCGTTCCAGAGCTGATCCCAGCTGGAGTGCAGTCGGTCGACGGGGAAATTTGAAGCAAGCATCACGTGGTCGGTCCCGAAGTGATCCAACAACTCCTGGATGTAGGGCTGGACCTTGTCGGTGGTGACGGTGCCCATCTGGCCGAAGGCGCTCACCTTTGCGTAGACGTTGTCATGCGCCGGCAGCGCCCGGATCGCCTGCTGCCAGGTCTCTAAGGAAGGCCAGATGGACGGGAACAGCGCATGCTCGATCACAACGGTGGTCCCAGCGCACTCCTCGAGCAGGTCGACCGCCTCCGGCAGCTGATTGCTCCAGAACAGCAGATCGAAGGTGAAGCCGCGCTCGCCGAGCTCGGTGAACCCGGCACGCCAGCGCTCCTCGGCCATCATGTGCGGTCGCGGCGCCTGCGTCGGATACTCCTCACCTGGCGGTGGGTGGAAAACATGCTGACGGACTCCACGGAAGACCTCGATCTCCGCGAGCGCTGTGAGGCGATCCGGGAAATCGGGCGCACTGAGATCCGCCCACCCGATGGCCGCACTGGGCAATCCTTTCTCTTCCTGCAGTTCCTGGAGGTGACGCAGCAGGGCGAGTTGGTCGGTGTCCTGGTCGGGTTCCGCGTGCACGTGGACGGTCGCTGTCACATCGACCGGTCCGTCAGCAGCGATCGCCAGATAGTCGTCGGGTCCGAAGGGCCGGGTGATGCCGGCCATCCCCTCCTCCTCGAGCCACGAATACCGGTAGCGGTCGGTCTCGAAGAAGTGGACATGGGCATCGGTCACGCGCATGGAGCACACCCTACGCAATACGGTCCTGCCTTGCTCCTACCGGACCCCACGAGATGTCGTGTCTGGACAACCCCGACGTCACGCAGCAAGCTTGTCAGTGAGCCGGCTGCCTGGCCGACGTGAACTCGGAGGCCACCGTGAGTGAACGAAACAGACTCGCACCCTACCTGACTGTGAGTGACGGCCAGGCGGCCCTGATGTTCTACCAGGGGGCATTCGACGCGGAGGTGCTCGAGACCTACCCCTACGAGGGCAAGCTGGGACATGCCTCGATCACGGTGAACGGCGCCGAGGTGATGCTGGCCGATGCGTTCGACGTGAGCATCACCGGTATGCGATCACCCCAATCCCTCGGCGGTACGCCGGTCAGCATCTCGCTGAACGTGGACGACCCTGACCTCTGGTTCGACCGAGCCGTCGCCGCCGGCGCCACAGTGCTACGACCGCTCACCGATGAGTTCTACGGGCGCGCAGGCAAGATCGTCGACCCGTTCGGTCATGTTTGGGGTCTCGTGGGACCGGATCCCCGCGGGTAGCATGAAGACATGCTCGGGAGGCCCGATGACCACTGACCCGGCCAGTGCACGGCTGGCACTCATCGACATCGACGGCGTCCTGGCCGACGACACCCATCGCCTCCACCACGCCATGCGGGGAGAGTGGGGAGAGTACTTCCACCCGGATCTACTGTCCCGCGATGAGCTACTGAGGCCCGGGGCGGACCTGTATGAGCGAGCCATCGTGGAATACGACGAGGTGCGGTTCTTCACCGGCCGTCGCGAGGACATCTTCGAGCCGACGCGGCGCTGGCTCGACCGTCACGCCCTGCTTCATCCCTTGATCATGCGCCCACGGGGCAACGGCAGGCCACTGTCGGCCTTCAAGGCCGACTACATCGCCGAGGAGCTGACCCGGTCGGGGTACGCCAGGATCACGTTATGGGACGA
>JAGQTY010000114.1 GCA_020438795.1 Actinomycetota bacterium
GGACTGCCGATCGTGATGACGGTCGCCAACCGGGCCATCGGCGCCCCGATCAACATCTGGAACGACCACAGCGACGCCATGAGCCAGCGCGACTCCGGCTGGATCCAGCTCTACGCAGAGGACAATCAGGAGGCTCTCGACCTGCATGTCCAGGCGTTCCGGCTCGCCGAGGAGGTCTCCCTGCCGGTGATGGTCTGCATGGACGGTTTCATCCTCACGCACGCGTTCGAGGAGGTCTCCCTGCCGACGCAGGAGCAGGTGGACGCGTTCCTGCCCCCGTTCGACCCACAGCAGGTGCTCGACCCCGCCCAGCCGGTCTCGATCGGGGCGATGGTCGGTCCGGAGGCGTTCACGGAGGTTCGCTACCTCGCACACGCCAAGCAGATGCAGGCTCTCGACGCGATCCCGATCATCTCCGAGGAGTATGCGCGAGTCACCGGGCGCCATTCCGGTGGGCTCGTGGACAACTACCTGACCGACGACGCGGACACGATCGTGATCGCTCTCGGCTCCGTGCTCGGCACGCTCAAGGACGTGGTCGAGGGAATGCGGGCGGAGGGGTCACGGGTCGGGGTGCTGGGCCTGAAGTCGTTCCGGCCGTTCCCCAGCCAGGCCGTGCGCGACAGCATCGGCTCAGGCAAGCGCGTCGTGGTCCTGGAGAAGGCGCTCGCCGTGGGGATCGGGGGCATCGTCAGCGAGAACGTCCACACCGCTCTGGCGGGTCTGCCGGGATCGACCAGCACTGTGATCGCCGGACTGGGCGGCCGCCCGATCAGCCAGGACTCGCTGCGCCAGATGATCGCCGCGGCCATGACGGACGAACTGCCGGCGCTCAGCTTCCTCGACCTCAAGGTCGAGCTGGTCGAGCGCGAGCTGGAGCGCGCACGTGAGCAGCGGCGTTCCGGACCAAGTGCCGAGAACCTGCTGCGCGACATCGGCCAGGTCAGTGGCCCTGAGGCGTTCGGAGCGACACCATGAACGATCGGCTCAAGTTCTATCAGGTCGGCTCCTTCGCGGTCGGCAACCGACTGGCCGAGGAGGGCCGGAAGGTCCAGTCGCGTCCCGATAGGACCAACGCCCTGAACAGCGGGCACCGGGCCTGCCAGGGCTGCGGCGAGGCTCTCGGCGCTCGCTACGCGGTCGATGCCGCAGTCGCGGCGGCGCAGGGGCAGCTTGTGGCCGTGAACGCGACCGGCTGCCTGGAGGTCTTCTCCACGCCATATCCGGAGACCAGCTGGCGGATTCCGTGGCTGCACTCGGTGTTCGGCAACGCGCCTGCGGTGGCGGCCGGCGTGGCCGCAGCGATGCGGGCCAAGGGGACACCCGAGATTCGCGTGATCGGGCAGGCCGGGGACGGCGGCACGGTGGACATCGGCTTCGGCACGCTGTCCGGCGTCTTCGAGCGCAACGACGACGTGCTGTTCATCTGCTACGACAACGAGGCCTACATGAACACCGGAGTGCAGCGCTCCGGGGCGACACCCCCGGCCGCACGCACGATGACCACACAGGCCGTGGGGCCACACCCGGGCCAGCCCTTCGGGCAGGGCAAGGACATGCCGCGGATCGCGATGGCACACGACATCCCGTATGTGGCCACTGCCTCGGTCTCGGACCTCCATGACCTCGAGAACAAGGTCACGACTGCCATGTCCATGCACGGCGCCCGCTACCTCCATGTGTTCGTGCCCTGCCCGCTCGGGTGGGGTGCGGCAAGCAAGGACACGATCAGGATCGCCAGGCTCGCGGTGCAGACCGGCCTGTTCCCGCTCTTGGCTTCGCGGATCGACGAACTGCAATTGACAGGCGAATTGGCCGGGCAGCTTCGGCTCGCGCAGCGCAAC
>JAGQTY010000115.1 GCA_020438795.1 Actinomycetota bacterium
CAGGTCATGAAGCGAGAGACGCAGTCGGAGATGATGGTGCTGAATCCCAGGTCATTTCCGCCGATGGAGACGACCACCGCTTGGACGTCGTTGTGGGCGGCGAAGTCCGAGAGATCCTGCAACTGACCCTGCACCCCGGGTGCGATACCCGTGGTGTCGAGTCCGGGGATGCTTCGCTGCGGATCCGTCACATTCACCGAATCGAGCTGAGCGCCCGAACAGGCAAGGTTCAGGGTCTGCCAACCGTCGTTGATATGGGACGGGGACGATTCTGAACGGTGGCAGTAGCGCAGGCTACCCTCGCCATCCGGTTCGCCATACACCTCGGACAGGTCTCCGACCTGCCAGCCGGTTCCCGTCCGGCTGAGGCTGTTGCTGGCCCAGCGCCCACCCTCACCGCTCATGAACGAGTCACCGACACCCACGATCCAGGGGTCCTCGGCGGTCTGCGCCTGTGCCGGTCCGGTCATGCCCAGCACCAGTGCCCCGCTCGCCAGCCCGAATCCTGCTGTGATTGCTGCCTTCTTCACCGTCATCCCCTCGCGCGTGAGCATTCCTGCTCGTGGTCCATGAGCGGGCGTTGCGCCGCGTCCGGCTCGGCGCCGAATCTCCACAGACATGATTGAAACTTCACGTTCTTTACCCGGGTGGTGCAGCATGGAAACGCATTCGACGCTCGACGTACACAACGCAAACGGAGTCGTTGCCAGGCTGTTATAAGGTTCTGCTCATGTTCCGTGGCGGGGTGGGACCAATGCCCTCGCCTGAACCGGGTAGCGTCATGTCAGCGGCGCCGCTTGTCGATCCCTTTCATCGTCGCAGGAGCAGCTCCCGCGACAGCCCAGCACAGTGCGTCAGCTGCTCAGTGGTGCCCGTGGGCAGTGCCTGAACAGAGCGGTGCGGGACCGCCCGGCCCGGTGGAAGGAGTAGGGATGCCTGTCGCACAGCCCGAGTCCGCGGCGGCTCAGGATGCCAACATTCTCGTGGCTCTCGTCGTCCTGCTGTTGTTCGTCGCCGTGATCGTGCTCGTTCGTCGGGGCCGCAGGGACCCGATCAACAATGAGCTCCCCAAAGGCCAGCGAGCCCGTCCGATCGCCCTGGAATGGATCGAGCCCTGGCTGGACCTGGTGGTTGTGGTAGTGGTGCTATGGGCCGAGCTGACCTCGGGGTGGGCCCACATCGCGGCAGCCATCATCGGCGTCATTCTCGGAGCCCCGATCGGCTACATACGTGCCAGAACCATGTTCGTCGGTGCAGTGCCGCAGCGGAATCTGGTCATCATGAGACGCAGTGGTCTGGAGTACATCCTGCTGGCGTTCCTGCTCGCGGTGAACATCGCCTCGCACTACCTTACTGCGGACACGACCTCGGTCTTCAGTCTGATCCTGACGGTCCTGATCGCCCTGCTCGTCGGTGAGGCCTTCGTGCGATCGGCTGCCATGACTGTCAGGTACCGGCGCTGGTCTCCCAGTTCTGGGCGGAGCGGAGTTACCGAGGACTTGCCTCAGCCGTCCTGACCCATGTGCCACAGTGTGGTCCAACGAGAAGCCGTGCGCGCACTGCGACATACTGAGGCCGAGCGGGCGAGGAGCCATCGGTATGTCACCAGCGGAGGACCCTGATGCG
>JAGQTY010000116.1 GCA_020438795.1 Actinomycetota bacterium
GCGATCAAGCAGATGGGCAATCCCAAGAAGCGCCGGGCCGCCATAGCTGAGCAGCAGGCGCGGGCCCAGCAGCGGGCCGAGGCGAAACTACGTCTGGCCCGGATGGAATCACAGCACTACCGGTCCGGCGTCTGAGCCAGGTCTTCGGGCTCGCCGGTCTGCGTCGGTTCAGGCCTCCTGCTCGTCGGCCGAGCTCAACTGCCCGGTGACCGACCGGAATCTCCGCAGTCGCAGGCTGTTGCTGACCACGAACACCGATGAGAACGCCATCGCCGCCCCGGCGATCATCGGATTCAGCAGGCCCGCCATGGCCAGCGGGATGGCTGCCACGTTGTATGCGAAGGCCCAGAAAAGATTCCCCTTGATGGTGCCCAGGGTGCGCCGGGACAGCCGGATGGCGTCCACGGCAGCCATCAGGTCACCCCGGACAAGTGTGAGGTCGCTGGCCTCCATGGCGACGTCTGTCCCGGTCCCCATCGCTATGCCGAGGTCGGATCCCGCCAGAGCAGCGGCATCATTGACGCCGTCCCCCACCATCGCGACCACACGCCCCTGTCGCTGCAGGTCGGTGACCTTCTGGAGCTTCTGTGCCGGGAGCACCTCGGCGATGACGTCCTCGATGCCGACCTCAGCGGCGATGGCCTCCGCGGCCCGGGTGTTGTCTCCGGTCAGCAGTACCGGCCGCAGTCCCAGCTCACGCAACTGCGCCACTGCTCGGGCGCTGGTCGGCTTGACCGTGTCAGCCACCACCAGCAACCCTGCCGCTGCCCCGTCGATGCCTACGGCGATAACGGTCCGGCCGAGGGCTTCTGCACGGCTCAGCGCACTCCTGAGATCCTCGGGCAACCCGATCGACCACTCCTGCCTGAGCCACGAACTGCGACCGACCGCCACACTATGCCCCTCGACGACGCCGCTGACGCCCAGGCCCTGCTCACTGCGGAAGGACTCGACATTCGGCAACTGACCGCGCTCCTGCGCCGCCCGGGCGACCGCGGCACCGATGGGATGCTCCGAGGCGTTCTCCAGCGCCCCGGCGAGCCGCAGCAGTTCACCTGTGTCGGCACCAGCGGCCGGCACCATATCCACCAGCGACATGACCCCCGTGGTGACGGTGCCGGTCTTGTCCAGCACGACGGTATCGACCCGGCGCGTCGACTCGAGGACCTCCGGACCCTTGATCAGGATTCCCAGCTGGGCTCCCCGTCCGGTGCCCACCATCAACGCGGTCGGAGTGGCCAGGCCCAACGCGCAGGGGCAGGCAATGATGAGGACCGACACAGCAGCGGTGAAAGCCGCATCCGCGCCATAGCCGAGGCCGAGCCAGAAACCAAGCGTGGCAGCGGACAGCAGGATCACGATGGGGACGAAGACCGCCGCGACCCTGTCCGCAAGTCGTTGTACGGGAGCCTTGCCCGTCTGCGCGTCCTCCACGAGCCGCGCCATCTGCGCGAGCTGGGTGTCCGAACCCACTCGTGTGGCTGCGACGACCAGTCGCCCTCCGGCATTGACAGTGGC
>JAGQTY010000117.1 GCA_020438795.1 Actinomycetota bacterium
TGCCGCGGACAGGCTGGTCGCAAGGAAGTGGCCGAACTACCGTCACCTGGCCGTGGATGTCCGGGAGCGCCGGTTGGCGGCCGTCCTCGAGCGTCGCGGACACAACGGCTATGTGGCGCGGAAGTCTGTGGCCGCAGTGGCGACCCAACTGGCAGCCGAGGACCGTTGAGGGACGTGACTCTCTGAACCTTCCCCGTACACTGCGAGCTGGCTGGCCGCCTGCCGGGATGTGGTTCTTGGAGCATCCGGATTCGCTCAGCGGATCCGGAAGCCACGCACCGACTTGGCCCTGTTGCCGGCGGCGTCGATCGCAACGGCCTTGATCTTGTAGCGCCCCGAGGTCAGGCTGCGAACCCGTTGGCTGAACCTGTTCGTGGTATCCCCACTCATGACGGTCAGCATCTTGTAGCGGCACTTCTTGGGCCTGGTCATGGACCCGTTGGCTCGCAGGTGCGAGCACTTCCTGCCGAGGCGCTTCATGCCCAGTTTCACAGTCCCCATGGCCGAGTCATCGACCGCGTTTCCCCGGATCCGCTTGATCTGGACGGCTCGATAGGTCTTGCCGGCTTTCGGCTTACCCTTCAAGGTGAGTCTTGGGGCCGCGCGATCGCGCATCGGATCCCCGGCGTTATCGTTCGGTTGTGGTGCCGGGCCATTGCCTCCGGGCGCCGGTGCGTCATTGCCGTTGCCATTCCCGGGGTTCTGAAGCGCCGGTGGAGCGACAGGTGCGTCGTCGTTGCGTGGTGCTGGATCATTGTCGATCGGATTCTCATCGGGCGCGGCGGGGGGATCCTGAGGGTCGATCGGGGGATCCGCCACCTGGACCGATTGCCAGTCGCCCTGCTGTGCCGGGGCACCCGCCTCGGAGATCCGCTGCAGATCCTGATGAGCCAGATCACTGGTGAAGAGTTCGCTGCCGTTCTGTTGCGGGACCCCGCGGGTGAACAGCAGTCTGGTGCCGTCGGGGGAGTAGCTGGCGTGGGTCTCATCGAAGTCGGGGGTGTCGCTGAGCCATTCGGTCTGGCCGTCTGCCAGCCGGGCCGTGGCGAGATCCCACTGGCCACCCCGGAATTCACTGAAGAGGATTCTGCTGCCGTCGGGGGAGAACGCGGAGCCCCACAGCAGACTCTGGCCCGCGTACACCAGTCGGTCGGAAGCGCCATCGGGTGTCACCACTCGTACCGAGTAGCGACCCCCCTCGGAGTGGATGTAGGAGATCAGGGACCCGTCGGGGGAGTAGTCCGGTGAGCCGTTGAAGCCTGCGTTCGTCAGTGGTTCCTGGTTGCTGCCGTCGGCGGCCATAGTGGCGATGTCTGAGCCGTTGGCGCCGTGGTTCACATAGGCGATCGATTCGCCGTCCGGGCTGAAGTCGGGGTCTGTGGCCGAGTGGGGGTCGTTGGTGAGGACCCGTGCCTGACCATTTCTGTTCCAGAGCATCACCTGCGGTTGGCCGTCATCTGCGAGCGGGGCATCGAACGCAATCCAGATTCCGTCGGGGG
>JAGQTY010000118.1 GCA_020438795.1 Actinomycetota bacterium
CGTTTGGGTTCAGGAGTTTCTGTTTTGTGGCTGGTATTTGCGGGTGGGGTCTAGGGTCAGGGACCGTAGGATTTCGCCGGTGGTGAGTTCGGCGATGGTGATGTCGAGGTCTTTGACGAGCATGATGACGCGCTTTCTGCTGTGGGTTCGTCCGATGCCGATCTTGTAGAGGGTGCTGTTGTGGCGCAGGGTGACCTTTCCGGTGGGGTCGATGCGGTCGTAGCGGACTCGCCAGTGGGGGTCGTGCTCTGCGTTGGGGGGTGGCTTTGGGTCGGGATGCGTAGGCGGCGGCTGGGGTTCGGCGGTTGATGCCGCGGTGGGGTCGTTCGTGGTTGTAGTAGTGCCGGAACTGGTCGAGCAGGGCTTGGAGTTCGGCCAGGGTCCGAGGTTGGGGGTCTTGGCGGCTGAGCCACTTCTTGAGGGTCTGTTGGAAGCGTTCGACTTTCCCGGTGGTGGTGGGGTGGCCTGGGGCGCCGTTTCGTTGTTGGATGTGGAGCCAGTCCAGGGTGTGTTCGAACTGGTTGCGGCCTCCTGTGCCGCCGGAGAAGCGGGTGGTGTAGACCATGCCGTTGTCGGTGAGGGTGGCTGCTGGTGGGCCGTTTTCCTCAATGCTGGTAAGGAATGTGGTGTCCACGTCGTTGACGGTGATCCTGACGAACGCGGTGATGTCGAGGGCGTAGCGGCTGTGGTCGTCGAGCCAGCTGATCGTTTCGGTGTCGTGGCCGTCGGCCAGGCGGATGTGGGTGAAGTCGGATTGCCACATCTCGTTGGGTAGTTCGGCGGCGAAGCGTTTGTAGGCGCTGCGCGGCTTCTTCTTCGGGGACCGTTTCACCAGGCCTGCCTCACGTAGCACGCGCCAGATTGTGGACGTGGACACTTCCACTCGTTCCTTGGCCAGGAACCACTGCATCGTGTCCGCGCCGGCGTCGTGGCCCTGGCTGGTCAGGTCACGGCGCAGCTGGCAGATCCGGTCACGATCCGAATCGCTGATCCGGTTGGGGCTGGACTTCGGGCGCCGTGACCGCGGCCGGAAGGCAGCCTCGCCCTCGTCTCTGTACCGGGCGATGAGCTTGCTCACCCAGCCACGGGACACGTCGTATTCTCGAGCGACTTCCGCCTGGCTACGACCCGCAGAAACGACCGCCAGAATGATCAGCTTTGCCTTCGACATCCCCCACGTTGGCAACCAGCCCAACGTTTCCTATGTCCCGACACATGTGTTTCCTATGTCCTGACAGTGCACACCTCCGGGCGCGCTTTCAGATCCCGGCCCTTGCGCGAGGTTCAGCCGTTCCCGGGGCGGGCGTCTGCTGCGCTGACGCGGAAGCCGAATCGCTTCAAGGTGCGCATGGTCGCGCTGGTGGCGTCAAGGCGCAAGGCGTTGCTCTTCCGGACGCTCTTCGGTGACGTGGTGTCCAGGCC
>JAGQTY010000119.1 GCA_020438795.1 Actinomycetota bacterium
AGGAGATTGTGTGTGGACCAACCCGACTCGGGCCTGGGTGTGTCATCAGCCCGAATTCCTGGGGGATTCCCTCGACCGTGATCGCGCGACCGGCCCTTGGTCGGGTCACCGCTTCTTCGCCTACGACCTGCTGCGCTGGCGCCAGCCCGAGGTGGTCGTCGAACTGGGGACCCACTACGGCGTGTCGCTGCTGGCCATCCTGCAGGCGCTGAGGGATGCCGACGCAGCCGCTGCTGTGCATGCCGTGGATACCTGGGAGGGGGACGAGCACGCAGGTCTGTACGGCCCAGAGGTCCTGACACTGCTCAAGGATGTGCTCGGTCAGGCCGGGCTGAGCGCGGAACTGCACCAACGTCTCTTCTCCGAGGCGCTCGCTGATTTCGAGGACGAGTCAGTGGATCTCATCCACATCGACGGGCTCCACACCTACGAGGCTCTGGCCGAGGACTTCACGACCTGGCTGCCGAAACTGGCCCCCGGCGGACTCATGCTCCTGCATGACGTCGATCCGGCCTCGGGCTATGGCTCGGCCCGGTACTACCGGGACGAGATCGCTGACCGGTATCCGGGCTTCGCGTTCAGGCACAACTTCGGGCTCGCCGTGATGCTGCCGAAGGGAGTGGAAGGCTGGGAGTACCTGCTGTCGGATGAGTTCTCACGCTGGCGCGCGGCCTATGAGTGGGCCGCGACCGCGAGCGAGAAGTCACGGATGGTTCAGGACCTGACCGCATTGGTCGACGACCGCGACGCCGCACTCGGCGTCCAAGCCGCAATGATCGATGAGCGAGATGCGGCCATCCAGCTGGCGGAGTCGGAAATCGACGCGCGCGGAGATGCGGCCAAAGTACTGGAACGCATGATCGATGAGCGCGATCACGCCATCGAGCGGGCGGAGGCGGAGATCGACGCACGCGACGAGCTCATCAGCCAGCAGGACGGCGCCATTCGGGAACTCGAGGCCATGGCCGCGAGACTCCCCTACTTGGAAGCCCTCGAAGTCTCTCCCAAACGGCAGGTGAGAGCATTGGCCCGCAGCGTCCCTCGCACCATCAGTCGCCGGACCCGGGCCTTCCGCACCCGCAAGCAGTCGAAGCTGACGGAGGCCACCGAGACCAATGATGAGCCACCGCGTGCCCCGGAGTTCCCGGCTACCGGTGCCTCTCTGGAGGCACTGATCCAGCAGCACCTGGACCCACAGTGGTATGCCACCACGTTCGGCGTGCCACCCGAGCTCGCTGAGAACGACTACTGGGAGGTGGGACTGCCCAGGGGACGACCCGTCTCAGCAGCTCACGAGCGGGCCCT
>JAGQTY010000011.1 GCA_020438795.1 Actinomycetota bacterium
GGAGCACCGCATGACCACCACCGCTCCCACCCTCACCCCGATGGGCGTGACCGCCGACCACGGCGACGACAAGCCGGTGCTCCTCGCCGTCTCCTACCTGCGTGTCTCCACTCGTGAGCAGGCCGAGCGCGGCGGCACCGAGGAAGGATTCTCCATCCCCGCCCAGCGTGAGGCCAACCAGCGCAAGGCCGACGAACTCGGTGCCAGGGTCGTGCGGGAGTTCATCGATGCTGGTGAGTCAGCACGGTCTGCGGATCGTGACGGGTTGCAGGAGATGCTGGCGTTCATCGCTGCGACCCGCGTCACGTTCTGCATCGTGCACAAGCTCGACCGGCTCGCCCGCAACAGGGCAGACGACGTCGCCATCCACCAAGCACTCCTCACGGCCGGGGTCACCCTCGTCTCCGCTACCGAGTCGATCGATCAGACCCCGTCGGGGATGCTCGTGCACGGCATCATGTCCTCCATCGCCGAGTTCTACTCCCGTAACCTCGCTACCGAAGTCACCAAAGGGCTGACACAGAAAGTCGCGCAAGGGGGCACCCCGATGCGTGCCCCCATCGGCTACTTGAACGTCCGCAAGACGGATGACAACGGGCGTGAGGTGCGCACGGTCGAGGTTGACCCTGAACGCGCACCACTCATCACCTGGGCGTTCGAGCACTACGCGACCGGCGAGACCTCCGTCACCGGCCTCCTCCGCGACCTCACCGCACGGGGTCTGCTGACGGTGCCGACGCCGAAGCGCCCATTGAAGCCATTGGGGAAGAACACCCTCTACAAGCTCCTGACGAACCCGTACTACGCGGGCGTGATCCGCTACAAGGGCGCGCTGCATCCCGGCGCGCACGAACCGATTGTGGGGCCGGAACTGTTCGACAAAGTGCAATCACTCCTGAAAGCGCGCACGGCGAAGATGACCCGCCACGTCCAGCACGCTCACCACCTCAAAGGACTCCTGCACTGCGGCACCTGCGGGTCACGGATGCTGTTGGATTTCGCCACCAACCCGCGCGGCACCACCTACGCCTACTTCATCTGCTCCGGCCGCGCCGCGAAGAAGACCAGCTGCACCCGGCGCGCGGTTCCCGTCGCGGTCGCAGAACGCTTGGTCGCAGATTCCTACGCTTCGATCACAATCAGCGACAGCACCTATCAGCGGCTCGCCGCTGACGTGGATGCGGCGTTCGACAAGCGCAACACCGGCCAGGATCGGGAAGTCGCGGACTTGACCGCGAACCGGGCACGCCTGGAAGCAGAGTCCGACAAGCTGCTCGCGGCGCACTTCGCCGACGCCATCGACCTCGACACCTTGAAGCGGCACCAGGACCGCATCCGCGCGGGTCTGGCGGACATCAACCGTCGCCTCGCGGAGCACAGTGAGCACCACACCGGCGGGCGCGCGTTCCTCCATGACAGCCTGCGCCTGCTGACCGACGCGCACCGCGCCTACGCGCACTCCGGTGATGCCGATAGGCGATTGGCGAACCAGGCGTTCTACACCCGCCTCGACATCACCGACAACGAACAACTCCGGCCACACCTCGCCGAACCCTTCGCCACGATCTTCCGTCAAGCACACGACAGCGGCGACGAAGGCAAGGAAGCCAAACGGGAACACACCACATCTACCGATGTCGCATGTTCCCGTAAGACACTATGGGTGGAGCTAAGGGGACTCGAACCCCTGACCCCTTGCATGCCATGCAAGTGCGCTACCAGCTGCGCCATAGCCCCATGAGTACACCCCATATTAGCGTCCCGGACGTCGAGCTCCAACCGCGACCGGAGGAAGCTCCCCGCACGACCACGAGCCGGCTCCGGGACATCGGCGGACGGCTCGTCGATCGGGGCCCCACCAACTGCGAGGCTCCGTGGCCGATCCGTCGCTCTGGGCTCAATCCTCCCGAATCCGGCATTTCGCCCTGGCTCGCTGACCCTGCCGGATCCCGGTCGCTGAACGGGTGACAGCGGTTTGATCGCGTACTTGCGCAAGCGAATCTCGGGCTATGGGTCTCCTGGTCGGCAGTGCGCCAGCAAGCTCGGCCGAGCAGACCCCGCAACGGGCAAGGCCGAGATTCTGGCGCGATGCCCTGTGGCTTCCGAGTGTGGTGGCACTCGTCATCGGTGGATTCATGCTGATGGTGCCACAACCCCACTGGGACGAGGCCGCGTCGGCGTCGGCGGCCACGAGAACGCTGCCGGAACTGCTGGAGCTGCTCGGCAACCAGGATGCAGTCCACGGGTTGTACTACCTGCTCATGTACGCAATCCTGCAGTTCGGGGGACCGACGCTGCTGATCGGTCGTCTCGTCAGCCTGCTGGCGATCGTCTCGACCACGCTCGGCACGACCATGCTGGGGGTGCGGCTCGGTGGCCGTGCCCTCGGTCTCACCTCCGGGCTTGTGTTCGCATTGTTGCCGGTCTCTTCGCACTTCGCCATGCAGATGCGCTCGCAGGCGCTCACCGCCGCCGTGGTGGTGTGGGCGAGTCTGCTGCTGCTCCGGCTGCTGGACGATGACCTGATCCACACGCGGATCTGGTGGTTCGGCTACGGCCTGCTGATGCTGGCGGGCGTTTACCTCTCCTTGGTGGTGCTCGCGGTGGTCGCTGCGCATGTGGTCACAATGGTGATCCTGCGACCACCGCGACCCATCGCGATCCAGATGATGGTGGCTGCTGCATCAGTGTTCGTCCTGGCCCTACCCCTGGTTCTGCTCGGCAGCAATCAGAGCGAGGTGGTCGGTGGGCTGATCCAGGTTGCGCCGAAGCACTGGCGGACCGTCCTGGAGACATGGACCACGATCGATGCTCAGCAGGATCTGGGCTGGTCCCTGGCCCTGAGCCTGGTCCTGTGGCTGAGCCTGATCGTGGGTGCGATCGTGTCGTACCGCAGCCGCAGGACCGACACAGGATTCGCACGGCGCTATGCGCTGCTGCTGCCGTGGCTGCTGCTGCCGCTGCTGGGCCTCATCGTCGTCTCACAATTCAGCGAGTGGTACGCGGTCCGGTTCCTGTTCCTGTGCGCCCCCGCATTCGCCGTGGCGGCAGCCTGTGGCCTCGTGCTGCTACGACCGCGCTGGCTCACGGCTGTTGCGATTGTGCTGCTGTTCGTCATGGCCATCCCTGCCTACCGTGTGGACCGGGATGTGCATGCCAAGGCCAACACCGGGGACGTCGCGGCATTCGTTGCTGACGAAGCCAGAGCCGGGGACGGGGTCGTCTTCCTGCCCGACCGCCGTGCGCGGATGATGGCGCTGTTCCCGCGGGAGTTCGCCGGGCTGCGCCTGGTGGGTGTCAAGGCGGATCCGATCCGGGCCGCGAACTTCAATGGTCTTCGTGCCAAGGGTCCGCTGTTCGAGAGAAACCTCGGGACCGTCGCCCGGGTCTGGTTCGTCCGTCTCAAAGCACACGGCAACCAGATGCCGGCCAGCTACCGGCGTGCGCTGAGCAACGCCTCGTACGCGGTGTCCGCTCGCCACTCGCTGTCCGAGGGGACCGTGGTTGTGCGGTACGACCGGGTGCCGCAGGTGTGTGGCCTGGACCCCGAACTGCTTGCCTACTGGCCGATCCGGGTGGACTGTCCGGCTGAACAGTGAGTGGGGGACTCGACGGCGAGGGGGTCAGGCACCCGCCTTGATGCCTGACCCCAGCTCACTCACCGAGCGGCGACGCTGTGCCGCTGGTCCTGCGTCTGCCGGCTCTGCGACTGTGTGTCCGACCGGTCCTGGTAGCTCGGAGTTCCCAGATACTGAACGATGTATGCGTACATGATGTCTCCCCTTCGTCTGTAGCCCTCGTGGCTCACAACCAGTGCCTGCCCCCGCCGCGGTGGCGGCTAACCGAGCGCCAGAGGCGAACCGCTTCGGCAGTTCCGCCGAAACGGTTCGCCAGCCGGACCCGGGCGGCAAGAAGCCGCCATGTGCCAGCAGATCCGCAAGCCGGATCTCGGGGCTGAGGCACCCGATGGCGAGGTAGATTGTTCCTGTGAAGGTTGACTCTGATGGTCGCGCCGGCGAGCGGAAGCGACCCCAGGACGGTCCCGGCCGCCGATCCTGGCTGGCCAGTCTGCGCGCTCCGGAGTCGGAGGAACTGCGGCGCCGCAAGGATGCCGCATGTCGTGCGGCGCTGCCACTGCTGTCCGTGGGCCTCGGTGCCATCCTGTTGCTGTCCCTGATCTTCCGGCTCACCGGCGACCTGTCCTTCTGGGCGGTGGTGGCGCTGATGTTCACATTCCTCGCCGGCTGCGGCCTGGTGATCTCGGGCTGGCGGATTCGTGCGGATCAGGGCAGCCTCTCCGGGTGCCAGCAGCGGACCCTCGCCGTCATCGCGTTGACCGCCGTCTCGCTCATGCTGCAGATGTGGGCCTATGAGTCATTGGTGCAGACCACCTACCTGGAACTGCTCCCCGTGGCTGCCAGTGCCACGCTGTTGCGGATGCGTTGGTTCGGCGCAGCACTCGGCATCGTCTGGGCGTGCTGGCTACTGCCGTTCTGGACCGTGGGAGCGCAGGCCGGCTGGTTCCTGGCGATGCTGGCCGGCACGCTGATCGCCTTCGTCGTGCACCTGATGAGGATCGACGCGATGCGCTCCCTGGCCGATGCCCTCGACCTCGCGGAGGCTGCCGCGATCCAGGACGAACTCACAGGGCTGATGAACCGGCGAGGGCTGGCGGTCGTGGGCGATGAGCTTGTGGCCCTGGCCGCGCGCTCACGCGATCCGGTCGCCTGCACGTTCATCGACGTCGATCATCTGAAGCGGGTCAACGATGAGGTCGGACACGATCGCGGAGATGAACTGCTTGTCGCGCTGGCCAGCGCACTGCGCGACGTTTTCCGGGAGGCTGACGTCATCGCCAGGCTCGGTGGTGACGAGTTCGCGGTGCTGACCATGGGCGCAGGGCCTGCGGCCGAAGAGGTCGAGCGCCGCGTCTCGGCTGCGTTGCGCCGTTCGCTGGGGGACCTTGATGTCGACCTCGGGATCTCGGCAGGGCGGGTCATCCACATGCCATGGCAGGACGAGGATCTCTCTGCGCTGCTGGACCGCGCGGATCAGGAGATGTACCGACGGCGGCGGATGCGACGCTCAACACTGGACCTCAGCGACTGATCGTCTCTGCGCCGGTCGGACGCGGCCGTATCGACGTAGCCGCCCAACTGTGCTGATCGACCGGCTGCGCTGGTGCGGCGAAGCAGCACAGCCGGGCGGTCGGGCCCGGCCCTGTCCGGCTTTACCATTGACCTTGACGTGACTTCGACGCGTGTGGAGGACTTTCATGGCTGAAGACGGTGATCGGGCCGACTTCGATGTGGCATCGATCCAGGACAGGTGGCTGCCCGTCTGGGAGGCACTACGGCCCTTCCGGGCTTCGGAGTCCGACGATCAGCGCGAGCGCATGTATGTCCTGGACATGTTCCCCTACCCCAGCGGCGACTTGCACATGGGCCACGCCGAGGCGTATGCCCTCGGCGACGTCGTGGCCAGGTACTGGGTCCAGCGGGGCCGCAATGTGCTGCACCCGATCGGCTGGGATGCCTTCGGGCTGCCCGCGGAGAACGCGGCGATCAAGCGTGGCGTGGACCCGGCGGCTTGGACCTACGACAACATCGCGGCGCAGAAGGCGTCCATGAAGCGCTATGCCTGCGCCTTCGACTGGACCCGCACCCTGAACACCTGCGATCCCGACTACTACAAGTGGAACCAGTGGATCTTCCTCAAGATGTTCGAACGGGGCCTCGCCTATCGGAAGGCGAGCAGCGTTAACTGGTGCCCCACCGACCAGACGGTGCTCGCCAACGAGCAGGTGATTCAGGGACTCTGCGAGCGCTGTGACACCCCCGTCACAAAGAAGAAGCTCACACAGTGGTATCTGCGGATCACCGACTACGCTGAACGACTCCTCGATGACATGGACCAGCTGGAGTCGGGCTGGCCCGAGAAGGTGCTGTCCATGCAGCGCAACTGGATCGGCAAGTCGACCGGGGCCAATGTGGACTTCGTCATCGAAGGACGCGAGGAACCCGTCACCGTCTACACGACCAGACCCGACACGCTGTTCGGAGCCACATTCTTCGTCGTGGCGGCAGACTCCGACCTCGCGGCGGAACTCGCAGCGGGCAGTGGTGCCGAAGAAGAGTTCGAGCAGTACCTCGAGCAGGTGAAGCTCACCAGTGAGATCGACCGCCTGGCTACCGACCGTGAGAAGACCGGGGTGTTCCTGAACCGCTACGCCGTCAACCCGGTCAACGGGGAACGGCTGCCGGTCTGGGCCTCCGACTACGTTCTGGCCGACTACGGCACAGGCGCGATCATGGCGGTCCCGGCCCATGACCAGCGTGATCTGGACTTCGCCAAGGCATTCGGCATCCCGGTCCGGGTGGTCGTCGCCTCGGACGAGGATCCGGAGCAGACCGGCATGGCAACCGCGGATGACGGCCCCCACGTCAACTCCGGTCCCTTGGACGGGCTCGACAAGGAGGCCGCCATCGCGGCGATCATCGAGATACTGGCGGAGCGCGGCACCGGCGAGGCGGCAGTCAACTACCGGTTGCGTGACTGGCTCATCTCGCGGCAGCGCTACTGGGGCACGCCGATACCCATCATCCACTGTCCTTCCTGCGGCGAGGTCCCGGTCCCGGAGGCCGAATTGCCGGTCGTGCTGCCACCGGCCTCGGGGCTGGATCTGCAGCCCAAAGGTTCTTCCCCCTTGGGGGCGGCTGCTGCCTGGTCGGCTGTGACGTGCCCCTCCTGTGGCGGCGGGGCTAGCCGTGACCCGGACACCATGGACACATTCGTCGACTCCTCCTGGTACTTCCTGCGTTACCTCGACCCTGCCAACACCGATGCCCCCTTCAGCCGTGAGGACGCGGAGAAGTGGCTGCCCGTGGATCAGTACGTCGGGGGCGTCACGCACGCGATCCTGCACCTGCTCTACGCGCGGTTCTTCACCAAGGTGCTGCATGATCTCGGGATGGTCAGCTTCACCGAGCCCTTCACGCGCCTGCTCAACCAGGGCATGGTCCTGATGGATGGCTCGGCGATGTCGAAGTCGCGGGGCAATCTGGTGAAGCTGTCGGACGAATTGGCCGACCACGGCGTGGATGCTGTACGGCTCACCATGGTCTTCGCCGGTCCGCCGGAGGACGATATCGACTGGTCGGAGGTCTCGGCGGCCGGCGCCAAACGATTCCTGGCCCGAGCCTGGCGACTGTCCCGCGATGTGACCAGCAGCCCCGGCGCCGATCCGGCACAGGGCGACCTCGCAGTTCGGCAGGCCACCCACCGGACGATCGCCGAAGCTGCCACCGCCGTGGAGCGATTCCGCTTCAACGTCGCCATCGCCAAGGTGATGGAACTGGTGAACGTGCTGCGAAAAGCCATCGATTCCGGGGTAGGCCCAGCGGATCCGGCGGTCAGGGAGGGCGTCGAGGCGACAGCCATCATCCTGTCCCTGGTGGCTCCCTACACGGCCGAGGACATGTGGGCGAACCTGGGACACAATCCGCCGGTCGCCCGGGCGGGCTGGCCGGAGGTGATCGATGATCTCGTCAGGCAGGAGACAGTCACCTGCGTTGTCCAGATCAAGGGCAAGGTGCGGGCGAGGCTGGAGGTCCCGGCGGACGTGACGCAGGCCGAGCTCGAACGACTCGCCCTGGCCGACGACACGATCGCGCGCCTCGTGGGAGAGGCGCCGCCCCGACGCGTGATCGTGCGGGCGCCCAAACTGGTGAACGTCATCCCCGGCTGACCGCACCCTGGGTCGGCGTCCATGGGGCCTCGGCGCCGTGAACGTCAGTGGCGGTCCGGGCGACCCCCGAGCGGCGAAGGGCGCCCGAACCCGCTCAGTCCTTGTAGCTCGGGTCGAGCCGGTCGAGCCTGCGCCGGATGCCGGGCCAGGCGAAGTCGACGCCCTGCCCGGCGGAGACCTCGATGGAGTTCGCCAGCTGGCTCTCCAGGATGTCCTGACCGATCGGGATGAGATCATCGCCCCCCATGGCCTGGGCCATGGTCTGGATCTCGCAGGCGCGGACGAGGTTGTGCATGATCACGAAAGCCGTGCCCACGTTGGGGCCGACCGTCAGCAGACCGTGGTTGCGCAGGATGAGGGCGAAGTTGCCCCCCAGATCCTCCACCAATCGAGGCTTTTCCTCGTCGCGCAGCGCGATACCTTCGTAGTCGTGGTACCCGATCAGCCCGTAGAGCAGGGAAGCGTGCTGGGAGATCATCTCGAGGCCGTTGGGCTGGATGGAGACCGCGACACCCGGGGCGTAGTGGATGTGCAGGACGCACTGGGCATCCTCGCGGGCGGCGTGCACGGCCGAGTGGATCACGAAGCCGGCGGGGTTCACGAGATAGGGGCTGGAGCCCACCTTGTTCCCGTCCAGGTCGATCTTCACCAGGCTGGAGGCAGTGATCTCGTCGAAGAGCATGCCGTAGGGATTGATGAGGAAGTGATGGTCGGGGCCCGGGATCCGCACCGAGATGTGGGTGAAGACCAGATCGTCCCAGCCGTACATCGCCACGGCCCGGTAGGCGGCTGCAAGATCCTCGCGCAGCTCCTCCTCGGTCTGTGCCCCTTCGCTGACCGGTACCTCTGTCATCCGCTGTCCCTTCCATGGATTCCCGGGCTCGGAAGGAGTGGAATCACTCTCTCCGCCTTGTCCGGCGCCGGGCTACGGACAAGCCTAGGAGCAGAGGCCGTTCCGCGATCGCGGAACCGTCGAACTGGGCAGGCACATACATGGAAGACCGACCTGAATGCGCGAGCCGATCCTCGGATTCTCACCCGGCTCATGCTGCCCGGCGTCACGGCACAGCATCAGTGCAGACGCCCCGGTAGTCTGACCAGCGTGAGTGTTGCTCTCGTCACCGATTCCACGGCCTACTTGAATCCGGAGCAGGTGACGCGCTCTGATGTGAGCGTGGTCCCTGTTCAGGTGATCATCGAGGGTGCCGTGTTCGCGGAGGGCCTTGACATCTCGTCGGCCGAGATCGCCGACGCGATGCGGAGCAACAAGCAGGTCAGCACCTCGCGGCCGACCCCGGCGCAATTCGCTGAAGCCTACGATCGACTGGCAGGGCAGGGGGCGCAGGCCATCGTCTCGGTGCATCTGTCCTCCGAGATGTCGGGTACCTGCGACGCGGCGCGGTTCGCCGCCAAGCAGGCTGCAGTGCCGGTGCAGGTGGTGGACAGCCGGACGATCGCCATGGGCATGGGGTTTGCGGTCCTGGACGCCGCTGCGGCCGCACAGCGAGGGGCGGAGCAGGAACAGGTTGCGGCAGTCGCCGAGGACTCCGCTGCCCGTAGTCACGTGTACTTCTACGTGGATTCGCTGGTGTATCTGCAGCGGGGCGGACGGATCGGTTCGGCTCAGCGACTCGTCGGGACCGCTCTGGCGATGAAGCCGATCCTGCATGTCGCCGACGGCAGGGTCGAACCCCTGGAGAAGGTGCGCACCCGCAATCGCGCCATCACCCGGCTCGAGGACCTGGCGGTGGCGGATGCGTCGCTGGCCCCGAGCCGGATCGCCGTCTCGCATCTTGACGCCGGCGCCACCGCCGGCGACCTGGCCGACCGCCTGCGTTCCCGGCTCCCGGACACTCCTGTGGAGATCGGTGAGGTAGGGGCGGTCGTGGGTGCCCATGTCGGACCGGGCATGGTGAGCGTCACCGTCAGCCCGCAGCCATGACGGTCAGCCCGTGGCTGTTCGTGGCTGCTGCCGTGATCGGGTACGCGTTCGGCTCCATCAACCCCGCCAGCCTGTTCGCCCGCGCTCGTGGCATCGATCTGAAGGACGTCGGTTCGGGCAATCCAGGGGCCACCAACGCCTCCCGCGCGATGGGCAAGAAGATGGGGGTCCTCATCGCGCTGCTGGACGTGCTCAAGGGATTCATCCCTGCACTGGCGTTCTCGCTGATCTACGACCCTGCCGGCGAACTGGCGGGTTTCGCTGCCGTCGTCGGGCATATCACCTCACCATTCCTGCGGGGCAGGGGAGGCAAGGGTGTTGCAACCACCCTGGGCGCGGTCATGGGGGCCCAACCGATCTGGACGCCGTTCCTGCTGGCCGGATTCGCGGTCGGCTACCTGGCCACACGCCGGGTGGGAATAGGGGCAGTCTGCGGGGCGGTCGTCCTGATCATCGTGTCGCTGTTCGCGCCGGGAGTTCACACGACGATCTTCGGCATTGCGATGGGGCTGCTGATCATCGTGCGGCACTACAAGAATCTCGGGGCCGCGTGGCGGGACTGGCCCGATCTGCGCAAAGCCAAGTCGTAGCGTCGTGCCCGGTGGAGCGCTGAAGCGATCCACAGATTCCGGGTCTTAAGCCTCGCGGACGCGTCCAGCGCCGACTGTGGGGTCATGCCGACTCGAATCAGGATCCCCGCCCGTTCCGACCTGAGGTCGATTCTCGTCATTCTGCTCCTCGGCCTGCTGGGTGCGGGGTTCATGTGGTGGAACAGTCGACCCGCTGCCATGATCCAGCGCAGCACCACGCAGTCGGTGGCCCCCAGCCAGGCGACACCGCCGGATTTGCAACCCACCGAGCTGGGGCTGCCCGTCACCCAGCCGCTCTCGGGTGGCTCCCCATCTTTGGCGGCGGTTGGCCTTGTGACCGTGTACGTGCACGGCGCCGTTCGCCATCCCGGCGTCTATGAGTTGCCCGTGGGGTCTCGAGTGACCGATGCGCTGGGGGAGGCGGGCGGAATGCTGGCTCGGGCCAGGCCCGGTGATCTCAACCTCGCCCGGCAGGTCAGTGACGGCGAGGCGGTCTTCGTGTCCGGTCGGGGCCAGCCGTCGATGACCGTGGTGGAAGACCCGGTCACGTCTGGTACACCACAGTCGGGCGCGCCCATCTCGCTTCGCACTGCGACGCTTGAACAACTCGAGACGCTGCCGGGGGTCGGCCCGGTTCTGGCTGAACGCATCATCAGGCACCGGGAGACTCAGGGATTCGCATCCGTCGAGGAACTGCAGGACGTGCCCGGAATCGGGCCCAAGACATTCGCCGAACTCGCGCCGAGGCTGTCTCCGTGAGCGGCGCGCTGGACGTCAGGACCTCGGTGCCAGGGGTCTCGGTGTGGATCGGGGAAGTGGCGCAGTTGTGCGGTCGATGGCAGGCATCGCTGTCCTGGCTGCTACTGGCCGTTTCGATCCCGCTGCTGCTGCACAAAGAGCGACGAGGCGCAGCCGTGCTCCTCGTGGTCGCGATGAGTCTGCTGACGGGTGTGCTGCTGGCGAGCGCGACGCAGGCGCGCGCAACGGTTCCCGCGGCGCTGGTCGAGCAGACACTGCCCTTGCAGCTGGTCGTGGACAGACCGTCGAAGCCCTCGGCGTCGCAGCGTTGGAGCCTTGCCACGACGATCGTGGCCGCCGGCCCGACGCCGCTCGCTGCTCGGGCGATCCTGATGACTGACACTCGGTCCGACTGGCCGGTCGGCTCAACCCTGGGCGTGAGAGGCGTCATCAGTCCCGGCAAGACCCCGCTCAGCTACTTCGTGTCGGTCCGGGGCCCGCCCAACGTCGCGCCACCACAGGGACTGGCGGCTGCCGCGGCCGAGGTCCGGTCGGGACTGCTCGGAGTCGTCCGCGAGCGAGCTGGAGGTGCGCTGGTGGCGGGTCTGACGGTCGGGGACGAGTCCCTGCAGAGCGCCGAACTCGCCGCCAGCATGCAGCAGTCGGGCCTGGCCCACCTGACCGCGGTCTCCGGAGGCAACATCGCGATCGTGCTGCTGCTCACCTGGGGTGTCGTCCGGTTCTTCACCCCTGCCATCGCTCCGCAGGTGTGTGCCGGAACGGGCGCGATCCTCGGCTACTCGCTGCTGGTCGGCCCGCAGCCGAGCCTGCTGCGAGCAGCGCTCATGGGTGCGGTGCTGGTCTTCTCGCTGATCCGGGGTGGGCCCACCACGGGGCTGCCCGCGCTGGGCACGGCAGTGTGGCTGTTGCTGCTGCTGGATCCGGGGCTCGCCGTCTCGCTGGGTTTCCTGCTATCGGTCGTGGCGACCGCGGGCCTGATCCTGCTCACACCGGTGGTCACGTCCGTGCTGCGGCGGGCGGCTGTCATCGAGCGACTGCCCCGCCGCCTGGTCCAGGCTGCGGTCGTGGCCCCCGTGGCGTATCTGGCCACACTCCCGGTGCTGGCCGTACACGGGCTGGCAACGTCGCTGTCCGCGATCCCAGCCAATCTGCTTGCCGCCCCAGCGGTCCCGCTGGTCACCGTGAGTGGCTTGCTGGCCACCGTGGCAGCGCCGGCGAGCGAACCCCTGGCACAGTTGCTGGTGGTTCCTGGGCTCGAGGGCGCGGTATGGATCGAGCGGGTCGCAGAGGTCTTCGGTGGGTGAGCGAACAGACGTGTGGGCCATCCGGGCTCTCGCAGTTGTACTGCCGGGCCTGCTCGCCTGGTGGGTCGTGGCACAAGGTGGGTCGTTCGACTGGCGGGTGGTCGTGTGCGACGTCGGACAGGGCAGCGCGACGGTGGTCCGCGGGGGTGAGCAGGTGGCGGTCATCGATGCGGGTCCGGACAACGGCAGGGTGCTGGACTGCCTCGCCGACCTGGGGGTGCAGGAGGTCGCAGCGGTGTTCATCTCCCACCTCGACCGGGATCATGTCGGTGGCCTGGGACAACTCCTGACCAGCCTCCCGGTTCAGCGGGTCCTGGTGAGCGGCGCCGGGCAGGAGCAGGAGGATCTGGCCGAACTCGCCGCGACGGTTCCTTCCCACGTACCGATCAGTGCTCTGGGTGCGCCAGCCGCGGTGGCAGTCGGCGACGAGCTCGTGCTCCGGGTGGTGTGGCCGCAGCAGGGTAGCCCGGCCGCTGAGGCCAGTGCCAACGACGGCTCTCTCGTCCTGGCCGCGAATTGGCCGGACGGGGCGGCGGCGCTGATCCCCGGTGACATCGAAGCGCCCGTCCAGGGGTTGCTGGCCCGCAGCCTGGACCGCGCAGCCTTCGACGTGGTGGTCGTGCCACACCACGGCTCGGCCAACTTCGATGAGGTGTTCCCGGACCGCTTGCGCCCTGCTGTTGCCGTCGTCTCCGTCGGAGCCGACAACGGTTATGGTCACCCCGTCGATCGGGTGCTGGCTACCTACGAAGCCGCTGGGGCACAGGTCTGGCGCACCGATCGGGCAGGCAACATTGCGCTGGCCTGGAACGCCGATGCAGTGCTGCTGGACTCGTGGTGAGCGCACGATCCCGCCGGGGTCGCGGCGGATTCCGGGTCGTGGCAGCGTGCCAGAATGGAGCCATGGCGCGTGAGGTGACTCTGGTGACCGGCCCGGAACCGTTCCTCGTGGAGCGGCAGGTTCGCGAGGCGGTCGAACAGACGCAGCAGCGACACCCGGAGCTCGAGGTTGCCAGGCTGAGCAGTAGCTCCGGCGAGGACGGCCTCAGCCTGTCGGAGCGGCTCACCCAGAACCTGTCCCCGTCGTTGTTCGGCGAACCACCCATCGTGGTCGTGCCGGAGCTCGCCACCGCCGACGAGACAGCCATCGATCTCATCAGGTCCGAGCTGACGCAGGAGGGGTCGCCGCTGATCATCGGGCACAACGGGGCAGCCCGCGGCAGGGGAGTGATCAACGCGGCCAAGAAGGCCGATTGCCGGATCATCACGGTCAAGAAGCTTCGCGAAGCCGATCTGCGGTCATTGGTGAATCAGGTGGCCAGGGAGTCAGGGGGTCAGCTCTCACCGGAGGCTGGACAACGACTCGTGGAAGCGATCGGCACCGATCAGCCCGAACTGCTCGTCAGCGCCGTACGGCAGGCCGTCGCCGATGCACCGGAAGGGAGGGTGGATGAGTCCGCGGTGCACACCATGGTTCCCCTGCAGGCCAGGATCAGCTCGTTCCAGGTCGTCGACCATATCTGGGCAGGCAGGCTCCCCGAGGCCGTCCGGCTGCTTCGCGGGATGGAACAGCGTGAGCGGGGTGTGGGGGTTGCGGTCATCGCTGCGATCGCTCACGGCCTGCGAATGATGGCGGTCGCCGAGTCCGGTAGCAGTATCGAAGGGCTAGGGGTTGCTCCCTGGCAATTGGACCGGGCTCGTCGCAATCTCCGCAGCTGGCATGCGACCTCGGCGAGGATCGCGCACGTGGTGGCTGCCCTGCCCGAGTATGACGCCACCATGAAGGGTGGACTGGGCGACGGAGTGGCGCTTGATGACGAGCAGAAGCTCGCAGTCGTGGAGGAACTGGTGGTCAGGCTGGCGGCAGGTGACCGGCCGGATGTCGTGATCGACTCAGGCGACTGAGTTCGCGGCGCGTGAGACGGCCGATTTCCGGTTCGCCGCCTGGTTCTTGTGCAGCACGCCCTTCGAGACGGCGCGGTCCAGTTCCTGGCACGCGTGCCGAGCGGCAGCTTCGGCCTTCTGCGCGTCACCTGCGGCGACAGCCTCGTGCACGCGCCGGATTGAGGTCTTCAGGCGAGACTTCACGTCCTTGTTGCGCTGCCGGGCCTTCTCGTTGGTCCGGTTGCGCTTGATCTGAGACTTGATGTTGGCCACAGTGGTCCTTTGTAGTACAGCCTTGCTTGCAGGGGTTGCGATATGGGCTCGCCGGGAACCGGCGCTCAGGCCCAGCCTTTAGAATAGCCACACTACCGCCGATCGGCTAATTCGAACAGGACCACATGTGAGTGACACCACACCAGGACAGACCGATCAGGCGCTCATCCGGAACTTCTGCATCATCGCGCACATCGATCATGGCAAATCGACGCTGGCGGACCGCATGCTGCAAGCCACCGGCACCGTCTCCGAGCGGGACATGCGCTCGCAGTATCTGGACCGGATGGATATCGAGCGGGAGCGTGGCATCACCATCAAGAGTCAGGCCGTTCGGATCCCGTACCGGACCCCCTTGGGGCAGACCTATGTCCTGAATCTCATCGACACGCCGGGGCACGTGGACTTCACGTATGAGGTGAGCAGATCGCTGGCGGCCTGCGAGGGTGCGGTGCTGCTGGTCGACGCGGCGCAGGGGATCGAGGCGCAGACACTGGCCAACCTCTATCTGGCCCTCGACAACGATCTCGAGATCATTCCGGTCCTGAACAAGATCGATCTTCCTGCCGCACAGCCGGAACGCTTCGCCGAGGAACTCAGTCACATCATCGGGTGCGATGAGAGCGACGTGCTGCGAGTCTCCGCCAAGACGGGGGAGGGCGTGGCCGAGCTTCTGGATCGTGTTGTTGAAGTGATCCCAGCGCCCTCGGGCGACCCGCAGGCGCCGGCACGTGCGCTGATCTTCGACTCCGTCTATGACACCTACCGCGGCGTTGTTACCTATGTCCGCATGGTTGATGGGGCACTGGCGCAGCGCGACCGCATTCGCATGATGTCGACCCGAGCCACGCACGAGACCCTCGAACTCGGGGTGATCTCACCTGAGCCGGTACCAGCCAGCGGGATCCGCGCGGGAGAGGTGGGTTACCTCATCACCGGTGTCAAGGATGTGCGGCAGAGCAGGGTGGGTGACACCGTCACCTCAGAGCGCGATCCCGCCGCGGTGTCGCTGGGCGGATATCAGGACCCGAAGCCGATGGTGTACTCGGGATTGTTCCCCCTCGACGGTTCGGACTATCCAGACCTTCGCGACGCACTGGACAAGCTCAAGCTCAATGACGCCGCCCTGGTCTATGAGCCCGAGACCTCGGCTGCCCTCGGCTTCGGGTTCCGGTGCGGATTCCTGGGCCTGCTGCACCTCGAGATCATCAGAGAACGGCTCGACCGCGAGTTCGGGCTCGATCTGATCGCCACAGCTCCCAGCGTGGTCTATGAAGTGTTGCTGGATGACGGCAGCGAGTCCGTCGTGACGAATCCCAGCGAGTTCCCTGACGGCAAGATCGCCGCTGTCAGTGAGCCGGTGGTGAAGGCGACGGTCATCGCTCCGTCGGAATATGTCGGGGCCATCATGGAACTCTGCCAGTCGCGCAGGGGAGCGTTGCTGGGTATGGACTATCTGTCGCCGGAGCGGGTGGAACTGCGCTACACGCTGCCGCTGGCGGAGATCGTCTTCGACTTCTTCGACGCGCTGAAGTCCAAGACACGAGGGTACGCGAGTCTGGACTACGAGCCCGCCGGCCAGCAGGAGTCGGACCTGGTGAAGGTGGACATCCTGCTGAACGGGGAACCGGTCGACGCCTTCTCCGCAATTGTTCATAGGGACAGCGCCTACAACTACGGCGTGGCCATCGCTGCCAAGCTGCGGGAGCTCATCCCCCGCCAGCAGTTCGAGGTGCCGGTCCAGGCGGCGATCGGCAGCCGCATCATCGCCCGGGAGACCATCCGCGCGATCCGCAAGGACGTGCTCGCCAAATGCTACGGCGGTGACGTCTCCCGCAAACGCAAGTTGCTGGAGCGCCAGAAGGAAGGCAAGAAGCGGATGAAGATGGTCGGCCGCGTCGAGGTCCCCCAAGAAGCCTTCATCGCTGCGTTATCGGCCGACAACGACAAGTGACCAAACGCCGAATTGTCCATTGCTGGCGGGGCGGAAAGTGTCAGCCGAGGTCCCCGAGACCATGATCATCTGGAAGGATGACCGCAGGACACCGTGTGCGTGCCAGTGCGCCGATCTAGCGACGGCCCTGTCACGGACAGGTGAGGAAATGCGCAGGGCGCTATATTTGCGCAAGCGGCGCACACGATGAGCGCTAGCTCAATAGGAGGCGGAAGTGACCGAAGCACCCTCGGCAGGACGGACCACGGGGTCCCTGAACGAGCCCTACCCGACACCGGCGGCGACAGTCGGCCAGATGATCTTCGACAGGCAGGACAAGAGCGGTCCCGAGGAGGCCTTCCAGGCTCCGACAGCCGACGGTGGCTGGCGCTCCTTCACCTGGAACCAGGTCATCGACGAGGCGACCGAAGTCGCCGCAGGCCTGATCGCCCTCGGTATCGAGCCGGAGCAGCGGGTCGCGATCGCCAGCAACACGCGACTTGAGTGGATCATCGCGGACATGGCGATCATGCTGGCAGGCGCGGCGACCACCACGGTCTACCCCAGCACCGGTGCCGAGGATGTGGGATTCATCCTCGGTGACTCGAACTCCAGGATCGTCTTCGCCGAGGACGAGAGTCAGGCTGAGAAGGCCAAGGAGCAGAAGGACAAGCTCTCGGAACTGGAGACAATCGTCCTGATCGACGGTGATGCCTCCAGCGATGATGAGATCTCATGGGCCGATCTCCGCGCCAAGGGCAAGGCCTACCTCGAGGATCACCCGAACATCGTCCGCGAGCGTGTCGACAACACCAAGTCCGACGACCTGGCCACGTTGATCTACACCTCCGGCACCACGGGCAAGCCCAAGGGTGTGGAACTGACGCACGCCAACTGGGCCTATGAGGGCGCCGCAATGGCGGCCCTGGGCATCATCCGGCCGGACGATGTCCAGTTCCTCTGGCTGCCGCTGGCACACTCCTTCGGCAAGGTGCTCATCTGCGCCCACCTGCAGATCGGCGGCGTGACCGCTGTCGACGGTCGGGTGCCGAAGATCATCGAGAACCTGCCGGTCATCCGCCCCACCCTGATGGCGGCCGTGCCGCGCATCTTCGAGAAGGTGCACGCCGGTGTGACCCACCAGGTCGAAGTGGAGGGCGGCGCGAAGGCCAAGATCTTCAACTGGGCCTTCGCCAAGGGAGCCCAGGCTCGTGAGAAGCGCATGGCCGGCGAGAATGTCGGCGGCCTGCTCGGTATGCAGCTTGGCCTCGCCGACCGGCTGGTCTTCTCCAAGATCCGCGAGCGGCTCGGTGGCCGGTTGCGCTACTTCGTCTCGGGCTCCGCGGCGCTGAGCTCCGATATCAACGAGTGGTTCGATATCGTCGGGATGCCGGTTCTCGAGGGCTACGGGCTCACGGAGACCTCGGCGGCTACCACCGTGAACCGGCCCAACAACCGGATGTCTGGAACGGTCGGCGAGCCCCTGCCTGGGACCGAGGTCAAGATCGCCGACGATGGCGAGATCCTGATCCGGGGTGGCGGTGTCATGCGTGGCTACCGCAACCGCCCGGAGGCGAACGAGGAGGTTTTCGGTGTGGCCGAGGGCTGGTTCGCGACCGGCGACATCGGTGTCATCGACGACGGCGGCCGCATCAAGATCACTGACCGCAAGAAGGACCTGGTCAAGACCTCGGGCGGCAAGTACATCGCTCCGGGAGCGATCGAGGCCTCCTTCAAAGCTGTCTGTCCTCTGGCCGGCGCCGTGGTCGTCATCGCGAACGACCGCAAGTTCGCGTCCATGCTCGTGGCGCTCGACCCCGACGCGGCGAAGACGTTTGCGACCGCTCATGGGATCTCCGACGACTCGATCGAGGCCATGTCGAAGGATCCTCAGGTTGAGGCGTCGGTGCAGGAGGCGATCGACAAGCTCAACCAGGGACTCAACCATTGGGAGACGATTAAGAAGTTCGTGATCCTTCCTCGCGAGCTCACTGTCGAGGGCGGCGAGCTGACGCCGAGCCTCAAGGTCAAACGCAAGGTTGTTGAGCAGGAGTTCGAGGACGACGTGAACGGCATGTACTCCTGATCACGCTACGAAGACTCGGATGGGGACCGGTGCACCGGTCCCCATCCGCATTCTTGTTCCGCGACGTTGCTGCGCAGAATGGAGTCCATGGCTGATGTCGACGCTGTGACCGTGACGGCGCAGACGGTACGAGGGAGCTTCGGCGTCTACGTGCACGTGCCGTACTGCACGAGCCGGTGTGGCTACTGCGATTTCAACACCTACCTCGCCGGCAGTGCCGATATGGTCGAGCTGGGGGCGCAGTGGGCGGCGGGAGTGGCGGCGGAGATCAGTGCTCACCGCCGAGCGGAGACGCTGGCCATCGAACGGCCCGTGGACACCGTGTTCTTCGGTGGTGGTACGCCGAGTCTGCTTCCGGTCCCGGCGATCGCGACCGTGCTGGACGCGCTCGCCGAGACCTGCGGGATCGAGCCGGGTGCCGAGATCACGATCGAGGCCAATCCGGAGTCGGTCAGTCCGCGCAATCTGAGGGACCTTCTCGCGGTCGGGGTGAACAGGCTCTCCGTAGGGATGCAGAGTGACGATCCGCGTGTGCTTGACGTTCTGGATCGCGCCCACCAGGCCGGTGCAGCACAACGGGCCGTGGCGCTGGCCATGCAGGCAGGTTTCACGCGATGCAGCCTGGACCTGATCTACGGCACACCGGGCGAGACGATCGAGAGTTGGAGGGCATCGCTTGCTGCCGCACTTGCCACTGAGGTGGGTCACATCTCCGCCTACGCCCTGGCAATTCCGCGAGGCACCGCCATGGCCCGCCGGATCGCCGCCGGTGAGCTGCCGATGCCCGACGATGACGATGCTGCCACCAAGTACGAGATCGCCGACGAGTTGTTGGGCGCAGCGGGGCTCGACTGGTACGAGGTGTCCAACTGGGCAGCACCGGGCCAGGAGTGCCGGCACAATCTCGGCTACTGGCGCGGCGGGGACTGGTGGGGGCTCGGCCCGGGTGCCCACGGCCACGTCCGGGGAGTCCGCTACGAGAACCACAAGCTGCCCGACCGCTGGTTCAGGGGCACCACGGACGGCACGAGCGTGGCACGAAGCGAGACTCTCGATCCAAGTCAGCGGCACACCGAGCACGTGATGCTGGCGACGCGGTTGCGGGAAGGCCTGGATCCGGCCATGGTTCCGCAGTCTGCGGTGCAGAGTCTTGTCGAGCAGGGATTGCTGATCCACGACGACCGGCTCCGGCTGACAAGGCGCGGTCGGCTGCTCGGCGACCGTGTGGTCCTGGCCCTGCTCGAATAGGTGGGACCGGACTGGTCAACGGCGGCGTCCACGCTTGACCCGGACAGGGAAACAGGGTGTGAACGCGTGGTGAATGATTCAGTATCCCTGCGGTCTGATGGATACGGTCATACCGAGGAGCTCTGCTGTGATCCGATCCATTTTTCGCTACCACGACGGCATCCCCACCGCCGTGGATGCAGACATCGCTGAGCTCGTTCCCGGCGCCGTGCCCGCAGCGACCTTGCAGCGATTGGCCAGGCAGGCCCGTCACGAAGGGAAGAAGTCACCGGGTTCCTTCATCTGGCTCAAACTCGCCGACCCGACCGAATCCGAATGGCGCGATGTTGCCGAAGCGTTCTCGCTCCCGCCCCTGCAGGTGGACGACGCGAAGAACCCACGACAGCGCCCCAAACTGGAATCGTCGCGACATGCAGCGTTCATGATCCTCAAGGAGCTCCGGTACGTCGAGGAGAGTTCGGATGTCGAGACGGGGCAGGTGTCGGTCTTCGTCGGGCGTGGGTATGCCATCTCGGTCCGGCACGGCAGTGCTGCGCCGGGCTCGTCGCGCGAACGTCTGGCGCAGGAGCCGGAACTGCTGCGGTACGGTCCGATCGCAGTCCTCTACGCGGTGGCCGACGTCATCATCGACGGCTACCTCGACGTCTCGAATGAGCTCGACAACGACGTGACCATCCTGGAGGACTGGGTCTTCAGCGGCCGTGCCCGCAATGCCGCAACCACCATCTATGAACTCAAGCGTGAGAATCTCGAGCTTCGCCGAGCCCTGGCTCCCAGTGCCATGGTCGCCAGACGGCTGTTGCGCGGCGACCATCCACATATCCCTGACGGCATGGCGCCGTACTTCGCCGACGTGGGCGAGCACATCCTGCGGGCCTACGAACTCGCGGACAGCCACGACCAGTTGCTCATGGCCATGCTGATGGCGGTCACCTCGCAACAGGAACTGCAGCAGAACAAGGACATGCGCAAGATCTCGTCCTGGGCCGCCATCATCGCGGTGCCCACCGCCATCGCCGGCATCTACGGCATGAACTTCACCGACATGCCCGAGCTCAACGAGCCCTGGGCCTATCCCGCCGTACTACTGGTGATGCTCTCGATCTGTGTGTTCCTGTTCATCACGTTCAAACGCTCGAAGTGGTTGTGACTCGCGAAGGTCCAGGACCGATGGCTCATTCGTGCTGCCGCCCGGCTGCGCTGCGTGGAGCACATCCAGTATCTCGGTGCCGATCAGCTCATTGCGCTCGAGCAGGGCGTCCCGCAGCGCCTCGACCAGATGACGGTGCTCGCGCATGAGGTTCTGTACCAGTTCGAACTGGTTTCGCAGCAGCCCCTCCACGGCTGCCCGTCCCTCGGAGTCGGAGAGCACCTTCGAGACGAGGTTCGCCTCTGAGATTCCCCCTCCGGCGATGGCGGACAGGCTCACCAGGGAATCACCCATGCCACAGGCGCCGATCATCTGCGCGGCCACAGTGGTCGCGTAGCTGAGGTCGCTGGCGGGTCCGGTGCTGGTCTCGCCGAAGAACAGGTCCTCGGCCACCATGCCGCCGAACGAGATCTGCATGAGCGCTTTGAGCTCCGACTCCGACCTGGTGAAGACATCCTCTCGGTCGCCATGAGCGAGCATGCCCAGGGCGTCACGCCGCTTGATGATACTGAGGATGTCCAGACGGCGATGGGGGGCTACCAGGTAGGCCACGGTGGCATGACCGGCCTCGTGGGTGGCGATCAGCCGGCGCTCGTGGTCGGTGTATCCGATCGGTTGACCGAGGCCCACCTCCTCGGTCAGGCGTGCCCGTTCGACATCGCCGCGGTTCATGAGCATCGATCCTCGGCGCAGTGCATTGACCAGTGCCTCGTCGAAGGTATGCTCCAGCATCGCTGGCGTGTAGCCCTGTGTGACTGCCGCCAGCCCCTGCCGGACGGCGTCTTCGTCGAGCTCTGTCTCATGGCTGCGTGTGGCGAGGAAGCCGTCGATGAGCTGACGACGGCCCGCCAGCGGCGGTGGCTCGAAGGTGATGCGACGATCGAACCGTCCCGGTCGCAGCAGGGCCGGATCGAGATTGTCGGCACGGTTGGTGGCCGCCACGAGCAGAACGTTCGCCGGGGGTGCTTTGGGACGATCGAGCCTGCGGGAGGCGGGTAGGAGCAGATTGATCCTGTCCACGAACCAGGTGGTGAAGCGCTGCCAGCCGGTGGGATTGTCGAAGGACTGCATCTGCACCAGCAGTTCGTTCACCACGCCGCCGGTGCCCTCGGAGATCATCCGGTTCTGTTCGTTCGCGAACCGGGCTGGGGCGACGCTGGCTGAGACGCCCCGGCGAGTCATCGCGATGGCGTCGATCTCCTCGATGAAACCGATCGCGCCGCCTTCGGCCCGCGCGGCCCGACGCAGTGCCTTGAAGTAGGAGCGGATCTTGCGGGCGGTCGCCCCGTAGTACATCGATTGGAAGCTGGTGGCCGACACGAAGAGGAACGGCACTTCAGCCTTGCGTGCGACTCCCTTCGCCACGTAGGTCTTGCCTGTTCCCGGTGGGCCCTCGAACAACAGACCTCGGCGTGGCGACCCGCCCATTCGGTTCGCGAATTCCTTGTGGGCCAGAAAGAGTTCCAGCGACCTCGAGATGTCCTCCTTTATGGGGTCGATGCCCACAATCGTGTCCAGATCCACATCGATCTGTTCGGGCCGGAAGGTGACGTGAGGGGACCGGCCCGCGACCACCGTCATGCTGAGCACCATTGCGATCATGAAGATGAAGAACACCGCGACGATGATCAGGAACGGATCGACGCTGGGCAGTGAGAGCTGGTTGATCAGGAAGGGATCCCCCAGCGCGAGGCGCACCAGGAGGAAGATCAGCGGGATGGCCAGGATGGCAGCGATCCGCCACAGCCGCCGACGGCGCCGGTGTTCGCGCTCGGCGGCCACATCACCTGCCTGCAGCAATGCGGACGGTTCCGAATGGTCCCGGTTCATCGTTCCCCCCAGAAGACTCCCTGGCGCCCATCTTCACCCACCCGCAGCCCAAATCCCAAAACCCCTCTGGCTGCCGAGCGCCCGCGCAGGCCGGAACAAAGCGGATCCGCGCGACGTTCCCGATATCATCGGACTGTTCGCCCAACCAGTGGGGGCCAGGTGCCAGGGCCGTCACTGTGAGCCGGGCAGCACAGGCTGGTGGACGACCATGTGAGGGCGAGGTGCGCAGATGAGCGATGAGCGGCGGCTCATGGTGCTGCGTGCCATCGTCGAGGACTTTGTGGCCACCAAGGAACCGGTCGGCTCCAAGGCGCTCGTGGAGCGCCACGATCTCGGTGTGTCCTCAGCCACCGTCCGCAATGACATGGCATCCCTGGAGGATGAGGGCTACATCGTGCAGCCCCACACCAGCGCCGGTCGCGTCCCGACGGACAAGGGCTACCGGATGTTCGTGGACCGGCTTGCCTCCATCAGGCCGTTGTCCGAGGTGGAGCGCCGCGCCATACGGGCCTACCTGGACGAGGCGGCCGACCTCGACAATGTGGTCGACCGCACCGTTCGGGTGCTCTCACAGCTGACCCGCCAGGTGGCCATGGTGCAGTACCCCTCGCTCGGCCGAGGCCTGGTCCGCCACGTCGAACTGGTGCAGATGGGGCCCGATCGCGTGCTGGTGATCATGATCGCCGATTCCGGGCAGGTGGATCAGCGAGTGGTGGAACTGCCGGCCGATGTGGACGCGGCCGTGCTCAGTGAGTGGCGGGCGCGTATCAACACCGTGGTCCACGATCAGCCGTTCAAGACACTGGCCTCCGCTCTGGTTGACGTGGCCGAACAGCTCCCACCCGCTCAGCGGGAGACCTTCGCAGCCGTCTGTGACGCGCTGAGCGGTTTCGCCCTCGAACACGTCGACCAGCGAGTGGTCATCGCGGGGGCCGCCAACCTTGCCCGCCACGATATCGAGCTGAATGCCTCCCTGCACGATGTCCTCGAGGCGCTGGAGGAACACGTGACACTGCTGCGGCTCCTGGGTGAGGAGACCGTCAGCGAGCAGATCGCGGTGCGGATCGGCCAGGAGAACGAGGTGGCGGGAATGAACACGATCTCGGTGGTAACCTCCGGCTACGGCGCGGAGGGGGAGGCCATCGGCCACCTCGGTGTCGTCGGACCCACGCGGATGGACTATGCCTCCAACATGGCCAAGGTCCTGGCAGTGGCCAGGTACCTGGGTCGTCTGATCGACAGCTGAGGAATTTTCCGATTCCCGGTCCCGCTGTGACAATGGTGTGAGCGGGAGAAGAAGGAGTGTCTGTGGCGACGGACTATTACGCAGCGCTCGGTGTGAGCCGAGATGCCGCCCCTCAGGAGATCAAGCGCGCCTACCGTCGCCTGGCCAGGGAATTGCACCCGGATGTGAATCCTGACGCAGGTGACCGGTTCAAGGAGGTCACCGCGGCCTACGAGGTCCTCAGCGACCCTGAGAAGCGTCGTCTCTACGACCATGGCGTGGACCCCAGAGCGTCGTCACAGGGACCGGGGCCCGGCGCCGGCTTCGACTTCAGCGACATCATGGACG
The DNA here is from genome assembly GCA_020438795.1 of Actinomycetota bacterium. Classification (GTDB taxonomy): domain Bacteria; phylum Actinomycetota; class Actinomycetes; order S36-B12; genus JAGQTY01. The sequence continues at coordinate 24,320 of JAGQTY010000011.1, forward strand.
CGTTCTTCGGCGGCGGGGGCGCCCGGCAGACCGGACCCGCCTCACGAACCCAGCGTGGCCAGGACGCGCTGATCCGGCTCCAGGTCGACCTGCGTGAGGTGGTCTTCGGGTCCGAACGCGAGATCACCATCGACACGGCCATCGCCTGCAATGTCTGTGAGGGCGCGGGCACCGCGCAGGGCACCGAGCCCGAGACCTGCGCCATGTGCAAGGGCCGCGGGGAGATCCAGTCCGTGCAGCGATCGCTGCTCGGTCAGGTGATGACATCGCGCGTATGTCCGCAGTGCCGGGGCTTCGGCACCACCATTCCGCATCCGTGTCCCGAATGCAGCGGCGACGGCCGGGTCCGGACCCGCAGGAGCCTGACCGTCAGGGTGCCTCCCGGCGTCGAGACGGGCACCAGGATCCAGCTGGCGGGACAGGGCGAAGTGGGACCCGGCGCCGGACCGGCGGGCGACCTGTTCGTGGAGATCATCGAGAAGCAGGACCCGGTCTTCCACCGTGAAGGAGACGATCTTCGCTGCACGGTGTCGCTGCCCATGACCGCCGCAGCCCTCGGGGTCGACATCCCACTGCAGACCCTGGACGGTGAGGAGAAGATCCACGTACCGGCAGGCACGCAGTCCGGGCACACCGAGGTGCTGCGGGCGCGTGGGGTGCCGCATCTGCGGGGCAACGGACGAGGGAGCCTCGCGGTGACGATCCGCGTCGAGACGCCGACTCACCTCAACGGTCAGCAGCGAGAACTGCTCGAGCAGCTCGCCACCCTGCGCAACGAGGAGAATCCCGACGGGACCGCGCTTGAGGAACAGAGCGGCCTGTTCAGCCGGATCAGGGACGCCTTCTCCGGGAAACAGTGACGGCCTGGGACGTCAGCGACGCGGTAGTGCTCACCGCGCCCGCCTCGCAACTTCAGCCGGGTGAGCTGACGCTGAGCCCCGAGGAGTCCCACCATGCGCGGGTCCGTCGGCTCGCGCCGGGAACGACCGTGCACCTGGTTGACGGGCAGGGTGGACGAGCACTGGCGGAGATCGAAGGTCCGCGCGGCCCGGCCCTCAGGGTTCGCGTCCTGTCTGTGCGCCACGAACCACGGCCCTGCCCCCAGGTCACGCTTGTCCAGGCTCTCATCAAGGGTGACCGGGCGATGGCGGCGGTCGAGATGGCGTGTGAGGCCGGGGTCGATCGAATCATTCCCTGGCAGGCCGAGCGCAGTGTCGTGCGCTGGCGCGGACCCCGCGCGGAGCAGTCCCTGGCCAAGTGGCGTTCAGCGGTGGTATCGGCCGGCAAGCAGTCTCGCCGCTCCTGGTTCCCGGACGTGGAACCGGTGCGGACCTCCGCGCAGCTGGCTCAGGTGCTCGCAGGGGCGGACCTGGCCCTGGTCCTGGACGCGGGCGCCGCCATGCGTCTGTCCGCCATGTCGCTGCCGGAGCGCGGCAGCATCGTCCTGGTGGTGGGTCCGGAAGGCGGGCTCAGCCCAGGGGAGATCGACACGTTCGTCCGGGCGGGCGCGATCACGACCAGGCTGGGCAGCCCGATCCTGCGCGCAGGCACCGCCGGAGTGGCTGCGTTGGCAGTCGTGATGGCCAACAGTGGACGCTGGGACTGATACGGTCGTGAGCATGCAAGGTTGCCTGTTCTGCGGGATCGCTGAGGGCACGGTCCCCGCTGAGATCGTCTGGTCCGACGACGAGTTCGTCGCTTTCCGGGATATCGATCCGCAGGCCCCGGTCCATGTTCTGGTCATCCCCAGACATCACGCGCCCGATCTCGCTGCGCTGAGCGCGACTGATGCCGCACAGGCCGGCCGCCTGTTGGCCGCGGTCGCGGCGGTGGCGCATGGGGAGGGACTCGATGGCGGCGGTTACCGCACTGTGCTGAACACAGGGGTGGACGGAGGCCAGACCGTCAGTCACGTCCATGCCCACGTGCTCGGTGGTCGTCAGATGATGTGGCCGCCGGGATGACAGTGCTGAGTGGTTGGCGCGCCCAGGAGGCGCTCATGGGATGGGCAGGTTCGGTTGACGAGTGAATCGCCTGAGGTGACCTCGGCCAAGGTGGAGGTGCCCTCTTCCCAGCCGATGGTGAGCGTGCTCGGCGTGGGCGATTCGTTGCTGCGCGTCGTCGAGTCGGCCTTCCCCCGGCTGGAGTTGCTGGCCCGGGGCAATGAGATCAGGATGCACGGACCCGCGGACGACGTACACCTCGCCGAGCTTCTGTTCGCCGAGATGCTGGCTGTACTGCGGACCGGCCAGGGACTGACCCCAGAGGCGGTGGAACGCTCGATCACGATGCTGCGAGGTGGCGACGGGCGCCCTTCCACGGTGCTCACCGCGAACATCCTGAGCACCAGGGGCAAGTCGATCCGGGCCAAGACGCTGAACCAGAAGCGCTACGTGGACGCGATCGACCAGCACACGATCACGTTCGGCATCGGGCCGGCTGGCACGGGCAAGACCTACCTGGCCGTGGCCAAGGCGGTGCAGGCGCTGCAGAACAAGGACGTGAACCGGATCATCCTGACCCGACCCGCCGTGGAGGCCGGTGAGCGACTCGGCTTCCTTCCGGGAACCCTCAGCGAGAAGATCGATCCGTATCTGCGACCGCTTTACGACGCCTTGCACGACATGCTCGATCCGGACTCGATCCCCAGGCTCATCACCAGTGGCACCATCGAGATCGCCCCGCTGGCCTACATGCGCGGGCGGACGCTCAATGATGCCTTCGTCATCCTCGATGAGGCGCAGAACACCTCGCCGGAGCAGATGAAGATGTTCCTGACACGACTCGGTTTCGGCTCCACGATCGTGGTGACCGGTGACGTGACCCAGGTGGACCTGCCCCGCGGCACCGCATCGGGGCTGCGTGTCGTGGAACAGATCCTGTCAGGCGTCGAGGATCTGGCCTTCTGTCAGCTCGACGCCCGCGATGTGGTGCGGCACCGGCTCGTGGGCCGGATCGTGGAGGCCTACGGTCGCTACGACGCAGCGCGCGGTGAGGGGAACTGATGGGTGTCGAGATAACGGTCGAGGATGATGTCGCGGGCATGGTGGATGCCAGCGACGTCGTCGACCTGGCCCGCAGTGTCCTGGCGCAGCTGCGGATCTCCAGCGCCGCCGAACTCTCGATCGCGGTGGTCGACGAGGACGAGATGGCCAGGCTGCATCAGGAATGGCTCCACGAGCCGGGCCCGACCGATGTCCTGAGTTTCCCGATGGACGAACTGCGTGAGCCGCTGGCCGATGAACAGCCGCCCTGGGGCGTGCTGGGAGACGTGGTCATCTGTCCGGCGGTCGCGCAACGACAGGCGGCGCAGGCAGGTCATTCGGCGCAGCGGGAGGTCCGCTGGTTGCTCATCCACGGCATCCTCCATCTGCTCGGGCACGACCATGCCGAGGCCGACGAGGCGAAGGTGATGTTCGCCCGGCAGGCGGCGCTGCTCGAGGAGTACGAGGAGTCCCTGTCCCGGTGAACAGCATCGTCGCCTACTTCCTCCTCGCATTCCTGCTGATCGTGATCGCGTGGCTCACCGTCGCGGCAGACACTGCCATCGACCGGCTGTCCAAGGCACACATCGCCGAGATCGAGGAGACCGACCCCCGCAAGGCCGCGCGCCTGCAGTCGCTGGCGGAGAACCCCGCAAGGTATGTCAACGCGCTGCTCCTGCTGCGCAGCCTCACCAGCCTGGGTGCATTCGCCTTCCTGGCCCTGGCGCTGCTGGATCTGCTGAGCTGGCCCAGCGGCTGGGTGCTGACCTTGGCCACGGTCATCATGGCCGTCGTCAGTTTCGTCGTGCTGGGAGTCTCCGCCAGGACGACGGGCAGGCAACGCACCTACACGGTCGCCTCGGCTACCGCCTGGTTCGTGCGCCCGGTGACGGCTGTCATCCACCCGATCACCGCGCTGCTGATCCATCTCGGCAACGCCATCACACCCGGCCCGGGCTTCCGCACCGGCCCCTTCTCATCGCAGGCGGAGTTCGCCGAGGTGCTCGACGCAGCCGAGGCGTCCAGAGTGATTGAGGCCGGGGAACGGCAGATGATCCGCTCGGTGTTCGCTCTCGGTGACACCATCGCCCGCGAGGTGATGGTCCCGCGGACCGACATGGTGTTCATCGAGTCCGACAAGAACCTGCGGCAGGCGCTGTCGTTGGGGCTGCGTTCCGGCTACTCGCGCATACCGGTGGTGGGGGAGGATCCGGACGACATGCTGGGAGTAGTGTTCCTCAAGGACATCGTCCGCAGGGTCTTCGAGGACCGCAGCGCCGAACTCGGTCTGCGGGTCGCCGACCTGATGCGCCCGGTGCACTTCGTACCGGACTCCAAGCCCGCCGACGACCTGCTCGGTGAGATGCAGGCGAAGCGGGAGCACATGGCGATCGTGGTCGACGAGTTCGGTGGCACTGCCGGGCTGGTGACCATCGAGGACATCCTTGAGGAGATCGTCGGCGAGATCGACGACGAGTACGACACGTCGGCCCCCGACGTGGAGCGGATATCCGACGGCGAACTCGTGCTCAGCTCCAGACTCTCGATCGAACACCTGATGGAGGAGACCGGTATCGATCTCGATCCCGAGGAGGAGAGCGTCGAGACGGTCGGCGGTCTCATGGGCCGGCGTCTCGGCCGGGTGCCAATACCCGGAGCGCAGATCGAGGAGCAGGGCTGGCGCTTCAAGGCGCAGGCCGGCACCGGGCGGCGCAACCAGGTCACCTCGATCAGGGCGGTCCGTATCGGGGCAGAGGAGTGAGGATGGCTGAGTACCACAGTGGTTTCGCCTGCGTCGTGGGGCGCCCCAACGTCGGCAAGTCGACACTGGTGAACACACTGATCGGCCAGGATGTCGCGATCACCTCGCCCACGCCGCAGACGACACGACACTCGATAAGGGGCATCGTGTCGCAACCGGACCGGCAACTGGTGCTGGTGGACACCCCGGGGCTCCACAAGCCCCGAACTGTGCTCGGCAAGCGGCTCAACGAGCTCGTCCGGGAGACCTGGGCAACCGTGGATGTGCTTGTCATGTGTGTGCCTGCCGATCAGCGCGTGGGACCGGGGGACCGCTTCATCGCCTCGCAGCTCGGCCGCTCGGCGGCCCGCGGGGCTGCCACGGTGGCCGTCGTCACCAAGACCGATCTCGCGGACCGGGACCGGACCGCAGAACAACTGCTCGAGGTATCCGGGCTGAGCGAACAGATCGGCCGGGACTGGACCGAGATCATTCCTGTGAGCGTGCGATCGGGCGAGAACGTCGAGACGCTCAAGCAGGTGCTGCTCGGGTTGCTCCCCGTCGGGCCGCAGCTGTATCCCGAGGACGAGATCACCGACGAGCCCACCGCCACCTTCATCGCCGAGGCGATCCGTCATGCAGCGATGCAGGAGATGCACGACGAACTGCCGCACTCGCTGGCGGTGCAGGTGGAATCCGTGACACCCCGGGCCGACCGCCCGGAAACGGACCCGCTCACTGACGTGGAAGCGACGATCTTCGTTGAGCGGGACAGCCAGAAGCCCATCGTGCTCGGCCGCAAGGGGGCCGGTATCCGCAGGATCGGCACACAGGCCCGCGAGCGGATCGAGCCGTTGCTCGGCACAAGGGTCTACCTGGACCTCCGGGTCAAGGTCGCCAAGGACTGGCAGAAGGACCCGAAGCAACTGCGCAGGCTGGGGTTCTGAGGTGGCGCTCGAGGACGGCGGGTCCTGAGTCAGGCTGGGTCAGTGCGGCTCGCTCGGCGATGAGGTCGCCTGGGCGACCTCCTCCTCGGCGTGTTCGATCGTCGGGTCGTCGTCCTTGTGATCGCGCATCTCGGAGATCAGTTCATACCGAGACCCGTAGGTGTCGATCACGGCGAGGATGGCCGCGGCGATCGGGATGCCGATCAGGGCGCCGATCGGGCCCCACACCGCCGCACCGATGAACACCGCGGCCAGTGCGACGGCCGGGTGGATGTCCATCGTTGCGCGGCTGACACGCGGGGTCAGTACGTAGTTCTCGATCTGCTGGTATACGGTCGCGAAGATCACGATCCAGACCGCAAGGATCGGTTTGTCGAGCGCGCCGATGAGCACGGGGACGGCCACGCCGATGTAGGTGCCGATCGTGGGGATCAGCTGGCTGGCGAACCCGGCGAAAATACCCATGGGCAGCCAGTAGGGCAGGTCGATGATCAGGAAGAAGATCGAATGGGCCAGTGCTGAGATACTCGCGAGGATCAGCTTGCTGATGACGAAGCCACCGGTCTTGGCCAGGCTGATGTCCCAGACGGTGATCATCACCTTCTGCTGCCGGGGTGGCAGCCAGGAGGCGATCGTCCGGCGCAGTCGTGGCCCGTCGGCGGCGATGTAGAACGAGAAGACCAGGACGGTGAAGATGTCGAAGATCACCGAGAAGGCGACGCCGAGGGCGCCCACGATCCCACCTGCGAAGTCGGTGGCGAAGCCGGCCACTGCGCTGGCGTCGATGTTGAGCTGGCCGATGATGTCGTTCGGGTTGATGTTGAGGTCGAAGGTGCTGTTGAGCCAGGCGACCACCTCGGTCACGATGCCGGGCAGTGACTGCACGAACTCGGCCAGCTGGGCGGAGAACACCCCACCCAGCAGGATCAACGTGATCACCGCGATCACGAAGCCTACGAAGAGTGTGATTCCGGTCCCGAACCCTCGTCGCAGACCCCGGCGCTCGAAGAACCGGATGGAGGGTTCCATGGCGATCGCGATGAGCCAGGCGAGCAGGATCAGGAACAGGAAGTGGCCGATGGCTCCGAAGATCCAGATGGCCAGTGTGTAGAGCGTGAGAATCACCAGGATGATGACGAGCGCGCGACGAAGCCACTTCGGTTCGAAGGCGATCAGCTGGACGTCGTCACTGACCGGACGTGTTCCGGACTCCGGCTCTTCGCCGGAACTCCTCGCACCACGTGAACCCGCCACACTTCAGAAATTAGACGCTGCGCCGCGGCGTGGCTCGCTGACCCGCCGCACCGTGATCGGTGGGATACTGAAGGTGTGCCGTCCTACAACGACGAGGGTGTGGTCCTGCGAACCCACAAGCTGGGTGAAGCAGACCGGATTGTCACGATTCTGACCCGCGGCAACGGTCGGGTTCGGGCGGTCGTCAAGGGTGTCCGACGCGTGGGGAGCCGTTTCGGCGCCAGTTGCGAACCGCTGAGTCACATTGATGTGCAGTTGTACGAAGGCCGCAATCTGGACAGGATGACCCAAGCCGTCATCCGCAGGTCGTACGGAACCGAGCTGGCTGGGGACTATCCGGACTGGACCGCTGCGATCGCGCTGGCCGAAGTGGCGGAACGGCTGACCCCCGTGGAGCGCGAGGCGAATCTGCAGCAGTACCTGCTGCTCATCGGGGCGCTGCGTGCGATCTGCGATGACCGCAGGGACGCCAACCTGGTGCTCGACGCGTTCGTGCTGCGCTCCATGGCAGTGGCCGGGTGGTCCGCCTCTTTCCATGACTGTGCACGCTGTGGCGCTGCGGGTCCCTGGCGTTCCTTCCAGCTGGCCAGCGGTGGAAGCGTCTGTGATGCGTGCCGGCAGTACGGGGCCACAACACCCCGTCCACAGACGGTGGCGCTGCTCGGGGCGCTGCTGAGTGGGGACTGGGACGAGGCGACGACCGCTGGGCCGCAGGTGCGCTCCGAAGCCAGCGGTCTGGTCGCGGCATTCCTGCAGTGGCACTCGGAGCGGGGCCTCAGGTCCTGGCCCCTGGTGGAAAGGGCTGGTTCGGTATGAGCAACACACCCCAGCCCCCGAGCCCGCACAGCAGCGGCGTGCCGCCCCCACACTTCGACTCGCTGCCCACCCATGTCGCCATCGTGATGGACGGTAATGGTCGTTGGGCCAAGGAACGCGGGCTGCCCCGGACCGAGGGCCATCGGATGGGGGAGCACTCCCTGTGGGACGTCGTCCATGGTGCGCTGGAACTCGGCATCCCATGGTTGTCCGTCTATGCCTTCTCGACCGAGAACTGGCGCCGATCCCCTGACGAGGTGCGCTTCCTGATGGGCTTCAACCGCGAGGTGCTACGCCGCCGACGCGATGAGATGAACCGGTTGGGGGTCCGCGTACGGTGGGCGGGGCGTCGGCCCAGGCTGTGGAAGTCCGTGGTGTCCGAGCTCGAGGAGGCCGAGGCGCTCACCGCAGGCAACCGGACGATGAACTTCACCATGTGCGTCAACTACGGGGGCCGGGCCGAGATTCTGGATGCCGCCGCCGGGGTGGCCAGGGATGTAAAGGCCGGCCGGCTCTCTGCCAACCGGATCACGGAGAAGACGTTCAGCCGCTATCTCGACGAACCGGACATGCCCGATGTCGATCTGTTCATCCGGTCCTCCGGTGAACAACGGATCAGCAACTTCCTGCTGTGGCAGGCGGCGTATGCGGAGATGGTCTTCCTGCCGGAACTGTGGCCTGACTTCGACCGGCGCCAGTTGTGGACCGCACTTGAGCAGTATGGTGGCCGCGATCGTCGCTACGGCGGTGCTCAGCCGAATCAGCCTGCCGAGTGAGCAACCCGCGCACGACGACCGGGCAAGCCTCGGACATCGGGGTGGTGCTGAGTGGAGACACCCTGCGCGAAGCGTTCGGCGGGGCCGGTGCCTGTCGTGGACATGGTCCGGACTTGCCGCAGCCGGTGCTGCTTTGCGAGGATGGACGAGGTGACGCTTGGTCACCGGTCCACCGTGCTCAGCTGAGCGTGGAGCCGAACCATACGGGCGCAGGGGGCGCAGAAGTGTCGAACAAACCTCGGAGCAAGCAGACCCGCACCCGACGGCCGCAGCCGAAGGTCGGTCAGCCGACCCGGCAGGCACCCACGCAGCAGGCCACAGGCTGGCGCCGGAAGCTGGAGCTGCGCACCGGCCCACTGCTCGTGATGTTGCACCAGATGCCGCGCTGGGTGCTCCCCGTCGCACTCGCGGCGCTGCTCTTCTTCGGCCTGATCCTCGGCGACTCACTGGCCTGGCTCGGTGGCATCTGCCTGATCCTCATCGCGCTGTTCCTGGGCTGGCTGCTGGTGCTCTCCTGGCCGATGCTGTCGGCGGGGTCCCGGTTCATGCGGGGCGTGGTGGTCGTGATGGTCTTCGGCGTGGCCATCTTCAAGTTCGTGGGCTGAGTACGCGCCCACCAGGTAGCTCAGCCGTCGGCATCTGCGCGCGGGGTTTGTGGCTCGGTGCCGGGGCGCTGCGGTCCACTGGTGCTGGCATCGACGGCGAGGTCGCTCGCTTCGACTCCGGTCGTCCTTGAGTCGGCCAGAACCTCGAAGGCGCTGGGCTGATCCAGCATGAACTGCTGAATGGGCCCCACCGCCATCTTGAACTCGAAGCTTGACAGGGAACGCCGGTAGCTACCGACGTCCTCCCACAAGGAAGCCAGACAGTAGGCACGGGGGTCGTCCGGGCTGCGCCCCAACCAGCCATCACGGTACCCGGGCCGGTCTCGCAGTGCGGCAAGCACAGCCGACAAACTGTCGACGAGTGGAGTAATGTCCACGGAGGGCGGCAGATCGAACCGCATGAGGACCAGCATGGTCCCCATTGTGTCGCGTGCCGGTGCCTGCTCGGGCGTGGTCTGCCGGGACTGGCGAAACGATATGCTTGTCAGCAGGCCGGAACCGCGACTCTCGTCGCAGCGGCCCGCCCCGTCAATGGAAGGAAATCTGTGGCAGACCGCGTGGACGCTGTCGTCAACCTGTGCAAGCGGCGTGGCTTCGTCTTCCCCTCCTCCGAGATATATGGTGGCACCCGCTCCGCCTGGGACTACGGTCCGCTCGGCGTGGAGCTCAAGGAGAACATCAAGGCACAGTGGTGGCAGGCGGTGGTCCGGGGACGGGCCGATGTGGTGGGGATCGACTCGAGTGTCATCCTGGCGCCGCAGGTCTGGGTCGCCTCGGGGCACATCGAGGCGTTCGTGGATCCACTGACCGAGTGCCGCAGCTGCCACCACCGTTTCCGCTACGACCACCTGTTCGAGGAGTTCGAGGAACGCAAGGGCCGTCCGGCGGCCGACATCTCCGAGATTCCCTGCCCCAACTGCGGGGCCAAGGGGGAGTTCACCGAGCCTCGGGAGTTCAACGGTCTGCTGCGGACCTCGATCGGACCTGTCGAGGACGAGGGCGCTGTGCACTACCTACGGCCCGAGACCGCTCAGGGCATCTTCACGAACTTCGCCAACGTGATGACGACTGCTCGCATGAAACCGCCCTTCGGCATCGGCCAGACGGGTAAGTCGTTCCGCAATGAGATCACGCCGGGCAACTTCATCTTCCGCACCCGTGAATTCGAACAGATGGAGATGGAGTTCTTCGTCCCGCCCGGTGAGGACGAGACCTGGCACGACTACTGGCTCGATGAGCGGGAGCGCTGGTACACCGATCTCGGTATCGATCCTGCGAACCTGCGACGCTTCGAGCACCCGAAGGACAAGCTCTCCCACTACTCCAAGCGAACCGTGGACCTCGAATACCGCTTCGAGTTCAAGGGATCGCAGTGGGCGGAACTCGAGGGGATCGCCAATCGCACCGATTTCGACCTGCGAACGCACATGGAGCATTCCGGTGTCGACCTGACCTACCGGGACCCGGCGACCGGGGAGCGCTGGATCCCTTACGTCATCGAGCCCGCAGCGGGGCTGACTCGTTGCGTGCTGGCCTTCCTGCTTGACGCCTACGCAGAGGACGAGGCGCCCAACGCGAAAGGTGGGGTGGATCGACGTACGGTGATGCGTTTCGATCGGCGACTGGCCCCGGTGAAGGCGGCCGTGCTGCCGCTGTCCCGCAATGCGGACCTGTCGCCGAAGGCCAAGGACCTCGCCCAGGAACTACGAGCGCACTGGAACGTCACCTTCGACGACGCCGGCGCCATCGGGCGCAGGTACCGGCGCAATGACGAGATCGGCACGCCGTTCTGCGTCACGGTGGACTTCGACAGCCTCGAGGATGACGCTATCACCATCCGGGAACGGGACACCATGGCGCAGGAACGGGTGGCGATCGGTCAGGTGGTGCCCTGGTTGGCCGAGCACCTGAAGTAGGTGTTGGTCTGCGCCCGACACGAGTTCCCACCACGGGACTTGCCTGGCATTAACTTCTGGTGAAGATGTCGGCCAGGTGTTGCATCTGCAACCAAGGTCGGGAATGCTCGAAGGCAGGTCACCGATCGGCTCCCTTCGCCGATGATGTCCCGGATCGTGGATTACGGCACTTCTATCGCTCGTCGGTCCGGGTGGCTGAACACCGGCTCCGGTGTTCGGATCCACGGTGATCGGACTGGAGGGGACCGGATGTACGCCGATCTCGACTTCCCGGCCATGGCCACGCGCATCAGGCTCACGATCCTGGTGTCGGGACAACCGGAGGCGAACCGTCTCGGGGCCCTCCTCGGTCGTGTCTTCGAGGAGGCCGATCGGCGCTTCAACGCCGCTCGGTCCGACTCGGAGATCAGCAGAATCCGCCGGGGAGAGCTCTCGGAGCAGGACGCCAGCGAGGAGATACAACGGGTGCTGGACCGCTGTCGTCTCGTGTTCGCGATGACCGATGGCGCCTTCACGGTCCGGACACCTGAGGGGGACCTTGACGTCGCCGGAGTTGCCAAGGGGTGGGCGCTCAAGCGGGCCAGTGAGTGGTTGCTCGAGCATCAGTACTCGGATTGGCGCCTGGCTGCCGACGGCGACGTGCTCACGTCCGGCCAGGGTCCCGGGGGTGACTGGCAGGTCGAGATCCATGACCGCAGCGACAACAGCATCACCACACTGGCCGTGAACGGACATGCGCTGGCGACGACCGGACCCGGGTCGGGAATCATCAGGGCCTCCGCTGGAGCGACACCGTACGAAGCCGGGGCGGCCACGGTGGTCGGACCCTGTATTGACATCGCGGATGCCCTCGCGACGGGCAGCTGGGCGCTGGGCAGAGCCGCGATTTCGGTGCTTGACCGGGTTCCGGAGTATCATCTGATGATGGTGACGGACGAGGGTGTCCAGTTTTCTCACGGTTTCCCCCGAGAGACATTGATGCCCGCGTGACCCGGCGGTGATCCGGGCCCTCCGTCGTTGGGAAAACGATCTTGATTTCCGATTCGTTCGGGTAGGGTGTGGCGAGTGCGTAGCTCCGTTCTGGTCGTCGGTGCGCTGCTGCTCGCCGGTCTGGCGGCGCTCGTGGCCCACCCGACCGGACTTGACGGTTCGGCCGCTGCAGCAGCCCTGACCCCTCCCGGTGAACTGGTCAATCTGCTCGATCGCGCGGACCCGGTCAAACCTGAGCGCACGAGCAGCACGCGAGGAGTGCACTTCCGGGTTGCGCCGGGCAGGTCTGGCGTCACCGGCAATCACAAGCTGAAGACGTTCACGGTCGAGGTCGAGCGCGGCATCGACATCGACATCAACCGGTTCGCGGCCGAGGTCGAGGACCGCCTGTTCGACCATCGCAGCTGGGCCAACGTGGATGGCCGTTCCCTGCAACGGGTCTCGGGACCCGATCCGGACTTCCGGGTGTCTCTGACCACTGGGGCATCGGTGGACACCCTCTGCTATCCGCGCCACACCGCCGGCATCGTCTCCTGCAACACCGGCGAACGGGCGGTCCTCAACATTCTGCGGTGGCGCAAGGGTGCCCCGGACTTTCCGACCCTGGAGGGTTACCGGACCTACCTCATCAACCATGAGGTGGGCCACGGTTTCGGCAAGGGACACGTCTACTGTCCCGCCAAGGGCGGGCCCGGCCGGTTGATGATGCAGCAGACGTTCATGGGACCCCGGCCATGTCCCCCGGAGAATCATGCGCGCCCCAACGCCGAGCAGTTCACCTCCGAGTGCCGGATCGAGACGCAGGCTGACGGCAACTACTTGGTCGTTCGTGGCGCGGTCACTGCGACACCTCGGCGCGTGAAGGTCGACCTGAACACGGTGGGTGGACCGGACGGCCACGGAGTGGGCCGGGTCACCACAACCCCCGACGGTGAGTTCGAGGTGCAACTGCCGGTGGAATCGCTCGGTGTACAGCAGTCCGGTATCGCGGTCTCCTTCCCCGGTGATCGAGATCTGGGCTCCTGTGGCGCCCAGACCGACATTCTGGGCGGATGACGACCACGCTCGACCCGGGCGTCGTCCTGGCGCCGATGGCGGGGATCACCAACCGGCCCTTCCGGCGACTGTGCCGTGAGGCTGGTGCGGGCGTGTACGTCTCGGAGATGATCACCGCGCGCGCCTTCCTCGAGGGGAGCGAACGGACCGACCGGCTCATCGCCTTCGATGAGGATGAGACTCCACGTTCGATGCAGTTGTACTCCGTTGATCCGGGCGTGCTGGCCAGGACGGTCGAGATCATCCGGGCCGACGACCTGGCCGATCACATCGACCTCAACTTCGGCTGTCCCGTGCGCAAGGTGACCCGCAAGGGTGGGGGAGCGGCACTGCCCTGGAAGCTCGATCTCTATGCCGAACTCGTCGAGGCTGCGGTCACCAACGCGGGTGAACTGCCAGTGACAGTGAAGATGCGGATGGGGATAGACGGTGATCACCTCACCTACGTCGATGCAGGGGAGATCGCCGCGCGGGCCGGGGTGACGTGGGTCGCGCTGCACGCCCGCACCGCCTCGCAGTACTACGGCGGCCACGCGGACTGGGACGCCATCGCACGGCTCAAGGACCACCTGGCTCCCTATGGGACCCCGGTGCTGGGCAACGGCGACATCTGGACCGCGAGCGATGCCACGGACATGCAAGCCCGCACCGGGTGTGACGGCGTGGTTGTGGGGAGGGGATGTCTGGGGCGCCCTTGGCTGTTCGGGCAGCTCGCAGACGCACGGGCCGGGCGCCCGATCCGTCCCGATCCCGGTGTCGACGAGGTGGCTAGGACCTACCGCCGGCATGCGCAACTGCTCGTGGACGCATTCGGTGAGCACATCGGCTGCCGGGAGATCCGCAAGCACCACGCCTGGTACTTCAAGGGGTTTCGTGTGGGCAGCGAGGTGCGCCAGGGTCTCGGTCGCGTCGCCAGTCTGGCGGAGATCGATGCCCTGCTCGCTCGTATCGAGCCGGGACAGCAGGCCGACCCGCAGGTGGTGGCGGCCCCCCGGGGACGTACGAACGGTGACAGGACCGTGACGCTGCCTGACGGCTGGTTGTCCTCACGCAGCGTGGGGCTTCGCCGGCAGGAGCTGGCCGCCGCTGAGATCGACGCCAGTGGTGGCTGAGAAGGCTCAGATGTCCTGTCCGCTGAAGGTCTCGCTCTTGGGGGCCGGGAGCCGCAGATTGACAGCGGTGCCCGAGCGGCCGTCACTGTCCAGCCAGACGGCCCCGTTGTGCTGCTGCACGATGCGTCGCACCAGCGCGAGTCCGACGCCGGTTCCCGGCTGATCGGTGCGCAGGCGCTGGAACATGGTGAAGGCGCGGTCCGACAGCTCTGCAGGAATACCAGAGCCGTTGTCGATCACACTGATCCGGACGGTGTCCCCCTGTGAGACAGCTGAGACTGTGACCTGCGGCGTCCGATCCGCGGCACGGTACTTGATCGCGTTGGTCAGGAGTTCGGCAAAGACCGAGCCGAGATGTTCGGCGTTCCCGGTCACGAGGAGGTCCTCAGCCACCTCGTTGACCACCCGCGCGCCGGTCGCGTCGATCCTGGTCCCGTTCTCGGCCAGAGCCGCATCGATGAGGGCACGCAGCTGCAGCGGTGCCGGTGTGTAATCGGTCCGGGCGGCGCGGCTGAAGGAGAGGAGGTCCGCGACCATCGTCCGCATGATCTCGACGGACGCGCGGATCTCGTGCATGTACTCCAGCGGCTCCTCGGCAATATCGGTGCCCAGCGCTTCAGCGAGCAGGTCGGTGTAGGTGCCGACCACGCGCATGGGTGCCTGCAGGTCGTGGCTGGCGACGTAGCTCCAGTGCTGGAGTTCCTTGTTGGTCACCTCGAGCTGCTCGATCAGCGCCTTCTCATCACTGAGATCTGCGATCTGGGCGATGAAAGTCACGAACGTCCCATCGTCCCGCCACAGCCCCGAGGCGTGCAGCCGGACCCACACGATGGAACCGTCGGCGCGGAAGTAGCGCTTGTCCATCACGTAGCTGTCGATCTGACGCTCAGCCACCTGCTGCACGAGCTCGAGGTCCCGGTCGAGGTCCTCCGGGTGGGTGATCTCCTGGAAGGTCTTGGTCAGCAACTCGTCATGGTCGTAGCCTGCGATCCGGCAGAACGCGGGACTCAACCAGGTGAACTCGCCCTGGGCGCTCACCAGCGCCATGCCGACCGGGGCACGTTCGATGATCCGGTCCGAGATCTCGCCCTGCTGCGCGAGCCGTTCGAGTTCCACCCGTTCCTTGACCCGGTCGGTCACATCGTTCCACCAGAACGCGAACCCGTCGAGGTGCTTGATGGCCCGGATGTCATAGATACGGGGGATGACCTCCTGTGTGCCCCAGGTGTCGTCGTAGCCCGCTTCCCTGACCTCGAAGGGTTCACCGGTCTCCACGACACGCGAGTAGGCCTGGAACAGGCCGTTGCGCTGCTCCGGCAGGAGCTCGAGCAGCCGCTGCCCGATCAGGGTGTCGCGGTCCACGGGGATCTCAGCAGCACCGGCATCATTGATGTGGTCCCAGACGAAGTCGACGATGGTCCCCTTACTGTCCCGGAGCGCATGGAGCACGGCCAGCGGCTGGGGGACCGCATTGATGAGGGTGTCCTCGATGCCCTGTTCAACCTCGCTCATGGTCACTCCTGCTCGGCCGCTGATGAGCTGGCCGGTGTCACCGACTGGACAGTGCCGGACATCGGCTACTCGTTCGAACTGGGGATACGCACAATCTGGAACCAGTAGTCGGTCAGCGATCTCAGGATCGTCTGGAAGCCGGCCGCGTCCACGGGCTTGACCACGTAGGAGTTGACGGCCTCGGAATATGCTCTTGCCACCTCTTCCGGGTCGTCACTGGTCGTCAGGAACACCACCGGCAGTCGGGCGATGCTGGGGTTCTCGCTGCCACGGATGGCCTGCAGCACCTCGTGGCCGTTCATCACGGGCATGTTGATGTCGAGCAGGACCAAGCCGGGAAGGGGTTCGGTCTCCAGGTAGGACAGCGCTTGCGGTCCGGATTCCACGTGGACGATGGGGTTGGCGATCTGGGCCAGTTGCGCGAAGCGTTTGATGAGCTTCGCGTCGGTCACCGAGTCGTCCACCAACAGAATGTTGAGCATCAGTTGTCCTCACTGCCGACGGCTTCACGCGCTCTGATGCCGTTCTTGTCGTCGTACATGTTCAGGTCCGCGGTGCGGAGGAGTTCGTCGAACTGGGGCACCCCTGCCTGGGACAGGGCCGCACCGAGACTGAGGCGGACGGGTACCTCAGCGTCCTGATCGTCCTCACCGGCGATCGAGACGCTGAATCGTGTCGCCCCGCGGATGCGATCGACGAGGGAAGCGAAGTCATCCGGGTGAATACGACCGAAGATGGTGAACTCGTCTCCTCCCCACCGTGCCACTAGGTCTGAGGTCCGCACCGCCTCACGCAAGCGTCCGGCGACCTCCCGAAGGACCTGGTCACCTGCCGCGTGTCCGTAGCCATCGTTGATCTCCTTGAAATTGTCCACGTCGGCGAACAACAGGAAGATGCCGTCCTCCGGACCGGTGTGTGTCAACTGGCTCTCAGCGCCCTCGTGGAACGCCTGACGGTTGAGCACCCCGGTGAGGCTGTCGTGCGAACTCTCGTACTGCGCGCGGTTCACCTGTTCGGTGCGCAGCACGGCGTACTCGATGGCTCGTGCCAGCGTCTTGGAGTTCATCTCATCCTTGGGCAGGAAGTCCTGGGCCCCCGCGCCGATGCACTCGACGCCACGGGCTTCGTCGGTGGTCAGCGCGATGACCGGATTGCCGGGAAAGGCCGCTACCACTGCGGTCACGGTGGCGACGCCGCCGCTGTCGGGGAGGTTGAGATCGGTGAGAATCACGTCGAAGGCCATAGTGCTCAGGTCCTGCGCGTCAGCCAGCGACAGGCAGTGGGTGAGACTCGGGGGCGTCGGCAACGAGTTGAGGTAGGTGGCCACGAGCCTGGCATCGGTACGACTGTCTTCGATGAGCAGGACGGCACGATGCGGGTACTTCACGCCGTCATTCGTCTCATTCATTGCGTTCACAATCCCGGCCGTCGCCACTGCATTTATGGGCACTGCCTCATAGGAACCGATCTCGGTATGATTCTGCCGCAGCGGCGCCATCTTTTCAGCGCGGGAGGACACTTGGGCGACAAGATCACCGCGGGGGACCAAAGGCCTGACCCGATCCATGCTCCGAGTCGGCCCAACGAGTGAGGTGATCGGGCTAATGTGAGGCTTGCCGGGGCCACGCTTGCTAGGTTGAGCGCGTGGGCAGGTCGTGGGCGAGCCGAGGGGCTCGTCGTGCACTGGTCGGTACCAGGACTCGGGGTGCTCACTGCCGGGGTGAGCACCCCCCGTTGCGAACAAGCCTGCCGAGACCTTGTGGATGTCCGGCTCAGGAGAGGAAACGACAGTGACCAAGTGGGTATATTCCTTCGCCGAGGGAAACGCCGAGATGAAGGATCTCCTGGGTGGGAAGGGGGCCAACCTCGCTGAGATGACCAATATGGGCATCCCGGTACCGCCCGGCTTCACCATCACGACCGAGAGTTGCCGCTACTACCACTCACATCGTGAGCCGCCGGCCGGGATGTGGGACGAGGTACAGGCCCACGTGCTGGACCTGGAGGCGGCCACCGGTCGCGGCTTCGGCGATGCGGAACGGCCCCTGCTGCTCTCGGTCCGCTCGGGCGCCAAATTCTCCATGCCGGGCATGATGGACACGGTGCTGGACATCGGCCTCAATGACGAGACCGTGATCGGGCTGGCCCGCCAGGCCGACGACGATCACTTCGCATGGGACTCCTACCGGCGCCTGGTTCAGATGTACGGCAAGACCGTTCTCGGGGCGCCTTCCGAGCCCTTCGACGCGCTGATCGAGGCGGCGATGCTCGCCAACGACGTCAAGTACGACGTGGAACTACCGGCTGCCGCAGTGAAGGAACTGACCGAAGCCTTCAAACAAGTCGTCGTGGACACCACAGGCCAGGTCTTCCCACAGGATCCACTGGAACAGCTCCAGGGTGCCGTCCAAGCGGTCTTCGACTCCTGGGACACCCCTCGAGCCAAACTCTACCGGCGCCAGGAGGGCATCCCACAGGACCTCGGCACCGCTGTGAACATCCAGGTCATGGTCTTCGGAAACGTGGGCGAAGGGTCTGGGACCGGCGTGGCCTTCACCCGTGACCCGGCCACCGGAGAGCGAGGCGTCTACGGTGACTACTTGGCCGACGCCCAGGGAGAGGATGTCGTTGCCGGTATCCGCAACACCTCACCGCTCAGCGCACTGGGGGAGACCGATCCGCAGAGCTACGAGCAGCTCCTGCAGATCATGGCGGACCTCGAGGAGCACTACGCGGATCTCTGTGACATCGAGTTCACCGTTCAGGAGGGCAAGCTCTGGATGCTCCAGGTGCGGGTCGGCAAGCGGACTCCGGCAGCCGCGTTCCGGATCGCGGCCCAGCTGGTCGACGAGGGACTCATCGACCTCGACGAGGCTGTCCGTCGTGTGACCGGACAGCAGCTCGCTCAGCTGCTGTTCCCGCAGTTCGACCCGACCGCACCCAAGTCGCTGATCGCCGAGGGCATGGGCGCCTCGCCAGGAGCAGCTGTCGGCGAGATCGTCTTCGACTCGGCCGTGGCAGTCCGCCGACACGCGGAGGGACACGAGGTGATCCTTGTGCGCCCGGAGACCAGCCCCGATGACCTGGCCGGGATGGTGGCGTCCGCCGGAATCCTGACATCCCGGGGCGGCAAGACCTCGCATGCAGCGGTGGTCGCACGTGGCATGGGCAAGACCGCTGTCTGCGGAGCAGACTCGCTGCGGATCGACACCGAGGCGGGCGAACTGCACCTGCCGGACGGGCGGACATTCTTCGCCGGCACGGTCATCAGCATCGACGGCAGTGACGGTGAGGTCTACGAGGGCAGTGTGCCGGTTCGGCCGTCAGCCGTCGTTGAGTACTTCGAGAACGGGCTCGAGGCCGCGCTCGAGGGGGTCAACGAGGCGACCGCCGAGTTGCTGGAGGCGGTCGACCGCATCATGCGTCACGCGGACGAGAACCGCCGGATGCAGGTGCGCGCCAACGCCGACACGGCCACGGATGCCAGGCGGGCCCGCGAGATGGGTGCGCAGGGCATCGGGCTGTGCCGCACCGAACACATGTTCCTCGGTGAGCGCAAGGCCATCGTGCAGCGCCTGATCCTTTCCGAGACGGATGAGGAACGAGACGCCGCTCTTGCCGAACTGCTGCCATTGCAGCGCAAGGACTTCATCCGCATCCTCGAGGCGATGGATGGCCTGCCCGTCACGATCAGGCTGCTCGATCCGCCGCTGCACGAGTTCCTCCCCGACCTGACCGAGCTCACGGTCAAGGCCGCAGTCGCAGAGCAGGGGGGTCAGACCGGAGTCGATCCACGCCTGCTGAACGCCGTGCGCCGGATGAAGGAGGAGAATCCCATGCTGGGCCTTCGAGGCGTGCGCCTCGGCCTCGTGCTGCCGGGACTGTTCGCCCTGCAGGTGCGCGCGATCGCCGAGGCCTCGTGTCATCGAAGGAAGGTGGGGGGCGATCCCCGGGCGGAGATCATGATCCCCTTGGTCGGCTCGGTGCACGAACTCGACCTCATCATCGACGAGGCAAGCCGGGTGCTGGCGGCGGTCTCCGAGGAGAACGGCTGCTCGCTGGAGTTCCCCATCGGTACGATGATCGAACTGCCGCGTGCCGCGCTCACCGCCGGGAAGATCGCGGGTTCCGCGCAGTTCTTCTCCTTCGGGACGAATGATCTCACCCAGACGACCTGGGGATTCTCCCGGGACGACGTTGAGGCCAGCTTCTTCGCGCAGTATCTGGATCGCGGGATCTTCCGCGTCTCCCCGTTCGAGTCCCTGGACGTGGAGGGTGTGGGACGCCTCGTCGAGATGGCTGCTGTTGCGGGACGCGAGGTCCGCCCCGGCATGCCCCTGGGCGTGTGCGGCGAGCATGGTGGTGATCCGGCGAGCATCGAATTCTTCGACAGCATCGATCTCACCTACGTCTCCTGTTCTCCGTTCCGGGTACCGGTGGCGCGGCTTGAGAGCAGCAGGGCCCATCTGGGCGCCGGAGGCGCTGCCAGCAAGTAGCGCCCGGCCGTGTCCGCCTCGATGTAAGAGGACGGTATGCCGCGGTTCACAACAGGCGTCAGATGCGGGACACTCCTACTATGAGTGCTGTCGGGACGAAGACCCGTGCAGGAGGGCCTGTGACCTCGCCGCCCCAGCGGACCAAGAGCCGTGGCGCAGCGATGAAGTTCGTCCTGTTCGGGATCGTGACCGCCGTTGTGGGGCTGCTGCTGGTCGCCGGAAGCATCGTCGTTGCGGGTCGCGCCTACGACACCACTCGCACCGATGCGATCGTGGTACTCGGCGCCGCCCAGTACTGGGGAGATCCGTCCCCGGTGTTCGAGAACCGGCTCGATCACGCTCTGGACCTCTACCGGGAGGGCGTCAGCGACACGATCGTGACCGTCGGGGGTGGCATGCCCGGGGACAAGACCACTGAGGCGGAGGCTGGGGCGGCGTATCTGGCCGCCAAGGGGGTCCCCGAAACCGCGCTGGTAGCGATTCCGACCGGCTCGGACACGATCGAGTCGGTCGAGGCGGTGTCGCGGCGCTCCCAGAAGCAGGGCTGGCAGTCTCTCACGCTCGTGTCCGACAGGGCGCACGTTGCGCGTTCCAGTGCCATCGCACAGGGCCTGGGATTCGAGACCCACACCAGCGGTCCGGCTTCAGGTGACGGTTCGAAGTTCACCTTCGAGCGGGTCGGCTGGGAGACCCTCGGACTGGTCAGGTTCTACCTCTGGGATCGCTGGCAACTGGACAGCTGAGGGCCGCCGGCGCTGAGTACACTGGCTCCAGCATGCTTCTCCAGCCAGCCGAGTACGACCCGAGCGACACCGAGCGATTCGTGCTGGAGTCCGACACCAAGGTGGGAGCGCGCAGCCCGTTCGCCAGAGACCGGGCCAGAGTGCTGCACTGCTCGGCGCTGCGACGCCTGGCCGGCAAGACCCAGGTCGTGATGACCGGGGTGTCAGACATTCCTCGCACTCGCCTCACGCATTCTCTGGAGGTGGCCCAGGTCGCCCGCGAGCTGGGGGGCGAGCTTGGGTGTGACCCCGACCTCGTCGACGTCGCTGCACTGTCCCACGATCTGGGACACCCACCGTTCGGGCACAACGGGGAGGCCGTCCTGGACGAACTCGCCACAGAGTGCGGGGGATTCGAAGGCAATGCCCAGACCTTCCGGATCCTCACCCGACTGGAGGCCAAGGTCCGTAGCGATGATCGCAGCGTCGGGCTGAATCTCACCAGGGCGACTCTGGACGGCTGCTTGAAGTATCCGTGGTTCAGCACTGGGCCTGCGAGCAAGTACGGCGTCTACGCCGAGGACGCCGAACTGTTCGACTGGGTGCGGTCGTCAACGGTGCCGCGAGCCCGCTGCCTCGAAGCCCAGGTGATGGACTGGGCCGACGACGTCGCCTATTCCGTGCACGATCTCGATGACGCGATCCAGCTGCGGCTGTTCGATCCAGCCTGGCTCGACTCCCCAGCAGAGCGGAATGCTGTCGTGTCCCGCTGTATCGAGTGGTACCTGCCGCGGGCGGATCCCGGAGAGTTGCTCGCTGCACTCGAACGCATACGGGCGCTGCCGCAGTGGCGTGGCGGTTTCGACGGCTCCATGCGCGGCCTTGCGCTGGTCAAGGAACTGACCAGTGTGCTGATCGGGAGGTTCTGCACGTCGGCCTACCGATCCACGCGCGAGGTATGGGGTGAGAGGCCACTCAGGCGGTACGCCGCAGCGCTCGAGGTGCCCGACGACATCCGGGCGGAGGTAGCGGTGCTCAAAGCCGTGTCCGCGCACTACGTCATGAGCCGGCCGGGTACCGATCCGCAGTACGAGGCTCAGGCGGACATGATCAGGACCGTGTTCCACCACCTGCGTGCCACGGGCGAGGAACTGCTCGAACCCTGGCTACGACCGGCCTGGGCCCTGGTCGATGATGACTCTGCTCGCACCCGGCTGATCGTTGATCAGATCGCCAGCCTCACCGACCGAGGTCTGCGCGACTGGGCCGAAGCAGCCACGGGCAAGTCCTGGCTGAGCGTGTGACTGCTGTGTCATGACCGCTGCGGCGAGGGCGTCCTGTCGGTCACGAGAGCTCGCTGAGCGTCCTCAGCGCGAGATTGAGATCCGATTCATCGTTGAAGGCGTGCGGGCTGAGTCGTACGGTCGAACGTCCGTCGAGGTCCACGGGGTTGATCCCAGGTCGCACGACTGATGCGGTCACCGACGCGGCGGCGAGGGCGCCGACCACATCCGCGGCCGTCAGGCGCGTATGCACGAAGGTGACGATGCCACTGCGATGGGCGCCCCGGTCGAGCACCTGATAGCCGGGCGTGGCACCGATCCTGCACCGGAGGAACTCCGCGTTGCGCTGGATCGCCGCGAAGACCCCATGTTGGTCGGTTTCCTGCAGGTAGTCGACCGCCCGGAAGAGGCCCATGAAGTTGGCGTAGGACCGCTCGAAGTTCTCGAAGCGGATCGCGGTGTCGGCCAGCTGGAAGCTGTCGCTGTTCGTCCACTCACCGCCATGCACATCCGTGGGGAAGCCGTCGAGTCCAGCCATGGCACGAGGTGCGACATACAGGAAACCGGTGCCTCGCGGTCCGCGCAGGAACTTGCGTCCCGACGCGTAGAGGAAGTCCGCCCCGATCTCGCCGACATCCACAGGTACCTGCCCCACAGACTGGCAGGCATCCACGACGTACCACGCATGCGAACCCAGGTCGCGCAGCCGCCGACCGAGGGCGGTCACATCGTTGACCAGTCCGTTGTGGCTGGGGCACTGGACGGCGAAGACGGCTCGCACGTCGTCGTCGAGCAGACGATCCAGGCTCGAGGCATCCAGGCTGCCATCCTCCCCGTCGGGGATGATGTCGAGGCGCACCCCCAGCCTGCGGGTGAGCTGCAGCAGTGGCAGGATGGTCGATCCGTACTCCGAGGCCGCCACCAGGACGCGATCGCCCCGCCGGATGGGCAGCGTTGACAGGATCCGGTGCAACGCGACCGTCGAGGATTCCATGAAGGCGATGTCGTCGGCGTCGGCGTTGACCAGCCGGGCCACCCCGGCGCGTCCGGTCGCGATCTGCTCGGTACGCGCTTGCGCGGCCTCGTAGCCTCCGACAGCCTCCTCGAGCCGGAGATGCTCGATGATCGCCTCGGTGACGACCGAGGGGGATGGGGCACTGCCGGCGTTGTTGAGGTGCACACGATGATCACAACCCGGTGTGTCCGCGCGCAGCTTACTTCGGTCGAAGGAGTCCACAATCACCACGGAGGGGTCGAGCAGGGTTCGAGCCATGCAACATTGGAACACACTTTACTCCGCATCAGAAGTAGAATTCAGGCCATGGCCGGTCGTATCAGGAGTTCCGACGTCGAGCAGGTGCGGGAGCGTGCTCAGATCGCCGACGTCATCTCCGAACACATCACGCTGCGGCAGGCCGGGCATGGCTCCCTCAAGGGGCTCTGCCCCTTCCACGATGAGCGCACTCCCAGCTTCCACGTCACACCGGCCAAGGGCCTCTACTACTGCTTCGGCTGTGGGGCGGGCGGAGACGCCATCGATTTCCTGATGCAGCACGATCACCTGTCATTCGTCGAGGCAGTCGAGAAGCTGGCCGGTGCCGCCGGCGTGACCCTGCGATACGAAGGGGGTTCACCCGGTGATCAGCGCCGGGCGGGCCGTGCCCGGCTCGTCGCGGTGAACCGTGCGGCATCCGATTTCTTCACCGAACGACTGCAGTCGGGCGAGGCCGGCGCTGCTCGGGCGCTGCTGACCGACAAGGGCTTCACTGAGCCGGACTGGCGTCGGTTCAACGTCGGCTACGCTCCCCGTACCGGCCTGCTGCGACATCTGCGCGCTGAGGGCTTCTCGGCCAAGGACATCCTCGATGCAGGACTGGTGGCTCAGGGTGACCACGGGTTGTATGACCGGTTCCGCGAACGCGTCATGTGGCCCATCACTGATGTCTCCGGTGATGTCGTGGGCTTCGGCGGTCGCCGGCTCGGCGACAAGGGAGCCAAGTACCTGAACACGCCGGAGACCGAGCTCTACCGGAAGAGTCAGATCCTCTACGGGCTGCACGAGGCGAAGAAGGAGATCGCGACCAGTCAGCAAGTGGTGGTGGTCGAGGGGTACACCGATGTGATGGCCTGTCATGTCGCCGGGATCACGAACGCCGTGGCAACGTGCGGCACGGCGTTCGGCGCCGGTCACGTGAGCGTACTTCGACGAGTACTGCTCGACGACCCGGCCAGCCAGATCATCTTCACTTTCGATGGCGACGAGGCGGGTCAGCGTGCCGCGATCCGTGCCTATGCAGAGCACGAGAGTTTCGAGGGGGTTCCGTACGTCTGCGTGGAGCCTTCCGGGCTGGACCCGTGTGACCTGAGGCTCAAGGAGGGCGATGATGCACTGCGGGAACTGATCGCGGCGCGTCGCCCCCTGCTCGAATTCGTGCTGAGAACCGAGATCGACAAGTACGACCTGAGCAACCCGGCCGGGCGCGCGCGGGCGGCCAGTGCCACCCTGCCCCTGCTCAACGATGTGAAGGATCCGATCCTCGCCTCGGAGTACGCGCGTGAGGTGGCCGGCTGGCTCGGCGTGGACCCACAGCAGTTGCAGTCACAGCTCTCCGGCGCCCAGCAACCTCGCAGTCCCGCGAGATCCGGCAGGGCTCCCGAGGCGCCCCTGGAGCGTGAGGCCCTGCGAGTGATGATCCAGGTGCCCCAACTGGTCTCGGACTGGTGGCCAAACGTCACCGTGGCAGCATTCGTCTCACCCATGGGGCGCCGGGTCTTCGAGACCGTCTCCGCAGTGCCGGCGGACCTCGAGGAGCGGATGCGGATCTCCGAGGTCCTGCAGGCTGCGCCTGACGACGAGGTTCGCCAGCTGATCAGAGCCCTGGCGGTGGAGCCGCTGCCAGTGCAACGGGTGGATGAGGCGTACGCGGTCGGGGTCATCGCGCGCCTCCTCGATCGTCAGGCTGAGCGGGAAGCCGGCGAGCTGCGCGCAGTGCTGGCTCAGGGGGTCTCGGGGCAGGAGGAAGTGAACGTGCTGGCGGACCTCATGGAGCTGGAGAACTACCGCCGTTCACTACGGGGACATTGGGCCGGAGAGGAGTGAGCGGTGCGATTGCGTTTCGTGAGGCCTGCGCGAGTACCGGCGGCGGTGAAGGCCGCAGTCCCGATGGCACAGGGTGAGAGTGTGATGGCCGTGGCAGCCAGCGGCAGGACGGCGTTCGTGGTGGCCACCGACCGGGCCCTGAGCAGGGTCGAGGCGCAGGATTCGCCCGAGGTGCTGTGGCGGTTGCGCTGGGACCAGATCGACAATGCACGCTGGGAACCGCCGGAACTCGAACTCGATGTGAGACTCGAACAGGGTCAGCATTCGGTTGTGATCCCGGTGGATCATCGCTCGGACCTGCCCAGCGTGACCCGCGAACGGATCACGTCTTCGATCATCGTCAACGAGGAGGCCGATGTCGGGCCGGGCACTGCCCGGATCGTCGCGCGTCGGCACTCCGATGACAACCGGCTCGTGTGGCGGATCATCATGGGGGACGGGATCGACCCCACCGATGAGGCTGCCCGCACGGCTGCGGAGCAGGCCCTGAATGACCTGCGCGCCAGGCTCGGGGTCTGAGCCTGGCCACAACGCCACGTCGGGACCCGGTTCGGCAAGGCGAGGCTATCCTGTACTGAGCGGGGCGATAGCTCAGTCGGTTAGAGCAGCGGACTCATAATCCGCCGGTCCTGGGTTCGAGCCCCAGTCGCCCCACCAACCCACGTGAATTGCTTCGCCTACTGTGCTGTGTGCCACCCTTTCATGTTCGGCTGATGCTTTACATCTGTTTCGGCTGATGCTTTACATCCATTCCGGCTGATCCGAGACGACGCGGCCTGACTTCCGGAGGCTGCAGTGCGCCATTCGCATGACCCGGCAGGGCGTGGGGTGGCGAAGGGCATCGTGCCCACTACGCTCTTCTGCATGACTGCTGCGCTGCCGGACCCGATCTCCCTCATGGCGATGGTGGGTGACCCAGTGGCTGAGAATCCCATCGACCAGCTCTTCAACGCCGTCTTCACCCAGCACGAGGTCCCGATGTATTTCGCCAAGGTGCTGCTGACGGACCCGGGCAAGCTGCCACAGGTGCTGGCCGGTGCCAGTGCCATGGGCTTCGCGGGACTCGGCATCACGGTCCCCTACAAGGAGGTCGTGATTGCGCATCTGGACCGGATCGACCCCGATGCCTCGCGGATCGGGGCCGTCAACTATGTGACCTTCGAGGACGGCGAGTCGGTGGGACACCAGAACGACGCCTCCGCCGTGGTCGCTGCCATTGAAGAGCGGCAGCCAGTAGCAGGGGCTTCGGTCCTCCTGCTGGGCGCCGGGGGTGCCGCGAGGGGGGTCGGCGCAGGTCTCGCCGCCGCCGGAGTCCGACGACTGGTGGTCGCCGCGCGTCGGCCCGAACAGGGTGAGCCGGTCGCGCGGATGCTGGCTGATGCTGGAGAAGTCCCTATGGAGTATCTCCACTGGCAGGGCGATCTGGCATGTCCGGATGGCGTGGACATCGTGATCAATGCCACCTCTGCCGGTGCTGCTCCCCAACTTGTGGCACTGGCGCTCGACTGGGACACCTTCTCCGCCGGCATGCTTGCCCTCGACATGGTCACCGGCCCGCGTAACACCCCGTTCATCGAAGCGGCAGCGGACCGAGGCCTGGCCACGATCGACGGTGTCGACGTCCTCAACTACATCGGCTACTACGTCTGCAAGGATCGGGGCCTGGATGTGCCCGTCTCTGACATTGCCCGGATCTCCGATGGGATCGCAGGCGTGCCGAGAAGGGACCGATAGCCCGGGACTCGCGCACCCGGACACCCTGGCGAGCGGCTCAGCCCCCGGATCGCGCCAATCCCCGGCGTTTCGCGGCTGCGGCCCCCGATCGTTCGGCCCAGCGATGCACGCCGACCGCCAATGGAACGCTGATCAGTCCCGTGACCAGGAACGGAACAGGCCCGACGACTG
The DNA here is from genome assembly GCA_020438795.1 of Actinomycetota bacterium. Lineage (GTDB taxonomy): Bacteria > Actinomycetota > Actinomycetes > S36-B12 > JAGQTY01. The sequence goes on from JAGQTY010000011.1 coordinate 51,535, forward strand.
AGTCTCCCGTAGGCAGCAGCACCAGCGCCACCACGTACACAACCCAGAGCACCGCTGCGAATATCCCCAGCACGAGCCCGGCTATCGCGTGCCATTTGACGCTGAGAGGCTCAGCGCTCTGGTGACCGAGCGCGGCACGGCTCATTCCGAGGGCGGCCCCGACGAGGATGAGGCTGAGGCAGCCGAGTACCACCGACACCATGCTGGGAGTGAAGCTTGACACCAGGAACAGCACCACACTGCCGCCCGCAAGCAGGAAGCCCACGGTTCCGAGCAGCTCACCCACCTGCTGGATGGGGGACTCTTCTGTGGCGGGCCGCCTGCGGGCCGCGCGGGTGCTCGGGGACAGAGTCTCGCCGCAGTTCGGGCAGTGCACGGCTGTACCGCTGACCCGCGCGTCGCACTGCGGACATGAGGAACGCTTCGCCTGACCGGTTCCGGTGACCATGACACCAGCATCACCCATTGCGGCCCGATGACCAAGTACCGACCTGATCGAAGCCGTTGCCGCAGGGGCTTCCCCGCCCGCTGCGTCCAGACTCGGGCCGGCAGGTGAACGTTGCGTGAACGCATGTCCCGGGGATGGCGTGGATCACGGTGCCCTTGACACCGTGGAACCATGTCGGCAGCGAGAGTCTCCATGGGCAACGCACTCGACAATGCCCGTTGGGGAAAGTGGCATCTGCGCTACTGGTGGCTGGGCGGCCTGGGAATCATGCTCGACGGGTACGACTTCTTCATCATCGGGGCGGCGAATCCGCTCGTGGAGGACGAGTTCTCGGCAAGCGCCTGGCAGCTGGGGCTGGTCTCGACCGCGGCCATCCTGGGCGCCTTCATCGGGGCGGCATTCCTCGGTCCTCTGGGCGATCGCTTGGGCAGACGCCGGATCTTCAAGTGGGACCTCATCATGTTCGTGGTCTTCTCGATCGCATGCATGTTCGCCTGGGACGTCTACTCCCTCATCGTGATGCGCTTCCTGGTGGGCATCGCCATCGGACTGGACTATCCGATCGCTGCCTCGTTCCTGGCCGAGATACTGCCGATCAAGAACCGGGGACGCTGGCTGGTCTCCGCATTCGCGCTGCAGGCCGTGGGAATGTTGCTCGGCGCGCTCATCGGGGTCCTGGCGCTCACCCTGCTGCCCAGCGACGGGTCGTGGCGCTGGATGCTCGGATTCGGCGCCATACCCGCGTTGCTGATCGTATTCCTGCGCCGGGTGATCCCCGAGAGTCCGCGATGGCTGGCGCAGAACGGTGCAGAGGCGGAGGCGATCGCAGTGGCCTCCCAGATCACCGGCCGTGATGATATCGAGCTGACCGCCAAGGACAGGAGGAAGCCCGATCAGGCCCCTCAGGGGCCCAGATCCCTCTTCCAGCCAGCACTGTTCAGACCAGACATGATCCGGCGCACGATCTTCACCGCCGTGCCGTGGTTCCTGATGGACATCGCCGTCTACGGGGTGGGAATCTTCACACCCACACTGCTGGCAGCGATGCATCTCGCAGGGAGTGACGCGGGGTACATCGCCCAGGATCGTGCAGCGGTGGAGGGCAGCGCTCTGCTCGACGTCTTCCTCGTCCTCGGCTTCATCGCTGCCATCTTCTTCATCGACCGTATCGGGCGCGTCCGGCTGCAACTCGGGGGCTTCGTGATGATGGCGGTCGGGCTCGCTCTCCTCGCGATCGTGAGCGCACTGCCCGGAGGCGGCGGGGCGCACATCCCCCTGGTGTTCATTGCATTCGCGGTCTTCAACTTCTTCATGAACGCCGGGCCGAACGCGACCACCTACGCCTTACCTGCCGAGATCTTCCCGTCACACATTCGGGCAACAGGGCATGGATTCGCGGCCGGGATGGCGAAGCTGGGTGCTGCGCTCGGCGTCTTCTTCTTCCCGATCCTGCTCGATCACGTCGACGAATGGATGCTGCTGGGGGGCCTGGCGCTCATCTGCGTCGTCGGATTCATCGTCACGCTGGTGTTCCAGATCGAACCGGCGGGCAAATCGCTCGACGAGATGTCCGGACGCAAGGCCGGCGCTCTGCAGCCGGTCGCAGGCTGATCCCCGTCGGTGACGTGCCGCTCAACGCAGTCTGAGAAGCATCCGCAGCCCACGTCGGGTGAATCGTCACCATCGCCGGAGTGCGCGGATAAGCTGGTCTGGGAGGTGAGGCCGATGTACAAGGGCCGCAGGATCGCAGCCGTGGTTCCCGCCTACAACGAGGAGTTGCTGATCGGGAAGACGCTGGCGGACATGCCCGATCTCATTGACGTCATCGTGGCCGTCGATGACTGCTCGACTGACACGACGCTTGCCTGTATGCAGGAGTCCCGCGACCCCCGGCTACAGATCGTGGCACTTCCGGAGAACCAGGGTGTGGGTGGAGCCGTCATCGCCGGTCACCGTGCCGCCATCCAGGCCGGTGCCGAGATCATGGTAGTGCTGGCCGGCGACAATCAGATGGACCCCATCTACCTGCCTGATCTGCTGGAGCCGATCGTCACGGATGGCTACGGCTTCACCAAGGGGAACCGCTTCTACAGCCGGGAGAGTCTCAACGGCATGCCCCGACTGCGGGTCATGGGCAACATGGCGCTCACCTTCCTCAACAAGGCGGCCAGCGGCTACTGGCACATCGCCGATCCTCAGAACGGCTACACTGCCGTCACTGCGGAATCCCTGGCACAGGTGCCACTGGACCGGGTCTCGAAGCGCTACGACTTCGAGAACGACCTGCTGGTGTGGCTCAGCATCGCGGGTGTGAGGGCCAAGGATGTCCGGATCCCCAGCCGCTATGGCGCCGAAACGTCCACCCTGGCTGTTCCCTCAACGGCATTGCGGCTGTCCGTCTGCTTCTTCCGGGGCTTCTGGCGCCGGATGTGGCTCAAGTACATGCTCTGGTCCTTCTCCCCGATTGCGTTGCTCTTCGGGGCGGGACTGTTCCTGACCGGAGCAGGGATGGCGGTGGGACTGTGGGCGAGCGCTGCCGCCTTCACCGGAACTTCACCAACGGCCGGCACCACGGTCCTGGCGGTGCTGCCATTCCTGTGCGGTTTCGTGCTGCTCACGCAGGCGCTTGTGCTGGACATCCAGGAGTCGCCGGACTGATGGGTGCGTTCATCAGGTTCCTGACCACGGGAGTGCTCAGCTTCTCCACGGACTTCACCACCTACCTCGTGCTGGTGGGTCTGATCGGCCTCTGGGCCCCGGTCGCCGGAGTACTCGCCTATGCGGCGGCGTTCTGCGTCAACTTCTTCGTGAACCGTTCCTGGACGTACGACTCAGCTGGTGCCGGTGCTGGGAGTCAGCTGCTTCGCTATGTGCTGCTCGTACTGGCGAACACCGGCATCGTCTTCGTCGGACTGGCCGTGCTCACAGCCTCGGGGTGGGGTGCGGTGACCGCCAAGCTCGTACTCGTCGTGCTGATGACACCAGTCAACTTCCTCATCATGCGCCAATGGGTCTTCCGAGACCGTACCGACGAAGTCGACTCGACGATGCCCGCCTCTGGGGCGATCGGTGCCGGGCGTTGAGACTCTGGGGCAGGGAGCACATGGCGCCTGCCAAGGCTGTCCCGAAGCTCCCGCGGTTGGATTCGAACCAACAACACACCGGTTAACAGCCGGATGCTCTGCCATTGAGCTACGCGGGAAAGACCACTGTCGAGTGTAGCGTGAACCCGCCTCGTCAGGACAAACGGGCAAGAGCGATCTCCGCGCCGTCAGGGGATCGCGGTGGGCCAGGGACTCCACCATTCGGCGACCCAGCCCCGATAGGCCACGATGTCCTGCTGCTCGCATGTCGCCCGGTGCGGGGCGGCGGCGAACTCGGCGCCACCGTAGTGCTCCCAGAACGTCTGGCTCATCTGCCACTTGCCCATGTAGCGGCCGTTGGGGTTCGTGATGGCGCAGTTGCCGCCCGACTCACGGTCCACGACCATTCGGGCAGTCCAGGACCCCACGAAGTCCGCGACCGGAATCGTGGCACGATGACTGGCTGAGCTGCGGGCGGCCTCACTCGTCGTCGGGTCGACGGCGGGAGCCGTCACCCGATCGCCAAGGGCCTGCCAGGTGGCAGTGTCAACGACTCCGCTCACCGGCAATCCCGAGGCGCGTTGGAAATCCTCCACTGCTGCCTGCGTCCCGGGCCCGAAGACACCGTCGGCGTCGATCGCCAGTGCCGCCTGTAGCGCCCGCACCCATTCAGAGACGTGACCACGCCGCAGCTCCGGCCAGTCCCCTCGATCGCTCGCCGGAGCGGGTGCCGCTGGTGTCTGCGACGGTGGCTGTGCCGGTGGCACGACTCGGTAGCCGAGGTAGCGCCAGGTCTTGCGGTTCACCTTCATCCTGGGTGTGAGACCGACTGAGCGGCGGAACCTCTTCACCGCCCTCCCGGTGGGCCGGTTGAAACGGCCGTTCACCGGGACGCTGAGGGCAGTCTGGACCGCGCTCACCCACGGTCCACGTGAACCTCGACGCAGCACCGGGCGGGTGCGGGCCTCGTCCCGTGGCAGGAGTTGCGCGCTGGACGAACTGGCGGTGGGGGCGCTATGAATCGCGGGCTCCACTGCGACGGCCTCCGTGGGTGCGCTGATGAGCCAGCCGGGGACCGCGAGCAGGCCCACCAGCGAAAGGATCACGAATCTCGGTGTCATTCCACTCCTCAAAGCGCCTTTCGACGCTATCGAGCCACAATCTTGAGGCGAAGGCATGTTATTCGTCCGTTATGTTCAGATATCTGTTCGCGATGAGTGCTTGGGCGGTGACCGACGGTCTACGCGGGGTGCAGGGCCCGGGAACCTGTGGGAATGTTCACCTTTGCCGTAGTGATCACTCAACGTCGCGCTCAGCTACAATCAGGACATCCTCAGGAGGTGATCATGGCAGGGTTCGCTGATCTGGAGGTCCAGTACCTGCGAATCCATGGCTATGACCGGGCCTTCGTGAAGACCGGCAAGGGCCCCGCCGTCCTGTTGCTGCACGGCATCGGCATGAGCCACAACTCCTGGGCTGACGTCATCCCTCTGCTGGCGCGCAATCACACGGTGATCGCTCCGGATCTGCTCGGTCATGGTGCCAGTGACAAGCCGCGGGCGGACTACACCCTCGGTGGCTACGCCAACGGCATGCGAGATCTGCTGGCGCTGCTGGGGATTCCGCGGGTGACGGTCGTGGGTCACAGCTTCGGCGGCGGAGTCGCCATGCAGTTCGCGTATCAGTACCCGCATCTGGTGGAACGGTTCGTACTCGTTGACAGTGGAGGGCTCGGTCGCAGCGTGAACCCCGGGCTGCGACTCCTGGCGGTCCCCGGGACCGGACCGTTCGTGGCGGCGATCTCGCGACCTTCAGTTCGGCGGCGGATGATCCCGACGCTACGACGCCTGCACGCCACCCGTCTGCCTCTGACGCAGGACCTCGGCGGCCTCGCCGACGTGTACGAGGAGTTCGCGGACCCCAAGGCGAGGGCAGCCTTCCGGCACGTGCTGCGAGCTGTCGTTGACTGGCGCGGTCAGGTCATCACCATGCTGGATCGCGGCTACCTGGCCGAGTACATGCCGGCGCTGGTGGTGTGGGGCGCCAAGGACCTGGTCATCCCGGTCCGGCACGCATACTCGGCCAAGGAGCTGATCCCGGGGGCAAGGCTGGAGATCTTCGAGGACTGCGGCCACATGCCCCACGAGGACGATCCCCAGCGATTCGCCACCGTGATCCACAACTTCATCGCTTCCACCCCTGCCTCCGTCTGGGATCCGAGGGTGTTCAGGGATGCACTGGCGTCCGGCCCGGTCGTGCGGCGCAGGACACCCAGCGAGATCGATCTCACAGAGGTCCCTGAACCCGCCTGACCGGATTTCGTGGCCCGCCCCGCCATCCCGGAGCGAATGGCTCAGCGGTGCTGATTCTGGTGGTCAGGTGCTGCCCGGGTCTGATCGGTCCATTGGTGACCGTCCCAGTACCACTGCGTCGCGTCGTCCTCGGGTGAGTCGTACCAGCCCGGATCGGCATCCGGGACCCGGTGACGTTCGATGAGCAGCCACTGGACGAAGCCTGCGAACCCGCCGAAGATGAGCACCCCGAGGACGAATGCCAGCAGCGCGTCCTGAAGACTGGCGAGGCCCGGTTGCGAAATGCTGGCGAACTCGACCACCAGTGCCATCAGCACGCCGATGGGCAGCCCGACCGCCAGTCCGAGCCGAACCGGATGCATACGTCGTTTCATCGACTTCTCCTTCGTGCGCTGACATTGTCCCCCGTCGGTGGCGGGCTCGCTGCCGGTGAACTGCCGCTGTGATCAATCCGTGACGCTACGCGCTGGGCTGGGCGCTGGACTCAGGTCTCGTGCCGCCCGTCGGACCGAGACCCAGGCCGTGCCGGGCCAGCCACGTCAGTCCGTTCGCCACCGGCTCGAGTCTATTGGCGATGCTTGTCCCGGAAGGCAGGGGAACGGTCGTCAGCTCCTGCATCAGTCTGGTGAGGTTGGCCCGTTCGGCGTCGCCCGCACCCGGCATGCCCAACAGGTCTGCGGTTCTGGCCCGCGCCAGCATCTGTTGGATGACTCCGGTCAGGTCGAGCTCGAGGGAGTCGGCCGCGCGGTGAACCCGTTCCCGGCTCGAGCCAGGCCAGCCGCGGCTCGCCTGGCGTGGCGCTACCACTGCCGAGGCCTCACTCAGGCTGCGACGTGCGATGACCAACCACTGTTCAGGAAGGTCCAGTTCCGCCGCGACCCGCTCGCGGGCGCGCCGGACCACCGCGGCCGGTACATGCACGGAGAATGACGAGAAGGGATCTCCCTGCGAGAGTGCAACCAGGATTGCGGGAATGTCCGATTCCCGTAGTCCCCGGCGCAGCGTCTCCTCGTGGTCAGTCGCAGGGTCGGCGGCCCGCACGCCGAGCTCCATGGCCTGTTCGGTCAGGATGAGGCTGCGGGCCGCCTCTGCCCTGAGCCAGTCGTGCGGGGTCGCTGATGCGGTGGGGAGCTCCTCCAGGATCCGCAGCGTGAGTTGTACGAGCAGCAGGTAGAGTGCCTGATCCGTGCTGAGCTCCGGTGACTCATCACCGTCTGTCGGTTGGTCGGGAGGCTGCACGGCGAGCCGGACCAGGTCGGCCACTCCCGGCTCCGCCAGACAGGTTCGAAGGTTGTGGTCGCCCAGGCTTCCGTGGACGCTCACATCCACGGCCTGGGGGAACCTTGCCCCGATCGGTTCGCCGCGGGTCACGACGTCCCCGGTGTTGAACACGTTCAGCCAGCCATGCACCTGCTCGTAGGGGAAGTGATACCGCAGGTCGAAGAGCGTCCAGGGGATCCGGTCGCGTGCCAGGGGAGAGGCAGCCGTGATCAGGAGCGGGACGTCCACGTCCGCAGGCAGGTGCTGGATCAGGTCGAGGGCCACGACGGCACCGAGGGAATGCCCGACAATGATCACCCTGGTGTGTCCCGCCAGACCTGCCAGCACTCGTTCCCGGATGGCTACCCGGCGACCTTCGTCGCTGAAGAAGTTGGCCAGTCGCCGCGAGAAGACCCTCACCACCAGTTGTTCACCGACGCTGTCCAGCACCTTCGGCACGCGTCCGACGCCTCCGCGGGCGCTGACCGAGCCGGCTCGAGCCTCCGCCAGGATCGCGAACATCCGTGTCTGCTGGGCACGGTAGCGCCGTCGGGTGGCCTCTGTGATACTGCGGTGCGTCAGTGCTGCTGCGCCGACCGCCCGCCAGCGCTGCGGCTCGCTCTCGAGCAGGTCGGAGAAGTCAGGTGCACTGATCCTCGTCGCCGCTGGCAGTCCCAGCGCGTCGACCCAGTCACGGCTGGTTCCGTCGTCACCCACGCCGTGGAGATACAGGATGGACACCACCCCCCGATCGTAGTCGAGCGATCACGCAGAGGTGGCGAACCGGCGTTCCGCGTCGTCCCGCGCCCAGGATGGAGCGGTTCCGCCGGGTGAGTCGCTACTCGCTGGGCCAGGGATCCTCGTGCTCGGCCGCCTCCTCAAGGTCGGCCGAGCTTGTCGCGGGCTGCGGCGGACTGAGCAGGACCCAGAGCCAGAAGGAACCCGCGAGCAGCAGCAGGCCGATCCCCGTCCAAAGGCTGATGTTGACCCCGGCCGCCTTCTCGATGTCCTCCGGGGTGGCCCGCAGGCCCGTGATGGTGACCATCACGCCGAAGATGGTGAACAGGCAGGCGATGAGGAACCGCAGATCCAGCAGCCGGTCGTTGAACGTCACTCTCTGCTGCTCGCTCATGAGGGACTCCAGAAGATGAAGATCAGATACATCGCCATGGCCAGAGTGATCGCCCCGGTGCCCAGGACTGCCGGACGTTTGATCCAGACGGTCTGCTCGGTCCGGGTCTCTGTGGCGACTCCGAGGCCTTTGACGAGTCCGACCAGCTCTGTATCGGGTTTCGGTTCGGTACGTTTGCTGACAGCAACGGTGACGACGAGGTCCACAGCGCCTGCCACGATCCCCATCCACATCGCCTGGGCGAAGGATGACCGGAAGAACTCGTCGTAGACGGTTGCGAAGACCCAGATGCCACCGGCCGAGATGATCCCGGAAAGCATGCCCCAGAATCCACCCCAGGCAGTGGTGCGCTTCCAGAACATCCCGAGGATGAACGTGACGAAGACTGGTGCCTGGAAGAATGAGAACAGCGTCTGAAGGTACTCGTTGATGTTGTTGTACTGCGCGGCGATGAACGCGGTACCGATCCCGATGAGCACCCCGATGACCGTGAGCCATCGCCCCAGCCGCAGGTAGTAGTGGTCCCCACGGTTCCGGCGGACGTAGGCCTGCCAGATGTCGTAGGTCACGACGGTGTTGAAGCTGCTCACGTTGGCCGCCATGCCGGCCATGAACGCGGCGACGAGTCCAGTCACCGCAACGCCGAGCACGCCGGTCGGAAGCAGATCCGCGATGAGCAGCGGGATCGCGTTCGTATAGGTCATGCTCTCGTCGCTCGGGTCCTTCCCCAGTTCAGGGAACAGCAGAGCCGCGATGATGCCGGGCAGGAGCACGATGAACGGGATGAAGATCTTGGGGTAGGCGCCGATGATCGGCGCCCGCCGAGCACTGTTGAGGTTCTTCGCGCTCATGGCGCGCTGCACCTCGGCGAAGTTCGTGGTCCAGTACCCGAACGACAGGATGAAGGCCTGACCGAGGATGATCCCCACCCAGTCGCCGATGGGGTTGGCCGCCTCCCCGCTCGTTGCGATCCCGGTGCCGGACCACGGGTCGTACCAGTAGGCGGGATAATCGGCGAGCCGGTCCATGAGTTCCACGGGGCCGCCGATCGCGATGATCCCGACGATCGTCAGCGGGATCAGTCCCGCGATGATCACGAAGAACTGCAGGACCTCGTTGTACATGGCCCCCATGAGACCGCCCGCAAGTATGTACAGCAGCACCAGAATGGCCGCCACGATGATGGCGTGTACCAGACCCCAGCCCAGCAGCGCACGCAGCACGATGGCCAGCGAGTAGAGATTGACCCCGGCGATCAGGACGGTCGAGATCGCGAAGCTGCCGGCGTTCACCAGATGTGTTGGCTTGTTGTACCGGCGTCGCAGGTATTCGGGAACGGACTTGAGCTTCGACCCGTAGTAGAAGGGCATCATGATGACGCCGAGGAACACCATCGCCGGTATGGCACCGATCCAGTAGTAGTGCACCGAGGCGAAGCCGAACTGGGCACCGTTGGCCGCGAATCCCAGGATCTCGAGTGCCCCGAGGTTGGCGCTGATGAAGGCGAGGCCAGCGATCCATGCGGGTAGCGAACGTCCGGCCTGGAAGAAGTCCTTGGAGTTCTTGATGGAGCGGCGAACGATCCACCCGATCCCGATCACGAAGATGAAGTAGATGATCAACATTGCGTAGTCGACCCACTGCATATCGAGCAGGGCGGCCTCTTCGTTGGGTGCGTCCTGCGCCATCACCGCAGCACTGAGTGCTGTCGTCAGTGCGCTCATCGGGCGTCCTCGCTGAAAATGACTGCTTCGTGCGGAATGATGGCAGTTGGGCCAGCACGTGTCCTGATCAAGATCACGAAGCCCGGCCTAAAGGGACAGAAGGGGTAGCATGTTCGAGGTTCCGCTGCAACCACGGTCACTGGAACAGTTGGCCGAAGTCATTCCGCAGGACAGGATCCAGCGCCTGGCCGACGAGATCGCGCCACGGATGCGGGAGATGTTCGAGGGCAAGAACATCATCAATGTCAACTCAACCGACAAGGGCGGCGGGGTCGCCGAGATGCTGCATGTACTGCTGCCGCTGACGCTCGGAACCGGCGTTCCCACCCGGTGGTTCGTCGTCGAGGGCGACCCCGTCTTCTTCACCCTGACCAAGCGGCTGCATCACCGTCTCCACGGGAACAAGGGCGACAATGGCGAATTGACCACGGTGGAGCAAGGACTCATGAGCGGGGTGGTCGCACGCAACGCCCCGGAACTGCTGCAGAAGGTCTCCCCGGGGGATGTCGTCATCCTGCACGATCCCCAGCCCGCACCGCTGGCGCCCATGCTCAAGGAGCGGGGCATCGCTGTGGTCTGGCGCTGTCACGTCGGCGTGGACAAGGACAACGAGTACACCGACGAGGCATGGGGTTTCCTGCGGACGTTCCTGGAAGGGAACGTCGACGAGTACGTCTTCACCCGCGCGTCCTATGCGCCGGACTGGGTGCCACCGGACAAGTTGCGGGTCATCAAACCATCCATCGATCCGTTGGCGCCCAAGAACCAGGATCTCTCGGAATCGGACATCCTGGGTGCGCTGTCCGGCGCCGGCATCATCAAGGACGGTGGCTTCGGATCCGCGTCGTTCGTGCGGTCGGACGGGAGCACCGCCCCCTTCACCATGAAGGCGGAGATCGTCCGCTCCGGTGAGGCCCCGACCATGGATGTGCCGCTGATCGTGCAGGTCTCCCGCTGGGATCCGCTCAAGGACATGGCGGGGGTGATGCACGGCTTCATCGAACACATCGCCGACCGCAGCGATGCCCACCTGATGCTCGTCGGTCCCTCGACCGCATCGGTGTCCGACGATCCGGAGGGCCAGCAGGTGCTCGATGCCCTCACCGAGGAGTGGCGCGCCCTGCCTCACGACGTGCGCGACCGGATTCATCTCGTGAGCCTGCCGATGGACGATCCCGAGCAGAACGGCGCCCTCGTGAACGCGATCCAGCGCCACGCTGCGGTTGTCACGCAGAAGAGTCTGGCCGAGGGCTTCGGTCTGACCGTGACCGAGGCGATGTTCAAGGCCCGCCCGATCGTCGCCTCGGCGGTCGGCGGCATCGTGGATCAGATCGATGATCACGTCAGCGGCATCCTGGTCTCGGACCCGCGCGATCTGGAGATGTTCGGCCACGCCGTCGTCGAGGTGCTCGAGAACCCGGACTTCGCCGAGCGCCTCGGCGCAGCTGCACGTCAGCGTGCCATCGATGTGTTCCTGCCCGACACGAGCCTGGACGTCTGGAACGAGACGGTCGCCAGTGCGCTTCGGCTGGCGGCCGAGGGGGACTGAGCTGCGCGCCAGCATCTTCCCGGTGGATCGCCGACCGTCCTGACCGGCTACGATGGCGAGGTGATTCAGGATGCGGCCGTGCTGAGCAGTCGCCTGGATCCGGAGTCTGCTGCGGCGCTCGCCAACCGGGCCCATCATGCCGAGCTGGCGCACGAGCTCTCGCAGCGACTGGCGGCGGTACGCCTCGGCGGGTCGCCGCGCGCCAGGGAGAAGCACAAGGCAAGAGGCAAGCTGCTGCCCCGGGAGCGGGTCGAGCAGCTCATCGACCCCGGCTCGCCGTTCCTCGAACTGAGCCAGCTTGCAGCCACCGGTATGTACGACGATGACGCGCCCGCGGCCGGTATCATCACCGGGATCGGTCGGGTGAGCGGCCAACTGTGCATGATCATCGCCAACGATGCCACCGTCAAGGGCGGCACCTACTACCCGATGACGGTCAAGAAGCACCTGCGCGCACAGGAGATCGCCCGGGAGAACCGGTTGCCGTGCATCGCGCTGGTGGACTCCGGCGGGGCGTTCCTGCCGATGCAGGACGAGGTCTTTCCGGATCGCGACCACTTCGGCCGCATCTTCTACAATCAGGCGCAGCTCTCGGCCCTCAACGTCCCGCAGGTGGCGGCGGTGATGGGGTCCTGCACCGCCGGCGGCGCATACGTGCCGGCGATGAGCGACGAAGCGGTCATCGTCCGCAACCAGGGCACCATCTTCCTCGGTGGTCCGCCCCTCGTGCGTGCAGCCACCGGCGAGATTGTGACCGCCGAGGAACTCGGCGGGGGAGAGGTCCACTCCCGAGTATCCGGGGTGACGGACCATCTCGCCGAGAACGATGCCCACGCCCTGGAGATCCTGCGCCGGATCGCCGCAACGTTCCCGCCCCCGGCACCAACGCCCTGGCAGCGCAGGGAATCGCGTCCCCCCGCCGTATCGGAAACCGAACTGTACTCGGTGATCCCCTCGGACAACCGCACCCCCTACGATGTTCGCGAAGTCATCGCCCGCATCGTGGACGCGAGTGAGTTCACCGAGTTCAAGGCGGAGTACGGGCAGTCCCTGGTCACCGGGTTCGCCTGGATCCACGGGCATCCGGTCGGCATCGTCGCGAACAACGGCATCCTGTTCTCGGAGTCGGCGCAGAAGGGCGCGCACTTCATCGAACTCTGTGATCAGCGCCGGATCCCGCTGTTGTTCCTGCAGAACATCAGTGGGTTCATGGTGGGGCGTGACTACGAGGCGGGCGGGATCGCCAAGCACGGCGCCAAGATGGTCACCGCGGTCGCCTGCGCCCGGGTTCCCAAGCTGACCGTGGTGGTGGGCGGCTCGTTCGGCGCCGGCAACTATTCGATGTGCGGGCGTTCGTACTCGCCGCGGTTCATGTGGCTGTGGCCCAATGCGCGTATCTCGGTCATGGGTGGGGAGCAGGCCGCGTCGGTGCTCGCGACAGTCCGCCGAGAGAACCTTGAAGCCAAAGGAGAGACGTGGTCACAGGAGGACGAGGAAACCTTCCGCGCGCCGATCCGGGCGCAGTACGAGGAACACGGGAACCCCTACTACGCGACTGCCCGGCTGTGGGACGACGGAGTCATCGATCCCCTCGACACGCGAACCGTTATCGGTTTGGCTCTGGGAGCCTGTGCCAATGCCCCGCTCCCGGAGGTCAGCCGGGGCGTCTTCCGGATGTGAGGTGGCGATGACGCGAAGCTTCGATCGGGTGCTGATCGCCAACCGGGGTGAGATCGCTGTGCGTGTGATCCGGACGCTCCGGGAACTCGGGATCACCTCCATCGCCGTGTACAGCGATGCCGACGCCGGTGCCAAGCATGTCCGTGAGGCCGACGAGGCCGTCCGGATCGGGCCTGCGCCTGCGCTTGAGTCGTATCTGTCGGTGGACAACGTCATCGCCGCCGCCATGCGCTGCGGAGCTCAAGCCGTCCACCCCGGGTATGGCTTCCTCAGCGAGAACGCCGAGTTCGCCGAGGCCTGCGCAGCGGCCGGTGTGACCTTCATCGGACCGCCCGTCCGGGCGATAGAGATGATGGGGGACAAGATCGCGGCCAAGAATACGGTCGCTGCTGCTGGCGTCCCTGTGGTTCCGGGCCGCCACGACGAGGACATGTCGGACGCTGCCATCGTCGAAGCCGTTTCGGAGATCGGCTGCCCGGTCATCCTCAAGCCGTCGGCGGGCGGCGGGGGCAAGGGTATGCGTGTCATCCGGGAAGAGGCTGAGTTGTCCGGGGCGCTTGCGTCTGTCAGGCGTGAGGCCCTGGCTGCCTTCGGGGACGACCGGCTGCTCGTCGAGCGGTTCGTGGAACGGCCACGCCACATCGAGATCCAGGTCCTGGCCGACCAGCACGGCGATGTGATCCACCTCGGGGAACGCGAATGCAGTCTGCAGCGCAGGCACCAGAAGGTGATCGAGGAGGCCCCTTCACCCTTCCTCACCCCTGAGGGACGGGAGCGGATGGGAGCCGCGGCGGTGGCGGCTGCCCGCAGTTGCGGCTACGTCGGAGCCGGCACCGTGGAGTTCATCGTGTCCGGCGCCGATGCTGACGACTTCTATTTTCTTGAGATGAACACGCGCCTGCAGGTCGAACACCCGGTGACCGAGTTGGTCACAGGTGTGGACCTGGTGGCCCAGCAACTCCTGATCGCGGGAGGCGCGCGGCTGCCCCTCACTCAGCAGGACGTGACCATGCAGGGTCACGCCATCGAGGCTCGCGTCTACGCCGAAGATCCGGCTGCGGGGTTCCTGCCGAGCGCCGGACGACTGGCCCTGGTCCACGATCCCAGCGGCGAAGGGATCCGGGTCGACTCCGGTGTGGCCACCGGGGACGTCGTCGGCACGGACTACGATCCGATGCTGGCGAAGATCATCACCTACGGCGGCGACCGGCAGGAGGCACTGCATCGGCTTGAGGCAGCGCTGCGACGCACCGCGTACCTGGGGGTGCGCACCAATCTGGACTATCTCACTGGTCTGCTCACCCGCGACGAGGTGACGACCGGCCGGTTGCACACTCACCTTTTGGACGATCATCCGCAGTGGGCCGAGTACAGCGAACTGGGCGACCACTTCATTGCAGCGGCAGCCGGAGTCCTGCTGCTGGCGCGGGGCCAGGCGTTGGTCGAGACGGGCCGCGGCGAGGCGGGGCGTGATCCGTGGACCAGGAGTGACGGCTGGCGGCTCAACGGGCGCGGCTGGACCACCTGGCAGTTCCAGGCGCCACAGCGAACAATCGTGGCTGAGGTCAGCGGTCCTCCGCGCGCGGCCTCGTTGGTCATCGACGGGGCGAGCCCGGAGCTGATCTCGGTGGCCGAGCGGGGCGCTCGCATCAGCGTTTCGATGGCCGGGATCACCAGGGAGTTCCAGTACGCGATGTCCGACGCCAGGATCTGGCTGGCCTGCGACGGGCACACAGTTGCGCTGCGAGACATGGACATCCTGGCCGCCGAAGCTGCCGGTGCCGATGCCGGTGCTGCCGGTCCGGTGCGTTCCCCCATGCCCGGTTCGGTGATCGAGGTCTGCGTAGCACCCGGCGATGAGGTCGCTGAGGGGGATGCACTGGTGACGGTGGAGGCCATGAAGATGGAGCACGCCCTGGTGGCGCCGGTGGCGGCAAGGGTCGAAGCCGTGCACGTCCGTGCTGGCGATACTGTCGCACTCGATCAGGAGCTGGTGCTGCTGACCGACCAGCAGTCAGGGGCGCAGTGATGATCGCAGGGCTACCCGAAGTCGTGGCGAAGCCCGGTCTGCCGCCAGAGGTGACCATCTGGGAGGTGGGAGCCCGCGATGGTCTCCAGAACGAGCCGGGGACGATTGCGACCGACACGAAGATCGAACTGATCAACCGGCTTGCGGCCGCGGGTCTCCCGGTTGTGGAAGCGACTTCGTTCGTGCGTCCGGACTGGGTGCCGCAACTGGCTGACGCAGCCGAGGTCATGGCCGGCATCACACGGAGCTCCTTGACGCGCTACCCGGTGCTCGTGCCCAACACCCATGGCCTGGAGCGGGCGCTGCAGGCCGGTGCATCCGATGTCGCGGTGTTCGCCAGTGCCACGCAGACGTTCGCGCGCAAGAACCTGAACTGTGATCTGGGCCAGCAGATGGAGCGCTTCGAGCCAACAGTGGCCGCGGCGCGGGCCGCCGGAGCCCGGGTGCGCGGCTACGTGTCGATGTGTTTCGGCGATCCCTGGGAGGGACAGGTCGCCGTCGGAGACGTGATCTCGGTGTGTGAGGAGCTCACCGCAGTCGGTTGTGAGGAGCTGAGCCTCGGCGACACGATCGGGGTGGCGACACCCGGGCAGGTACAGCGCCTGCTGGCAGACCTGTCAGGCTCGGTACCACTCGAGGCCGTCGGTGTGCACTTCCACAACACTTATGGTCAGGCCCTGTCGAACACCTACGCCAGCCTGGAGGCCGGAGTACGCACGATCGACGCCAGCGCCGGTGGCCTCGGGGGTTGTCCCTATGCGAAGAGCGCCACCGGCAACCTCGCCACCGAGGATCTGGTCTGGATGCTGACCGGACTCGGCGTCCGGACCGGCGTTGACCTTGAGCAACTGGTTGCCACCTCCGTGTGGCTCGCGGGCATCCTCGACCGGCCCTCGCCCAGCGCCGTGGTGCGAGCCCTGAGCTGAAGCAGGCGCTGTCAGGCGCCCGGGGCATACGTTGAGATGATCGCGAGCGTGATCGCCAGCACGGCCACGCTCACGATGATCATCCATACCTTCAGAGACGTGGGCGCGCTCGGCATCTCCATCTCGTCGCCGCCGCCCGCGGGGGCGCCCATGTCGTCACCGGTCATGTCCATGTCCGTCATCCCAGCTGAGCTCATGTCCTGCGGACCGGCCATGACGGGCTCGGGAGTGCGTTCTTTGGCCAGGACGGTGATCATGCCGTGCTTCATGTGGTTGCTGACCATCCACCAGTTCATGGGGTAGGCGGCAGCGAAACCGGCGACCAGGGAGATCGACATGATGAACCAGAATTGCGGGCGGGCAGGATCGGATGCACCTTCCACCGCAGGCATCCAGAACTTGGAGACCAGCAGCATGCCCGACATCAGGCAGTTCATGGACAGGAACTCCGGGAGAAAGGTCATTTTCAGCGACTTGATGTAGTCGCCGCCGGCCATATCTCGCATGGCGAAGGCCTGGAAATAGCCCCAGCCGAAGGAGAATCCGAGGATGTACTCCAGAGCGAAGTCGGGCCAGAAGGTCAGGGTGAGCGCAGCGCCGATGGCGGCACCGACGATGATCCCGATCCCGTCACCGGCGGCGCAGTGCATCGTGGATCCGAGCACCTGACGCCACCGGACGCTGACGTACTGTTCGTGGGTGCCCTTGATGGGTTCGCGGCAGCCCAGCACGTAGAAGAAGGCGCCCACCGGGCCGGTGAATGCGGTGAGGATGACGAACGCCCACTTCATCACCGTGGCCTCGGGCGTGGTGATGAAGATGTCGATGGTCACGAACAGGAACGAAGGGATGGTGAGTATCCACCACATCAGCATGACGCCGTCGAGCATAGTCAGACTCCTCGGTGGCTCAGCCTATCGAAGTCTCTGCCACCCTGCAGCGGCGTGACCCGGACAGCGGTCCGTTCCTCACGGAACGCGCTTGAGCAGTTCCCGCGCGACCAGGTCGGCGGCGCTGCCCTCCCCGTAGCTGGTTCTCGGTGCGCCGGAATCGACCTGGGCCTGCCAGGACCAGGTCTTGGGATGTTCCAGCTGCGGGTCGAGCTGGTTCCAGCCCTCGGCCACCGTCTCCTGCCATTCCGTCTCCGTGCGCAAGGTGGTGCAAGGCGTCCCCACCAAGTAGGCCTCCTTCTGCAGCCCTCCCGAATCGGTGATGACGCCCGAGGCCGCGGCAAGTGCCTTGACCATCTGGGGGTAGGGCAGTGGCTCGATCGCGGTGACATTGCCGGCATTCAACTCGTATCCCGCCTCGGCAGCCTTGCGGAGCAACCGGGGATGGGCTGTGAGCACCACCGGCTCCGGTTGTTGTTGCAGGCCGGAGACGATCGCCGCCAGGCGCGCGGGGTCGTCGGTGTTCTCGGCCCGGTGGATGGTGCTCAGCAGGAATCCGGAGTCCGGCACAGAAGCGGGGAGCGCGACGGAATCGGCCCGAGCCAGGATCTTCAGGCAGATGTCAGTCATCACATCACCGACCACGACGGACTGGTCGCCCAGGCCCTCAGCGATGAGGTTGTGGTGGGCCAGCTCCGTCGGACAGAGGAGCAGATCGGCCGCGTGATCGGTCAGTACGCGGTTGTGCTCCTCGGGCATTCTGCGATTGTGGGAACGCAGTCCCGCCTCGAGATGCGCGAGCGGAAGGTGCATCTTGACCGCGCTTATCGCGGCTGCCAGCGTGGAGTTGGTATCGCCGTAGACCAGCACCCAGTCCGGAGCGGCATCCTGCAGCACTGGGTCGAGCCCGATCAGCATCTCTCCGGTCTGCTGGCCGTGCGAACCCGATCCGACCTCGAGGTTCACGTCCGGTTCCGGGATCGCGAGATCCTCGAAGAAGACCCCCGACATGTTCTCGTCGTAGTGCTGCCCGGTATGGACGATGATGTGGTCGATGCCGTGCGTATGCAGGGCGGCGGCCACTGGGGCCAGCTTCACGAACTGGGGTCGCGCGCCGACCACGCTTACAACTCTCATGGCGCCTCCGTTCTGGGCCATTCTGCCGTACCGGCCGGACCGCGTGGCGCTGACACGGCAGAGACTGTTCGCGGGAGCTCTGATCCCAGGCAAGGGCTCGCTGCCGGAGGCTCGTTCGTCGGACACCACGGGCGACCGTGTTGCGCGTATCGGTCGAATCCGCGGTAAGTGTGGTCGCGAAGCCCCACAAGCTGGGTTAATCTGTGGAAAGGGAAAGCCGCACCCAAGTGGGCGCGCGTCGGGAGTTGTAGGTATGAGGTTTCGAGAACTGAGCGCGATGGTGCGTCCGCGGCACGACCGGTCCAGTAGCCGCGGCCGGGGGTTCCTGCTCCTGCTGCTGGTCGTCGGCCTGCTCCTGCCGACCACGGCAGCCAACGCCTGGGACCGGCCCGGGGTGCGTGAGGTCACTCCCGAGAGTTTCGGTCTGCACGCGTTCCAGGGGCGGCCCGGGGTCACGTCATCCTGGATCCGGATGTCCTGTTCCGGTGATTGGGCCGTGGCCCAGAAGCTGCCGGGGCGCTTCGACTGGCAGACCATGGATATGTGGGTGGACCGGTACGAGCAGTGGGGGTATGCGGGCAGGATTCTGCAGGCGACATGCCACGTGCCCTCCTTCTGGGCCCAGAAGAAGCAGGGTGAGCCCAAGAAGTTGTCCGACTGGCGCAGTTACGTCACCGAGATGGTGAAGCGCTACCGAGGCAGGATCGCGGCCTACGAGACCTTCAATGAGGCCACGTCCACAGCCTGGTACCAGGGCTCGCCGGCGAAGATGGCGAAGATGACCAGAATCCTCTACCAGGCCGTACAGAAGTACGACCCTGCAGCGACTGTGGTCTCCGCCAGCATGCAGATCCATGTCAAGAACTGGTGGAACCGGTTCTCCGTTCCGTATCTCAGGAAGCTCAAGCAACTCGGATGGCCCATCGATGTGGTCGCCCTGCACACCTACACGTTGAACAACCCCTTCAACCGTATGGAGCAGGTGTCCTGGGCGAAGGAGAAGCTGTCCAGGTTGAGGCCCCCCAGGCGCATCCAGCTCTGGGACACCGAGATCAACTACCCGCAGGACAAGGCACGCAAGCATCAGGATGCTCTCATCGCTCAGACCTACATCGAGTCCTGGCGCCTGGGCCTGCAGAAGACCTTCTGGTTCGTGTGGACCGAGCGCCACGAGGACTGGCTGGGTGTGCAGCTGTATCCGGGCCGGCGTACCATCCCGACCTACGCCAGACTCCAGGACTGGACGGTTGGCGCCAGGGTGCGCAAGTGCCAGGAGCGGAACAACGTGGTGCAGTGCCGTTTCACCGGAAAGGGCAGGTTCACGCTCGCCTTCTCCGACTCGGCCCGGGCCAGGGTCAGGCTGGGCAAGAGGTCCCGGGTGTGCCGGGTCGACAACGGCAAGTGTTCCAGCGCGCGCAAGTTCAAGTTGACCAGGATTCCTGTGCGGATCGATGGTCACCCGAACCTCAGATCGCGGCGCTGACGTCAGGGACGGCACAATGTGCCGCCGACAGGAGGTGGAACTTCCTGTGCGGGGGTCGCTCAGTCCAGCAATGTGGTGGTTCCCGAGCGGGAGGCGGCCAACGCGGCCTCGGCGACCCGTAGCGTTGCAGTTCCCTCATCCAGACTGACGTAGTGGCTCTCCTTGCCGAGCACGGCATTGCGGAAGGCTTCGTGCTCGGTGAGCAGCGGCTCCCGTTTCGGGAAGGCATACCGGATCATGTCACCCTCGGAGACGCCGCGGAACCCTGCGACGCTGTCCCAGTCAGTAGGTACATTGCCGTTGGCATGGAAGGTCAGGTCGGCGGTGAGGGTATCGGCGATGAAGGCGCCCTTCTCGCCTGTGATGATGGTCAGGCGCTCCTTGAGCGGCGAGAGCCAGTTGACGAGGTGATTGGTCACGATGCCGTTGTCGAGGCGCCCGGTGATGGCTACGAGATCCTCGTGGGGTCTTCCTGAGCGGTGTGCCGTCTGCGCCCCCACACTCTGGTAGCGGGCCCGGGTCACCCAGGCGGTCAGATCAATGTCGTGAGTGCCCAGATCCTTGATGACGCCCACGTCGGCGATACGGGCCGGGAAGGGCCCGACACGGCGGGTGCTGACCTGATAGATATCTCCCAGCTCGCCCTGGTCGAGCCGCTGTCGGGCCTGCTGCAGCGCCGGGTTGTACCGTTCCACGTGGCCGACCCCACCGATCAGACCTCTTTCTGTGAAGGCCCGGGTGATCTCGGCAGCCTCGCGGGAGTCGGCGGCGATCGGCTTCTCGATCAGGGCGTTGACGCCCGCGTCCGCCAGCTGGAGGGCTACTTGGTAGTGGTAGCGGGTCGGGACCGCCACGACACAGTAGTCGAGGTCGAGACTGAGGAGGTCGGAAACATCATTGAGCAGGGGCAGGGAGCCGCGGACACCATGAGGGTCTCCGGCTGCGTCGACGACCGCGACCAGATCCACCCCCTCCAGCTCGCGGAGCACACGCGCATGGTGGCGCCCCATCATGCCCAGCCCGACCAGTCCGGCGCGCAGATTCGTCATGCTGACAGCTCCTCAACGGCCTTGTTCACCGATGTTGCGATGGTCTCGAGCTCCGCTTCGGTCAGAGATGGGTGAACAGGCAGCGAGAGTACCTGCTGTGCCGCTGTGCGGGTGTTGGGCAGATCGAGGCTGAGGCCGAAGCTTGGGAGTTCGTGGGTGGGGGTCGGGTAGTAGACGGCACAGCCGACGCCCATGTCCTGCAACGCCGTCACGAGGGAATCGCGGCCCTGCTCGACCCGGATCGTGTACTGGTGGAAGACGTGCTCGTACCCGTCCCGGATCACCGGCGTTCCCACTCCTTCGAGATGATCGGTGAGGAATTCGGCGTTGCGCTGCCTCGCCTTGGTCCAGTCCGGTAGCCGGGTCAGCTGCACGCGGCCGATCGCCGCCTGGATATCAGTCATGCGATTGTTCAGCCCCACCAGTTCGTTCAGGTAGCGCTGCTCCATGCCCTGATTGCGCAGCAGTTGCACGCGTCGTGCCAGCTGCGGATCGGACGTGGTCACCATGCCACCCTCGCCGGTGGTCATGTTCTTGGTCGGGTAGAAGGAGAATCCTGCGATATCACCCCAGGCGCCCACGGGCCGGCCGTCGATCGCGGCGAGGTGAGCCTGCGCAGCATCCTCGATCAGAGCCAGCGAGTGCTTGTCGGCGAGCTCACGCAATCGACCCATCTGGGCCGGGTGACCATACAGGTGCACCGGCATGATCGCCGCGGTCCGCTCGGTGATCGCCGCCTGCGCCGCGTCAGGGTCGAGGCAGTATGTTTCGAGCTCGATGTCGGCGAAGACCGGTGTGGCCCCGGTCAGGGCCACCGAATTCCCCGTGGCAGCGAAGGTGAACGAGGGGACGATCACCTCGTCGCCCGGCCCGATGCCGAGCGCCAGGAGTGCCAGGTGCAGTGCGGAAGTTCCACTGTTGACCGCGACGCAATGACGATCGGCGACGTGGAGGCCGAACTCGGACTCGAACGAGGCCACCTCCGGGCCTTGGGCGATCATGCCCGAACGGAGGACGTCATCGACGGCCTGTCGCTCCTCGTCGCCGATCAGCGGGCGGGCCAGAGGAATCATCAGTCACTCTCCAGTTCGGTCAGTACCTCTCCGTCCTGAGAATACCTCGCGCCGGTGGCGGGGCACTCCCAGGTGTATGTGTCGATCTGCTCCAGACGGTGGCCGTTGCGGCCGATCCAGCCGATCCGGCGCGCCGGTGCCCCGGCGACCAGGGCGAACGCGGGGACATCGCGGATGACGGTGGAGCCGGCGGCAATCATTGCCCAAGCCCCGATGGTGATGGGTGCCACGCACACACTCCGGGCGCCGACGCTTGCACCCTCCTCGAGGGTGACACCGACCGGCTCCCACTCCGAAGCCGATTTCAGGCTCAGGTCGGGGTTCACCGCCCGTGGCCTGTGATCGTTGGTCAGGACCACGGCCGGACCGATGAACACCCCGTCCGCCAGCCGGGCCGGTTCGTAGACCAGCGCGTAGTTCTGGATCTTGCAGTTGTCGCCCACCTGCACGCCGCTGCCGATGTAGGCGCCACGGCCCACGATGCAGGACTCGCCGAGCCGGGCATCTTCGCGGACCTGGGCCAAATGCCAGACCCGGGTCCCTGGCCCGAGTACGGCGGAATCTGCGACATCGGCGGTGGGTGCGACTGTGCTGAACACTCCCCGAGTATCACTCACTCGGTCGCCAACTCATCCAACCGCCACGCGGGGCCCGGTGTGCGGTCCTGATGGCCCGCTCCTCCCGGGACTTCGCATCGGCGATCGGAAGTCGGGCCACAGTGATGGTCTCGGGGAAGTTGGCGTTCGCGAAGGTCTGGATTCCCATGCCCAGCGCCAATGCGGCCCGCTCCCCGAACCGGACGTGACGATCATGACCGAACTTGTGAAGAACACGGCCCCTGGGGTCGGTCTCCCTGTCCGCCACGAACACCGGGTCGAGGTTGACCCTGCGACCGGTTGCCTCATGCAGTAGCTGGAACGATGCTGCGAGCACCTGCTCGTCATAGGCGCGCCCTCGTCGGTCCGGCTGCGAGGTTGCGGTGATGATGCGCAGACGCTTGCCCGGGTGGTTGCCGATCCTGGTGACCAGCCACGTCAGCCCGTCCCCGCTGTTGTAGTCGTAGAGGTAGCGACGTGCGGTCTGCATCCCCACGTACTTGTCGTAGATGACGACCAGGCTGCTCGCCTCCACCAGGGGTTCCAGTCGTTGCTGCCATTCGAGCTCCCGGCTCGTGCCCTCCCGCATCGGCTCCCGCAGCGCCGTCCGGGCGGCGAGCACGGTCGCGGTGCGGCTCGCGGTACTCAGCCTGCCGATCTCGACCAGTCCACCCGGCGATCGTGCCGAGAAGTCCGCATCTCCTACGCCGAGCAGCTCAGCCTGTTCGGTCTCGAGCAGGACCAGTTCGATCTCGGGGGCGGTACGGCTCTCCAGGCGCATGGGATCGATGAACTCGTCCAGTGAGGGGGTCGTCTCGGGTTCTCGAACGGAGACCATCACGCGCCGGGAGGAGAGTACGGCTTCCCAGGCCTTCGCCAGGGATGAGGGAAGCGCCCTGACGGCGGCGACGAAGTCACCGAGTTCGGCTTCACTGCTGAACACGAGCCGTCCATGGACCGTCAGGTCCTCCAGCAGGTCCTCCTGGATCGCACGCTGCAGCGCCGGGTCTCTGGCATTTTCCGCAAGTGCCGAGGCTCCGATGCCCACGCCGAAGACGGCTCGCCTGCGATCCTGTGCCTCAGTCATCTCGACCCAGCCCCGGCAGAACCTCCTGCAGCCTCTCGTCGAAGAACCCGCCGGGCCAGCCGTCCTCCAGCTCACCCTGTGCATTCACCGGCAGCCGGCGGATGAAGGCCGCCCCGTCCTCGTGCAGATCCACGTACAGGATGGCGAGGTCCTCGGCCCGGAGCCTGCCCTCGCGCACCCGGCGCAGGGTACGCAGGACCAGGTGTTCGCTATGGGTCTCGACCAGCAGCTGCGCCCGACCGGAATTCACCGTGTCCACGAACAGATCTCCCACCGCAGCCTGCAGCCGCGGGTGCAGGTGAACCTCGGGCTGCTCGACGATCACCATGCCACCGTTGGACAGCAAGCACTGAACGATCACGGGCAGGAGTTGTCCCACGCCGTAGCCGACAGCTCGGGAACTCACCAGGACAGGTGGGTCGTGGCGGATGTCCTCCAGCGCGGTCACGGCGAAGTCCCCTGCGGAGATCACGATATCCGGGGACTGCGGGGTGAGCATCCTGACCTGGTATCCGAGACCGAGCCGGGTGCACCATTCATTGACCTGCGCGAGCAGATCCTCCCGGTCGTAGAGCAGCTCGGCCATGTGTTCCCCGGAGGGTCCCACGTAGTTGTCGACGCGCTGGCCGACCATGGTTGTTCGTTCGGCCCGTGCCCGCATCGGGCCCAGGAAATAGACCCGGCTCAGTGACTCGTAGAACTCAGGAGCCAGCTTGCGGGCGATCAGACGTGCCGGTTGATTACCCCACGGCCGGGGACCCTCGATGAAGCCCTGCTCGTGCCCGTCGTCGACGAACATTCTGGTCCGACGCGCCACTCTGTGCTGAGCATCCCAGTGGAACTCCCCGTAGCCGCTGTGCCTGTTGCCTGACGGGGCCCGCCAGCCGAAACCGAGGGTCATCGGCAGGGTGTCGTCGTGTTTGTGGACTGCCATGCGGAAGGTGCCGCCCTCCACCAGGTCGCCCGACATCGTCAGGACTTCCGGCTGTGCGATCGTCTGCTGCAGCATCGGCAGGACGCTCAGCAGGGAGGACTTGCCCGCGGAGTTGGGGCCGAAGACCATGGTCAGTGGCGCGAGTTCGACCTGTGTGGGCTCGGGGGAGTAGGCGCGCAACCCTCCGATGGTCAGGTCGGTGATCAGCATGACACCACTGTAATGGGCGCAGGCCCCGCCCGGGTCCTGCGCTGCAGGCCTTACCAGTCGCGCCCGTGACCTGTGTCCTCGGTGTCGGGCCCCAGTCGGGACATGAGATCCTGTAGCAGTCTGTGAAGGAGCACCATGAGCATTCTCGACTTGTCACCCGAACACCGGGCGCTCGCTGAAACCGTCCGCAGTTTCGCCCGGGAGGAGGTCGCTCCGGTCATCGGCAAGCTGTACGAGGCCGAGCAGTTCCCCTACGAACTCGTGGCCAAGATGGCCGACATGGGGCTGTTCGGGCTGCCGTTCCCCGAGGAGTACGGCGGCATGGGCGGGGACTACTTCGCGCTGCTCCTGGCCATCGAGGAGCTTGCACGGGTGGACTCGTCCCTGGCCATCACGCTGGAGGCAGCGGTGTCGTTGGGTGCCATGCCGATCCTTCGCTACGGCACCGAGGAGCAGAAGCGTGAGTGGCTGCCTGTGCTGACCAGTGGGGCCGGGCTCGGCGCCTTCGGTCTGACCGAGGCGAGCAGCGGATCCGATGCTGGCAATATCTCGACCACGGCAGTCGTCGACGGCGATGAGTGGGTGATCAACGGCGGCAAGGTCTTCATCACCAATGCGGGGACGGAGATCACGAAGCTGGTCACCGTCGCCTGCAGGACCGGTACCCAGCCAGACGGCAGGCCGGAGATCTCTTCAATCATCGTTCCCTCCGGTACGCCCGGCTTCTCGGTGGCCCCCAAGTACAGCAAGGTGGGCTGGAACTGTTCGGACACCCGGGAGCTCGTCTTCGACAGTGTCCGGGTCCCCCTGGCAAACCTGCTCGGTCAGCGGGGTCGTGGATACGCCCAGTTCCTGAACACCCTCGACGAGGGCCGCGTGGCGATCGCGGCACTGGCCGTGGGGCTGAGCCAGGGGTGCGTGGATGAGTGCGTGCAGTATTCGAGGGACCGGGAGGCGTTCGGGCGCCCGATCGGCGACTTCCAGGCCATCGCATTCAAGATCGCGGATATGGAGACCAGCACGCACCTGTCCCGTCTTGCGACCTACGATGCGGGGCTGCGGCTCACGCGCGGGGAGTCCATCAAACACACAGCCGCGATGGCGAAGCTCTACGCCACCGAGTCCGCGGTCACGAACGCCAGGGAGGCCACCCAGATCTTCGGCGGCTACGGGTTCATGAACGAATACCCCGTGGCACGCTTCTGGCGCGACAGCAAAGTACTGGAGATCGGCGAGGGTACCAGCGAGGTGCAACGCATGATCATCGCCCGACAGCTCGGGGTGGGCGGCTGAGCCTGGCTGCTGCGTACCGGCTCAGTCGGCCTTCACCGATTCGCCGGGCTCCGCAACCTTCACGGCGTCGGCATCCGAATCCGTCAGGTCGAGGGTCTCCTCGCTGGACGAGTCTGCCGAACCGGACTCCTCGCGATCTGAGGCGGCCTGGGATTCGGCGTCGCTCTCGTCCACCTCGTCCGTCAGGTCGATGACGAGTTCCTCATCATCGCCAATGGCGCGCGATGTGGTGTCACCCGGCGTCACCCGCCGCCGGAGGTAGCTCAGCAGTCCGGCGCCGACGATGATGGCGATGGCTGTCGGAAGCATGAAGATCGTCATTCCGGCGTCCAGCGCCCAGGCCCAGGAGGCACCCGAGGCCACCTTGAGCCACGGCACACCGATCGCGTACACACTCAGCAGGCCGAGGACCAGCATGAGGAACGAGTCGACGAATGTGCCGGTCCAGCCCCGCTTCGCCAGCAGTCCGACGACGACCGCCCCCACGCCCATACCCAGCACGTAGCCCGCTGACCAGGTGAGCCCGTCCTCGGTGATGGCCGACTGCCCGTTGGCCAGCCAGGGTGCGCCGGCCAGCACCGCTGCGGCGTAGAGGACCACGGCGCACAGGGATCGGACCCAGCCGAGGATCGCCGCGCTCAGGAGCACGATCAGCACCTGAATGGCGAACAGGGAAGGGGCCGAGAGCCACGGCAACACGGAGGTGAGGCCGATGGCCAACGTGGTGATCAGTACCAGGGCGGTGTTCCAGGCGGGCGTCTTGCGCAGGGAGTCACCCAGCAGTCGCGGCTTGGTCATCTGGCTCATTCGAACTCCTGACGGTCTTGCGCCAGCGTAGCGCCACCTGAGCGTCCGGTTCGTCCACTTTGCCGCAGGAGGTGATGCTGGCCAGGCTCAGCGGATGGGATCTTGCGGACGATTCGGACGCCCGGCAGGACAACAGCGATAAGCAGAGTCCGGCCTCAGCCGAAGGTCGCCAGACTGTCCAGAATGAGTTGCGGCGCTTCGAGCGGGAGGAAGTGGCTGCCACTCACGACCTCGACGCGGGCGCCCGGCAGACGGCGTGCGGCCTCCTTCACCAGGACGGGTGAGACGAAGACGTCACGGCTGGCCGCGAGGAACAGTGTGGGTCGGTCGTAGTCGGAGGTGTCGACCGGGCCGTGGCGTGAGGCGGCTCTGGCCAGTTGGGCGTACCAGCTCATGTCGTGCTCCAGGTAGTGATCCAGGGCCCGGGACACCAGTGCGGGGTCGGCCTGGGAGGAGAGGATGCCGCTGGTCTGCAGCAGTCCGATGGTGGTGTCGTTCACCGGAACCTTGCCGAGCAGATCGAGGATGGCCGACGGAATGCTGCTCACCGCCGCGAGGGCTCCCGTGCGTACTGTCTTGCCCACCCGAGCCGGCACACCCAGCGGGCTGCCGACCGTACCGACGCTGGTATCCGGGACCCCGCACACGGCCAGTAGGCCGCTGACCCGGTCGGGGTGCGCGTGGGCGAGTTCGAAGGCGACGCTGACCCCGACGCCCCAGCCGATCACGAGCGCGTCCTGGAAGCCGAAGGAATCCAGCACCGCGAACGCATCCTCCGCATGGTCGCTGATGTAGGTGTCATCCTCCTGGAACGGACGGCTCGAGCCTGCGGTACCGCGATGGTGATAGCCCACCACGTAGTAACCGATGTCGTCGCGGTCGTAGATCCCGGGCCAGGCCGAGGGGCCGGCCCCGAGGCCGTTGCAGATCAGCACAGGGCGCCCGTCGGTCTCGCCGTTGGTCCAGGCTCGCACCACGACCTCGTCGGTGCTGAATACGTCTTGCTCGCTGTACGGCACGGTCCGATCCTGCCGCACTCCAGGGCTGGATGCGGGGGTTTCCCGCCCGAGAGGTAACGCAATGGCAACAATACGGCCGGGGGGTGACGAGCTTGTGGCGGTCGGCTACGCTAGCACCACAGGTAAGGGAAGACCTGTGCGACACCACAACTTCATGGTTCAACCACGCTCAAGGTTCTGAGTCGAGGCGCTGGGGAAGGCGACAGCTCGACATTGGAGGACCTATGAGTGCGCTCGTTCCGCTTCATCCTGCGGAAGCGACGACTCCTGCTCGCGGAGTCGTCTACATCCATGCCTGCCCGCGTGCGCTGAGTCCCCATGTTGAATGGGCGCTCTCGGAGATCCTCGGTATCGAGGTCACACTCGAGTGGACGCCGCAACCGATCGCCGTGGGTATGGTCCGCGGTGAGCTGTCCTGGCAGGCGCCGCCCGGTACCGGAGCGGCCGTGGCTTCGGCCCTCGGCGGCTTCGCGCCACTGCGTTTCGAGGTCACCGAGGAGCCGACCCCGGGCCGTGAGGGCGAGCGGTTCGCCGTCACCCCTTCGCTGGGCCTCTTCCGCGCCACGATCGGCATCCACGGCGACGTCATGATTTCCGAGGACCGACTGCGCTCGGCCATGCAGGAGGCTGCTGGGCCGCAGGAGTTCAACGATCGGGTCTCGGGCCTGCTCGGCCAGGCCTGGGACGACGAACTCGAGCCCTTCCGCTTCGCCGGCGACGGCAACTCGGTGCGCTGGCTGCACCAGGTGGGTTGAGCCGGATCGCCGTTTGAGTCCGGCTGGGTCAACGCCATCCGGACACTCCATTGGTGCGAGCGGGCCTCGCGACGAGACTCCCGCCTGTGGGTCGCATAGCGTGGCGGGATGAGACAGGAACTCCGTGTTGCGAACGTCCGTGTGAGGGTAAGGCTCAGTACGGTCATAGTCTCCCTGGCAGTGCTGGCCGGGCTAGCCGTCGCCGGCCCTCTGCAGCGCGGCGAAGCAGCTACCGGTGATCTGATCGCGGACTTCCCGGTCTCTGACACTCCCTTCGGGCTTGCTGTGTCGGAAAATCAGTTGTTCGTGGCCCAGTATGACTCGCCCATAACCGTGGCCGTGCTCGACCCGAACACTGGCGCTCCCGTAACGCCGAATCCGATCACCGTGGGGAACAACAACCCGACCGGGTTGGCGCTCTCCTCAGACGGCTCGCTCTACGCGGGCAACAACGATGGCGACACAACAGTGGGGGAGTACGACGCAGCCACGGGGGCGGCCGGAACGCCGATCAACAGCGTCGACCTCTCCGCTCCTTACGGCCTGGACATTGTTGACGGCAAGCTGTACGTCGCCAACAATGGCGATGACAACGTGCTGGTCTTCGACCTCGGCACCCGGGATCTGCTGCAGACGATTGGAGGATCGTTCGCCAATTGGGATGTGGCGGTGGATCTCACCACGAACCGGCTGTACTCGCCCAGTAACGCAGGCAACGAGATCAGAGTCTTCGACGCCGACACAGGCAACCTCAACAGCACCATCTCGCTACCGTTCGACAGCAACCCGGTCGGGGTGTTGGTGCATTCCGGGCTCCTGTACGTGGCTGAATCCGGTCTGAACAAGGTCGCGATCTTTAACGCATCCGGGAACTCCGTCGGGGAGATTGACATCGCGGGCAGCCCGGGATTCCTGGCGGCGCTGCCGGGCCGGTTGTACGTCAGCCGGGGGGACAACAAGGTCTCGGTATATGAGATCGAGGATGTGCCGACCGCTCCCCAGAACGTGACGGCCCTCGCCGGCGACGCGCAGGCTTCGGTCTCATGGCAGGCACCGGCGAATGATCGCGGGTCTGCGGTCACGGGTTACACCGCGACGGCGTCGCCGGGTGGAGCCACCTGCACCACCAGCGCGATGTCCTGTACGGTCAGCGGCCTGACGAACGGGACGCAGTACACGTTCTCAGTCACAGCCACGAACGCACGGGGTGAGTCCGAACCCAGCGCGCCGTCGAATCCGGTGACGCCTACCGCAGCCTCCCCTTCACCCACCGCAACGACCAGCCCCAGCCCTTCGCCAAGCCCGACCGCCAGCCCGACTGTGTCACCTACGCCGACGCCCACGCCCACGCCCACGCCCACTCCCAGCCCGACAGGTAAGACCGAGCTGGCCGTGGACGCACGCGCCAAGTCCGACCGCCTGCCTCTCAACCGACGCGTGAGGCTGGTGACTGCGAGTGTTCAGAGTGATCAAGCCAATGTGGCGAGTACCGATCGGCAGATCAAGAAGGTGCAGGCCCAGTGTCTGCTGAAGGGAAAGCGCCTGCGGGGCGCGGAGAAGCGTGCCAACTGCCGGCTGAACAAGCAGGTGACCGATTCGACGGCCGAGGTCAGCGGGCTGGTCAAGTGCAACACCCGCCTGCGCGTCCGGGTCCGCATCGTGGCCCAGTCTCCCGGTGAGAGTCGCACTGTATGGCGGCGTTACTGGCGGGGCCAGCGCCCGCCGCGGGTGGCGTGCGTCAGCAATGGTCTCGGGTGAGAACCGGTGCCACCCGGTCCGAGAAGGTAGCTAGGGTTTCTTGCCAGCACGGGAGCAGGGGTTACGGGTTGGCTCAGCCGAGGCCTATGCCCACGAACGAGCCGATGATGTAGGTCACCGCGGCCGCACCTCCGCCGACAAGCAGTTGCCGCAATGCTGACTTGGTGATTCCCAGCCCGGAGAGCCTGCCCACTGTGCCGCCCACCACGAGCAGGGCGATGACAGCGAAGATGATGGACAGGATCAGCGCGAGGGTGTCCGAACTGAACAGGTAGGGGATGACTGGCACGATCGCCCCGACCGCGAACGCGACGAAGCTGGACAGCGCGACCTTGATCGGCGAACCGAGCGCGCCGGGGTCCAGGCCCAGTTCCTCGCGGGCGAGTGTGTCCAGTGCTGTATCGGGATCCGACATGATCTGTGCCGCTGTGTCCCGGGCTGCCTCCCGGCTCAGCCCCTTGGCGCGATAGAGCAGCTCCAGTTCGCGCTGTTCCTCCTGCGGCTTCTCCTTCAGCTCCGCAGCTTCGATCGCGATCTCACGCCGGAAGATGTCGCGCTGACTGGAGACCGACACATACTCTCCGGCGCCCATCGAGAAGGCCCCTGCCAGGAGACCGGCGAAGCCGGCGAACAGCACGGTGGTGCTGGAGATGCCGGAACCGGCGAATCCCATCACGAGGGCAGTGTTGGAGACCAGACCGTCGCTCACGCCGAAGACCGCGGCACGCAGGGAGCCGGATTTGTCGGTGCGATGCCATGGCTCGGCGCTGTTCAACTGGTCACGGACCTGATCGGGATTCAGTTTCGGGGCGGCAGTGTCGGACCGTCGCATCCGGCTCAGCACCTTTGCGTGCTCGTGTTCGTCCGCCACCATCTCGGGGGAGGCGTCCGGCTCAGCGTCGTAGACGCTCTCGGCCTCGCGCTCGGCAGCTTCGAGATCGGGCAGTACCTCGTCCAGGGACAACTGCCGGGCCCGGTTGAGCAGTGCGACGTCGTCATCGCCCAGAGAATCGTCATCCGGGGGTGGTGCGACTCCCAGCTCCTCGAGCCGCCTCAACCAGTGGGCGCTGTGTTTGTCCTCGATATCGGCGAGTTCGAGCAGTGCTTCGCGACGGTCACCATCGGTCAGTTCCGCCAGCGACCGGTAGAGCCTGGCCGCCCCTCGTTCGGCCTGCAGGTAGCGGATGTACTGGTCAGCGCGCTTCGCCATGGCACCATTCTTCTGAAACGGCCCCGGCGATGCCAGCACACCGCCCGTGTGCCGACGGTCTTCGGCAGGAATTCACTTCTGGTCAGCCGCCGCCCTCGGTGTTGCCCGCGTCTGCTGCGGCAGGGTTGTTGAGCTGGTATCGCTGGATGGCACGATCCACGTCCTCGCGAGGGAACCGGCCCTCGACGGCCAGCTCGGCCAGGGTCTGCACCGTGATCGACTCCGCATCCACGAGGAAGTGGCGCCTCAGCGCGCCACGGGTGTCCGACAGTCCCCAGCCATCGGTGCCCAGCGAGGACCATGGTTGCTGCACCCAGGGGGAGATCTGATCCTGGACCGCCTTCATGTAGTCCGAGACCGCCACGATCGGTCCGGGGGCTCCGGCAAGCTTCTGGGTGATGTAGGGGATGCGTGCCTCGTCCTGTGGGTGCAGCAGATTGTGGTCGTCACACTCGAGGCCGTCGCGTCGCAGCTCATTCCAGGAGGTGACGCTCCAGACGTCCGCATGCACGTTCCAGTCCTGCGCCAGCAGTTCCTGGGCGCGCAAAGCCCACGGAACCCCGACTCCGCTGGCGAGGATCTGGCTGCGCAGGGGCGCTTCGGGATCCGCGGCCGGGGCGAGCAGGTAGATGCCCCGCAGCACACCTTCGACATCGAGTCCTTCGGGTTCGGGTGGCTGATGGATGGGCTCGTTGTAGACGGTCAGGTAGTAGAAGACGTCCTGGGAGTCCTCGCCGTACATCTTGGCCAGGCCGTCACGGACGATGTGACCGAGTTCGTAGGCGTAGGCGGGATCGTAGGCCCGCGCGGCGGGGTTGCTGGAGGCGAGCAGGTGGGAGTGGCCGTCCTCGTGCTGCAGCCCCTCGCCGTTGAGAGTGGTGCGGCCGGCGGTTGCACCGAGCACGAAGCCCCGGGCCTTCTGGTCCATGGCCGCCCAGAACTGATCGCCGGTGCGCTGGAACCCGAACATGGAGTAGAAGATGTAGATCGGGATCATCGGCTCACCGTGGGTGGAGTACGAGGTTCCGGCGGCGGCGAACGAAGCGGTCGAGCCGGCCTCGTTGATGCCCTGGTGCAGGATCTGGCCCTGACGGGATTCGGAGTAGGAGAGCATCAGGTCGCGGTCCACGGCGATGTAGGTCTGCCCGTGCGGGGAGTAGATCTTGCGGCTCGGGAACAGGGAGTCCATCCCGAAGGTCCGGGCCTCGTCGGGAATGATGGGCACGAACCTGGCACCGATGTTCTCGTCGCGCATCAGATCCTTCAGCAGCCGGACGAACGCCATGGTGGTGGCGACCTGCTGCTTGCCGGAACCGCGTTTCGTGACTGCGTAGGCGCTCTCGCCGGGCAGGTTCAGCGGCGGCACCTGGAAGGACCGCCGGCGGGTGGGCACCGGTCCACCGAGTTCCGCCCGTCGCTCGTGCATGTACCGGATCTCCGGGGCCGAGTCGTCGGGCTTGTAGTAGGCCGGAAGATAGGGGTCCGCCTCCAGCTCGGCATCCGTGATCGGAATCTGGATACGGTCGCGGAAGGCCTTCAGGTCATCCAGGGTGAGCTTCTTCATCTGGTGGGTCGAGTTGCGGCTCTCGAATGAGGAGCCCAGCGTCCAGCCCTTGATCGTCTTCGCAAGGATCACCGTTGGCTGACCCGTATGCTGCATCGCCGAGGAGTAGGCGGCGTACAGCTTCCGGTAGTCATGGCCGCCGCGCTTGAGACGCCAGATGTCCTCGTCGCTCCAGTCCTCGACCAGCTTCGCCGTGGCCGGATCGCGCCCGAAGAAGTTCTCACGGATGAAGGCTCCGCTCTCACCCTTGTAGGTCTGGAAGTCGCCGTCCGGCGTCTTGTTCATCAGCCGGACCAGCGCACCATCGGTGTCCGCGGACAGCAGGCTGTCCCAGCGAGTGCCCCAGATGACCTTGATGACGTTCCAGCCCGCCCCGCGGAAGAACGACTCGAGCTCCTGGATGATCTTGCCGTTGCCGCGGACCGGACCATCGAGTCGCTGCAGATTGCAGTTGACGACGAAGACCAGATTGTCCAGTTCCTCGACCGCGGCCAGTTGCAGCGCACCCCGGGACTCGGGTTCGTCCATCTCGCCATCGCCGAGGAACGCCCAGACCCGTTGTTGGGAGGTGTCCTTGATCCCGCGGTGTTCCAGGTAGCGGTTGAACTGTGCCTGGTAGACGGCCCCGATCGGGCCGAGGCCCATGGAGACGGTCGGAAACTGCCAGAAGTCGGGCATCAGCCGCGGATGCGGGTAGGACGGCAGGCCGCCGCCCGCATGACTGAGTTCCTGCCGGAATCCGTCGAGCTGATCAGCGCTGAGTCGCCCCTCTACATAGGCCCGTGAGTAGAAGCCGGGAGAGGCGTGCCCCTGGAAGAAGATCTGGTCTCCACCACCGGGGTGCTGCTGGCCCCGGAAGAAGTGATTGAAGCCCACCTCGTACAACGCCGAGGACGAGGCGTAGGTGGAGATGTGGCCGCCCACGGCGATACCGGGCCGCTGGGCACGGTGGACCATGATGGCCGCATTCCACCTGATGTAGCGACGGATCTGGCGTTCGAGGTCCTCGTCACCCGGGAAGTCCGGCTCCCGCTCCGGCGGGATCGTGTTGATGTAGTCGGTGCTTCGCAGGCTCGGAATGCCGATGTTGCGCTCACTGGCCCTGCGAAGCATCGAGAGCATGAGGAACCGGGCTCGCGTGTTACCGACCTTGTCGATGACGGCATCGATAGAGTCCAGCCACTCCTGGGTCTCCTCGGGATCGGTGTCGACGTACTGCGTCGGATAGCCATCGGCGATCAGCGGCTCTCTCTCGGGGTTCTGGGACACGGCCACCTCCTGTTGGGACCATCATGTCCCGATCACCGACTCATGCCCAGTGCAGAACGCCGATCGTTGGAGTGGCTAAGGGCATGTTCGGTTCTGGGCAGGTCACAACCACCCTTGGGGCAGGCCTGAATGACGCCAAGCCGGTCAATCCGGGCGAGTCCTGACTACTCCGTGTGCAAACCGTCTGCCACAACGTGGGAATGGTGTGATTCCCGTTGGAACGAGTTGCGTTCCTGGTCAGGATCCGGTCAACTATGCGTATGCGAATCGCCCGCGGTGAAGGCGCGGATATCAAGTGACCACCATGAGCACTCAACGCGTGGACAGCCCCCTGGGAATCAAGAACGGGAACATAGTCCAGATCGTCGGATGGGATGACGACTGCGACGACGAACTCTATGACGCCGTGGTGTCTGCAGCGGGCGCGGAGCCGGTCGAGGATGACTATGGCGACGTCGTGGATGTGGTGATTCTCTGGTGGCGGGATGAGGACGGCGACGTCATCGACGGTCTGCTGGACTCCATCACCATGCTGGCCGATGGCGGGTCCGTCTGGCTGCTGACACCCAAGCCTGGCCGCGTCGGTCATGTCGATGCCGAGGACATCGCAGAGGCAGCACCGACCGCAGGGCTGAAGCTCACGGCCAACATCGACGCAGCCCCTGACTGGCAGGGCGCCAAGTTCCTGCCGCGCAACTGAGCCGAACGGTCGTCGTAGCCGCAGCAGCGTCGCGCGGGATTCGGAAGTCTCGGGTCGCATAGACTCGGAGTCGCCGTTGGACATCGACTCCGGGAGCAGACCATCCGCCGATCCGATCTCACCGCCCGGTTCTCGCCGCAGCG
The DNA here is from genome assembly GCA_020438795.1 of Actinomycetota bacterium. Lineage (GTDB taxonomy): Bacteria > Actinomycetota > Actinomycetes > S36-B12 > JAGQTY01. Next base: position 86,655 of record JAGQTY010000011.1, read on the forward strand.
ACGCCTTGCTGACTACGAGCGCAGTGATTCGCTGGTGAACCGGATGCGCAACCGGCGGTTCGAGCAGTTCCGGGAACTGCTGGATCAGTTGCCGCGGCCGCTGCGCATCCTCGACATCGGTGGGTACGAGGGCTACTGGCAGCAGCGAGGAATGGCAGGCGACCCAGCGGTTGACATCACTGTGCTGAATCTCGAGCTGACCGAGACCTCCGCGAGCAACATCCACGGGGTCAAGGGCGATGCGACCGACCTGGCGGAGTACTCGGATGACGCGTTCGATGTGGTTCATTCCAACTCCGTGATCGAACACCTTGGCACGGCATCGAACCAGCGACGCATGGCGGCCGAGGTGCAACGGGTAGGGCGGCGCTACTACGTCCAGACCCCGGCCAAGTACTTCCCGGTCGAGCCGCATGTGCTTCTGCCCGCTTACGAGTATCTGCCGCGCAGTCTGAAGGCCAAGGTGCTCACTCGAACCGGGTGGTCGAAGCTCGGACGGCTCTCCGAGGATGACGCTGCTGCACTGTTGACGGAACTGCGGCTGCTCAGCCGCAAGGAATTCCAGCAGCTCTTTCCCGATGGCAGGCTCGTCGTGGAGCGGTTCGCCGGGCTGGCCAAGTCCTTCACTGTTCACAACTTCAGCTGAGTGTTCCCGCCGATGTGCGCAGGAACGAGGGCAACACTGACCCGGCATTCGCCGTCAACCTGCCGGCGACCATGGTGCTCAGGTTGGCTCGGGAACGCCGGGACTCTTGTGGCAAGATGATGTGGGCGGGTTCACCCGCCTGCTGCTGCGCCTCGGCGCATGTGGCTGGGGCGCATAGCTCAGTTGGTCAGAGCACCTGCCTTACAAGCAGGGGGTCACAGGTTCGAGCCCTGTTGCGCCCACCCAATAGTCGATGTTCAAACTTGCGACGTCCGCAGGTTTGACATCCTCTCCCGCGCGCAGCCTGGCTTCATAGGTCAGCGCTGCGGCGTGGAGCTTCGGGTCGAGCAGCCAGTCAAACGGTTCGCCGGGCTCTGCCTCCACCCGGTCGACGTTCTCGGTCTCGTAGACGTGGATGCGCTCGAAGAACGCTTGGTTGCAGATGCGTCGGAGTGAGTCGTCAATGCTCATGTAGATCGCGTGCATGTCACCGGCCAGGGCGAGGCAGTCTTCCAGGTGTGCCTTGGCCTGG
>JAGQTY010000120.1 GCA_020438795.1 Actinomycetota bacterium
ATCAGCAGGTAGAGATACTCCGAGGCCGGCTTGACGCCGAGCCCCACCTCGGTGGCGAACATGAACGGACGCAGGTAGAGCGACTTCTCCCGGTCCTGCGGCACCCAGTGACCGTCGACGCTCAGCAGGGCGGCGATGGAGTCCAGGAAGAGGTCGGTCGGAAGCTCGGCCATGGCCAGACGTGCCGCGGACCGCTGGAACCTCAGCGCGTTGGCCTCCGGCCGGAAGGTGTACAGACCCCCGTCCTCGTGTCTGTATGCCTTGAGGCCCTCGAAGACTGCCTGCCCGTAGTGGATGAAGTTCGTCGCCGGGTCCAGGGTCAGCGGAGCGTAGGGCATGATCGCCCCGTCATGCCAGCCCCTCTCGGCGTTCCAACGGATCTGGACCATGTGGTCGGTGAATACGGCGCCGAAACCTGGATCCTCGAGGACTGCCGTGCGCTCGTTGGCCGACAGCGGCGCGTCATTGCTGCGGACGTCGAAGAACCCGATGTTCGACATTTCACCTACCTCAGTATCCCTCTAATGTATCCGATGCGCAGGCGGCCCCGGAGCGGCAGAAGGGGAGCCTCAGGGCGAGATACGATCAGCCAGGGCATCGCCGATCTCGCTCGTGGATCGGGGTTCCTCCGACCTGCTGGCGAGGTCTGCGGCGACCGCGGCGTCCACCGCCTGCGCAGCCTCCGATTCACCCAGATGATCCAGCAGCATTCCCAGGCTCATCACGGTGGCGGTGGGATCTGCCTTACCCTGTCCCGCGATGTCGGGCGCAGAACCGTGCACAGGCTCGAACATGGAGGGATTCGTGCGGGTGGGGTCGACGTTGCCGCTGGCCGCCAGACCGATGCCGCCGCAGATGGCGGCCCCGATGTCGGTGAGGATGTCACCGAACAGGTTGTCGGTCACCACCACGTCGAAACGCTCGGGTGCGGTGATGAAGAACATGGAGGCCGCATC
>JAGQTY010000121.1 GCA_020438795.1 Actinomycetota bacterium
CAGCGGATCAGCGCTGGTCACGGTGACGGTCGATACGCCGCCCTGCTGCAGGTCCACGTCGACCTGCGAGGCGCCGATGGCCTGCAGTTCCTCGGTCACAGCGTGGACGCAGTGCCCGCATGTCATTCCCTTCACACCCAGATCGATGGTGGTCATCAGCTCTCCCATGTTCACGATGGCATTCTGCTCGGCTCGAGGGAAAACGGCTCGAGTACCTCCCATATTACCCCAAGACAGGCAAGCGCGGTGAACCCCGCGCCACAGCCTGCAACGTGGCTGCTCTCAGACCGGTGCCGGGCGACAGTCACCGTCGTGGTCGTTGCGGCGGGTCAGGAAGGCGCGCGCGACGTAGGGCATCGTGATGCGCTGCGATCCTGCGAGGGCGGGGTGCGTCGCGACCAGTTCACGTGTCAGCCTCTCGCACTCAAGGAGGTCCCCGCGAAGCCGGATGGAGGAGTACGTACCGACCAGGCCGACCAGGCCATCCTCGTCCAGCTCCTGGCCGAACTCGAACTCCAGCAATTCGCAATCATCGAAGCAAGGACCTTGCACTGGTTGATCCAGCTGCGAGATCACTCGATACGCGTCCTCGATCCGCAACAGGCGGACGTGCTCGGCCACCCAGTCGGTCCGGTCGTCCCGGAGCACCCACAACGGCACGAACACACCGCCCGGCACCAGGATCCGTGCGACCTCGGGGACCGCCTGCGCCTCGTCGACCCAGTGCCACATCTGTGCCCCGATCACCGCGTCGACACTGGCGGTGTCGAGGCCGGTCTGCTCAGCGGAACCCACCAGTACCTGCGCACCGGGCACCACCTCTGCCAGCCGGCTCGCCATGCGCTCATCCGGCTCCACGGCGATGACCCGGGCGCCCAGATCCACCAGGGTCCGGGTCAGCAGTCCCGTACCGGCTCCCAGGTCCACCACGGTGGC
>JAGQTY010000122.1 GCA_020438795.1 Actinomycetota bacterium
ATGTCACCGAACAGGTTGTCGGTCACCACCACGTCGAAACGCTCGGGTGCGGTGATGAAGAACATGGAGGCCGCATCGACGTGCAGGTACTCCGTGGACACATCGGGATGCTTGGCAGCCTCTGCCTCGAAGGTGCGGCGCCAAAGGTCGCCCGCGTGAACCAGCACGTTCGTCTTGTGGACCAGCGTCACCTTCTTGCGAGGTCGCAGTTCCGCACGCGCGAACGCGTCGGCCACGATCCGGCTGATCCCGTGGGCGGTGTTCAGACTCTCTTCCGTGGCAACCTCGTGGGGAGTGTTTCGTCTGAGCACTCCACCGGCCCCTGCGTACGGCCCCTCTGTGCCCTCACGGCAGACGATGAAGTCGATGTCCGCCGGCGTCTTGCCAGCCAATGGCGTACTCACGCCCTCGTACAGTTTCACCGGTCGCAGGTTCACATGATGATCGAGCTCGAACCGGGCTCGCAGCAGCAACCCGCGCTCGAGCACTCCCGGCGGCACATCGGGATGCCCCACCGCACCGAGCAGAATGGCATCATGGCCGCGCAACTCCTCGAGGACCGAATCGGGCAGTGTCTCCCCGGAAGCGAGATAGCGTTGCCCGCCCAGGTCGTACTCGACGATGTCGAAGTCGATGTCGAAACGGTCGGCCACTGCGTCCAACGACTTGCGCGCCTCGGCCACGACCTCTGTCCCGATACCGTCACCGGGTATCACTGCCAATTGATATGCCATTACCCCAGAATAGGGTGGTCGCACCCGGCCTCAAAAAGGGCTGTTGCCCCAGTCCCGCGCCCGGACTGCCCCGGGACCATTGCACCCAACGTGACCAACAACGCTTGGACATGCCCACGGTGAGCCGGTAC
>JAGQTY010000123.1 GCA_020438795.1 Actinomycetota bacterium
GCTCCAACTTCTCTGGCCAACTGGGAGACAACAGCACGGACGACCGCCACGCACCGGTCGCGGTCGATGCCTCAGGCCTGCTGGCCGGAAAGGCCGTCACCAGTGTCAGCCCTGGGTTGTACTTCTCCTGTGCGATCGCCAGCGGCGCTGCGTACTGCTGGGGAGGCAACGGTGACGGCCAACTGGGAACCACCGGCGTTGATGACCCGAGTCTTTCGCCAGTCGCCGTCCAGGCCTCGGATCCTTCCGATGAACTGTTCGGCAAGGCTGTCAGCAGCCTCAGTGCTGGCGCCTTCTTCTCGTGCGTAGTCGCCGGTGGTTCCGCCTACTGCTGGGGCAACAACGATCGCGGTCAGCTCGGCGACAACGCAACACAGGCGAGCTGGACACCGATCGCAGTCAACACAACTGGGGACATGGCTGGCAAGACCGTCACCGGAATAAGCGCCGGCTATGAAAGTGTGGCGGCTGTTGCCGAGGCCGAGGCCACTGTGAGATTCCAACCCAATGGCGGGACCGGGTCCATGCCGGATCAGGCCAGCCTCCTGCCTGCAGCCCTGAACGCCAACACGTTCACCCGCACCGGCTACAGCTTCGACCGCTGGACCACGCAAGCAGATGGCGGTGGGGACTCCTACGCGAACAGGGCGACCTTCCCGTTCACCGCGGATGCCACGCTGTACGCCCAGTGGACAGCGAACGTGGCCCCCATGCCCACGCCAACGCCAACGCCAACGCCAACGGCCACACCGACACCAACGCCCACGACCTCGCCCACGCCCACCGGAAGCGCGCCCGG
>JAGQTY010000124.1 GCA_020438795.1 Actinomycetota bacterium
TGGGGCTTGGTGGCCTTGCGGCGTATCCTGCAACCGCGGACACCTCCCTGTGCGGAACCACCATTTCCGAGGACCTCGATTGTCTCGGACGTGACGGTGGGGCTGCAATCTCGGTCATGGGATCGAGCTGTCAGACGAAGTCCGTCAACACACTAGGAACCCGCGGCAGGGGAGGACGCTGCCAGGAGGGGTCAGCTATGGCTCAGCCGTTCTCCTAGGCTACGATCTACGAGGAACGGGCTGTGGCGCAGTTTGGTAGCGCACTTGACTGGGGGTCAAGGGGTCGCAGGTTCAAATCCTGTCAGCCCGACAAAGCGAAAGGGACTTCAGACGGGAAGATGCGCTTCATAGCTCCGGCTTGGAGGAGCGGAGGTCAACGACCTAAGAAGGCAGGCTCGGGTACCGTCCCGAGCCCCGAACCACGCGGAACAGGGCATCGCCCCCAGCGGGGAGCTTCACAAATTCCCACAGGCTCGGGAGGACGGCTCATGTCACCGTCGTCTGTCGTGCAGCCTGCGCGGGCTCTTGCTGTGAGCACCATGGGCCTCCGGACGTCAACGCCATCGAGATCCAGTCACTCGGAGCGAACCTCCGCGAAGGGCAGCATCACCCCGCCGGTGGCATGTTCAAACGTGGCGCCGACGAGCTGCGGTCCTTCGGAGCGTCGTCTGGAGTTCAGATTCTTCTGAGCAGACATGTCACATGCAAACGTAGGGGTGGCACTGCACTCGGATGTCGTACCCCACCGGTAACGGTGCTC
>JAGQTY010000125.1 GCA_020438795.1 Actinomycetota bacterium
GGCAACCTCATGGGCGATGCCACGGGCCTGACCGTCGGTATCGGGGAAACGCAGCAGCTGTCGGGTCCCAGCACCACTCATGGAGCGCAGCTGCAGGGCATCGGGAATGTCGCGCGCCACCGAGTTGGCGGTCGCGACGATGCTGCGTGCACATCGGTAGCTGTTCGCCAGCTGCACGACCGCTGCCTCCTCGAACTCGATGTGGAACCGGCGCAGGAAGCTGGCGTCAGCCCCGGCGAACCCGTAGATCGCCTGCGCCGGATCTCCGACCACGCAGAGATCGCGCCTCTCACCCAGCCACAGCCGCAGCAGGCGCATCTGGATCGGGGAGGTGTCCTGGAACTCGTCGACGGTGAACCACCGGTACTGTCGCCGGACGGTGTCGCGAACGATGGCCCGGGTCTCCAGCAACCCGATGAGGATGAGCAGCACGTCGGCGAAGTCGATGCAGTTCTCGGCACGCTTCAGGCCCTCATAGGCATTTCTCGCTGCCTGGAATTCCACCGGGGTCAGCCCCTGTGGGTGCTCCGGAACCGTTCCGGTCGCGCCGAGGAGGTCGAGGTCGGCAAGCAGCGACGAGCCGAGGTCACTGGGCAGGCCGGCCTCATCCAGGGCCCGGCGGGCGAAGTCATTGCGATCCGAGATGATCCGGGGGAAGGCACCACCGACGTGGTCGGCCCAGAAGTAGTTGAGCTGCCGCAGGGCCGCCGAGTGGAAGGTGCGACTGGCCAC
>JAGQTY010000126.1 GCA_020438795.1 Actinomycetota bacterium
TGCGATCTGCGGAAGGCGGTAAATCGGGCTACGACTCCAACCCTGAATTATTCGGCGAGCCGTCACTTCACCGTGATGCGGTACTTCTTCGAGAATGCTTTGATGCCACCCACGGCCGGTGCCTTCGCACGCACAACGCAGGTGCCCTTCCGCTTGGTTCGCAGCGTCGTCTTCTTCACCACGCAGACCTTCTTGGTGGTGGTCTTCCACTTCAGCTTCGCGCCCTGACGCGTTCGCTTGGCCAGCTTCGCGCGCTTGCCCTGCTTGAGTTTTGCCGGCGGTTTCTTGGCCGATTGTTTGCCGATGGGCTTGGGCGCCGGTGTCGGGGTGGGCGTCGGTGTGGGCGTCGGCGTCGGTGTGGGCGTCGGTGTCGGCTGCGGCATCGCGGTTCCGCGCAGGCGCGCGAGCTTGTTGCTGGACGTCTCGTTAAACAGGCCGAACGCCCCGCCGGCCAAGATGTTCCCGTCGGCCTGCAGCGCGAGTGCACGCACCGCGCCGCTGAATCCGCTGCCGGTGTTGGTGCTGAAGGCGGTGTCCAGCCGGCCGTCCGGGAGCAACCGCGCAATGCTCTTACTGGGTACGCCATTGAACTTCGTGAACGTCCCGGCGACCACGACCTTGCCATCAGCCTGCACGGCCAGCGCGTACACCGAGCCATCGAACCCGGTCCCGAGGTTGCTGCTGAAGGCGCTGTCCGCGCTCCCGTTGCTGT
>JAGQTY010000127.1 GCA_020438795.1 Actinomycetota bacterium
ATGAGCATGTAGTCGGTCGACGGGGAAAGGAACTGCGCGTCGTTCTTTCGGCCACCTTGCCAGACGACGTCAGCGATGAAGTTTCCCGCACCGAAGACCAGATCCATGAGCATGCGAAGGTTGCCGTGCTCGTTGTCGTCGATTGCGGCGATAATGATGCCGTCGTCCTTGAGCAGGCCCCGGGCAAGTCTCAATCGCGGATACATCATGCTCAGCCAGTCGGAGTGGAACCTCCCTTTCGACTCCGGGTTCGCGACGAGGCGTTCGCCCGTCTCGGACTTCTGCCCCGACCGCTCCAGATACTCCGCAGCGGATTCGGCGAAGTCATCCTCGTACACGAAATCGTTGCCCGTGTTGTACGGCGGGTCGATGTATATGAGCTTGACCTTGCCTAGGTACGACTCCTGGAGCAGCTTCAATGCTTCGAGGTTGTCGCCCTCGATAAACAGGTTCTTCGTCGTGTCGAAGTCGACTGACTCCTCGCGAACCGGGCGCAGGGTCTTCGCAATAGGCGCGTTGGCCGCGAAGGCGGCGGCGCGCTTGCCGGGCCAGTCGAGTTGGTATCGCTCCTGCGGCCCATCGACGATGTGGTCGGAGAGCTCCTGGCGCAGAAGGTCGAAGTCGATGGCTCGGACGGGGTTGCCGTCGTCGTCGAGGCGCTCGGTGATGACCGTGGGGAACAGCTCGGCGAGCTTGTCGAT
>JAGQTY010000128.1 GCA_020438795.1 Actinomycetota bacterium
CTGTGACCGGCGAGGAGGTCTGCGAGTACGAGGTCACGCTGGTCCGAACCCGGGTGGTCGACTGCCACGCCGTCTAGGTAAGCGAGGTGCGGTTTCGCGACCGACCGGGTCAGCTCACCTCGAGGTAGCGGCGCAGAGCCTCTCGGATGACATCGGATGCCGTCGTGTCATCATTGGCAGCCCGCTCGTCGAGCGCAGCACGAAGTTCAGGGTCGAGGCGCACCGGGAACGGAGCAGCCGGGCCGGAACCCATCGCCGGACGTCCAGACCTGCCTCTGCCAAGGGGTTCCGGAGTGGGCGTGGAGGGCTTCGAACCCCCGACTCCCTGCTTGTAAGGCAGGTGCTCTGACCAACTGAGCTACACGCCCGGAAGTCGACGAGCGTACCTGCGGCCCAGCCTCCTCCATCGACCTCCGGATTCTCATGACTCCTCGCGCCACCAGTGGCGCTGACGGTCATCGGAATCGAATCCCGTACGATCCGAACATGCTCTCCGGAATCGCCGACAAGGTCGCCGTGGTCACCGGCGCCGCCCGCCCCCGCTCGATCGGTCGGGCCACCGCCCGACGCCTGGCGGCCGAGGGGGCCCGGGTCGCATGCCTCGACATCGCCCGCCCCTACGACGACTTCCCCGATTACGCCGTGGCCACCGCCGACGACCTCGACGAGATCGTCGAGGAGCTGCGCG
>JAGQTY010000129.1 GCA_020438795.1 Actinomycetota bacterium
TGGCGACTAGGTCGTTGACAAGCTGCGGGTCGCAGATCGACCCCTCGACGAGGCGGAATCGGTTGGCGGGCAGGCCGATGAGTGTGGCCTTGTTGCCCGCATAGGTAAGTGCGTCTAGGACAGTCACGGAGTGGTCTGTGGCGTGGAGGACGTGCCGGACGAAGTTGCCGCCGATGAATCCAGCCCCCCCGGTTACGAGTAGCGTCGACATGTCGAAAACTCTACATGTCTGTGAGACGATCTAGTATGCGAGGCATCATCTTGGCCGGCGGTTCCGGCACGAGACTTCACCCGGTTACCCTGGGTAGCAGCAAGCAGCTCGTGCCTGTCTACGACAAGCCCATGATCTACTACCCGCTTTCAACCCTGATCTTCGCGGGCATCTCGGAGATCCTCGTGATCAGCACTCTCCACGAGCAGGACGCGTTCCAGCGCCTCCTCGGAGACGGATCCCAGTTCGGGGTATCGATCAGCTACGCTGTCCAACCCGAGCCCAAAGGCCTGGCCCAGGCCTTCACGATCGGCGCCGATTTCCTCGACGGCGGATCCTGCTGTCTAGTCCTGGGCGACAATATCTTCCACGGCCAAGGCCTGGGTACTCAACTCGAAAGCCACACCGGCATCGACGGTGCCCTCATCTTTGGCTACCAGGTCGCCGATCCCACTGCCTACGGCGTTGTCGAAGTC
>JAGQTY010000012.1:0-79061 GCA_020438795.1 Actinomycetota bacterium
TGCTCGTCGCGGCATGTTCCTCCGGTGACCAACCAGCAACGCCGACCCTGGCCGAGGATGCCGGCGACAACCGGGCGGGCTACTACGAAACCGTCTGGCCCAGCGAGCATGCCGACCGCTGGCGCACCCACGCGGTGGAAGGCGGGTTGCCCGCCGATGTCACTTCGGCAGACCTGTCCGCCGAGTCGTTCAAGGTCTCTGCGTCCCCCATGTGGGGATACACCCGCGACGACTATGCCTACGTGATCGGCGGCAGCCCTGTCAGCCTGAGCATCTTCGACAGGCTCGCTGGTGGCAAGCCGAGCAAGACGAAGGACCAGACCCCGTACGTCGCCCGGCTCGACCCGGCCACCGGTGAGAGCCGGGAACTGCAGCTCACACAGGGCTCGGCGCTCAACTACACCGGTGGCCTGCTCATGCACGAGAACGGCTCGATCTATGCGGTCGCGCAGTCGGTGCTGTACAAGATCGATGCGGAGTCGTTCAGCATCAAGGCCAGCCAGCCGCTGCCATCGCTGACCAGCGATGGCAAGGATGTCAGAGGAACCGCCTACAACGGCATCCAGGTGCGCGAGAACGGCCAGTTGATCCTCAAGGGGTTCGACCTGACCGGCAAGACACCGGGCGGCATCCTGCTGCTCATCGACCCGGACACCCTCGAGACGAAGGCTCGCACCGACTCCCCCGATGTCGCCTCGGCCCGGCTGACCCTGTCCGTGCAGGACGGGACCGAATGGCTCTACCACTCGACACCGAACGACTCGGTCCGCTTCGAGGTGACCGACTCCGGCTTCACCCTCGACGACTCCTGGACCGCGCAGTTCCTCAGCCCCGACCAGAAGGGCGCCAGCCAGGCCAGTTCACCGGTGTATCTGGATCAGTCGAACGCGGTGGTCTTCGCCAACAACACCTTGCCGTTCAAGGTGACCACCCCCATGCAGATATACAGCCAGGCGACCAACGCCTCGCCGCCCGCAGGCCAGCTGCCCAGCCAGGACGCCTTCGCTGAATCGAACCGCCAGATCAACTTCTTCATGGTCGCCGCTGACGCCTTCGAGTCGGACATTGTGGCGGTCTCCGATCAGGTCCACGGGTATGTCGCCGGGTGGCAGGTCGATGAAGAGGGCGGCCTCACCCGGCTGTGGAGCTCGGACGAGTACAGGAGTTCCGCGGGTCTTGCGATCGCCTACGACAAGGGCCACCTCTACGTCGATGACCGTCGCTGCGACTCATCAGGCGAGGACTGCGAGCTCTGGCTGGTCGTCCTCGATCTCAAGACTGGCGAGCAGCTCGCCGAAGTGCAGGTGAAGGGATCCTCGCCATCGGTGGCGCAGATGTTCGTCAGCGCTGACTCCGTCTACCTGATCGCCAGCGAGATCGGCCAGGAGCAGGCGTACGTGAACCGGGTCCACGTCCCCTGATCGCGGCCGCGAACCGTTCCCGGCTCAAGCGGTCGGGTGCCGAACCTGGCTGGAGCCGGGTATCGCGTCGTGGCGCAGGTCGCTGCGCCCCGCGCCACGAGACGGTTCACAGCGCCCGCAGGTGCACCTGGGCCGAGTCCCCTGGACCTATCCTTTCCTTGGTCCTCACCGCCTTCTTGACCGGCAGCACATAGCAGCCGGACTCACTGTCCGGGAACACCGAGGTTCGCCAGGTGCTGCTGCCGAGAGTCACTTCGACGCGCACCGAACCGAAGCCGGGACCGGGTGGCGTCTCCTCGCGCAGCGTCTCGCTCAAGTCGGCTGGCAGGGTCAGGAAGACCCAGGTGTCTGCCCGGCGAGCGTCCCAGACCCACAGTTCGGCCTCGAAGTCCATCTGCATGTCTGCAGGGTATGGCCTGTCGCGGCCGACCATCAGATTCGCGCCGTGGCGTCGCCCGATGAGGGGGTTCCCTCTTTCAGCCAAGCGCCGACTGAATGTCGGTATGGACGAAGTCGTTCCCGACGAACAGCAATGGTTCCCGCCGGGCTCGACTCAGCGCATAGCTGAAGCAGTCCCCGTAGTTCAGCTTGGCACCGCTCCCGCCACCCCTGCCAAAGTGGCGATAGGCTTCTCGGGCGATCCGAGCGTGCTCCGCGGTCACTGCGACAATACCGATGGACCACTGCTCCAGCAACTGCTCGACCAGACCGACTCGTTCCGGGTTGCCTCCTCGATCCAGAACGATCATCAACTCCAGCCAGGTGGCGGATGACATCAGTCGATCCTGGGCAACTTCGGTCTCAATCCGAGCCCCAACCGCCTGCGCCTCGGGTTCGCGATTCGCAACCGCGATGATTGCCGAGGTGTCGATGATCACCGTGGTAGCCCTTCATCGTCATAGAGACCGACTTCAGTGAGCGGCGCCTCGTCAGCCGCGATCGCGTCCAACCTCTGGAGAATCTCTTCGATCCTCGCGTCGATGGCGGACTGCTGCCCTTGGGCAGCCAACAGATCCAAGCCTGCCTCCACGACTGCGGTCTGGCTGGTCTTGCGCTGCTGTGCCAGCCGACGAGCCTTTTCGACGACCCGCTCGTTCTTGATGTTCAAACCCACGATGCTCCCACTTTCAACCATTCTACCTTCAACGCATTCCCTTCTACCATTTCGGGATTATCGGCCAGTGTGGCCCCAGCCATCCTCAGAAGGGATAGGGACGCCGAATCGATGGTGCCTATTCAGCGGAGGCCGCATTCTGGTACCAGCGAATTCGCTAGCCCAGCGAAATGATGGCGGCTGGACGGCAGAATCGGTCAGTGGACCTTCGCCAGGAGCCAGTCGCGGCGCTCCTGGAGCACCTCCACCGAGGCGCCCGATGACGGTGGTCCCGGCACTGCTTTGCGCAGGTCGACGTGCACGGCTGCGTGGGGTCGGCTGGTGCGTGCCGCCCATTGTGCGACCAGCTGATTGACCTCTTTGCGAAGTGCGGCCGCATCCTGCCATGAGGACCTGGCGATGGGCTCGAGGTCCTCGACGTCCCCTCGCCCCTTCGTCCGGCGCCTGAGATCGGCGTCCCTGGTGGCCAGGAGTTGCGCGGTCTGCTCCGGGGTCAGCAGTCCGGGCAGACCCAGGTAGTCCTCATCCTCCACAGAGGGCGGCGCTTCGGCACCCGGTAGAAAGGCCTGGCCGCCGTGCACGATGTGTCCGAACTCGGCCTCGGCATCCAGTGCGGTGAACTCCGCATCGCCAGCTTCATTCCGCTCGATATGGGCCCGTTCCAGCGCGTCGAGTTCATCGTCCCCGCCTCGGACCCGCACCACATGGTTGCGTTCGGACTCCAGTTCGGCGGCATGCGCCAGCAGTGGTCGCACCGCCGGCAGGAACACCGTGGCGGACTCGTGCTGGCCGCGGGCGCGGATCACGCGGCCGACCGCCTGGGCGAAGAAGAGGGGGGTCCGGTAGGAGGTGAGGAATCCCAGCACGCTGGCCCGGGGGATGTCCACACCCTCGGAGATCATCCGGACACAGACCGCCAGTGACTGTCCGCTGCTGTGGAATGCCTCGATCTTCTTGTTGGCCTTCGGATCATCGCTCAAGATGAGTGCGGGCTTCTCCCCGGTGATCTCGTGAGTGATCTCGGCGTAGGCTCGGGCCGACTCCTGATCCGAGGCAAGGATCAGTCCGGCGGCATCAGGAACGCCGTTCTCGCGCTTGTGGCGGACCCGGTCATCGATAGCGGCGATCACATGCCGTACCCAGTTGCCGTTCGGGTCCAGCGCGGTGCGCCAGGCCTGCTCCTCGACGTCCTTGCTGTTGTCGGCGCCGAGTTCAGCTGCGAGCACCTCACCCGCGCTGTTGATCCAGCGGCTCTGCCCGGAGTATGCGGCGAAGACCACAGGGCGCACCACGCCATCGGACAGCGCCTGCCGGTATCCGTAGTGATAGTCGGCGACGCTCATGACCTCATCCGGGCTCTCCTCCTCGTAGTTTACGAAGGGGATGCGTTCGTCGGGGTTGGTGCGGAACGGGGTCCCGGTGAGAGCCAGTCGTTTGCGGGCCGGCTCGAAGGCCTCGTACAACGCCTCACCCCAGGACAGGCCATCGCCGGCATGATGGATCTCGTCAATGAGGACCAACGGCGCGGCGAGTTCGGTGCGTCTGCGATGCAGATGTGGCTTCGCAGCCACCTGGGCATAGGTCGTGACATAGCCGTCGGTGCCGGCGCGGATCGGACCCGCCGAGTTCGGCAGATCCGGGTCGAGGGAGAGACCGAAACGCTTGGCGGCGTCGGCCCATTGGGTGCGCAGATGGTCGGTGGGCGCCACCACAATGACGCTGCGCACCCGGCGCGCTGACTTGAGCCTCCAGGCCAGCATCAGCGCGAACGTGGTCTTGCCAGCACCCGGCGTGGCAGTGACCAGGAAGTCCTGCGGATCAACGGCTTCGTAGGCCTCGATCGCCTCGCGCTGCCAGCGGCGCAGCGAACCCGGCAGCGACGATGCTCGATCCGTCATACTCCAGCGATCCTCTCTGCGCGCGGCGTTCTTCGCACGGCGGTACTCTCTGCGCACGACGGTTCTCTCGGCGCAGGGACACCCTGCCGATTCGGGGGATGCTTCGAGCCTAACTCGCCGAGCCGACAGCAGTCGGTGAGGTCCGCGGGCGAGTCTCTGTTCGCTGCTCGGGCAGTCCGACGACGGTCAGAAGTGCCGACAGGGCACTGTTCCGCGGGACCCAGTCGCTGGAGAGACCCGGGCCCAGCTGACCCGGTTCAGGAGCGCAGCCCGACCCATGTGAGCCCCCGGAAGCGCCGGGCACGTCAGTCGATCCTCGGCGTGGTGCCGGTGGCGTCCTTCGGTCCGAAGATGTACTTCTGAACCTCACGCAGCTGCCGGATCGAACGCCCGAAACCGCGCTGCGGCGCTGCGCGCACCTGCTGCCGATTGCCACAGACTCCCCCGCCGACGGCGAAGAAGTCGAGGATCATCTCACCCCTGATCCGCTTGCCCCGATGGATGCCCGTGAACGTGGAGCGTTGCCGCAGATAGTTGGCATTGATGGTCTGGATCCGCCCCACGCGGGTGTAGCGGGCGCGACGCAGCCCCTTGCTGTAGAGGCTGAAGTTTTCTCGAGCTGTGTTCAGGTAGCCGGAGCGGAGGTAGCTGAAGAATCCGGCGGGATCGCTGTAGAGGGGCGGGTAGGCGCAGGCTGCTCCGCCGGCCCCGTAATGCAGATACTGGGTCCCCGTCGGTGAGCTGATCCAGATATCGTTCTGGCCCTCAGCGGCACCCCAGGACCTCGGGCCGAACCAGACGAAGTTGCCTTCGGTGTGTTTGACGAACCCCCGCGGCACGGCATTCGCAGTCGTGAGAGAGCCCGCAAGCATGAGGAAGACGCTGGCCAGCACCAGCCACGAGAGTTTGCGCATGACAGAAGGCTAACAACTGGAGCGACCAGGGACCAAGGGCCGGGGAGCATCACTCGTCCTGGAGTGTGCGGGAGCGTGTCTCCACAGGCGGCAAAGCCACTGTGTCTCGAGCTGACCGGCGACGAACCGGCAGGCAACACCTCCGGCACCTGCGTATTCTGAGTGCCAGTCGAGGCCGGAGCGGACATGCACAAGCTGATCCTTGTCCCGGCCATGCTCCTGCTGCTGCTCCTCTCGGCGTGTTCCTCCGCCCAGACCGACAGCGCCAGCAGTCAGGACGGGCCGCAACAACCGTGCAGCGAGGCGGGTCAGCATCGGGCCTCCGAGTACGCTCCGGGCCAGCTGGTCGCCTCCACCGAACTCGAGCCGGACGATGATAATGAGGACTTCCCAACCGGAGCGAGAGCCTGGCGCGTCCTGTACACCTCAACAGGGAAGGACAACACCGACCTGCAACTGGTCTGCGGGGTGGTGATCGCGCCGGCTGACCCAGAGCGGATCGCTTCGGCCGGACCGGGAGGCAACGGAAGGATGGCGTCCTGGACCCACGGTACCGTCGGAGTGCAGGCCCACTGTCAACCCTCGGTGCAACCTGAGCGCAACATCTGGGGTCCGATGCCCGGTGGCTTCAATGTGGTGGCCTGGGGCGAGCCCGGAAAAGCGGATGGAAGGCGCGGGACATCGCAGGGTGGTGCGCTGCAGTACATGGTGGAACGGGGCTGGGTGGTCTCGGCGACCGACTACTTCGCAGATCTCGAGGGCGGCGGCCTCCTCGAGCCGTATGTGATCGGACGCAACGAGGCATCGAACGCAATCGACGCCGCCCGAGCCGCCCACCACCTCCTCCGGCAGGTGTATCCCGAGCTCTCGACGACCAGCTACGAGTACCTCACTTGGGGTCATTCGCAAGGCGGTCACGCCGCCATGTGGAACGCCCAACTGGTCAACGCCTACACAGCAGCCACCCGCCAGCCTGACGATCCCGAACTGGTGCTACGCGGCGCGGCGCTGCTGGCGCCCGCCAGCACGATCATTGTGGACCCGAGCCGTCAGCCATACACCGGATACCCCTACGGCTTGGCCGACTGGGTCGTGAATCAAGTTGTCGGGCCGTCGCTGTTCGGGGACAGGCTGGGGATCAAACTCGGTCCCGCGCTCTACTCCTACATCCTGGGGGCCTGGGCCACCCACTCCGGAGGGAAAACGCCGCGGAAGGGCCAACTCCCCGCCTACCCCGGCGACGCCGCGAACCTCGACCTCACCGCCGTGGCCACTGATGCAGGAGCCGAGACCACGACCAAGATGGTCGATCTCTGCCTGGTGTCCCAGCCGTTGAAGGTGGCCGAACTCTCGCTGCCCTACGACGCGAAGGACTTCCTGGTGCCGCGACTGAGCGACGGAGTGGACATCGGGGGACAGGTCCATGGCCAGGTGAGCCGGACCTGCGCAGGCAGCCCGGGTAAGGAACTCGACAAGTGGTGCCGCTGGATGTGGTACCAGACGCCGGGACCATTGGGGCGATCCCCGCTGCCGAAACTGCCGAAGCAGGACGGCGCCCTAGTGCCGGTCTACATCGCAGACGGTACCAACGATCTGATCGTGCGTTGCAGGTCCGTCGCTCCGGAACCCGACACGTTGCCTGATCAGCGCGACTGTCTCTCGCACGCCTTCTACCAGGCGCTGGCCGACGACGCATACTGCCCATCTGGAAGCAAGGCTCGCGGGAACCTGCAACTCGACCTGTGGCAGGAGAACCCCGACACCACCGAAGCGAATCACTTCACGGTGCCGGGCGTCGCTTCGGCGCGCGATCTCGTGTCTCCGCAGTTCGAGGGTTCGCCGCTCGAGCGATGGATGACGGCTGCGATGGACCAGCGCCTGCCCAATGAATGCGCCGCGCCCCGCCTCATGAATCCCTCGGGCAATCCGGCCGGTGAACACAGGTAGCACCCGGGCTTGCTACTCCTGCTCATCCTCCGATGGTTGGGGTGGCTCGGGCACCACCGTCAGGGTGATCTTGTTCCTGGAAACGACAGGCAACTCCGAGCCCGGAGTCGGGTGCTGCTTGGCGACCATGCCCGGCAGCAGGTAGTCATACTCTCCGGTCTCGGCGTCCTCGATCACAACCTCTTCGAAGCCTGCCTTGTTGGCGGCATCGGTCGCAGTCTCGGCAGTGAGGCCAGCGAGATCGGGAACTCCGGGAACGCTGTTCACGGCGACGCTGTCATCCAGCGATGGCAGCTTCTTGATCGGAAGGCCTTCGTGGATGCTGTTCATCACGCCCTGCCAGATGGGCCCGGCGATCGTGGCGCCATAGACGGTGCCGTAGTAGGAGCCGTTGATCCACCGGTTCTGCAACGGATAGGCGAACCCGCCGCGCGGATCGCCGACCCAGACGGTCATCGCGTACTGCGGGGTGAAGCCGGAGAACCAGGTGGCAGAGCTGTTGTCGGTGGTGCCGGTCTTGCCGCCGGTCGGGCGACCATCCTCCAGGCCGAGACTCGAGGCGGTGCCGCCCTCGAACGGCGCAGTCAATATGTTCGCGACGGAATCCGCCACCGCAGCCGTGGTGCCCTGGTAGCAGCGCTGATTACCTGCCACCTTCTGAGTGCTGCCGTCGTTGTGCCGGATCGACAGGATGGGTGAGGGACGGCAGGTGCGCCCGTGGGCGGCGAAAGTGGCGTAGATGGTTGCCACCTCCAGCGGGTTCGCGTCATACGTGCCCAGGGCCAGCGTGGCATCCTGCTCAGTGATCCGGCCGTCGCCCTTCGTGGGCAGGGTGGTCATCCCGAGTCGCTCCGCGAAATCGACCACGGGCTTGGTACCGATCCGCTCGATGAGCTGGATGAACCAGGTGTTGACGCTGCCCCGCACGGCCCCGCGGGCGTCGAGCACGCCATTGTTGCCACGATTGGCGTTCTGAAAACCGCCGATCGGCGCGTGCATGCCGGCCGGGTAGTAGCCCGAAGGGGTGTCGAATGTCGTGGAGAGCGGGAAACCGCGTTCGAGGGCTGCGGCAAGCACGATCGGCTTGAAGTTACTGCCCAGTGGCGCCAGCGAACTGTTCGCGTAGGTGATCTCGGTCTGGTACTCGCCGTCACCGTACTCGCGGTTGGTGGCGATGGCCACGACCTCGGACGTGCCCGGTTTCACGATGGCCGCTGCCGCCGCGACGTCACCCTCAACACCGACGTGAGCCTGCAGGACCTCGATCGCCGTCTTCTGAATCGCAGGGTCGAGCGCGGTACGTACGGTCAGGCCACCACGATCGAAGACCCGCTGACGTTCCTCGGGGGTTTCGCCAAGCGCAGGGTCGCTCAGCAGCGACTCCTGGACGTAGGCGCAGTAGTGGGGGAACTTGGAGTTCGCGCAGCCACTGTCCGGTGCAGCGAGCTTGAGCCGAATGGGCTTGGCCGACTCCTGCCGCAACTGCCGCGCCGTGATGTAACCTTCGGTGTGCATCCGCTCCAGCACCTGGTTGCGCCGTTGCTTGGCTGCCTTCTTGTGCTTGGTCGGTGCGTAGGCCGAAGGGGCCTGGACCAGACCCGCCAGCACCGCCGCCTGGTTCACGTTCAGGTCGATCGGGTCGACACTGAAGTAGTGGCGCGACGCGGCATACAGACCGTAGGCCTGTTCGCCGAAGTAGACCGTGTTCAGATAGCTGGTGAGGACATCTTCTTTGGTGAACTCATTGTCGGCGATCAGGGCCAGTTTGGCCTCTCGCACCTTGCGGGCCCAGGACTGCTCGACAGCAGCAGCGTAGGCATCCTCGTCCTCCGCGGTGGAGGCCAGCACGTTCTTGACCCACTGCTGGGTGATCGTCGAACCACCCTGCAACTCATTGCCATTGGCGTTACTGACCATCGCCCGCGCGACGGCTGTGAAGTCGACTCCGGAGTGTTTGAAGAAGTCCTTGTCCTCGGTGGCCACGATCGCGTCGATCATGACCTGCGGAATCTGCTCGAACGTGATCGAGACACGGTTCGTCGTCGAGAACTCCGCGAAGACCTTGCCGTTGCGGTCGAGCAGCTGGGTGCGCTCCGGGATACCACTGATGTCCGGGATCTCGACCGGCAGACTCTCCCACGCCTTGACCGCGATCTGCGTACCTGTGGCACCGACCATCGAAAGGGCTGTGAGCCCGCCGACCAGGAAGCCGGCGCTCACGATCAGTCCCCAGGGCCGACGGCGCTTGGGGCAGGTGTCCTCGTGCAGGAGCAGCGCAACCGGAGTCGCCTCAGTCTTACGCCTGCGCCTGTCCTTGCGGCTCATGCCCTTGCGTCTCCCCCACCGGTGCCGACCGGACAACGCCCAACACGAGCCGGTACTTCGAAGATATGCGATGAACCGGAAATCCGGGCGTGTTGAACGCAGTGTCGGGACACGACTTGACGACTTCACACAGCTTGCGCGCGATTACCGCGGATTCGCGCTGGCTCAACATAAGGTAAGACGGAGTGATCCGGGGAAAGGGGTGTCTGCCGATGATGCCGCCTGTCATGGTCCCCCTGCTGATCAGCGCCGGCGCCCTGGTGGTCGGGGCGAACGCCCTGGTCGTGTCCAACTACCTCGATGTGGTGGAACCGGAGGAGGGCACAGTCGCAGCCGACGCGGCCACGCCGGCGGAGACGGCTGTCGCCGAATCACCCGGGAGCGCAGCGGCCCAGCGGATCATCGGCAGGATCCTGACCAAGGAGTCCAAGCCACGCGCACCAGCCGAGCCCGGAATCACCGACGTCCTGCAATTCGACTGTGGCGACGAAGGCGCACGATCCGCGATGGTCGGCTACCAGCGCCCGGTGACCATGGCGGGCAAGCCCATGGTGGCAGGCGTAGAGCTCTGGCCGACCGGATATGGAACAGCGGCCATCTCCGACTATCGGGAACGGGCCGAGGCCTGCGCTGCGGATACCGGACAGGTATGGGTGGATTCCCTCACTGTCGCAGGGCACCCGGCCGTATATGTGGGCATCTCGACGGGCGGCTCGACCATCAACACGCTGCGCTGGTCGGTCGGTGATGTAACCCTGTCGCTCACCGGCGGCGACGTCCCACGCGACGCTGGGGCCATCCGGGCGTGGACGCGCCGGATCGAGAAGCTGCTCAAGCCGGTCTGCACCGATCTGAAGCCCTCCGAGGGTGATGCGCGGCGCTCCCCGTGGCTGTACCCCGACGACTACCAGGGTCTGATCGAGAAGACCAAGGTGAAGGTCGAGCGACCGGCCATCGAGAATCCGCTGCCGGCCAAGCGGAAGAACCTGCTGGAACTGCAGACCGTGGACCGGCCCGAGGCCCCTCAAGGGGTGCCGATCTGGCCGGAGAAGCTGCCCCCCAAACAGACACTGCCGCAGAAACCGGAACGACCGGAACGACCCGCGGCGAAGAAGAAGGTCGCCTACCAGGTACCCGACCCGGTCGGCCCCGGCTGTGGCTGGGGGTTCACCGGAACTCCCGCACCCTCGCGCAGCCAGGAGGACACCGACGCCGATCGGGGCCGGTTGGTTGCTGAGGCCACCGACGAGCTCAATGCCGCGCTGGCCGCCTGGGCTCCTCTGGAGAACCAGTGGCGCATGGACATCGTCAGCTACTACGAAGCCGCCTCGACCTATCGCGTGTATGCCGCCGAGGTGAGCGACGTGGCACAGGCGTGGGAGAAGACCCGCGAGGAGTGGGCGCGCTACTACGAGCTGGTCGCAGCCCGCAACAACGCCATCGCCTACCGGGCCGAATGGAAGATCAAGTACAAGCAGGCGATCGCCACCTGGGAGGCGAACAAGTGCCCGCGCGGCACGGTCGCGCCCCCGACACCCACGCCGGTCCCCGGACAGCCCGCGCAGCCCGCTCCGACGCTCAACTGTCTGCTGTCGGTGCCCACCATCCTCACCACAACCGAGCCCGGCATCCCGCCGGTCCCCACGCGGCCGGCGGACCCAAGGCCCAAGTCCGCTCGCTGAGCAATCGGCGAGTCGTCCCCCATTCCGGTTTCGGAGGTCCGGATACCGGCCGATCGATCAGCGCGGAACGATCACGCCGTCCCGAACATGCCTCGCAGCAAGCGCGGCAGCAGCCCATGAATGAGGATGCCCCCGACCAGCAGCGTCCCCAGGATCGCGGGCCAGACCCAGGCACCACCCAACCGCAGCGCCACTGTGGACTGCCCGACTCCAGCTGCGAGCAGGCCCACGTAGGACCATGACATCAGGTAGGCATGCACGGCAACGTCCTGCGGCCTCTTGCTGGAAGCGATCAGCCAGATCACGCCAGCAAGCACGGTGGTCAGGCTGATGACCGCAAGGATGTGGAACGGTCCGAACGCGTCAGCCCGGTGCAGGGCGAGAGCCGCAACGTTGAGCCCGATCATCACCAGGACATAGATCGTGCCCAGAGACTTATGAAGCAGCGTGCCCTTGGTCAGGAGCAGGACGCTCAGTCCCAGGGCGATTGCGACGATGGCGCCGAGGAAGTGCAGCCATCCGACGGCGTCCGACAGGGGTCCGTCCATGGTCGCCACCATACCGCGCCGACGATGTGCCGCCCCCTGCCAGTCGCTCCCCCGATCGATCACCGCGAGCTCCCAGGCGGCATCGAGCGAGTATGGTGGCGTCACAGTCGCAGGCGGATCCTGGAGGAGACGAATGGCAAAGACAGACCAAGTACCGACCGGTTCGGAGTTCCATGCCCGCAGCACCGGGGCCGAGGTACTCGCCGATGTTGATCTGAACGGGGCCCATGCGATCGTCACCGGTGGCTACAGTGGCATCGGCCTGGAGACGACCAGGGCGCTGGCCGATGCCGGAGCAAGCGTCATCGTCCCGGTCCGCACTCCGGAGAAGGCGGAGGAGACTCTGGCTGAACTCGAGGGTGACATCGAGGCGGTGCCGCTCGATCTGGCCGATCTGGCATCAGTCCGCTCGTTCACCCAGCAGATGTCTCAATCTCTACCTGAGCTTGATCTGCTGATCAACAATGCAGGCGTCATGGCCTGCCCCCTGTCTCGCGTCGGCCCGGGCTGGGAATCCCAGTTCGGCGTCAATCACATGGGACACTTCGCACTGACGCAGGGACTGCTGCCGCTGCTGCGCCGCGCGGACCAGCCGAGGGTGGTGTCGCTGTCCTCCACTGGTCACAAGCTGAGTGATATCCGTTGGGACGATGTCGACTTCGAAGACACGGAGTACGACAAGTGGGTGGCCTACGGTCAGGCCAAGACCGCCAACGCCCTGTTCGCCAACGCGTTGTCCCGGCGGCTGGCGGGAGACGGTGGGCTGGCATTCGCTGTACATCCCGGTGGCATCTTCACACCGCTGCAGCGACACCTCCCGCAGGAGGAGATGGTCAGGCTCGGCTGGATCGACGAGAACGGTGAGCCCTCCGAGCTGGCAAAACAGGGGTTCAAGACCCCCGAGCAGGGCTGCTCCACGACCCTCTGGGCCGCCACCTCACCGTTGCTGGTCGGTCGGGCGGGAGTCTACTGCGAGGACTGCGATGTCGCGGAGGCCACTGATCCGGACAGTCCCCTGGGCCGGTTCCGGGGCGTCGACGACCATGCCACCGACGACGAGTCCGCAGAACGCCTCTGGGAGCTCAGCGAGCGACTGCTGTCGCTGGCCTAGACAGGCAGTCAATCACCTGACTCACGCCGGTTGCCAGCCAGCACAGCGAGCGGGTGGTATGCCGTAACCGCTGCTGAGCTCACTGCTGCCACAAGCACACGAGGAAAGGCTTCGATCGTCCTTTGACGATCGAAGCCTTTCCTCGGCCGAGGCTCAGCTGTGCGCGTATTCAACCGGCGCGCTCGCCTCCACCGGCTCGCACACAGGCACCTCCCTCTTGCCCCAGCCCACTCGCAGCAACCATACGGTCAGGCTCAGCTCACCGATGATCGACGGGATCGCCACCAGCGCCAGGAAGGCATCAGCGTACTGCTGGTAGTCCGGGAGCATGACGTGGGCGACCGTGTCGATCACATAGGCCAGTCCTGCCACCGCCAGCACCCAGGCGATGACGCGCGGGCCCCGGCTGGTGAACAGGAGCAGCGCCGCGATCAGGATCAGGTGCAGACCGAACGCGGCCAGCCCGATCAGCCACGCAATGGTGAACGCCTGCATGAAGAGCTGGATCTGTGACTCGGTACCTCCGGCCGGGCCCAGCCCCGATCCACTGGCGACCTGCAGCGCCAGGTACAGGAAGACGATCGCGACACCGAGCATGATCGTGTAGGTGAGCCTGAACCACGCCGCCAGCAGTGCCACGTCGCGGCGGACGTTGCGGAAGAGCGCGAACAGGCCCCAGGCGATCACCACGTCCACCAGGAAGATGATAAGGAATCCGACCATACCGAGCCGGAACATGGTTTCCTGTTCCACCAGGTTGGCGGCGGTCGCCGATGCGTCGTTGGGATCGAACACTGATCCGACGGCCAGGAAGTTGGCGAAGATCGCGAATACGAAGATTGCCAGGTAGCCGGCGCCGGCCCAGCGGGCCGCCGTGCGGGGATGTGCAAGGTTCTCAGGGGTGGTCATTGCTACTCCAATCGTTGCCAGCCATACACTGTAAGGCCGATGTGTCCGACTGTAGCCTTACGCTGTAAGCTGTGTCAAGGTGACAGTGAGGAAGATGATGGCCACACGCGAGAAGACGACAGGACCGCTCAGCCGCGAGGCGATCGTCGCGGCGGCGATGGCACTGGCTGATGCCGACGGAGTGGCGAAACTGTCCATGCGCGCGGTCGCCCGCACGCTGGGCGTTGAGGCCATGTCCCTGTACCACCACATCCCGAACAAGGAGGCCATCCTCGACGCCATGGTCGACGAGGTCTTCGCCGAGATCCACACCCCCGTCGCGGGTGGTGATTGGCGCGCAGAGTTGCGCCATCGCTGTGTGTCGGCCCGAGCCGCGCTGAAACGACACCCCTGGGCAGTGGGGCTCATGGATTCCCGGCGCAACGCGGGCTACGAGACACTGAAGGATCACGATGCGGTCCTCGGCTGCCTCTTCGAAGCGGGTTTCTCGCTCACCCTCGCCGGTCACGCCTTCGCCACCATCGACGCCTACCTGTACGGGTTCATGGTGCAGGACCTCGAAATGCCCTTCGAGGAGGAGTCCGAACTTGAGGAGATCGCCACCGCGATGCTGGCAGGGCTCCCGGAGGAGTTCACCCATCTGCGCAGATTCACCCTCGAACACGCGCTGCAGCCCGGCTACGACTTCGGCAACGAATTCGGCTACGGACTGGACCTGGTGCTGGACTCATTGGCCGATCGACTGGACGAGGAGCTCGAGGCGACCGCAAGCGAGCAGGAGTGACCGGGCGGGTCAGCCCCGGTTCTTCTGGCGCGCGGTGCTGCGCGCACGCGTCGTAGCGTTCAGCTCGGTCTTGCGCAGCCGGATGGCATCCGGGGTGACCTCCACGCACTCATCAGCCCGGCAGAACTCCAGCGCGTGCTCGAGCGACGGCTTGTTGGCCGGCACCAGCCGTTCGAGTTCCTCACCGGTCGAGGAACGGACGTTCGTGAGCTTACGCTCCTTGGTCGCGTTGACATCCATGTCGTCGGGCCGCGCATTCTCCCCGATGATCATGCCCTCGTAGACCTCATCGCCCGGCGTCACGAACAGGGCGCCACGCTCCTGCAGGTTGAAGCACGCGTACGTGGTGACCTTGCCGCTGCGGTCGGCGACCAGCGATCCGCGCACGCGCGTCTGCATGGCACCGGCCCACGCCTCGAAGTCCTCGAACACGTGATGCATCAGCCCCGTGCCCCGGGTCTCGGTCAGGAACTCGGTCCGGAACCCGATCAGCCCTCGCGCCGGTACCAGATACTCCAACCGCACCCAGGCGCTGGAATGGTTCGTCATCTGCTGCAGCTTGCCCTTGCGGACACCCATCAGCTGTGTGACCACCCCGACGAAGTCCTCCGGGATGTCGATGGTGAGACGCTCCACCGGTTCCTCGGTCACGCCGTCGTTCACCCGCGTGACGACCTCAGGTTTGCCCACCGTGAGCTCAAAACCCTCACGACGCATCATCTCGACCAGTACGGCCAGCTGCAGCTCGCCCCGACCGAGCACCTCCCAGGTGTCCGGTCGCTCGGTGGGCAGCACCCGTAGTGAGACGTTGCCCACCAGTTCAGTGTCCAGGCGCTGCTTGACCAGCCGCGCGGTCAGCTTCGAACCCGACTTGCCGGCCAGGGGGCTGGTGTTGACCCCGAGCGTGACCGAGAGGTTCGGCTCATCGATCCGGATCGCCGGCAGTGGCTGCGGATCCGCGACGTCGGAGAGGGTGTCACCGATGGTGATGTCCGGCAGCCCCGCCACCGCGATGATGTCCCCGGCGAAGGCCGACTCCACCGATCGTCGCTCGAGCGCCTGCGTCATCAGCAGCTCACTCACCTTGACCGACTGCACCTGATCGTCTCGGCACCAGGCGACCTGCTGGCCCTTGCGGATCTCGCCCGAGTGAACCCGGCAGATCGCGAGCCGTCCCAGATATGGCGAGGCGTCCAGGTTGGTGACCTGGGCTCGCAGCGGAGCATCGGCGTCGTACTCCGGGGCCGGGATCACGTTCAGCAGCGTGTCGAACAAGGGGCGCAGATCCTCGGAGTCCGGCATCGTACCGTCCTCCGGCTCGTCTAGCGATGCGCGACCGGCGCGCGCGCTCGCGTAGACGACGGGGAAGTCCACCTGATCCTCACGCGTCGCCAGCTCGAAGAACAGCTCGTAGACCTCCTCGAGCACCTTCGTGATACGAGCGTCCTGTCGGTCCACCTTGTTGATGACCACCACCACAGGCAGTCCCTTGGCCAGCGCCTTGGCGAGCACGAAGCGGGTCTGGGGCAGCGGGCCCTCGGCGGCATCGACGAGCAACAGCACACCGTTGACCATCTCGAGGCCCCGCTCGACCTCGCCCCCGAAGTCCGCGTGACCGGGGGTGTCGATGATGTTGATCGTCACCCGCTCACCGGATTCGGTGTAGTAGTCCACGGCCGTCTGTTTGGCCAGGATCGTAATGCCCTTCTCCCGCTCGAGATCCATGGAGTCCATGACGCGCTCGTTGACGTCTGCGTTCTCCCGGAAGGCACCGGATTGCCACAACATGCTGTCCACGAGGGTCGTCTTGCCATGATCGACGTGGGCGATGATGGCGACGTTGCGAAGGTCCGAACGGACTGCGATGCTCACTTCCCAAGAGTACGGACCCCGAAGCGACCAGTGCACCTCGGGCTCACCGAGGGCCATGAGGCATCCGGGGTTGCGAGCAGTTGCGCTTGCTGACAGCACGGCCGCGAAGGACTTCAGCTCTCCTGGGACGGCTCAGGCCCTTCACGAAGCGCCCGGCTGAAGCTGAGTCGCGACGACATCAGCCCGACGATCATGGCGACGAACGTGATCAGGAACAGTTGGCCGACAAGGGCGGATGTTGAGGTGAGGAGTCGGGCCAGATCTGTGGCCGGAACCAGTTCACTGCCGACCGTCGTCACATTCGTCAGGCTGAAGTACATGAAGTCCTGCGACGGTTCGTAGTGCGGGAAGAACGGCCCCGCAACCACGTCAACCATGAGGAAGACGTAGAAAAAGGTCATCGGGATCATCAGGAAGGCCGTCAGTGAGCCGAGCAACGTGGCGAGCTGGACCTCCTTGTGCCGAAAGACCCTCAGCAGCACTGCCACGAACATGAGAAAGGAGAAGATCGCCGGGGCGACCGGAGGCGTCCTGTGCAGGACCTCGTTGTTCTCCGCACTGCTCTCGGTATGAGTCACGAAATACAGGATCTGGCTGAGATCGATCACGATCACAACGATGCTGAAGATCGCGAAGAACCGCAGCCAGCCGCGCCTGGTCCCGGAGGCCATGAGCGCCACCAGCAGCAGCCCGGCACTGACGATCTCCAGCAGCAGGCCACCCCACAGCGTCCCCGGATGGCGGTACTGCCCGAAGATGTCAAGCAGGGAGAGCAGGGCCAGCAGCAGCACAGTCAGGGTAAGCACGAGCCCGAAGCGGTCGAGGTAGCGGGACTTGTCATCGAACAGGTTGTGCCGCTGCCGCCACTGCGAGAACGCGGACGAGGCCATGGGCACATTATGCTGGACCAGCCGCCGACGTGGTGGGCTTCGATCACAGAACGAGGCCTAACGTCGCCACCTACCGAGACAGCGACCGTTCGAGGGCCGCGTTCGGTAGCGTGGGGTGATGCTTGATGTCACCTACCCCCCGATCCTCCTGGTCGCCAGGACCATGTTCGGTGCGCTGAACCTGAAGTTCGACGTCTCAGGAGGGCAGCACATACCCAAGGAGGGTGGTGCGGTCCTGGCATCGAACCACGTGTCGTACCTCGACTTCATCTTCTGCGGCCTCGCTGCCCGCAAGTCTAAGCGCCTTGTGCGGTTCATGGCCAAGAAGTCCACCTTCGACAACAAGGTCTCGGGACCGATGATGCGGTCCATGCACCACATTCCGGTGGACCGGTCGGCGGGCGCCGGCGCCTACGAGGAGGCCCTGAAGTCCCTGCGCTCCGGCGAGGTCGTAGGCGTGTTCCCAGAAGCCACCATCAGCGAATCCTTCGAGCTCAAGAGCTTCAAGGCCGGTGCGGCACGGCTGGCCGCTGAAGCCGATGTGCCGCTGGTTCCGATGATCACCTTCGGTGGCCAGCGACTGTGGACCAAGGGCCACCCCCGCACCATGACCAGAGGCACCACGATCGCCCTGTTCGTCGGAGAGCCGCTGCACCCGACACCGCAGGACGACCCCAACGAGGTCACTGCGGAGCTCAAGGCGAGAATGGCGAAGCTCTACGAGCGGATGATCGAGCGCTACCCCGATCCGCCCAAGGAGCCGGGCGCCTACTGGTGGCCGGCACGGTTCGGCGGTGGCGCGCCGCCGCTGGAGACTCCGTAACGCATCGATGATGGGGTCCGAATTGGCATCACCTGAGCGCAGCAATGTGTGACAAAGGTCCCGCCCGTGCCGGACGCCGCTGCTAGCTTGCTGACATGCACTCACTCGAACATCAGTTGAACATCTCAGCCTCGCCCGATGTGGTCTACCGGGCGCTGTCCACCGCCGAGGGGCTGTCCGGCTGGTTCACCACCGATGTCAGCGGCTCGGGCGAGGTCGGTGAGCGCTGGTCGCTCGGCTTCGGCGACGGTCTCGGCTTCGTCTGGGAGGTGGAAGCCAGTCAGCCCGACCGGATCGTTGCCTGGGCGTGCCTGGAAGGACCCGGCGACGCCCCCGACACGACAGTCATCTTCCGGCTCCAGGCGCGCGAGGATGGCCGGACCGCCCTGCACTTCACGCACCGGGGCTGGCCGCACACGAGCGGGAACTTCACGAAGTGCAACACCTTGTGGGGCGGGCTGCTGCACCGCCTGAAGGAGTATGCCGAGACCGGGTCCCCCCGCCCCCTCTACGGATGATCGGAGTCCACGATGCCACAGCAGAGCCTGCCTGACTTCGTCGATGCCATGGAGGCCGCCGGCCTTCTCGTGCGAGTCACCGATGAGAAGCGTGTCGATGAGCTCCCCCGCGTGATGGAGGACCATCCGAAGACCGCCGTCCTGGTCGAGAACGTCACTGGGTGCGATTTCCAGTTCCTTGCGAACGCCTACTCGAACCAGGATCAGTACGCCTGGGCCATGGGCTGCAAGAAGTCCGAGACCGGACTGAAGATGGTGGAGGCGGCCAAAGGCAGGATCAAGACCGAACTCGTCGACACCGCCCCCTGCAAGGACGTGATCTACACCGGCGATGACGTCGACCTGACCATCTTCCCGATGTTCCTGCACCACGAGCGCGACGGTCAGTCCTACAGCGACGACAACCTGCTGATCACCAAGGACCCGGAGACCGGTGTCCCTGACTGGGGCTTCTACCGATCCATGTACCGGTCCAAGAACGAACGCTCCTTCGACATGACGTGCACCTCCCATCGCGCCCGCATCAATGCCGCCAAGGCAGCAGCCATGGGCAAGGACCTGGAAGCGGCCCTCGTCATCGGCGGCCCGATCCTGGACAAGCTCGCCGCACTCAAGGGCTTCCCGCCGGACGTCGACGACTTCGAGGTGCTTGGCAGCTTCTACGGCGAAGCCGCCAAGATGGTGAAGTGTGAAACCATCGACATCGAGGTTCCCGCGAACGCCGAGATCGTCGTGGAATGCGTCATCAAGGCCACCGAGGGCTGGACCCACGACGAGGCACCCTTCGGCGAGTTCAGTGGCATGTACGGTGGCGGGCTGAAGAAGAACCCGCGCGCGATCGTGCAGGCGATCACCCACCGCAAGAACCCGATCTTCCAGTACGCGACCATCGGCTGCCATCACCCCTGGTACACCGACAACATGCTCCAGCTGCCCGCAATGGAGGCCGACCTCTTCGGCGCGCTCAAGGACTCGGCGATCGATGTCCTCGAGGTCCGCGCCGACTACGGTGGCCTGAGCAACATCGCCTACGCCAAGATCCGCAAGCAGGGAGCCGGTGACGGCAAACAGGCGGTCACCGCCATGCTGAGCACCTCCAAGATGGCGATCCCCAAGCTCGCCTACGTGTTCGATGAGGACGTCGACATCTGGGACGACAACCAGGTCAAGTGGTGCCTGGCCTTCCGGTTCGACCCGATCCGGGACACCGTCATGGTCCCGCACATGAACACCATGACCGTCGATCCCATGATCGGCAAGGACGATCCGCCGGCGACCATCTCGAAGGCCGGCTACGACTGCACGATCCCCTGGGGGGATCAGTGGGACCAGGGTGACTTCCAGCGTTCCGCAGCGTTCGAACTCGGCGACCCACCTGCGGACGTGACCCAGAAGACCGAGGAGCAGATCACCGACGAGATGACCGAGCTCATCAAGGAGCAACCGCGGTCCTGGAAGGAACTGATCCAGCACTTCCACGGCCAGCACTACCGCAACGTCTACCGGGCATTCGGCAACCTGCGGCCCAAACTCGGGCGGGTCATGGAAGGACCGTTCTACCCCTACACCTTCAGCGACGACGGAGACTTCGTCGGGGAGCAGCCGGCGGAACAGGTGACGCGGGTCGATCCCAAGCATCATCAGGCCTGAGCCATGTCCAGCGAGATGAGCCGGGAAGGCGTGAGGCGCAGGCCCCGGATGGTCGTGGGCATCACCGGGGCCACCGGGACCGTCTACGGTGTTCGGCTGCTGGAGGCGCTCTCGGACCTCGACATCGAGAGTCACCTCGTGGTGTCGAAGGCGGGTTCCCTGACCAGAGAGTACGAGACCGAGTATTCCCAGCACGACATCACCAAGCGAGCAGACGTCACCTACCGGCACGGTGATGTCGCCGCGCCGATTGCCAGCGGGTCGTTCCGGACGATGGGCATGATCGTGGCTCCCTGCTCCATCAGGACGATGAGCGACATCGCCCATGGCATCACCGGGGATCTGATCTCGCGTGCTGCCGACGTCTGCCTCAAGGAACGACGCCCCCTGGTGCTGCTCGTCCGCGAGACCCCCCTGCACGCGGGGCATCTGAAGAGCATGCTCGCCATCTCGGAGATGGGCGGCATCATCGCTCCTCCGGTGCCCGCGTTCTACACCAAGCCGGAGACGGTCGAGGACATCGTCGATCACACCATCGGCAGAGCCCTGGACCTGTTCGGACTCGACATGTCCGAGCTCAAACGCTGGGGTGGCGACACCGCCTGGAGCTGAGGTTGGGCGCAAGCAGTTGACTCCCTGACTGCGTGAACAGGAGCCTACTTCACCTTGACCTTCTTCTTGGGCGACCAGTCGCTCCAGCCGATCTGGTTCTGCACGCGCACCTGGCATTTGTAGGTCTTGCCCCGCTTGAGTCCGGTGACCTTGACGGTGGCACTGTCGCTGGACGCCTTGCGCTTCGGAGCCTTCTTTGCCTTGCAGATGGCATTGGCCTTGAACACCTCGGAACCACCGTCGCCCCCGGTCTTCCACTTCATAGTGAGCGTGCCGCGCTTGGCCTTCAGCTTGGAGATGCTGGGCGTAGCGGGGCTTGTGGCGGTCGGTATCACAGGTGCCGACGGGTCGGCGTTCGCGGAGAAGCTTGCGCTGCCCGCGTCCGCTTTTGCCGCCGTCGTCGTGACGGTAACCACGACGCCCTGGCCGGGAGTCAGCCCAGTCACGTTCACCACATTGCCCGAGATGGCCGCCAGCCCGGCGGACGAGCTCACCTGCCACGTGTAGGACGGGGAGTAGTTGCTGATGACGGCCCTGACGGAATTCGTGGTGGCGGTGGTGTTGCTGAATTGCGGCGTCAATGCGGCTCCGAGTGAGGAACCGAGGTACTGACCCGACGCGCCAGTGAACCCGTTCCGGCTGGAAGTCACCACGACGGTTGCACTGCCGCCGGCGTCCAGGCCACGGACCACGACAACGCCACGCTCGGAGATGCTGGCCTGCCCGCGGTTCGTGGAGACGCTCCAGCGATAGCGGGAACTGTAGTTGCTCACTTCCACGCTGAAGCCGCCGCTCTCACTGGAGGCGTTGGAGAACTGCGGCGTCAGTCCCGCCTGCAGACTCCGCGAGGAGACCGACGCACTACCACTGTTGTAGTTCGTTCGGGTCGTGGTCACGGCCACGGTGACCGCCGTGTCGGGTGCCACTCCGGTGACGACCAGGTCACCGCTGCCCGAGATCGACGCCGACCCGGCCGAAGGCGCGGCGGACCAGTTGAAGCTCCCGTTATAGTTGCTGATCCGCACGCTGAATCCGTCACTCGTCGGCTGTGGGGACGAGAACTGTGGTGTCAGGGCACCGCCGACGAGCGCCTGACCTGTGGTGCTCGCCTCACCGAAGTTGTAGCCGGCCCTCGAGGCCCGTACGGTCACTGAGCTCTGCTGCAGGGCTGCCAGGCCGCTCACCTGCACGGTGACGCCGGAGTCGTCGGCGATCACCGTCGCCGACCCGTGCTGTGAGGTGGCGGTCCAGTTGTAGTCGGGATCGTAGTTGGTCACGGGGACTGTAAAGCCACCGCTCTGGCTGGCGGGAGCGCCGAGCTGCGGAACGAGCTCGGTGGCCAGCGACGTGCCACTCACCTGATCGCTGCCGCCCAGGTAGCCCGCCCGGGTTGTCGAGACCTGGACCGTGGCGCCGGTGTCATCGGCCAGTCCAGTCACGACCAACACACCCGAGTTGTTCACCGTGGCACTCGCACCGTCCCCGGCCAGCACCGACGTGGTCCAGTCGAAGGCGGCGTCGTAGTTGGAGATCGGAGCCCGGAATCCGCCGTCGGTGCGCTCCACCGCCCCGAACTGCGGCGTCAACGCCGCCGAGAGCGCCCGGCCGTCACTGCTGGCGCTGCCCTGCAGGTAGTCATCCCGGTTGGTGGTGACAGTCACCGAGGTCTGCTCGCCCGCCGCAAGTCCGGTGACGGTCACCAGTCCTGCGCCGTCGATTCCTGCTGAGCCGGACTCAACGGTGGCAGCCCAGGTGTAGTCCCCGCTGTAGTTGCCGACCTGCAGCGTGAAGCCGCCATCCGTGCGTGTCACCTCACCGAGTTCAGGCTGCAGCGGCGCATACAGTGCACGACCCTGGACGTCGGCCGAACCGTCGAAGAACCCGGTCTGTGTGGTGGAAACGGTCACCGTCGTCTCCTCGCCGTCGGCGAGATCCTCGACCGACAGCAGACCGGAGCCATTGACTGCGGCAGTCCCGGGTCCGGCAGTGGCGCTCCAGTCGAACGCCTCATCGAAGTTGCTGATCTGCACCTCGAACCCGCCATCGGTGGAGCTCACGTCCCCGAACGTCGGCGTGAGCGCAGCCTGCAGAGCACGGCCCTCGACGCTCGCGGTGCCACCGACGTAAGCCTCCCTTGTCGTGGTGACGGTCACCTCGGCCTGCTCACCGACCCCTAGACCAGTCACCGTCACCAGGCCGGCATCGTCGATGGCGGCTGATCCTGCACCACTGCTCGCCTGCCACAGGTACTGGTCGCTGTAGTTGCTGACCTCGACGGTGAAGCCGCCATCGGTGGCAGTAAGTCCGGAGAACTCCGGTGTCAGTGCTGCGCGCAGTGACCGGCCCGAGACGGAGTCACTGCCGGGGAAGAAGCCGTTGCGCTCGGCGGTGACGGTCACTTCAACCAGTTCGCCGGGAGTCATGCCGGTGACGGTCACGAGCCCGTCGCCGTCCACCGTGGCGGTGACGGAGGCGCCGCCGTCGGTGGTCGCCGTCCAGGTGTAGTCGGCACCGACGTAGCCGTCGCCGTCGAAGTTGTTGATCGGCACGGTGAAGCCACCGTCGGTCGATGTGACCTCCCCGAACTCCGGGGTCAGCGCCGTCTGCTTGGCACGGCCCGTGACACTCGCGCTGCCCGGGAAGTACCCGGTGCGGGTGTTGGAGACTGTCAGTTCCACCGATGCGCCCACATTCAGGCCACCGACCGTCACCAGGCCTTCCTCATCGATCTCGGCGCTGACGCCCTCGCCGCCGTCCGTCGTGGCTGCCCAGACGTAGTCGGAGCTGTAGTTGGACACCTGCACCGTGAAGCCGCCGTCCTGGGCCTGCGGCGTCGCCAAGTCCGGATCAAGGGCCGCACGCAACGACCGGCCCTGCTCGCTCGCGCTGGCCTGGCGATAGCCGTCCCGCTGGGTGGTGACCGTGAGCGTGACCTGCTGCCCAGTGGTCAGGCCGCTCACGGTGACGACACCCTCGCCGGAGATCGAGGTGTTGACCGCGTCGTCACCATCGGTGGAGGCCAGCCAGGTGTAGTCGCCCGGGTCATGCTCCGGGCCGTCGTAGTTCGTGATCTCTACCGTGAAGCTGCCGTCGCCGGGCACGGCCCCGGCGAGCTCGGGGGTGAGGCCGGTCAGCAAGGACTCACCGTCGATGCTGTTGCTGCCCGGGAAGTAGCCGGCCCTCGAGGTGTCGACCGTCAGCTCGAGCGAGGCTCCGTCTGCCATCCCTGAGACGGTCACCAGGCCGGTACCGCTGATCTCAGCGGTCACGCCCTCCCCACCGTCGGTGCTGACATCCCAGGCGAAGTCACCGCTGTAGTTGTTCACCTGCACGGTGAAGCCGCCATCACCTGCGACGAGATCGGTGAACTCGGGATCCAGTGCCGTGGCAAGGGCAGCGCCGTCGGTCTGGGCACTGCCGCCGAAGAAGCCGTCCAGGCTGGTCGTGACGGTCAGTTGCACGGCCTGTCCGTTCGCCAGCCCCGTCACCGTCACCAGCCCGTCATTGTCGATCGTGGCCGCCACGGCCTCGCCGCCATCAGTACTCGGGGTCCAGGTGAAGTCGGGATCGTAATTGTCCACTTGCACGGTGAACGACTGATCGCCCGGGACGGGCGTGCCGAGTTCTGGCGTGAGTGCCTGCTGCAGGGCGCGGCCCGTCTTGGCCGCCTCACCGGGCAGATGGTCGGCGCGGCTGGTGCTCACCGTCACCTCAGCACTCTGGCCGACCGAGAGACCGGTCGCGGTCACCAGGCCGGAGTCGTTGATCTCGACACTCACACCGTCCACCTCGGTGGCGACGTCCCAGGCGTAATCCGGTGAGTAGTTGTTGACCTGCACCGTAAAGGAGCCATCCCCCGGCGTCGGGTCGTCGAACGTCGGCGTAAGGGCAGCCTCCAGCGCGGCACCGGAGACATCGGCCTCGCCGTTCGCTTCACCCGCAACGGTCGTGACCGTGACAGTGGCCGCTTGGCCGTCCGTCAGTCCGGTCACGGTCACGGTGTGAGTCGTGTCCTCACCTTCGCCAGCCGTGACGATCTCGACCGTTCCCCCAGTTGTCGTGGCACCCCAGGTGTAGTCGTCGTCGTAGTTGGTGATCGGCGCGGTGAAGCCACCCTCGGTGCGCGTGATAGTACCGAACGCGGGAGTGAGCACGTCCAGTTGCGCCCGGCCGCTGATGTCCGCGGAGCCCTCGAAGAAGCCCGGTCGGTCGGTGTCAACCGTCACTGTCGAGCGCTGGCTGGCAGCGAGGCCGGTCACCGTGATCAGACCGGACCCGTCAATGGCTGCCGAACCGACGCTCGCATTCACGGTCCAGCTGAAGTCACTGTCGTAGTTGTTCACCTGCACCGTGAAGCTCTCCGGGAGCCGTGTCACACCGTCGAAGGTGGGCACCAGCGCCTCCTGCAGGGCACGCCCTTCGACCTCGGCCTCACCGGGCAGGTAGCCCTCGCGGGAGGTTGCCACCGTCAGGGTCACAGACTCGCCGACTGCCAGGCCGGACACGGTCACGAGGCCGGTACCGCTGATCTCAGCCGTCACGCCCTCGCCACCGTCGGTGCTGACGTCCCAGTCGAAGGCGCCGTTGTAGTTGTCCACCTGCACGGTGAAGTTGCCATCACCGGGTACCGGCGTGGCGAGCTCAGGCAGGAGCAGTGCCGACAGCGCGGAACCGTTGACGCTGGCGCTGCCGTCGAAGAAGCCGGGACGAGTGGCGGTGACTGTCAGCGAGACGGTCTGCCCGTCCGACAGGCCGGATACCGTGACGAGTCCCTCACCGTCGATCGTGGCTTCGACCCCCTCGCCACCGTCCGTGCTCGGGGTCCAGTTGTAGGCCGGATCGTAGTTGTCCACCTGCACGGTGAACGACTGATCCCCGGAGTCGGGCGTCCCGAGTTCGGGATCGAGGGCCGCGCGCAGCGCCCGGCCGGTCGTCGCTGCCTCACCAGCCAGATAGTCGGGCCGGCTGGTGCTCACCGTCACCTCGACACTCTGACCCACCGCCAGCCCGGTCGCGGTCACCAGGCCGAGTTCGTCGATCTCGACGCTCACACCATCCACTTCGGTGGCGACATCCCAGGTGTAATCCGCGGAGTAGTTGTTGACCTGCACGGTGAACGAGCCATCGCCGGGCGTCGGTTCATCGAACGTCGGCGTCAGTGCCGCCTCCAGCGCGGCGCCGGAGATCTCGGCATCGTCGCTGACCAGACCGGTGTCAGTCGTCACGGTGACCGTGGCCGATTGGCCGTCCTCGAGTCCGGTCACGGTCACGGTGTGGGTAGCGCCGTCACCCTCGCCGGCGGTGACGATCTCGACAGTGCCGACGGTGGTCGTGGCACTCCAGGTGTAGTCATCGTCGTAGTTCGTGATCGGCACGGTGAAGCCGCCATCGGTGCGGGTGACATCCCCGAAGCTGGGCACCAGGGCGCCGAGCTGTGCCCGGCCCGAGATATCGGCGGATCCGTCGAAGAATCCGGTAAGCGAGGTACCTACGGTGACCGTGGCCCGCTGACTCGGATCGAGGCCACTCACGCTCAGCAGACCACTCTCGTCGATGGTGGCGGAACCGGCGGTGCTGGTCAGGTCCCAGGTGAAGGCCGGGTCGAAGTCGGTGACCTGCACCGTGAATCCACCCGGAACCCGTGTCACGCCGCCGAAGGTGGGCACGAGTGCGGCCTGCTTGGCCTGCCCCTCCCTGCTGGCTTCACCCGGCAGGTAGCCCTCGCGGGAGGTCGCCACGGTCAGCATCGCCGTCTCACCCACACCCAGGCCGGACACGGTCACCAGGCCGGTACCGCTGATCTCCGCGGTCACACCCTCTCCGCCGTCGGTACTCACGCTCCAGTCGTATGCCCCGTTGTAGTTGTCCACCTGCATCGTGAAGCTGCCGTCGCCGGGCGTGGGCGTCAGAAGCACAGGGGTGAGCGCGGCCTGCAGCGCGGACCCGTCCGTCTCGGCGCTGCCGGGGGCGTAGCCGTCGCGGCTGGTCGCGACCGTCAGAGTGGCAGATTGCCCGTCGGTCAGGCCGGACACGGTGACCAGGCCGGTGCCGCTGATCTCGGCAGTCACACCCTCGCCGCCGTCGGTGCTCACATCCCAGCTGAATGCACCGCTGTAGTTGTCCACCTGCACCGTGAAGGAACGGTTGCCGGAGGTGGCTGCGGCCAGGTCGGGAATCAGCGCAGCCGCTAGCGAGGAGTCGGTGATGACGCGCTCGCCGCTGACGTAGCCTGCTCGGGTGGTGGTGATGGTCACGGTGGCGGGGTCAGCCGGGTCCAGGCCGGTGACCTGCACCTGCTGATCGCCCTCGACCTCGACGATGCTGACTGAACCCGCCTCCGTGGTCGCCTGCCAGGTGAAGTCTCCGTCGTAGTTGTTGATCACCGCGGTGAAACCGTCCGGAGTCCGCACGACCGGGTCGAGGCCCGGCACGAGGGCGGAGTTGAGTGCGGTGCCGGTGACTTCTGCCTCACCTGGGGTGTAACCGTCCCGACTGGCCGTGATGATGGCGGTCGCTTCCGCACCGGGGTCGACGCCGGTCACGGTGGCTGTTCCGTCGCTGACGCTCACACTGCCCTGGGGCAACACTGAGCCGCTCCAGGTGTAGTCAGGATCGAAGCCGGTGATCTCACTGGTGAAGCCGTCCGCGGTGGGCTCCACCGCTCCCAGTGAGAATTCCAGCGCCGCCCGAAGCGAGCGGCCGGTCGCAATCGCTGAACCCTCGAGGTATCCCTCACGGTCCGTCGAGACCGTCACTGTCACCTCGGTGTCGGGATCGAGTCCGGCGACGACAAGGGCGTCGCCAACGTCGTCACTGACAATCTGGGCGGTGCCCGAGGCCGGATCGCTGAGCGTCCATGTGTAGTCGGGATCGTAGTTGGTGATCTCGGCCGTGAAGCCGTCGGACTGTCGCTCCACCGGGCCGAACTCCGGCGTCAGCGCGGCATCGAGGGCTGACTCGGTCAGCTGGGTGTTGCCCGGGGCATGGCCGCTGCGGGTGGTGGTCACGTTCACCGTGGTCGCCTGGCCGTCGGCGAGCCCAGTCACCTGGAGCACGTGAGTGTCGTCGACCGCCACGATCGATCCGGTCCCGAAGCCCGGGGTCGTGCTGACCTCCCAGGTGAAGTCGGCATCGTAGTTGTCGATCAGAGCCGAGAAGCCACCCTCCTCGCGGGTGACCTCGAGCAAGGACGGCACCAGCTTCGCTTTGAGTGCTGTGCCCGTGACTTCGCTGCTCTGATCCGCGTAGCCGAACTTGCCCAGTGTCACCGTGGCCGTCGAACTCGTGTCGGGGGCCACGGGGTCCCCTTCCGTGCCCACGGTGAGCAGCCCGGTGCCACCGACGGTGGCCGAGCCCTCAGTGGCCGTGGCACTCCAGTCGTACTCGTCGGTGTAGTTGCTGATCTGCGCCGTGAAACCGTACTCGGTCGCTGTCGGCGCCCCGATACTCGGCTGCGGCAGCGCGGGGGTGCGAACTGCCGGCAACGGTGTCGTCCAGTCGGAATCCCCGATCGGGTTCGTGGCCATCACCCGAAACTGGTGGAAACTGGAGGCGCGGTCATCCACTGGCAGATCCGTCACGACGCAGATCAGTTCCGAGGTGACACAGCCGTAGTTGCTGTCCCGGGTGGACTCCACCACGTATTGGATGGGTGTGACGAGGTCGCCGGTCGTCGGCGCGGACCAGGTGATCGTCGCTGTGGAGCCGTTCTGGTTGGCTCCGGTCCGGCTGAAGATCACGTCGACGGGAATCCCGGGGGCATCGACCTCGGTGGAGAGGTTGGAGTTGCCGTTCCGGATGTTCCAGGCCTTGCCGCCGTTGTTCACGCTGCGGGTCAGGTAGTCCCGAGCAAGGCCTGCGGGGTTCAGGCCATCCTGGCCTACGGAGTACCGGGGATAGCTGGCTGCATCGGTGTAGCCGGTGTCCCGGAAGCTGAGCGGCACACCGGTCTTCACGTTCTGGGCGGCCCAGCCGATCAGGATCTTGTTCAGCCAAGGCGTGCCGCGCAGCTCCCGCTTGTCGGCGGGCGGCGTGATGTCCCAGAACATCTCGGTCATGTTCGTTGCGCTCGTGACGTTCCACCGCGACACGTCCTGGCGGAACCCAGTGTTGCGGAACATCCGCTCGAAGTTCGTAACGCTGGAGGTGTCCCAGTCACCCATCTCCTGGTTGAAGTCCTTGGCGCCGTAGAGGAAGTAGCGCAGGTTGGTCACCCTGGCGACATTCCAGTTGCCGATCTGGCCGTTGAAGCTCGTCGCACCGTTGAACATGGCTTCCATGCCGCCGCCGGTCACCTTGCCGGTGTCCCAGCTGTTCAAGTCCTGGTTGAACTGGGCGGCGCTCTCGAACATGCGGTTCATCGTCGTCACATTGGAGACGTCCCAGTCGTCGATGGGCTGGTTGAAAGCGGTGGAGTTGAACATATAGGACATGTTGGTCACCGCGTGCGTGTCCCAGTTCGCGAGCGGCTGGTTGTAGGCGGAGTCGTGGAACAACTGCTGCATGTTGGTGACTTTGCCGGTGTCCCAGCCACCGACCGGCGAGTTGAACGAGTGCGCGGAGATGAACATGGCGTACATATTCGTCACCTCGCCGGTGTCCCAGGCCGAGATGGTGCCGCTGAAGTCGGTGGCGTTGTTGAACATCTCTGCCATGTTGGTGACATCCGCGGTGTCCCAGCCGTTCAGGGACTGGTCGAAGTCCCTGGCCAGTTTGAACATCTGATACATGTCCGTCACAGAACCGGTGTTCCAGGCGGCGCCATCGGTGTCGATCGGCTGGTTGAAGACCGAAGCGCCGTAGAACATCCGGTTCATGCTCTCCACCGAGCCGGTGTGCCACGCGCCGATCGGGCTGTTGAAGGCGCTGGCACCGTAGAACATTCGGTTCATGTCAGTCACCAGTCCGGTGTCCCAGCTGTTGAGGGACTGGTTGAACGACGTCGCGTTCTGGAACATCTGGCTCATGTTCGTGACCGCGCTGGTGTCCCAGCTGTCGATATCGGTGTTGAAGTCGGTGGCACCGGAGAACATGGCGCTGAGATCAGTCGTACCGGTGAGATCGAGGGCGTCGGTGGCCGTGACCTCGAGGTTGGTGGCATCCCGGAAGTAGCTGCCCTCGTTACCGACGTTCAGCTCACCCCAGCGGCTCACCTCGAGCAGCTTGAGCCGGTCCCCGCCGCCGTTGAAGCGCCAGCCGGTGATATCCCCGGTGATGGTGGCGTCGTAGTCGCCGCGCGTCGGGTAGGTGTGGGTGACCGCCGCGTCGTTGTACGCGGTGATGTGGTCGCTGGTGCCGTCGCCCCAGCGCACCACGAAGTCATAGGTGCCGACGTTGGTCAGTGGCAGGGTGACCTGCTTCGAGTTCGACGTGCCGGCGTTGTTGGTGCGCCAGGTGGTCTGGAACGCCTCGCCCGGGGTCACCGCTTCGGAGGCCGGTGAAGGGGCCGAGGGGCCGAGCGAGTTCGTCGCGATCACAGTGAACGTGTATTCGATGCCGTTGGTCAGGTCCGGCACGACGCAGGCCTTGGCCGGGAGCACGATCGTGCAGGTCGAGCCACCGGGGGCCGCGGTCACCGTGTAGGACTCCGGGTCCCCACCGACCGTCGGCGGGGTGATCCAGCCGACCTTGGCCGATTCGAACCGTTCCAGTGCCACGGGAGCCGCGGGTGTGGTCGGGGCCAGCACCTGCGAAGGATCGGACTCACCGAGGTCGTTGATCGCGGTCACGCTGAACACATACTCGGTGCCGGGATCAAGGTCGGCGATGTCGCAGCTGGTGTCGGTCGTGGTGCAGCTCAGCTCCGTGGGCACCGCCACCGGCGGATCATCTTCGCTCAAGGAGAACGCATCGACCCGGTACTCGTTCACCTCCGGATCGGCGACCACCTCGTCCCAGGAGATCGTGGCCGTGTTGTCGACCCGGTCCCAGCTGACGTTGACAGGCGTG
Source organism: Actinomycetota bacterium (assembly GCA_020438795.1). Lineage (GTDB taxonomy): Bacteria > Actinomycetota > Actinomycetes > S36-B12 > JAGQTY01. The sequence goes on from JAGQTY010000012.1 coordinate 30,967, forward strand.
GCCGGGACATCCTCGTGGGTCTGCCCGCCATCGGTGATCACCCACTTACGTTCCCCGACGAGATAGGCCCGGGCATCACTGGGTGTGCCTTCGGAGTACTGTGTGGCGCCCGCGCTGAACACCACGCCGTCGGTCACGGTGCCACTGCCGTAACCGGAGCTCACACCGTCGCTGGCGAACCCGTAGGCCCAGGAGATGAGCATCTTGTTGTAGTTGCGGGTGGACAGGTTCGCGTTGGTCAGCATGTTCGCCGCGGTGGTGACGCCGCCGATGTCCCAACGTCGCAGGTCCTGGTCGAAGTCCGAGGCTCCGTTGAACATGTTCGCCATGCTGGTGACTTCGCTGGTGTTCCAGTTGCTCAACGGCTGGTTGAAAGCCACCGCCCCCTGGAACATGCTGGCCATGGTGGTGACCTTGGCGGTGTTCCAGGAGTTCAGAGGCTGGTTGAAGGCGCTGGCGTTGGTGAAGACGTTCGACATGTTCGTGACGTTGGCGGTGTTCCAGGAGTCCAGGGGGTTGTCGAACACCGAGGCGCCGCTGAACAGCGACTGGATCGTGGTGACCTTGCTGACGTCCCAGGCATCCAGATTCTGGTCGAAGGCGTAGGCGTTGACGAACATGGAGGTCAGGTTCGTCGCGGAGGAGGTGTCCCAGGCCGAGAGGTCCTGGTCGAAGGCCTGTGCATTCTGGAAGGTGTAGGAGAAGTTGGTGACCTTACCGGTATCCCAGGCCGCACCGACGTGGGCGATGGGCTGGTTGAAGACGCGGTTGTTGTTGAACATCGCGTACATGGAGGTGACCTCACCGGTCTGCCACCCGGAGATGTTCTGGTTGAAGACTCCGTTCTGGAACATGTAGGACATGTCCGTGACCGCTGCGGTGTTCCAGTTGCCGACGGCGCCGTCGAAGGCGGTGGCGCCGTTGAACATCCGGTTCATGTTGGTTACGGCGGCGGTGTTCCAGCCGTTGAGCGACTGGTTGAACCTGGTCGCACTCTCGAACATCCGGTAGGTGGTCTCGACCTTGCTGGTGTCCCAGTCAGTGAGTGGCTGGTCGAAGTTCGTTGCGCTTCGGAACATGCTGGAGAAGTCGGTGACGTTGCCGGTCTGCCAGGCCGCCAGCGGTTGGTCGAACGCGCTGGCCTGCAGGAACATGTCCGACATGTCAGTGACCGCTGAGACGTCCCAGTTGCCGATGGCCCCGTTGAAGCTCGTCGCGAGGTAGAAGGCGGACGCCAGGCTTGTCGTGCCGGTGAGGTCGGGGGCGTCCGTCGCGGTGGCGGTCATGTTCTGAGCCAGGGCGAAGTAGTCAGACTGATACGTCGGGGTACCCAGTCCGAGCGAGCCCCAGTTCTGTACGTCGAGCAGCTTCAGTCGGTCGCCGCCACGCTGGAAGTTGAATCCCTGGATCGTGCCGGCGATCGTGATCGTCTTCTCACCCCCGCTGCTGTACTGATGGGTGCGGTCGGGGTCGGAGCCGGAGGTGACCGTGCCACCGGTGCCGTCGCCCCAGTCGACGACGAAGTCGTAGGTGCCATCGTTGACCAGCGGGAGCCGAATGCTTCGGCTGTCAGTGGAACCGGAGCTGGTGTTGGTGGTGTTCCACACCATGCGCACCGGCGGAGCCGGAGTGATGGTGTTGGAGGCCGATGACTCGGCGGAATTGCCAAAGGTGTTGCTCGCGGTGGCCGTGAAGGAGTACTCCTCGCCGTTGGTCAGCCCCTCGAACAGACATGAGTTGTCCGGGACGGTGATCTCGCAGGTGACACCGCCGGGGCTCATCGTCACTTGATAGGTCTCCGGAGTCCCGCCGCCGGTGCCCTTGGAAACGTACACCCGGGCCGACTCGTCCAGGGCAGCCGCGAACGGCGCGTTCGGTGGGTTCGGCACACTGGCCCGCGGGGTAACCGCCGCCGAGGCCGTCGACTGCGCCGACGTCCCCACCGCATTGGTCGCGGTCGCTCGGAACGTGTAGGGCTGCTCGTTGGTCAGGCCGGTCACGTCACAGGTGGTGTCAGGTGCGGTCGCCGTACAGGTGAGGCCTCCGGGACTCGAGGTGACCGTGTAGGAGGTGACGGCGCTGTGGTTGTCGCTGCTCGGTGGGTCCCAGATCACGGTGGCCATCTCGGAGCCTGCCGCCGCACTCACGTTGCGTGGCATGCTCGGCACCGCTGCCGGGCCCGCGTCGATGACGTTCCAGTCGTACTCGCCGGTGAGGGTGTCGTGCGCGTCACCCGCAACGGTCGGGTTGTAGTAGCTGTCACCTGCGGAGAAGTCCACGCCCGGTTCCAGTGCGCGAGCAGACCAGCCGAGCAGCAGCGCGTCGTAGTTGTCCAGTGAGAGGCCGGTGCCGGTGAACATGTCGGCCATGTCGAAGACCTTGGTGACGTCCCACTCACCGAGATCCTGCTCGAAGCCGGTGGCCCCCCGGAACATCGAGGCCATGTTGGTGACATCTGCGACGTCCCAGTTGCCGATGTCGGTGTTGAAGGCCACTGCACCGCGGAACATGGAGGCCATGCTGGTGACGCTGCCGACGTTCCAGCCGGACAGGTCCGCATCAAAGGCCTCAGCGCCGCGGAACATGCTCGTCATGTCGGTCACGCCGCTGACGTCCCAGCCGGACAGATCCCCCGTCATCGCCGTGGCACCCAGGAAGGCGCTCGACATGTCGGTCACGCCGGTCAGATCAGGGGCGTCTGTCGCGGAGATCGTAAGATTGTCGGCCCCATGGAAGTAGCCGCCCGAGTTTCCGAAGCGCAGTGGTCCCCAGGCGCTGACATCCACGATCTTGCTGCGATCGCCCGCATTGGCGAACCGCCACCCAGAGATGGTGCCCGTGATGGTGATGGTCTTGCTGCCTGCCTCCGCGTAGGTGTGCGGGGTCAGGGACTGGCTGTAGTCGGTGATGGACTGCACGATGCCATCGCCCCAGTCGACCGAGAAGTCGTAGGTACCGCCGGCGACCAGTGGCAGCTGCACCTGATCGGCGTTCGAGGACCCGTCCGTGGTGTTGGCCGTCTCCCAGGTGCTCACGAAACTCTCACCGTCCGCCTGGGCGGGCGTCACGACGGTTAGGCCGAACAAGAGGAAACCCATGGCCAGCACTACCGTGAGGGCACGCCGCAGTATCCGTCGGGTCCCGGTCATGATGCGCCTCCCTCAGTCGAACTGGCGGTGCTGGCTGCGGCGCTGCGGTTCTTCTTGTTGCCCTTGTTCTTCTTGTTGCCCTTGTTGCCCTTGTTGTTCTTGTTGCCTTTCTTGTTCCCGCCCTTGCCGATCTTGATCTTGGCCGATACCGCGTCGGACTCATAGCTGGTGCCCACGGCGTTGGTGAGCGAGACCCGGCAGGAGTACTTGGCCTTCTTCGGCAGCTTCTTGATCGCCTTCTTCCCCAGCTTCTTGAGCTGGAGCGGGGAGGTAGTGCCGCTGACGGTACGCCTGCCACCACCCTTGCTGATCCGGCAGACCGCAGCCGCGGAGACGATGGGGCTACCGCCGTCGGCTCCCGCTTGCCATGAAATGGTTGCGGCACCGTTCTTGCCGGACTGGATCTCGGTGATACTGGGGGCGGCCGGCGCCGACGGAGTGGCCGGTTTGGCGGCCGGCAGCGGCAGCGCAGCAGCGCTGACGGTGGCCGAGCCCTGTGTGTAGCCGGTGCGATTCGTAGTCACCAGCAGCGTTGCGGAGACCCCGGCGGCCAACCCCGTCACCTGTACTGAGCCGGTGCCGGAGATCGCGACCCGGCCTCCCGCACTGGCGATGCCCGCCCAGTCATAGCCGGAACGGTAGTTGGTGATCTGGGTGGTGAATCCCGACTGCGTCCGTACCGGTGTCGTGAATTGCGGCGTCAGTCCGGGCGCGGCTGCGGCGGTTCCTGTTATCGTCGCGCTGCCGGGCACGTGACCCGAGGCCGTGGTTGATACCCGCACTGCCACCGTTGTCATGGGCGACATGCCCGTCACCCGCAGCAGGCCGGCACCGCTGAGGGATACCTCGTAGTCGGCGCCGACGGGCGCAGCAGCCCAGGAGAAGCCGGAGGAGTAATTCCTGACGCTGACCTGGAAACCGTCGGCGGTCGGCGTCACAGGGCCGAATGCAGGCGTGAGGGCAGCCGACAATGCGGTGCCACTGCCCGATGCCTGGCCTGAGACGTAGCCGCTACGGCTCGCTGTGACAGTGACGGTTGCTGACTGTCCTGCTCCAAGTCGAGAGACGGTCACTTTACTGCCACTGACCGAGGCCGATCCCGCAGATGCCGTGGCCGACCACGCGAAGTCTCTGGAGTGGTTGGTGATCGGGATCGTATAGCCACCTGCGATGCGCGTCGAGGCGCCGAGGGTCGGCACCAGCGCCGCCTGCAGCGCCTGGCCCTGCTGCTCCGCGCTACCGGGCAGCCAACCCTCCCGCGACGTGTTCACCGTCACCGTCGAGGTCGCCCCAGCAGCCAACCCGGACACCGTCAGCAACCCGCCAGTGAAATCAAGATCCCCAGCAGACGCTTCGGCCTCGAACGTGAAATCAGGATTCGCCGCGAAATTGTCCACCGGCACCGTGAACCCATCAGCCGTGCGCGTCACATCCCCGAAGTCGGGAACCAGTGCAGCATCCAACGCCGACGACTCCACATCGGCCGACCCATTGGCATACTCATCACGAACCGTGCGCACCCGCACCGTCGACGTCTCACCATCAGCCAGCCCCGACACGCTCAACGTGCCATCCAAGCCGATCTCAGCCGAACCCGCACTGGCCGAAGCCACCAACCACGTGAACGCCGACCCATCAGCATAGTTCGTGATCGGCACACTGAACCCACCCTCAGCACGAGTCACATCACCGAACACCGGCACGAACGCCGCCAGCAACGACCGGCCCGCCACGGTGTCCGCTCCGGACTCATAGGAGGCGCGGGTCGTGGTCACCTCGACTGTGGCTGGAGTATCCGGATCCAGATCAGACACGGTCACAACTCCGGCAGAGAACTCCACCTGCCCGCCATCCGGGGCCACTGTGAAGGCGGCGCTCCAGGAGAACCCATCGTCACCGGCGTAGTTCGTGACCGGAACTTCGAAGCCATCAGCAGTACGAGTCACATCCCCGAACTCAGGAGTGAGCGCCGGTCCCAGTTCTGAGGTCGCCGACACCACCTCGGCGCCGGAGACGTAGCCGTCGCGCGCAGTCCTGACTGTCACACTCGCTTCGGTGTCGTAGGCGATTCCGGTTACGGAGACCACCCCGGTTTCGGTGTTGACCTCAGCGATCGCCCCGTCGGGGCTCACATCGCTGGTGCTCCAAGTGAATGCGGGATCGTAGTTGCTGATCAGCGCAGTGAAGCCGTCGCTGGTCGGCACAGCTGCATCGAACTCGGGGACATAGGCGGCAGCCAGCGATGTTGCCTCGACGTCTGCGCTACCGGATACGAAACCCTCCTGCGCGGTGCCCACGGTGACAGTCGCGCTGGTCGCCGCCGGCAGGCCGGTCACGCTGAGCTCCCCTGTCTCGAGGTCGAGTCCGGCGGTGGCCGTGCCGGGATCGACCGCGGTCACCGTCCAGGTGAAGCCGTCGTCGGCGGCGTAGTTCGTGACGTCGACAGTGAAACCGTCTGCGGTGCGCACCGGGTCCCCGAAGGTCGGATTCTTGGGTGTGCCGATCGTTGTGGTGGTGGAGGCCACCTCACTGCCGGGTACCCAGCCATCCTGGGTGGCATGAACGGTCACCGAGGTATCGGTATCGGGCGGAATATCCGTGACGGTGACCAGCCCCGATTCTGACACCGAGGCCTGGCCGCCATCGGGTGTGACACTGTCCGCTGTCCAGGTGAAGTCGGGGTTGTCAGCGAAGTTAGTGATCTGCACGGTGAAGCCGGTCTGGCTGGGATCGGGCGTATCGAGGGTCGGGGTGAGGGCGGCGTTGAGCGCCCGGCCCTCCTGGTCAGCACTGCCGGGCAGCCAGCCCTCTCGGGTCGTGGTGGCCGTGACCGTGGACGCGGCTCCAGCAGCCAACCCCGACACCGTCACCGTCCCAGCCGTGAAATCGAGATCCCCCGCAGATGCCACAGCCTCGAACGTGAAGTCGGGATTGGCCGCGAAGTTGTCCACAGGGACCGTGAACCCATCGACCGTGCGTGTCACATCGCCGAACACCGGCACCACCGCCGCATCCAGCGCCGAGCCCTGCGTCTGTGCACTCGCTTCCGCATGACCGGACTGCTGCGTGCTCACCGTCACCGTCGCGGACTGCCCATCGTCCAGACCCGTCACCGTGACCGTGACGCCCTCACGCGACACCTCACCGGCGTTCGTCTCCTGCGACCAGGTGAAGGCCGAACCATCGCCGAAGTTGGTGATCTCGAAACTGAAGCCGCCCTCATCCCGGGTCACATCACCCAGCTCCGGCACGAACGCGTCCGACAACGCCGTGCCTGACACCGTGTCCGAACCCGAAACATACCCAGCGCGGGTGGTGGTCACCTCGACCGTCGCCGACGCATCGGGGTCCAGGCCCGTGACGGTCACGAGACCGTCCAGCAGTTCCACCGCCGCACCGTCTGGGGCCACCGCCAGCTCAGCACCCCAGGTGAACCCGTCGTCACCGGCGTAGTTGGACACCGGCACCTCGAAGCCGTCGGCGGTGGGTGTCACATCGCCGAACTCCGGAGTGAGCGCCGGTGCCAGCGGTGTGATGGCGTTGGAGGCCGCGGTCGGGTCCGAGCTGCCGCCGTCGTTCTGCGCGACCACGGTGAACGTGTACTCCGTGCCGTTGTCCAGCCCGGTGACGTCGCAGCTCAGCGGCGCCTCCGTGACCGTGCAGCTGTGCGAGTCGGGAGACGATGTGACCACATACTGAGTCGCGGGCCCTCCGGAGCTGGAGCCCTCGAAGGTCACGGTTGCGCTCGCGTCGCCCGCAGTCGCCGACGGTGTCCCCGGGGTTCCCGGGCGCAGCACCGGATAGGGGGCGGATGGCCGGGACGAGCCGACCGCGTTCGTCGCCACGATCGTCACGGAGTACTTGTAGTTCTCGTCCTCGCTCAGCCCCTCGACGACACAGGAGGTCTCGGCGGTCGTGCAGGTCGCGTCAGCCGGATCAGTGGTGACCATGTACTCCAGCACCGGACTACCGTTCGGCTCGGAGGCGTCCCAGCTCACCGTCAGATCAGAGCCAGCGCGCGCCAGACTGATGCCCATCGGTGCGTCCGGAACATTCTCGGCCGCGACACCGCCATCATGGATGAGCCAGCCTTTGTCCGTGAGTATCTCCCGGGCCGCGGTTGCGGCAGCGCCGTAGTACTTCAGCCCGTCGGGGCAGTCGGTGGCACTGTCGACATCGCCACAGGCCGTCAGCACGACCGCGGCCTCCTGGACGTCCTGCGCTGCCCAGGCGATGAGCAGCCGGTTGTACCAGTTGATGAAACTGGGCCCGGTCATGGCCCCGATGTTCTGGAACATGCCCTGGAAGTCAGTCACTTCGGCGATGTCCCAGTCGGCGACCTCACCGACGAAGGCCGAGCCGCGGAACATGTTGGCCATGTCCGTGACTGACCCGGTGTCCCAGGCCGAGAGATCCTGGTTGAAGGCCGACGCCCCGTCGAACATCCCGCTCATATCGGTGACCGAGCCCGTCTGCCAGCCACCGATATCGCGATTGAACGCCGAGGCTCCGGCGAACATGTCGCTGGTGTCCAGAACACCGCTGACGTCCCAACCGTCGATGTCACCGTTGAACAGTGGCGCCGCAGCGAAGGCAGCACTCAGGTCGGTGGTGCCAGACAGGTCAGGCGCGTCGGTGGCGCTGGCAGTGAGGTACTGCGCTCCCTGGAAGTTGCCGCCGGTGTCGCCGAGCGCGAGATCGCCCCAGTTGCCGATGTCGCCCAGCTTGAGCCGGTCGCCGCTGCCGCTGAACGCCCAACCGTCGATGGTCCCCTCGATGGCCACGTACTGCGGTCCGGCGCTGCTGTAGGTGTGCGTGACCGCCGCATCCTCATCGTCAGTGATCGTCGATGAGGAGCCGTCACCCCACTGCACCGTGAAGTTGTACGTTCCGGAGGCGACCAGGGGCAGCCTGATCCGCTTACTGTTCGAGGAGCCGTCCGAGGTACGGCTGGTGTCCCACTGGCTGGCGAAGGTGTCGGCGGACGATGTCACCGCCGCTGAGGGGTCCGAGGTCGCTGAGCTGACCCAGTTGGTGGCGGTCGTCACGAACGTGTAGTCAGTGCCGTTGTCGAGGCCCGATATCAGGCAGGAGGACGCCGGCGAATCGAATTGGCAGGCCAGCTCCTCGTGGTCGACGGCAGCCACGGAGAACTGCGTGCCGGTACCCGCTTCCCGGACCGCAACCGGGAGGATGACCCGAACCTGGCCGCTTCCTGCGGACTGCACAATCGGCGCGGCGACGTCGGGCGCAGCAGTGGCGGACGGTTCCGAGGTGCCGACGGCGTTCGTGGCCGTGACACTGAACAGGTAATCGAACTCGGCCACCAGACTGGTGAAGTCGCACGAGGCTCCGTCCCCATCGACGTCACAGATCACATCGTCGTGACCCTCACTGCTGGCAGTCACCTGCGAGCTCAGAATCGGGCTGTCATGACTGTCCGGAGCGGGCCAGCTGACCGTGGCGTTGGCGCCATCCCGAGTGACCTCGACATCGACGATCTGATCGGGGACCCGCAGGTCGCTCGGTCCGCCGTCGGCGATCTGCCAGCCGCGATCGAGCAGGCTCTGCCTGGCTTCGGCGGGCGGTCCGGCGGAGTACTGCGGTGCGCCCTCACCGCACCCGGATCCCTCAGCCGCCGCAACGCCACAGACCGTGAGCACGATGGCGGACCCGCCGGTGTTGTCCTGCACGTCCTGCGCGGCCCAACTGGTCAGCAGCCGGTTGTACCAGGCGACGGCCTCAGCTCCGCTGGGTCCCGCCATGCCGACGAACATGTCGGAGAAGTCGGTGACCTGTTCGACGTTCCAGTCCGACACGTCCCCGGTGAACCCGGAGTTCTCGAAGGTTCCGGTGAGCTTGGTGACGGAGGTGGTCGCCCAGCCGGACACGTCCTGATTGAAGCTGCTGGCCCCTGAGAAGAGTCTGGTCATGTCGTCGACGGCCGAGACGTTCCAGCCACCGATGTTCTGGTTGAAGTTCGTCGCGCCTGCGAATGTCTGGTTCAGGTCTTCGACGAGGTGGACGTTCCAGGCGCCGATGTCAGCGTCCATCCCCGAGTCCTTGAAGGTGGCGAACATGTCGTCGACCGACTGCACATCCCAGTTCGACAGGCCGGTGCCGGAGAAGGCTGTCGTGCCCCGGAAGGCGTTGGTGAGGTTGACGATGGCCCCGGTCTGCCAGCCCGACACGTCCGCGTCAAAGGCGGAGGCGTTGTAGAAGGCGTTCGAGAAGTCGCTCACGCCGGTGAGGTCGAGGGCGTCGGTGGCGGTGCCGACCAGATTCGAGGCCCCGTAGAAGTACCCCCCCTCATCGCCGAGCTGCAGGGGCCCCCAGGCGGTCACGTCGAGCAGTTTCAGCCGGTCACCGGTGTTGTTGAAACGCCAGCCGGCGATGTCACCGGTGATCGTGACCGTCCGGGTACCTGCCAGGGCATAGGTGTGGGCCACCTCGGCCTGGTCGTACTCCGTGATGTGCTCGGTAGTGCCGTCTCCCCAGGAGATGTAGAAGTCGTAGGTGCCTCCAGCAGTCAGGGGCAGTGCGACCTGGGTGGCCGTGGACGATCCGTCGGCGGTGTTGCTTGTGCGCCACTGGGACACGAACGGCACACCGGGCCTCGTGGTGGCTGACGCCCCCGAGTATTCCGAGGGGCCGACCCAGTTGACCGCTCGCACCTGGAAGCTGTAGCTCTCGCCGTTGGTCAGCTCACCGACCGAACACGAAGTGGCGGGCACCGTGAAGGTGCAGGTCTTCTCAGCGTCTTCGACAGCGACAACCTCATAGCTGGAGGCACCCTCGGACAGCCCGTCGGCGACACTCACGCTGACCTGCTGATCGCCGGCGGTCACCGTCGGCACTCCGGGAGTCGGTGGAGCCTCCGTCGCCGAGGGCTCAGAGGTCCCGATCCCGTTCGTCGCTGTGACGACGAAGAGGTAGTTCGTGTAAGCGTCGCCGAGAGTAGCGTCGAAGCTGCACTCGTTCTCGTCGTTCGTGCAGGTGACGGCAGGATAGGTGTCAGTGTCCGTGCGGTGGGTGGCGGTCACCTCGTAGCTGAGGATCGTGCTGTTGTTGTCATCCGGAATGGGCCACGTGATGGTGGCCGACGTACCCGCCCCGGTCACGACCACGTTGCTGGGCGCATCGGGTACGTTCTCGTTGGTGTCGCCGCCGTCGACGATGGTGAAGCCCCTGCCAACGAGCTCTGCACGGGCGTCCGCTGCGGCTCCCTGGCTGTACTTCGCCGGGCTGGCCCCGATGGTGTGCTCAGCGCTCGGCGCGTCAGGAGCGAGATTTGGCTGGACGTCCTGGCTCGCCAGCTGCTGCAGGAGCAGGTTGTAGTTGAGCACGCCGAGGGAGGTGTCGGTGAGGAAGTCTCCGAACGCCGTGACACCCTCGTAGTCCCAGGCCGACAGGTCCTGGTTGAAGCTGCTGGCGCCATCGAACATGTCCGTCAGGTCCTGTGCCGCTGAGGTCTGCCAGCCGGCCAGGCTCTGGTTGAAGCTGCTGGCCCCGGCGAACATACCCGACATGTCCGTGACCGACGAGGTGTCCAAGCCGTCGATCGGTGCGTCGAATCCTGTGGCACCGGCGAACATGCCATCCGTGCGCTCCAGTGCGGGCAGGGAGGCCGGCCAGCCCAGCGACTGGTTGAAGGCAGTGGCACCGGCGAACATGTCACGAGTGCTCGACAGTGCGCTGAGGTCATCCCAGCTGACTCCCGAGTCGAACGAGGTGGCACCGGAGAACATCGCTTCAGCACTCTCGACCTCGGTCATGTCCCAGTCCGAGAGGTCCTGGTCGAAGGCCGTGGCCCCGGAGAACATGTCTTTCACCGTCGTCAGAGCCGCAGTGTTCCAGTCCGCCAGGGGCTGATCGAAGCTCGTGGCACCCGCAAACATCGCTTCCATGTCGGTGACACCACTGACATCCCAGGAGCCGATGGCGCCGTCGAACGCGGTGGCTCCCGCGAAAGCGTGGTTGAGACTGGTGGTCGAGATCAGGTCCGGAGCGTCGGTCGCGGTCACAGTGAGGTTGCTCGCGTCGGCGAAGTAGTGACTGTCGGCTGCGGGTGTCTGGAGTCCGAGCGTGCCCCAGGTGGCGACGTCGGTGATCTTCAGCCGCTCGCCGGCACCCGCCACGCCGTCGCGGAGGTTCCAGCCGTCGATCGTGCCGGTGATGCGCAAGCGCTTCACGCCGGGCGCGGTGTAGGTGTGGGTCACACCAACACCGCCGACGGTGACATCCCCGTCCTGGATCCTGCTTCTGGTCCCGTCACCCCAGTCCACGATGAAGTCGTAGTCACCGTCGAGCAGCAGAGGCAGCCGGATCCGGTTCTCCCCAGTACCTCCCTCTACGGTGTTCCTGGTGTCCCAGGTGCTCTCGAAGACCGGGCCGGGTGTGACCGCGTTCGATGCCTCGGAGACGACTGAGTTGCCACCCACGTTGTGCGCCTGGACCGTGAAGGTGTACTCCGTGCCGTTGTCGAGGCCGGTGACCGTGCAGGTGAGCGGGTTCTCGTCCTCCCCGACTGTGGTGGTGCACTGCTGTTCATCCGGGCCGGAGGCGGTGACTGTGTAGCCGGCCGGTGTCCCGCCACCAACGGAGGCCGTCCACTCCACCTCAGCACTCTCATCGAGCGCCAGCGCATCCGGGGTTCCCGGTTGTCCCGGGGGATCGATCTGCGGTGTGGCGGTGGCCGGGGCCGAGTCGGGCGAACTGCCCACCTCGTTGCGCGCGACCACCACGAAGGTGTACTCCGTCCCGTTGCTGAGCCCCTCGAACGTGCAGGTCCGGGTGTCATCACCTGTCACACAGGGTTCAGGATCGTCGGCGCCCTCGGCGGTACCGGTCACGGTGTAGTCGATGATGGCGCTGTTGTTGGCGGCAGCCGCATCCCAGGACACTGTGGCCGCTTCGGGGGCTCCCGTGGCCACCACGCCCGTCGGGGCATCCGGAGCTGACGTTTCGCCCCCATCGGTGATACTCCAGCCGTGGTCGTCGGTCAGCACCGCGTGTGCGTCCGCCGGGGCCCCACTGGTGTACTTGCTGGAGCCGGCATCCAGCGTGACCGCAGGCTGCACCGATTGGGAGGCCCAGCCCTCCAGGAGTCCGTCGTAGTTGGTACGGGACAACCCGGTCCCGTTGAACATGGCGGCCATGTCAGCCACCGCGGTCACGTTCCAGGCACCGAGGTCCTGGTCGAAGCCGGTGGCCTGCCGGAACATCGAGCTCATGGTGGTGACCGATCCGACGTTCCACCCCGAGATGTCCTGGTCGAAGGATGTCGCACCCCGGAACATCGAACTCATCGTGTTCACCCCGGCGGTGCTCCAGGCCGAAATATCGCCGTTGAACGCCGTGGCCCCACGGAACATCCCGGTGGTGTCGGTGACTCCGGACAGGTCCCAGCCCCCGAGGGTGTTCCCGACCAGCGAGGTCGCGTTGTAGAAGGTGTTCGACAGATCCGTTGTGGCGCTCAGGTCGGGCGCATCCGTCGCGCTCACCTGCAGGTTCGCCGCACCCCGGAAGTAGCTGCCGTCACTGCCGAACTGCACCGGGCCCCAGCTGCTGACATCCACGAGCTTCAGGCGGTCGCCGGTGTTGGCGAAGCGCCAGCCCTTGATGCTGCCGGTGATGGTGACCGTCTTCGAACCCGCGCTGGCGTAAGTATGGGTGACCTCGGGCTGGTTGTAGGCAGTGATGGTGTCGCTGGAACCGTCGCCCCAGTCGACCGAGAAGTTGTAGACCCCGGAGCCGACCAGGGGTAGAGACACCTGGTCGGTCGCGGAGGAACCGTCAGAGGTGTTGCTCGTGACCCAGGTGGTGACGAACTCCCCTTCTGCGGCGGAAGCCTGCGAGGGGACCACGACCAGACCGGCCAGGAGGAGCATTGCGCCGAACCCGGCGATGAGGTGGCGGAATCTGCGAAGCGGCTGCCCGGAGGGCGCTCCCGCCCTGCTGATCTCCGGTGTCGGCTGCTTCTGCAGCCCGGTCACCGGCCCCTGCCAAGTCGACCACCCGTCGTCCTGCCCGCGAGCCTCCGTGAGACAGCACTCACGTGGGACTCACAGTAACAAGGCATAACCGCAGAGTAAGTGGCGGAAGGGCCGGAAGCCATGCCACCGATCGAGTGAAGGGCGACGCCGTGGCAGTGCAGCAGGACCCTGCTCAAGATCATTTGCGGGGCCGAGGCCCGCACCCACACCTGCGATTCACAGACGCTGTACCGTATGTCCGGTTTTTCACGAGGGGAATCTCGGTTGGTGCGAGAACCACTGCTCTGGGCGAACCGACGCCGCGGATTGGCGGTCCCGTGTTGCGAGGTTCGCGCTGGAGTGGAAATCTGCCTCGGAGATTCATCCGGATGGTCGTACACCGGCGGGCACCACGATCCGATGGCGGCCCGCGCCAGCATCACTAAGCGTCAGGGGTGCCGCAATAGGGCAGCCAGTTGCTCTGCCCAACTGAGAGCGCGTTTCCGCTCACCGTCGACGAGCGGCCCCCTGACGTCCTCCACGAAGAAGTGCTCCTCCCCCAGGAGCTCACCGAAGCCCAGCTTCCCCAGGCGCTTGCGAATCGTGGTCGCGGCATGGTCCAGCGAGGTGATCGCCTTGGGGCCCCGGGCTCGGGTGTCCCAGACTGCGACCCTGATGCTGCCGTCGCCCGCGTGGAGCCCTTTCAGCCATTCCCGGACCCCGATTCCGGAGGACACAAGATGACCGTCCGACTTCTTCGCGGCATCCTCTCGGGTCGCGGGCCGGCTCAGTGCGGTGGCATGAGTGGGAGCTCCCACGACCAGCAGTGCCACGTCTGGGTCGATCCTCTCGGGAGCCTCACCCACCTCGAAGGCCTCGACCACCAGGCCGGCCCCGGTGAGGCCCTGAGTCACCGATTCCGCGATCTGCTGGCCGTCCCCGAACATCGACTCGTACACGACTACGGCTCTCATCGCTGGCTCCTATCACCTCGACGCTTCAGTATCTCGAACGGTTCGACGAGGCGCTATGGACCATGGCCCCGTCCCCCGAACGCCTCACCTGTCGGCCGTCACCACGATGACCCGGCGCCTCCCCCAGGAGCCGGGTCAATCGTTTTCGCGGAATCCGAGTACCACCTCCAGGACTTCCTCCCGGAAATCGGCGCTGAGGTTCGAGCCGCACAGCAACCGCGCGACAACACCACGGAGGTCCTTCTCCATGAAGTCCACGTGTCCCATCCCGGGAAGGACGACACTGACGTCGGTGGAGAAACTGCGATGGTCCCGGTCGGCCGGGTTGCAGCGCCCGCCCCTGCCAGCCGCAATGGTCAGCGACCGGACTCCGGCCGCCGGGGGTGCCATGGCAGCGGCCGGCCTCCCTGGCGCCGATCCTGCCACCGGATCAACAAGGACCAGGCCAGCGACGCCCGCGCTCGGGTCTGCGGCGATCCGGTAGGCCACCTGAGCCCCGCGCGAATGGCCGAGCAACCAGCTGCCCGTGGCCTGTGACCGCCAGCGGCGCACACTCTCCTCGATCCCGGTACTGCGCAATTGCTGGCCGGGAGAGTCCTGGGCGACCCGGACGTTGCCCCCGCGGCGGACAAGCCCGTTCAGCACCCCCCGGTAGTCCGAGGGCCTGGCCAGGAATCCTGGGAAGAACAACCACTCGGTCCGCCCGTCAGCCTGCCGACGCGACTCCGAAATGCTGTCCATCGCGGTATCAGTTCCACTGTCCCCGCAGAGCACGCTGCGAGTCGAGGTAGCGGGTCCGTGCCTCGTCATGATCGACGATCCGCTGCGGGTATCCGTCGGCATACCCCTGTGGATGCTGCCACGGCTCATGCACCGAGGCCCCCGGACACGCTCGCAGTTCCGGGACGAACCGGCGGACGTAGTCGCCGTCCGGATCGAACCGCAACCCCTGCCGTACCGGGTTGAAGACCCGGTAATAGGCGGAGGAACCCGGACCGATCCCTGCGACCCACTGCCAGTTCATGTTGTTGCTGGCGACATCGGCGTCCCTCAGATACTCCAGGAAGTGTCGCGCACCTGGCTGCCAGTGGATGAGCAGGTCCTTGCAGAGGAAGGACGCGACGATCATCCGGACCCGGTTGTGCATCCTGCCGGTCTCGAGCAACTGACGCATCCCCGCGTCCACCACCGGATAGCCGGTACGTCCTTCCCGCCAGGCTTCGAAGTCCTCGTGCCAGTCATCGGCCATGTCCGGCTGGTCAGCTCCGGGGCTCTGCCATGCCGAATCGCGTGCGCCCATGGCGTCGGCGAAGAATTCCCGCCAGGCGAGCTCCCGCAGAAAACCCTCGGATCCTGGCTGGCCGGCCGCAGCCTGCCAGACGGTGCGGGGATGCAGTTCGCCGAAGTGCAACGGCTCGGACAGGTGACTGGTGCAGTCGAGGTCGAGGCGGTCCCGGCAGTCGGAGTAGCGTGCGAGCCGCTCATCGAGGAGCGTGCTGAGCAGGACCATCGGACCCGCGTCCGGGAGCCCCGGATCGACCGGCTGGGGCAGTTCGCGGTCGTGCCACCACGCGACCACCCCGGACTCCGGCTCCGGCTTGGGCAGGGTCAGCCAGGCGCGGTAGTAGGGCGTGAACACCTGATACCGGGAACCGTCGGGCTTGCGGACCTCCCCGGGCACGTGCAGGTACGGCGAGTCGTGGAACTCCAGGTCCATACCGGCCGCCCGTGCGGCCACGTGTGCCCGGACATCCCTTCGCCTGCCTCTGGGGGTGTACTCGCCCGTGGCGAAGACGGACGACACGCCCTGGGCCTGCAACAGTGCCAGGACCGCGGTGAACTCACCCTCCATGATCCACAGGCCGGCACCGCCGTGGGCTCGTATCTGTTCATCGAGACGCCTCAGCGCCGCCTCGAAGCGTCGCCGCCTGAAGGTCGCCATGCGGACGCTCCGGTCCCGGATGAAGAACGGCAACACCTCCCCATCGGCAGCCGCCCGGAGCAGGGCCGGATTGTCAGTGACACGGAGGTCGCGCCGGAACCAGAAGCCGACCGTCATCAGGCCGCAGCACTTGCCGGTTGCGGCGCCGGCAGCGCCTCCGCCCGGGCAACCATCCGGCTCAGCATCGGACCGAAGACGAAGGCATGGAACGGAGCGACAGCCCACCAGTAGAAGTGCCCGGCCAGACCCCTTGGGTAGAAGAGCGCCCGCTGCTGGATCCGGCAGCCGCCGTCGGCCGGCTCGATTCGCCATTCCAGCCAGGCCAAGCCCGGCAGCTTCATCTCGGCCCGCAACCTCAGGATCTCAGGGGAGACCCGTTCCTCTACCCGCCAGAAATCCAGGGCGTCCCCGACCCGCAGGTGCACAGGATCGCGCCGGCCCCGGCGAAGGCCGACACCACCGATCAGCCGGTCGGCGGCCCCTCGTATCTCCCACATCCAGTCGGCCGTGAAATAGCCGGTCTCGCCGCCGATGGTCTCGACCACCGAATAGACATTCTCCGGGCTTGCCTGTGTCTGCGCCTCTCGTACGTCGGTGTACAGCGAGCCCCCTGACCAGTCGGGGTCACTCGGCAGCGGCTGAGAAGGTGCGCCCACGACCGAGGCTCCCGACCATCTCGTGTCCACGTGGGCGTCCCGCACGCGGGCGATCGCATAGCGGACCGCGTCGTCGTAGCCCAGCAGGCCGCCGGGCGGATCCGGAATGATCTCCGCGATCGAGTGGTCCCGGCACACGACGGGCACCCGCAGGCTCTCGACCAGCGGACGAGCCACTCCCCGGGGCACCGGCGTGATCAGTCCGACCCAGTGACTCGACAGGCCCGGGGACAGGACATTGATCGGCAGGATTCGCCGCGGCGGCAGTCCGGACACCTTGGCGAACCTTTGCATCATCTCCTGGTAGGTCATGACTTCCGGTCCGCCGATGTCGAAGTCCTGATTGACCTCGCCGGGGACATCGGCCGCCTCGACCAGGTAGTGCAGCACGTCCCGCACCGCGATCGGCTGCGTCTTCGTGCGGACCCACAGCGGCGTGATCATGGCTGGCAGCCGTTCGGTCAGGTAGCGCAGCATCTCGAACGAGGCCGACCCCGAGCCGAGGACCACTGCCGCTCGCAATTCGATCGTCGGGACCCCACTTCCCCGCAGTGCTTCTCCCACAGACCGGCGACTGCGCAGATGCGGACTGAGCTTGGTCCCGGACGGGGCCATACCTCCCAGATACACGATGCGGCCGACGTGCTGACGCTGGGCGGCTGCCGCGAACTGCTCCGCCACTTCGCGCTCCGTCAGGTCGAACTGCGGCCCACTCCCGATCGAGTGCATGAGGTAGTAGGCGACAGCGACCCCGGCGAGCGCCTCGTCCAGCGTGGCCGCATCACGCGCGTCACCCTGCACCACTGTCACGTCGTCGAACCAGGTCCGCTGGCTGATGGACTCCGGGCGACGGACCAGGACGCGGACGTTCCAGCCACGGGCCAGCAACATGGGGATGAGCCGCCCCCCGACATAGCCGCTTGCGCCGGTGACGAGACAGGTGCGGTTCATCGGCGCGCCGCCCTGCTCCGGTCAGCCAGTTCCAGGAAGCAGGCAACGGCCTGATCACTGGACCCTCCGAAATGGGTGGCCCCGAGGGCCTCAGCCTGCTCACGGGACTCGATCGCACGCCCACCGAGCAGCCGTTCCTCGATCCCCGCTTCGGCCAGCTCCGCCATGAGCAGGCTGATCTGATCCTCGTTGCCGCTCATCGTGGCACAGACCCCCACAGCGGTGAGGCCGGACAGGTCATCGGCGAAACCGACAAAACTCTCGGCGGGCACGTTCGCGCCCAGGTCGTGGACCCGGAAGCCCTCGCCACGCAGCACGTCGGAGAGCATGGCGACCGGGAGCCCGTGCAGGTCCATCGCAGGCGCACCCAGTATGAGTTCGCCCTTGCGTCTGCCCTTGCGCGCGAAGAACGGCCCCGTTCGCCCGACGAGCCTGTGCGCGACAGCCGAAGCAGTGTGCTCCTCGGCCACGCTCACTTCCCCGGCAGCCCATCTCGAGCCGATGTCCTGAAGCGACGGGGTGAGGATCTTGCCGTAGAAGTCCCGGGGGCTGATGCCGCCTGTGAGCGCATCTTCGGTGAGGCGCCAGGCGCCCGCTTCGTCCCCAGCAAGGAGCCGGTCCTCGAAGCGTTGCCTGAACTCATCGGTCGCCTTCTGGGCCCTGCCTCGTTTGCCGCGGACACCGGGCCGGAATGCCGCCACATCGCTGCGAGCCACCCGCCATTCGCCATCGACCTGTTGACCAGGCATCCGCCCGGTGCGTACGTAGCGGTAGGCGGTCATATAGTGAACGCCGAGCAGCTCAGCAGCTTCACTCAGGGAGACAGTCTCGCTGGCCATGACAACTCCTCACTCCTGCCCTATTATTAGGGCTAAAAGCTGAAGTCCGCAATGCCGCCTCGCGATCGAACGACGAATTCGCCCACTCGGCGGCACGGCAACTCGCCCGTAATCTTCTATTAGTGCTAATATTGCGCTCATGAAGACTGCAGAAGTTGAGCCGAAGGAGTCCCCCTCACCGGCTCCTCCACGCCGGACCCCCTGGTTGCGCTGGGTCCTGCCCGCGGCCATCGTCGTCGTATGGATCTTCGTGGGAGGTCCGCTGGGCTCGTTCACAGGCCAGCTCGCCAGCGTGCAGGAGAACGACAGCCTCTCGTTCCTGCCAACCTCCGCCGAGTCGACAGAGGTCGCCAAGATCGAGTCGGAGTTCCAGACCAGTGACGCCATCCCCGCGATCATCGTCTACGAATATCCGGCGGAGCAGAGCCAACAGGTCCTTGGGGCCATCGCTGCCGACAAGCAGCAGATCGAAGCGCTCCCGGATGTCTCCTCCGTCGCCGGCCCGGTCCCTGCGTCGGACGGCAGTGCCGCCACTCTGATCGCGAGTGTCGACCCCGCCGACGAGGCCGACATAGGCCCCACCGTCGAGGAGATCCGGTCCATCCTCGATCAGTCCCTCGCGCTGGCGCTGGGTGCGAGCATCTACACCACCGGACCGGCGGGCTTCCTGGCCGACTTCACGGAGGCCTTCGGTGAGATCGACGGGCTGCTCCTGCTCGTCACACTCGGCGTGGTCCTGATCATCCTGCTGATCGTCTACCGCTCACCGATCCTGCCGATCTTCGTGCTCATGACATCGTTGCTGGCGCTCGGCGCTGCGGCCGCGGTCATCTATGCCCTGGCCAGCGCGAACGTGATCACGCTCAACGGCCAGAGTCAGGGAATCCTCTTCATCCTTGTGATCGGTGCGACGACCGACTACTCTCTGCTGCTGGTGTCCCGTTTCAGGGAGGAACTGCGCACACACGCCCAGCCCTTCGACGCCATGAAGGCCACCCTGCGGGGAACCTATGAAGCGATCCTGGCCTCGGGAGGGACCGTCATCCTCGGTGTTCTCACGCTGCTGCTGTCGGAACTGAACTCAAACAAGGGGCTCGGGCCGGTCGCTGCCATCGGCATCCTGTTCGCGATGATCGCGGCCCTGACCTTCCTGCCAGCCGTACTGCTGCTCCTCGGGCGTGCTGCCTTCTGGCCGGCACGCCCCAAATACGCCGATGGGCAGACCCAACCAGGATCTGGCGGACTCTGGACCCGCGTCGCGGAACTCGTCGGGCGCCGACCCCGACGCATCTGGATCAGTTCCCTCGCTGGGCTGATCGTGCTCAGCCTCTTCCTGCCCATGTTCAAGGCTGAAGGTGTGCCACAGTCGGACTTCTTCATGACCACAGTGGAGTCGACGCAGGGCCAGGCAGCCCTGGAACGGCACTTCCCCGGAGGCTCCGGCAGCGAGACCGTTGTGGTGGGACCAGCTAATGATCTGGCTGCGATGCTCGATGTCATCAAGGCGAATCCGGGCGTTGCGAGCGCAGCCCCGCTCTCGGGCGCGGACGGGCCCGTCACTGTCGATGGCGAGGTCATGGTGAACGTGACGCTGCAGGACGCGGCGGACTCCATCGCGGCGGAACAGACCGTGGAGTCGTTGCGAACCGAGCTGGACCAGGTGTCGGACCAGGCCCTCGTGGGAGGGCCGACCGCCACTCAGGTGGACACCCAGGCAAGCGCCCAGCGCGACCTGTTCGTGATCATCCCCGCCGTGCTCGTGGTGACCCTGCTCGTGCTCATGCTGCTGCTCAGGGCAATCGTGGCACCACTGCTCCTGATCGGTACCGTCATCGTGTCGTTCTCGGCCACACTCGGGCTGGCCGCGATCTTCTTCTACGGAATCCTGGACCTTCCGGGCGCCGATCCCTCGGTGCCTCTGTTCGCCTTCGTGTTCCTGGCGGCCCTGGGCATCGACTACAACATCTTCCTGATGACGCGTGCCCGGGAGGAGTCCACGAAGTCCGGAACCCGGCGCGGGATCCTCAAGGCACTGGCAGTGACCGGCGGGGTGATCACGAGCGCGGGTATCGTACTGGCTGCGACCTTCGGAGCGCTGGCTGTGCTGCCGCTGCTGTTCCTGTTCCAGATCGCGTTCATCGTGGCTGTCGGCGTACTGATCGACACCATGATCGTGCGATCCCTGCTGGTGCCTGCAGCGGTCTACGAACTCGGGGACCGGTCCTGGTGGCCGTCGCGGCTTGCGCGCCGTCCCGAGCAGGCCGAGGATGCGCAGACCGATGAGGACGCATCGATCAGAACTTGATCGGGAGGAACGTCAGGTAGACCAGCGTCCCGACGACCAGTGTGGTGCCGATACTTGCGGCGAAGATGGAGTAGGAGCGACGGCGGAGCTTCCCCGCCAGCGCAGCGAAGAACAGAGCCGAGGCGAACAGCACCACGGAGATCACGTAGTTGTCGCTGTTCTGGTTGGCCTCAGCTGCTGCCAGGGCCTTCTCATCGGCCTCCGCCAGCTTCTCCTCCGACACTGTCTCCTCGGCCAGGACGTACTCGTCCATCGTGAACGGCACACTCGGAGCATCCGGATTCTCGAACGGGTCAGTGTTCAGCCACGCCCGCACGGCGGGCTGGAACTCCGAACGGAACCGCTTGTATGTGAACCCGGAGATCGTCCCCGGCGTCGGCTTGTAGTCCTTGGCGCTCTTCGGCTGCTTGACCACGCCACGATCGATGTCGTCGACGAGGCTGTTCATCCACGAGAGGAACATGTTGGCGTCGATGCTCACCTGCTGCCCCGCCGTGGTGGAGGCACGCACCGATTCGGCCCGCGCGGCGTTGGCAGCTGCAGTGCTGCTGGCCTGCACCCCGCCCCACTTCGCGGACTGGAAACCGGCCCAGGCCGTCGCGATCGCCGCGATCGCCAGCAGGATGGTGGTCCACAGTTCCACGAAGTCCGTCGAGTGCGGCACCGCGGCATCGGAGCCGCGACGCTCGGACGCCGGGGCGTCGACTGACTCGGTTTCGCTCATCGGAGCTCAGCCTACCGAAACCAGCACCGCAGTGGTCCAGGAGTGATCTTCCGGGGGCCGCCGCTGAACTACAGTCGATGCATGACCCACGTCGCCCTGCTCCGGGGCATCAATGTCGGTGGCCGCAACAGAATCCTGATGAGCGATCTGCGCGGGTGTCTCGCCGCCGTCGCCGACATCACCGATGTGGTGACCTACATCCAGAGCGGCAACGTGGTCTTCGAGGCGCCGCCGATGCAGCGAGCAGCACTCGAAGCCATCGTCGAGAGCGCATTGCGCCAGGACTTCGACTATGACGCCAAGGTGGTGATCCGCAGCCGCAAGGAGCTCGCAGCGACCGTTTCGGCAGCACCGCAGGGTTTCGGGCAGGAGCCGGACACCTATCGCTATGACGTCTTCTTCCTGCGCGACGGGGTCGACCCGGTCGAACTCACCGACCGCCTCCCGCAGCGGGACGGAGTCGACGCCAGCTGGGCGGGGCCAGAGGCGATCTTCAGCCGCAGGCTCATCAGTCAGGCGAGCCGCAGCCGGATCAGCCGTATCAGTCAGCTGCCGGAGTATCGCGACCTCACCATTCGGAACTGGAGAACCACGAACAAGCTTCTCGAGCTCGCCTCACGCTGAACGCATCACCGGCCGGCACACCCCCACAGGCTGCGGGATGAGCAGCGCACGCGGCACCGGCTCACGGTCCAGGGTCCACGACGGCGCCCCCCGCGCGGCGTAGACTGACGCAAGACCTGATCTGATCGAGCATAGGAATGTCCGTTGGAACTCACGAGCGCGTTCGCACACGTGGTTCCCGAGCAGGTGCGACGACGCTACGAGTTCCGCGAGGTGCGCAACGCCGCCGCGGTGCTGGCCGCGGCCGACCCCGCCGTGTGGTTGGAACTCGTCGCGGTCCTGGACACCTTCGTGCTCCGGCCCGATCATCTGCTTGAGCCGGGAGGCAACAAGTCCGCGGTCGCCGCTGAACTCGACGAGCACTTCCGGCGACGGGGCTGGCGCGAGGCCCGCGTCGACACGGCCACCACACTGTCACTGCACCGGATGCCGCATCGCGAAGCGGGCGAACAGTGGCCCGAGATCACCGAGTCCACGGTCTCGAACCAGGGCTACAAGGTGGACAACTTCAAGGGCAGGGTGGCCCTCGACGTCGAATGGAACGCCAAGGACGGCAACCTCGATCGCGATATCGGCGCCTACCGGTTCCTGTATGAGTCAGGACTCATTGACGTCGGGGTCATCGTGACCCGGTCCACCCAGGACATCGTGGCACTCGCCGCCACGCTCTCGGTCCGCCAGGGCCAGGATCGCGAGGCTGCCGAGCGTACGGCCCGCCGGTTTGCCACCTCGACGACCACCAACATCGAGAAACTCCAGCACAGGCTCGCCAGGGGCGATGCCGGGGGTTGTCCTGTGCTTGCAGTCGCCATCACCGCGGCCACCCTGTCGGATGAGCAGAGGCCACCGGAGGACGAGGCACCGGCCCTGATCTCCATCACAGAACTCGACAGTCGGACCCTACCGGCAGGCTAAGGATCATGAGCAAGCAGAGAGGTGGCGCACGTATGGGCACACTCCAGGCAGACGCCCCCGCCCCGATCGACCCACACACGATCGACCAGCACACGATCGAGCCACAATCACTGCGACTGGCCGGTAGTACCGGCGCAGACGACGACGCCTCCTTGGACTCCCGGCCGAACACCGCTGCGTCGACCGGCATCGCTCCCCTGCCCAGCGTCGAGGGCGGCTACCGGACGGTGCTGGCCGACCCCCCGTGGCGGTTCACCAACCGGACCGGCAAGGTCGCACCGGAGCATCGGCGCCTGGACCGGTACGACACCATGGATCTGGGCGAGATCACGGCACTGCCGGTGCCCGACCACGTCGCCACCGACGCACACCTCTACCTATGGGTGCCCAACGCTCTGCTCCCCGAGGGCCTGCAGGTGATGCAGGCGTGGGGTTTCCGCTACGTCAGCAACCTCGTCTGGGCCAAGCGCCGCAAGGATGGCGGCCCGGACGGCCGCGGCGTGGGCTTCTACTTCCGCAACACCACCGAACTCATCCTGTTCGGTGTGCGAGGCACGCTGCGCACGCTGCCACCGGCCCGCCGCCAGGTGAACATCATCGAGACGCGCAAGCGTGAACACTCCCGCAAGCCCGACGAGCAGTACGAGCTCATCGAGGCCTGCTCACCCGGGCCATACCTCGAGATGTTCGCCCGCTACCCGCAACCGGGCTGGAGTGTGTGGGGCAATGAGGCCGACGAGGATGTGACACCGCGCGGCAAGCAGTACGCCGCGTACAGCTGAACCGGAGCCAACCGCCTGGCGCCCGATCAGTCGACGGGCTGCAAGGCTCAGATGCGCACGACTGAGGACACCTCCACAACGTGAGCCTCAGGCAGATGGAAGTACCTGGCGGGATCCCGGGAGTTCTTCGACATGAAGCTGAACAGTTCCTTGCGCCACTTCATCATGCCGTGATTCCCAACGGCCTCGATGCGGGGGCTGTAGACGATGAACGTGACATCCCCGGTCAGATCGACGCCCTTCTTCTTCGCGTACACCAGATCGGTCGGGACCCACAGCGGCTGCATGAACCCGGTTCGCACAGTGACATGCCTGATGCCTGGCGCCACCTGTTCCACGGTCATCCGCTTCTCCCGCTGCACGAAGGGCACCTTCTCCGAGAGTGCACTGATCAGGATGGTGTTCTCCGCTGCGGAGTGCATGTTCCGCAACACCATCCCGAAGGCCAGCGGGACATCGGTCTGCAGGCTCAGGAAGACCCTGGTGCCCGGCGTACGGGCGACCTGCGTATTCTCCAGGGCCGCCCGGATCTGTTCGGGTTCCATGGCCATGTCCTCGTACCGGCGCTTGGTGAGCAGCCGCCCCTGGGCCCACGTGGTGAAGATGATGAAGAGCACCACGGCGATGATCACTGGGAAGTAGCCGCCGTGGAAGAACTTGGTCATGTTGGCTGCGAAGAAGGCGGTGTCGATGATGAGGAAGCAGACCGACACGGGGACGATGATCCACATGCTGACACCCCAGCGCTGACGCGCGACCACCGAGATCAGAATGGTTGTGATCACGAACGTGCCACTGACGGCCAGGCCATAGGCAGCAGAGAGATTCGCAGAGCTGCGGAACCCGAGAACCAGACCGATCACCGCGATAAAGATGAACCAGTTCACGAAGGGGACGTAGACCTCCCCCATCGACTTCGCCGAGGTGTGCTTGACCGCCATCCGTGGCACGAATCGCAGACGCATGGCCTGCACCGTCAGGGAATAGGCGCCGGTGATGACAGCCTGGCTCGCGATGATCGTTGCAAGGGTCGCCAGCACAACCACCGCAATCTGCAGGGAGTCCGGGAACAGCAAGTAGAAGGGATTCACGTCGGCTTCCGGATCGCGCAGCACCAGGGCCCCCTGCCCCATGTAGTTGAGGTAGAGCGCGGGAGTGACCACGACGAACCACGCGAGTCTGATCGGACCTGCGCCCAGGTGACCCATATCGGCGTACAGGGCCTCCGCACCGGTGACACACAGGATCACCGCCCCCAGCGACAGGAAGGCCGTCAGAGGATCGTCCACAAAGAACTCGATCGCATATGTCGGAGAGATCGACTTCAGGATCTCCGGAGTGCCGACAATGCTGGCGATACCCGCCACTCCGATCACCACGAACCAGACGAGCATGACCGGCCCGAACAAGCGGCCGACGACCCCAGTACCGAACCGCTGGATGGCGAACAGACCTGTGAGGATCACCAGTGCGATGGGGAGTACGAGATGCGCCAGGTCAGGAGCCGCAATCTCGATGCCCTCCACGGCGCTCAGCACTGAGATCGCCGGTGTGATCATGCTGTCGCCGTAGAACAGCGCGGCTCCCAGGACGCCCAGACCCACCAGGATCGCCAGCGTCTTGGGAGACTTGAACCTCTCCCGCATGGTGAGCGCCGTGAGGGCCATGATGCCGCCCTCACCGTCATTGTCGGCGTGCATGACGATCAGCACGTACTTCACGGTCACGATCAGTGTGATAGTCCAGAAGATCAACGACAACGACCCCATGACCAACGGTGGACTCGGCTCGATGGAGTGAGGATCCGAGAACAGCGTCTGGAACGCATACAACGGGCTGGTGCCGATGTCGCCGAAGACGATCCCGAGCGCTGCGAGCGCGAGCAATCGCCGGTTGGACTTGTGCGGGTGATAGCTCGCGTCTCCTGGCTGCTTCTCACCGGCCCCAGCCTGCGGGGGACCCACATTGCGAGACACGGATGCAATCTAGCGATCCGGAATCGTCCGACACGAGCGCAACGGCTGATTTGGACAGGTTTGGCCCGAGTACGGGCCCTCAGGCGGAACTGGCCGCAGCCGCGGCGTCCCCGGTCGCCACATCCTCCTGCGGCGGCGGAGCCTCCGGCGCGGGCGGGAACGGATGTTCGGAATCACGATTGGTCAGGAACTTGGCCACCACGTAGATGCCCGACCCGAGCGGCACCGCAATCAGGGCCCCGACGATGCCGAGCGTCAGCGCACCGGCCGCGATCAGTGTGACGATGGCCAGTGGATGCAGACTGACTGCTTTGCCCATCACCAGGGGCTGCATCACATCACCATCGAACGAGCCCACCACCACGGTGAGCGCGACCACCAGGATCGCGGTTGTCAGCCCCTCGGTCGCCAGTGCCACGACCGCAGCGAGCAGCGTCGCGATGGGCGCACCGATCACCGGGATGAAAGCTCCCATGAAGACCACCGCGGCAAGCGCCGGCGCCAGGGGCACACCGAGGATCATCAGGCCGACGAACACCAGTAGGGCGTCGAGGATCGCCACCACCACCATGCCGCGTGCGTACCCCGCCACACTCCCCCAGAACAATTGGCCCGAGACGTCCACACCCGAACGGATGCGTGAGGGCATCCAGCCCACCAGCCACTTCCAGATCGATTCCCCGCTGATCATGAAGAAGATCGTGGCGAAGAAGAACACCGCTCCGGCGGTGATCACCGTGCCGATACTGCTCGCCTCCGAAGCAAGGGCACTGAGCAGATCCGAGCCGAGGCTGCCCATGGTGTCCTGGGCCTTCTGATTGACCTCGGACAGCTGATCACCTGTCAGCGACAGCGGCCCGTTCTGCAGCCAGTCGTCGATCTGGCTGAGCCCGTCCCTGATGGCATCGCCGAGTTGCGACCCCTCGCTGATGATGGAGTCGACCACCACGATCACGATGTAGATGCCAGCCGCAGCGATGAGCAGCAGAGACAGCACCACTGCCAGCACCTTGGGCATGATCTTGTTGAAGAGGCGCGCGATCGGGCCAGCCAGTGCGGTCAGGAACATACCGAGGAACAGCGCGATGGCCACGGGCTGCACCTGCGCAAGCAGCCAGAGGGCGACCGCCAGCGCCAGCAGCACGATCAGCAGCCGGCCCAGGATGCCGCTGAGCGTGATCAGCGTCTCCGGTACGCCGAACTTGCTCACGTCCTCGACCTCGACCAGTTCCTGCCCTTCGGGAGGATCAGATGACGCAGCGTCGACGGTCACGACTCGTCGGTCCGCATGTACTTAACGATGAGATACAGCGCGCCAGCCACTCCACCGGCGTAGCCGAGCCACATCATGTTGTTTGCCTGACCGATCATGAAGCCGATCACACCGACAACGATCGCCAGTACGATGGCGATCGCGAAGTCCTGCCATGACAGGCCCATGGTCATCACCTCGGTTCGGGTGGCTGTTGTGCTCACCGTATCGAGTGGCTCGTCGGCTGTGGGAGGCTTTGTACCACCTATCGAGTTCCAAAAGGACAAATGCACCGGCATCCCGGCACAATCCGTCTTAGCCAAGCCAAAGGAGCCAGCATGTACCGAATCGGAGTCGATCTCGGCGGCACCAAGATCCAGACAGTGGTCGTCAACAAGAAGTCCGAGGTCAAGGGCCAGGATCGGCGCGAGACTCCTCGGTCAGGCGGCCCCAAGGACGTCACAAAGACGATCGCCGATTCGGTCAAGGCAGCCATCAAGGACGCGGGCAAACCGCTGGACAAGATCCTGGGTATCGGGGTCGGCGGCCCCGGTCAGATCGATGCCAGAGCGGGCACACTCAGCAACGCTGGCAATCTGCCGGGCTGGAAACTGACCTACCCCTTGGGCACGGAGCTGAGCAAGCGGGTGAAACTGCCCGTCGACCTGGGCAATGACGTCCAGGTCGCGGTCCGGGGTGAGGCGGAACTCGGCGCAGGTCGGCCCTACAACAGCTTCCTGGGTCTCTGGCCGGGCACCGGCGTCGGTGGCGGCATCGTCATCCAGCGCAAGATGTGGCTGGGCCGAGGCGCCGCCGGGGAGATCGGTCACACGGTCATCAACGCTGTCAACGGTCCGCCCTGCAGCTGCGGGCACTTCGGATGCGTGGAGGCCTACGCCGGACGCGGCTCGATGACGGAACGAGCCAACCTGCTCGTGGCCCAGGGACATCACACGCGGCTCTTCGAGATCCAGCAGGAGAAGGGTAAGGACCGCCTCACCAGCGGTGTCTGGGCCAAGGCCATCAAGGAGAAGGACAAGATGGCCATGGAACTGCTCGACCGGGCGATCTGGGCTCTCGGCCAGGGTGCCGGTTCAGCGGTGAACCTGCTCGACGTGGACGCAGTGATCATCGGCGGCGGTCTCGGGGTACGTTTCGGCCAGGATTTCGCCGACCGGATCGGTCGTGAGGCGCACACCCGACTGCTGCGCCCGGACAAGGCGCCGGACTTCGTCGTGGCTGAACTCGGCGACCTCGGTGGTGCGATCGGCGCGGCTCTGCTCCCTCTGGACTGAACCGGCTCAGTCGTCAGCCGGCGGCAGCGAACCCGGCACCAGAATGTCCTGCCACTGCGGATGCTTGTGCAGGTAAGCGACAACGAACGGGCATTCCGGGACCACCGGTTCACCCGACTCACGTGCCAATTGCAGTGCGCCTTCGACGAGTCGACTGCCAAGACCACGGCCCCCGTACTCTCTGTCGATCTCGGTGTGTGGCAAGTGGCGTTCGCCGTCGATCAACCGGTATTCGAGTTTGCCGGCATGCTTGCCGTCCACCCGGATCTCGTAGCAGGAGTCCTCGGTGTTGTCGACGACCTCGATCTCAGTCATGGACCCAACGGTAGCGAGGGCAGCCAACCACCGCTGAGGATCCGGCCAGCCACGCGCCGAACCCGACGGGCTACAGCGTTACGACCGCCCATTGACCGCCGCCGGGGAAGCCACCCCAGGTCGGCGAGGTACGAACGCCGCCATCGGTGTTGTTCCAGCCGTGGGTGTGTGTGGGGCAGTTGGCGCCGTCGTAGGTGCTCGCGATCGAGTCGGAATTCTGTGGTTTGGTGTTGGAACTGCTCACCAGGACCGGATTGTCGGCAACGGTGATGGTGCCGGTGGATCCCACGGGGCAGATGTCCGGCCTGGCCGTGTTCACCACGCGGACGCCCAGGGTGAAGGTCAGCCCCCGACTCGACACTGCGATGTTGCGAACCTCGGTGACCTGCACGTTGATGCTGTGGTCGTCTGTGTAGTACTGGTCATCGGTGTCCCGGGCCGCCCCGGTGAATGTGCCCTTGTCACTGAACTTCACCCGTCCCTGGATACGAGCCTTTCCGAGTTGCCAGTCACCTTGCAGGCCGTCGGCCACCCTCACGTTGTCGGCATACCCCTTGAACCTGAGCTTCGCGGTCCGCTTCTTCTGCTCACCCTTCCATCTGCCGATGAAGTCACCGTTCGCGTCCCAGTACTTGCCCTTGAACAGTCCGCGTTGCTTCAGGTTGATCCGGTAGGTGCCGTTGCCCTGACCGTCGGTCCAGGTCCCCGACATCCTTGTGCCCTTGACCTCACCGCGGATGAGCCCGGCCCCCGACCAGGGGTAGGTCCCGAGCACGTCTGCGCCGACCTGCAGGAACGTGATCCTGCCATGATTGGTGTCCCAGACACCATTGAAGAGATTCCTCGATGCGGCGGCGCCAACCACCGTGGCATCGGCCCGCTGGAGTCGCTGGCCTTCGACCTCCCCGGCAGCCGCAGAGGTCATCGCAACCCCCGCCAGCAGCACTCCCGCCACAGACATCGTCGCGATCAATCGTCGCATCACACTCACCTGCCGTCTCCCCCACACTGGCACAACACCGTACCGATCACGCGTGGATGTCCGCCTCTGACGGGCGGAATTCATCCGAATGTCGGGGAATCGCGCGAGTTCGGAGGACTCAGAAGCTCTCAAACCACACCGTGATCCCTGACATGCCGGTCGGGGCGCTGCCGGCTCGCCGGGATCGCGGCAGGGATGGTCCGGCTCGACCGCTGCCATGGCTCGCGCGCGGGGCGATGATAGAAGTAGCCCTGCCCACACTCGATCGCTCCGGCGGCAAGCCAGTCGTGCTGCTCCTGGGTCTCCACGCCTTCCACGATGATTGGGATGCGCAACGTCCTGCCGATGTGGGCCATTCCCTCGATGAGCGAATAGGATCCCTGCCGCAGGAACTGGCCATCGAGCTTCAGCCAGTCGACGGGCAGTTGCTCGAGATAGGCGAATGAACTGTACCCCGTGCCGAAGTCGTCGATCGCGATCGCAAAGCCCATCTCCTGGAGTTCGAGCAGGGCCCTCACCCCAGCATCCGCATGTTCGATGAGCGTATCCTCAGTGACTTCGAGCACCAGCCGACCAGCCACGTCGTGGACCTCGGCCAATTCCCGCATCAGGTGCAGATACTGCTCGGGCTCGCGCAGTGTCACCGGCGAAACATTGACATGCAATCGACCGGGGACCGCCTCGAGCAGTCCGGCGGCCTGCCGGACCACCCAGTGATCGATGTCCGGAACCAGATTCGACTGCTGCAACTGTCCGATGAATGCGCCCGCCGGCAGCAGCCCCCGATGGGGATGATTCCAGCGCAGCAGCCCCTCGTAGGCGACAGGGTGCCGGGTGCCCGTGTCCACAACCTCCTGGAAGTGCAGCTCGAACTCGCTGAGGCCGAGCCGGATCTGGGAACGCAACTGACCGATCTGTTGTTCGGCCAGCAGATCATCGCGGCGCATGGTCTCGTCATATACGACCACGGTCCCGCCCTGCTGTTTGGCTCGGTGCACTGCCCGGTCCACCTCGGTGAGCATCGCCTGAGCGTCTGAGTCACCGTCACCGACAACGACGCCCCAGCTCGCTGACATCTCGATCCCGTGTGGTCCGAGACGTTTCAGTCCACAGCCCCGGACGCAGAGCTCCCGGATCGCAGCCAGCGCGTCATGCTCGTCAAGGTCACGGATCACCATGGCGAACTCGTCACCACCGAGGCGACCCACGGCAGCACCGGGGACACCATCCTGTATCTCTCGCGCGACCAGCTGCAGTGCGTCATCGCCGACACTGTGGCCGTAGGTGTCGTTGATCCGTTTCACGTTGTCGACGTCGCAGAAGGCGAGTACCACGTCGGTCGTGCTGTCCGCTCGGCGCAATGCCCGGTCCAGCGCGTCCATGAGTGCCCTCCGGTTCAGTACCCCGGTCAACGGATCGGTGAGCGCCGACTGCAGCGTCTCCTGCTCGAGGCGCTTGCGCCGGATCGCATTCGAGATGCAGTTGCGGTAGACGTCGGCGAGCGTCATCTGCTTGTACAGGAAGTCCTGGGCTCCCATGTCGATGGCGCGCTGCTGCTGCTCCTCGTCCGGGTCCCGACCCGTCAGCGCCACCACCGGGGTGTTACCGGCCCCATCCACCAGCGCCTCGATGGTGCCCAGTCCCTGCGAGTCGGGCAGGCCGAGGTCAGCGAACACGATGTCCACCGGATGCCGTTCCAGGTGATGCAGGGCATCGGCCAGACGTTCGACCGTTTCGATCCGGGCGTTGCGGTATGCCTTGCGGATCTCGGCCTGATGCGTGAGGGCATCCAGGGGATTGTCCTCGACGAGCAGAACCTCGATGGCGACCGGCACGCCCACTCCAACGATAGGGGACTTTAGTCCTGTATATCGCAGGAGCGCTCAAGATCACATGCTGAGCGCAGTCAACCCGGCAGGTCGGTCAGGGCTGGCACCAGGGTGCGGCCGTACTCCTGGACCTCCTCGGCCGGGTGGGGACCACCCGGCGTCAGGATCACCATGTCCACGCCGAGGTCGGCGTAGCCCTGCATCTCAGTGAGGAATGCCGGAGTCTGCGCGACGGTGGGTGGGGGCGAGGTGTAAAGAATGGTCTTCTCGATGCCGTCATAGTCACGCCCGATGGCTTCACAGTGCCCGCGCAACGTGGCCAGCGCAGTACCAACGGCCTCGAGACCCCCGATCGTGAAGAAGTTGCACGCATCGCCATATCGAGCGGTCAGCGGCAGAGTTCGCTTCGGTCCCATGCCACCGATCAGGATCGGCGGGTGTGGACGCTGGATGCTCTGCGGCAGGTTCAGTGTCTCGGCCAGGAGGTAGTACCGGCCGTCATAGGAGCCATCATCGTCGCTCCACATCTGCAGGCAGATCTGCAGGGTCTCCTCCAGCCGGTCGAACCGCTCCCCCAGCGGCGGCATCGCCACGCCCAGTCCGAGGTGTTCGCGCTCATACCAGGCGGCACCGATGCCGAGCATCGCCCTGCCTCCCGAAAGGACGTCCAGTGTCGTGACCTGCTTCGCCAGGATCCCAGGATTGCGGTACGTCACGCCGGTGACGAGCAGGCCGAGACGAACGCGTTCGGTGATCCCCGCCAGATACCCGAGGCTCGTGTATCCCTCGAGCATGTCCAGCGCGGGGCCGCCCAGTTGCTCCATCTGGAAGTAGTGATCCATGAACGTGATCTGGCTGACACCCCCCTGTTCGGCGGCGTCAGCGATATCCCTCAGGGTCGTACGGATCGGACCGATTCCTTGCGCCCAGGTGAAGTTGGCGATGTGCATTCCGACTCTCATGTCCCACTCTCCCTTGCCAACAACCGGTACGGCATGGAAACCACCCTATGCCACCGGTGACAGTGGCGCAGGCCCGTGGCGCTGGCAGGGATTCTGCACGAGCGAGGATTCCTGCGGACGACGGATCTTCTGGGGCGCAACCGCGCGGCCAGCGCCTGTAGCCTGAGGACGATGAACACCGAGGGTCGGAGTGGACATGTCATGGAGGCGCACGTTCACCGTGGCCGTACTGACGTGCCTGATAGCGGTGGCCGGCTGTTCAGCCTCGGACACTGAGACTGAGGACCCCACACTCGGGATTCTGCTCCAGGGTTCTGCGCTCGTAGCGCAGTACGAGGACTTCAAGGCGGCCATGGCCGAGCTCGGATACATCGAGGGCGAGAGCATCCAGTACCTGTTCAACGGCCCCGTGATAGAGAACGCGGATCTCGAATCCAGCGCGGAGCAGGTGGTCGCGGCTGATCCTGACGTCGTGGTCACATGGACCAGCAGCTCAGCACTTGCGATGGACCGGGCCCTGGGTCCTGACAGTGCCATCCCGCACCTGTTCAGCGCGGTGACCGATCCCGTGGGTAGTGGTGTAGTGGACAGCCTGGAACAGCCGGGGCACAACACCACTGGAGTCGGCGGTAGCAAGGCTCCGGGCAAAGCCCTCGAGTGGCTCAACCGCGCGACGGGCGCCAAGACTGTTGTGGTTCCCCACGACCCCGCCAACGCCGGGGGTGTCTCCTCACTCAAGATCGTCAGGAATGCCGCGGACGCTCTGAACATCACGCTCGACGTTGTTGAGGTCTCTTCCGCGGAGGAGATCGGGAGGAAGGTGCCGAAGGCCGCCAAGCAGTCAGATGCGATGTTCTACCTCACATCCTCGTTCGTCTCCGAGAACGTGGATCAGCTGAACGCGATTGCCACGGCTGCGGACATTCCCATCGGGAACTCGGCAGCACCGCTGGCCAAGAATCCAGGGGTACTCATCAGCTACGCCGATACTTCTGCGGTCCGAGCCGAATCACTGGCTCTGCTGACAGACGCGGTCATCCATGGCGCGAACGCCGGTGATCTGCCGGTGGCCGATCCGGAGGCGTTCCTGACCGTAAACCTCGAACGGGCATCCGAACTCGGCATCACCATTCCCGCGGCGGTGGTCAGTCAAGCCGACACTGTGCTGCGATGAGTGACAACCGTGCGCTGACCCGCAGAGCCGAGCCGAAGCGCACGATCGGCGGAGAGATCACCTCGACCTTCCTGATCGTCTCCGTCATACCATTGGTTCTCGGCGCACTGGTGCTGGGCTGGCTCGCCCTGAGTGTCCAGGCACAGGACGAAGCTGAGAAGGAGGAACTGCTGGCGACGCAGGGAGCTGCGCTGCTTGCCGGCCGGATCACGCGCATGACCGATGAGATCTCGTCGGTCGCGCAAGTGCGCCAGTACCAGGACCTGCCCCGCGGCGAACAGCAGGGCGCTCTGTCCGAGTTGCTCGCTTTCGTTCCTTCACTGGAACGGGTCTCGGTGGTGAATGGCCGAGGCAGCGAAGTCACGGCCGTCTCGAGCAACGAGGTCCTCACAGACTCTGACCTCGACGAGGTCGAAACGCTGCCGGTGTATCGCGAGGCGATGAGGACGGGTCAGAGCGCTTGGGCGCTGGATTCGACCTCAGCCAGGGTCCCGGCCCTGCTCCTGGCGGTACCGATCCTTGATGCCAGCACCGGCAAGCCTGCTGCGGTTGTCCTCGGTCGCTCTGATCTGCAGCCGTTGCGGGAGTTGCTGCAGGTGACCACCCAGGGAACCGGCCAGAACGCCTTCATCGTGAACAGCGCCGGTGAAATTGTGCTTCATGACACCTATGGAACCGTCCAGACCACCAATGTCCCTGACTCGGCACTCGAGACGGGGCTGCATCGGAACAGGGATGGCAGCTGGGTGGTGGCCGGTACCGCCCCGTTCGGTCAGAGCACCTTGGTAGTGGAGGAAGACGCACTCTCAACCCTGTCAACGAGCCTGCTGAGCATCGGGGCCATTGCGGCGCTGGCCTTGCTAGCGATGGCCCTTGGAATCTGGCAGCGAGCCCGGCTGAGCCGACGGATCGTGACTCCGATCGAGCGACTCGCCGAAACCGCCGACGTACTGGGCCGAGGTGAGATGTCCGCTAGGGCGCAACCAGCCGACACCAGAGAACTCGACGTCCTGGCCGCCACGTTCAACGAGATGGCGCAATCCCAGCAGGAGGACCGACGACGCCTCGAGGCCACGAACCGGGAACTGGAGCTGTCGAACCAGAACCTGCAGCAATTCGCGACGGTAGCTTCTCATGATCTGCAGGAGCCGCTGCGCACCATCATCACCTACCTCGATCTGATCGAGGTGGACTACGACCTTCCGGACGGGATGAGCGAGGACTTCGCAGTCGTCTCGGCTTCGGCCCGGCGAATGCGTGCCCTGATCGCCGACCTACTCACCTACAGCCGCCTCGGGGCCGCCAGTGAGCCCGAGCAGTTCGACACTGAGGCGCTGGTGCGCGAAACAGTCGAAGACCTGGCTCCCGTCATCCGGATGACCGAGACTGCGGTGATCATCGGAATGCTGCCTCCGGCTCGAGGGGTTGCCAGCAGAGTGCGACGTGTCTTCCAGAATCTGTTGGACAACGCCATCAAGTACCGTGCGCCGGAGCGGCCCCTGGTCATCGAGGTGTCGGGATACGACAGGGGTGACGGATGGGTGGAGTATGAGGTCACCGACAACGGGCAGGGGATTGCCGGCTCCCAGCACGAGAACGCATTCAGAGTCTTCGGCAGGATTGACCGGAAGACTGAAGGTACGGGGATCGGGCTGGCAATCTGCCGTCGCGTCGTCGAATCCTGCGGCGGGCAGATCCAGATCATCTCGCCGCCGCAGGGAGCCGAGCACGGCACCACCTTCCGGTTCACCCTGCCTTCGGCAACGGGGCGGGACGACGAGTGATGATCCCAGCACACCAGGAACCAAAGGGCTCGGGGCCAGATCTTGCGGTGTGTCTCAACGCCTACTCCGGTTACTCCTTGGAGGTCGCGCTCGCACAGGTGCGAGAGGCGCTGGGCTGGCGCTCCGCCGAACTGGATGCCATAGACGGTCTCTTCTGCCACATCGATCTCGACCGTGTGACCAGCCCGGTGTACCGGAAGGGAATCACCGATGTCTTCACGGACACCGGAGTCTCGTGCCGGGCCGTCTCCGCGCAGCGACCCCCGGTCGACAGGCTCGACAGCGCCGGTGTCGCCAGGATGACTGGACTCGTCGAACTCACCCGGGAGCTCGGCTCCGATCGCATCATCCTGGGTGCCGGCACCGATGAGGCCTCGTTCAGGCAGGGAATCCAGGTACTGCTGGCGATCGCGGAACCCCTGGGTCTGGTCATTGGTCTTGAGACCCAGGGACCACGGCAACTCGTGCACGACTCAACCTGCGTGAATCTGATCCGGTCCATCGACAGCGAACACCTCGACGTGAACTACGACTTCGGCAACGCCTACTTCGCCCTCGACGGCCGTCTCGACATGCTCGCCGACTTCCTGCGTATGCAGTCGATCGTCGGACACGCTCACTTCAAGGATGCGGTCAGAAATGCGGACGGCGACTTCACGCTGTCGCCGATCACCGGTCACATCGTGGACTACGCGGCTGTCCTGGCCGCCATTCACACACAGCCGATTCCGGTGTCGATCGAACTGCCCCGACGGATGATCCTGTCCAGCGGGACCCGTCGTTCAGCAGTGCCTGCACTGGCCACCGTCAATGGGGATCTCGCAGCGTCCATCGAACTGGTCACCGGCCTGTGGAGGCAGGCGCACACTCGGGACAGTACTCCGGAAGCGCCAGCGTGATGGCGACAGGATCGCCGTTGGCTTCGCGCCTCGGACCTACTGATCTCCACAAGCGGCATCGATGGCCTCGATCAGGCGAGTCCGCTCACGGTTGATCCACTTGTCCTTCGGGTAGTTGCTGATGAACGTCTCGATGAACTCGACCGGGTCCACACCCACCACGTCGCGGACCCCGATCCCCTCGGCGGCACTCTGCTCGAAGAGATCGATCAGGTCATTGAGCATCTGCGTACTCTCGGCAGCTGAGCCGAAGAACATCAGATATCGCTGGATCGCCTCCAGAGCAGCCCGGTAGTCCTCAGGCAGCTCCTTCTTGCGTGCCTTGTACGCACGCCATTCCTTCTTGTCCCCGATCACTCTCGCCACGAAACCCGACATGTGTCTCACCTCTTCCGGAGCGCTTCGATCCGTTCTGACAAGTTGCTCCAGGTCCGCCAGAACTCATTCAGTTGCGCCACGCCTCGGTCGTTCAGGGTGTAGACCTTGCGCGGTGGCCCCAGTTGCGACGGGGTCTTCTCGATGTCGACCAGACCGCGCCGCTCCACGCGCACGAGCAGGGCGTAGACGGTCCCGGAGGCGATGTCCGCGAAACCGAGTTCCTGCAGCTTCGCGGTGATCTCGTATCCGTATGCCGGTCGTTCGGCGAGGATCGCGAGCACGATGCCCTCCAAGGTGCCCTTGAGCATCTCCGTCATCTCTGTTCCCACGGATGATCCTCACTATATAGCGTTACTGAATACTACTATATAGTAAAACCAGATAGTGACCACAACGAGCGCCGATCAGCGGGCGGTCGGGGACGTACGTCATCTCCATCACGGTGCGGCACAGTCGCCACCACATGGCTGTCACCGCTGGCACCGGGGGCCCACCCTGAGTCATACTCATGGACGTGCCATTGGAACTGAGCACCGATGACGGGGACCTGATCCTGACGGCATCCGGAATGACCCGGGTCTGGCTGGCCCACAAGACGATCCGCATTCCCCTGAGCGCCATCCGCTCAGCGCAAGTGATGTCTGTCGATGAAGTACCCATGCCCGAGGTCAAGGTCCACGGCGAGCGGCTGGGTGATCACCATGCCGCCGGCCGCTTCTCCGGTGACGGTCTGAGGCAGCTCTGGAACGTGGAGACCTCCGGACAGGTCTTGGTGGTCGACCTCAGCGGGGACTCTCTCGACCGACTGGTGCTTCAGGTCGATGATCCCCAGCCGTGGGCTGACAGACTCTCGAACCCGGTCTCGTAGGCGCTTCGTCCGAGCGCAGTACTCCTAGCGAAGTCAGACCCGGACGGCATCTGCCCACCGTGTCGCTCTCGCCCTCACACACGATCCCACGAGTCGACACAGCCACTTCCTCCCGGTAGGAATGTCTGTGACGTACAGCCGAGTGGAGGGGCGCCATGAGAACGTCCAGAATAAGCCGCCTGATCCCGAGCGCCATCGGTGTTCTGGCGCTGATGGCGGGAGTCCTCGCGGCAACGCCCGGGACCGCGGCAACCCCGGCACCGACCGAGGGTCAGCTGCTGGCCGCCGCAAAGACTGCACCGAAGAAGGCGATCGTCTCATTCACGGTCGGACTGAAGCGCTCCGATTCGGCGGCCCAGAACCTCCTCGCCGAGGTGTCGGATCCGACCTCATCCGCGTACCGGCAGTTCCCGAGTCGTAGCGAGGTGAAGTCACACTTCGGTGCCACCGCCAGATCGCTGGGAGCACTGCGGGCCAGCGCGGGCGAGTACGGTCTCACGGTCTCGCTCGACGCGACGGGAGTCTTCGCCACCGTCACCGGCAGGGCGGGTGCGATGGGTAAGTGGCTCGGCAAGCCGATCACGGTCCGAGAAGGGACGGTCGACGGCATGTATCTGGTGGAATACCGGGGTCCCGCGAAGCTGCCCAAGTCATTGCGGAGCCAGGTCCGCGAGTTCATTCCGATGGACATGATCTCCGCAGCCGCCCCGAACGGCGCCGAGGCGTCCGCACTGCCACCCTACGAAGGCATCAACGAGGGAACGCCCACCAGTTGCCTGACCCCGGAGGGCGACGAATACGTCTACGCCTACAACCAGTTGCGCTCCGCCTACGGGATCGCGGACCTGCCCGACACCCGGAAGGTCGCCAGGGCGACCCGAGCCGTGGTGATGGCGCAGGGGGACGGCTTCTCCCGTGGGGCGCTGCAGGCGTCTGCGGACTGCTTCGACGTGCCGCTTGCATCGTTCACCCGCAAGCGTGCACCCGGCCTCGAGTCGAAGCTGCCGGTCGGAGACGAGGGGCAACTCGACGTGCAGGTCATGCAGGCCGTGCTTCCAGCCGGGAGCAGTGTGAACGTCATCGAGCAGTCGGGTTTCGACGGCCGGGACTACCTGGCCTGGGCAACGGCCTTCCGCCTCAAGAAGCAGCCGGACGTCATCAGCACGTCGTACGGCGATTGCGAACCGCAGAGCGACCAGGAGAGCGGCTTCTCCCGTTCTCTCTCAGAGGCGGTCTTCACCCGGCTCGGACTCATCGGGACGTCGGTCTTCAGCGCGGCCGGCGACCAGGGTTCCAGTGACTGCGTGGAGAACAACGGCACAGGAAAGGGGCCCAAGAAGCTGGCCGTCGACTATCCGGGCACCAGCCCGTACGTCACCTCTGTCGGAGGGACCCGCCTCATCGTGGATGAGTCCAACGAGCGAGTTGGGGAATGGGTCTGGAACTCGACCGCTGCACTGCCGCCGGTCGGGCCTGCGCTCGGCGGAGGCGGGGGTGGCACCTCGCGATGGTTCCAGCGTCCCTGGTGGCAGGCCAGGTCCGTCACCAGGTCGAGCATGCGGACGGTGCCGGATGTCTCCGCACATGCCGCACCCGGACCGTACTGGCCCCTGTTCATGGGCCGTGACGACTTCGCCACTGTCGGCGGCACCAGTGCAGCCACACCCATGACGGCGGCCAGCGTCGGCATCATCGCCGCAGTCCAGCGGACGCAGGGACGACCCCCGCTCGGCCCGATCCAGCCATGGCTGTACCGCATGCAGAAGAAGCATCCCAAGGCCTTCTACGACGTGGTGGACGGCAACAACGACGTCTATGACCGCGGTTGCTGCTCCGCGAAGGTGGGATACGACAAGGCCTCCGGGCTCGGCTCGCCCAACTTCGACGTGTGGCTGCGCAAACTGCCCGCTGCAAGCGTGAACGGCAGAGGCTGAGGCGCTCATCACCGCGGCGGCGCGAAGTGCCTGTTCCAGCTCTGCCCCGAGATGGGGTGCGGTTTCCGGGCGCGCCGGCCTCAGCCGGAGTAGACGGTCTCCCCTCGTGAGATGGTCTCCCGGACCACCAGGTCGCGCAGCTCCTGCGGATCGACGTCGTAGGGATTGGCAGACAGAATGACCAGGTCGGCGCGTTTGCCCGGCTCCAGCGACCCCTTGTGCGCCTCCTCGCCATACTGGTACGCGGCGTCGATGGTGATGGCTCGCAGGGCCTGCTCCACCGAGATTCGCTGATCGTCGCCCAGGACCTGACCCGAACGGGTCTTGCGCACCACGGCTGCCCATACGAGCGTCATCGGCCAGGGGGGAAGTATCGGAGTGTCGTTGTGGGTCGTGAAGCGGATGCCACGGTCGAGCGCGGATCGAGTGGGGCTGATCCGGCTGCCCCGCTCCGGGCCGAGCACCACATCTCGGTGCCAGTCACCCCAGAAGTAGACATGGGTCACGAAGAACGAGGGCATGAGACCGACGTCGCGCATCGCGTCGAGCTGATCCTCGCGCGCGGTCTGCGAGTGGATGATGACGAAGTCACGATCGGTTCCGTCACGGCCGGCGTCGGCACGAGCATGACGAGCCGCGTCGATGAACTGCTGAATGGCGGCGTCACCATTGCAGTGCGCCAGCACCTGCCAGCCCTGCTTGTGGGCGGCGGCAACCATCGTGTCCACCTCTTCGTCAGGGTATGCCGGGTAGCCCCTGTAGCTGTCCGGCTCACCGTTCGGCGCCCGGAAGTACGGTTCGGACAACCATGCGGTCCGGCCCTGTGGGGAGCCGTCCAGGATCACCTTCACACCCCCGACGCGTAACCGTCCGTTGTAGCCGTCGTCGGGGTGCAGGTCCTTGACCTGCTCGGGTGCTTCGGGTTCCTTCGGGAACATGACCACATCTGCCTTGAGCAGACCGGCCTTGTTCCCCGCCTGGAGGAGCTCCATGAGTGCGGGGATGGTCGCCCCCTCCTGGATGGTGGTCCAGCCGTAGCTCAGATACAGCTCCTGTGCCGCAGCCAGGTCCTGGATCAGTTCTGCTGGCGTGGGGCGCGGTAGCCGGGGCAGGGCGTTCTCGATCCACGCCTTCTCCTCCAGGACGCCGTCCGGTTCTCGTGATCCCTCGCGACGCCGAATCACGCCACCGTCCGGATCGACAGTGTTCTCGTCGAAGCCCAGGGCCTGCAGTGCTGCGGAGTTGAGCACACCGAGATGGCCGGAGGCATGCCCGATCGCGATCGGCACCTCAGCCGAAACCTCGTCAAGGTCGGCTCTGGTGGGCTGACGTGCCTCTGAGAGCATGGCGTCGTCGTAGTTGCGGCCGAGCAGCCACCCGTCGACCAGTGATCCCTGTTCCAGGCCCGCTGCCAGCGCTGCCTTCAGGTCAGCCATGCTCTCGACGGTTCCCACCGGCGGGGGATCGAGCGAGACGTGGCGATGGAACAGCGTCTCGAGTCCCAGGTGGCCGTGTCCGTCGACGAAGCCGGGCAGGAGAGCCTTGTCGCCGAGTTCCACCACGCGAGCCTCGGGTCCGGCCGCATCACGCGCTGCGGCAAGGTTGCCGACGAACTCGATCCGGTCGCCGGAGACGACCAGCGCTTCCGCGATCGTGTTCTCGTCGTCCATGGTGACAATGTCCCCGACGTAGAGGGTCTTGTCGGACTGGCCTGTCGCACCATTCATCTGTCAACGTCTCCGTTCCGGTTCTCCGTACTGCCATGCCAGCGAGCTGTCTCAGGCATGGTCCTCCGGGCCGGCCGAATCGTCTGGGCGTATGGCCGGTCAGGCAAGCTTCTCCGGGCGCGGGAGATGTCGCAACCCATACGTCCCGAGTTAGGCCATGCGTGCGGCGGCGTAGCCGCGTTGATCTGGACGCGTGCTTGGTGGGTGGTTTTGGCAGTCATCCTGTGGTCTCGCGTGCGAGTCCTATCCAGCCTCGTCCTTCGGATCGTCCCGGCGAGCGCCATGTCGGCGCCGGCCTACCGCTCGTACCGGGGGGTGAGGTCCAGCAACTCGGCGAGTGTCAGGAAGCGGTAGCCGCGTGCACGAAGCGCCCGCACGATACTTGGCAGCGCCGCAGCGGTCCTGGCACCGTAGGCGCCGTCATGCAGAATGATGATCGAGCCCGGCTGTGTCGCTCGGAGCACCCGCTCGGCAGTGGTCTGCGAGCTCTGAGGAGTCCAGTCCCGGGGATCGACGTTCCAGTTGACGGTGACCAGACCCTCACCACGGGCCAGACCGATGACGCGAGAGGACTCAGCCGCATAGGGCGCTCGGAACGCGCACGTGCGTTGCTGCGTCGTCTCACTGATGAGACGGTCGGTCATGCCCAGCTCACGGTGGACCGCGCTGTCCGAACGACGTGTGAGATCAGCATGGTTCCACGTGTGGTTGGCGAGCTGGTGACCCTCGCGAGCCATCCGGCGCAGTTCCGCACGGCGACTGTCACCGTTCCTGCCCACGATGAAGAAGGTTGCGGGAACGCCGAGATCGTGCAACGTTCGCAGGACCATGCCGGTGTCGCTCCAGGGTCCGTCATCGAAGGTGAGCGCCACCGCCCGCCCCTTACCGGTGCCGGCAGTCACGTACCAGGGTGCGGCGGCACGGCAACTGCTCAGCCGCAGGCGGGTCACCACGATGGGCTCGCCGTACCGGGGCGGGTCGCAGCGCGGCGCCGCACAGGTCTGGACCAGCGTGGCGGTGCCCTTGGGCAGCATGAGGTCGGCGGTACGCAGCTTGAGGAGCAGCCGTCCTCCGGGCTCCCTGGTGCGCGTGGCCTGGAGCCCGTAGGTTCCCTGGTTGCTGTGATGGACTCTCACCTTGCGCCGTTTCACCAGGCAGAGACTCACATCCTGATCCGGATACCGCAGCCGCAGGCACGGCGTGCGCAGATGCAGCCGGGCCGCAGGGGTGCCGAAGTCTGCCGGGGCCAGCCGCCACACGGCAACTCCCCCGCGCAGCAACAGTGGTGGGGCATCGTCGGCGACTGCGACCGGCGAGACCGCGGCCGCGACTTCGCCCGGTGCTGGCAGGGGGGAGAGCATCGCAAGGGCAGCCAGAGCAGCGACCGACATCGTCAAGAATCCAGCCATGACGCACCACCGATCAATGGTCGCGTCGCCAGCAGGCCAACCGGGATCCAACACTCGGCACCGGAGCTGTCCGGCGCCGCGGCCGCCTTGTCGTTCTGGTTCCAGAATACGCCTGTTGCGCGATCGACCACAGCGCTACGACCGCTGCAGTCCCCCTGCTGCGCGGATCATTGCGGGGTAGTGCGTATCTGTTTGCCAACCGGTCCGGCTCAGGCGCCGCCTCTACTTCACCAGCTCGATATTGTCGTCTCCGCCGAGGGCTCTCAAGGATATCTCTCTCGGCTTCTCTCCCTAGTCTGAGCCCGGTTCGGCGCAGAAGCGAGACTGACATCGGGGAAGATCGCCCTACCCCATGAGCGTATCGCAGCCCCTATGAAGCTCTCACCCAGGCAACGGTCATGAGATGTCGCTCACCGTGGGTGCTTGCGGACTTGCGCACACGTGCCCCGCTGGCTGGCGACAGTTGTGGGGCTTGGTGATGCGGGCCCACGTCACCGCCCGTCGGGGGCCACTGGGAACCTGTGGTGGACAACCACGATGTCGTTGGACGGGTGGCGTTGAGACCAGTAGGGCTTTGGAGCGCGTGGAGATTGTCGACTTCCGACCGATTCCCGACCGACCGTGGTTTCCACAGCTGACTACTTCGGGCTTGTCGGCAGCTCAACTGTCAGCGTGAGGCCGCCGGAGTCGTTTCGTTGGGCGGTGATTGTCCCGTTATGGGCTTCGGTGATGGAACGGCAGATGGACAGTCCGAGTCCGACGCCGCGGCCGGTGCGGTCTTGTCCTCGGCTGAACGGTTGGAAGAGGTTCTCGAGGTTGCTGGTGGCTACTCCGGGTCCGCTGTTCTCGACGATGAGCTGGACC
Organism: Actinomycetota bacterium; assembly: GCA_020438795.1. GTDB lineage: Bacteria > Actinomycetota > Actinomycetes > S36-B12 > JAGQTY01. The sequence continues at coordinate 74,450 of JAGQTY010000012.1, forward strand.
TGGTCTCCGGGTCTAGTGCTGGTGTGTGTGCGTATCCACCCCCCGACGGCGTTGTAGCTGATCGCGTTCGCGATGAGGTTCTCGACGAGCTGGGCGAGGAGTTCGGGGTCACCGTTGGTCGGGGCTGGCTCATTGTCGGTTGAGATGGTCAGCTGAGCGCCGGCGATTTGGGGGGCGGCGGCTTGGATGGCGGCGTTGGTGAAGGGGGCCAGGTCGATGTCTTCGCGTGTGAGTGGCTGGGCGCTGTTAGCCAGCGCAAGAAGTGCATGGATGAGTCGTTCGTTCTTGTCCTGGATCTGCAGGAGCTGGGTGCCGACTCGTTTGAGATCGTCGCTGGCATCGGGTGCGGACATTTCAACTTCGAGCAGGGTCTTCTCCACGGCCAGGGGGGTGCGGAGCTCGTGGGAGGCGTTGGCGACGAATCGTCGTTGGCTTTCGAAGGATCGTTCGAGGCGGTCGAGCATGGCGTCGAAGGTGTCGGCGAGTTCGCGTAGTTCGTCGTCGGGGCCTGAGATGTCGATCCGTTCGTGCAGTGACCCTTCTGAGACGCGTTCGGCGGTGGCGGCGATCTGGTGGATGGGTTCGAGTGCGCGTCCGGCGAGCCACCAGCCCAGGGCCATGGCTGCTGCTGCGATGATCAGGCCGGTGATGGTGGACTGCAGGAGCAGATCACGCAGGACGCTGTTGCGGAAGTCGTCGAGGGCCTGGCGGGCTCCTTCGGGTGCGTTGAAGGGTCGGCCGCCGTCCTCGGGAATGTCGGGAATTGGTCGTAGAACGCTGGCACGCATGACCAGGTACATGACGGCGGTTTGAGCGAGGCTAGCCGCGACGAGGCTGGCCCCGTAGAGCAATGTGAGCCTGGTCCGGATGGCGGTGCGGGAGCGGAACAGTCTCATAGTTGGTAGCCGGCCTCGGGGATGGTGCGGATGATGGGCGGGTCGCCGAGTTTGCGGCGCAGGTTCATGACAGTGACCCGGACGACGTTGGTGAAGGGGTCGATGTGTTCGTCCCAGACTCGTTCGAGGAGCTGCTCGGGGCTGACGACGGCTCCATCTGCTCGCAGCAGTTCGTAGAGCACGCTGAACTCCTTGTTGGTTAGGTGCAGTGGTCTGCCGTCCCGCAGTGCGTAGCGCCGCGAGGTGTCGAGTTCGATGCCTGCGCGCGTGATTCTGGGTGGGGTCGGGGTATGGCTGCGCCGGGTGAGGGCTCGCACGCGGGCCAGGAGTTCGGCGAAGGCGAACGGTTTGGGCAGGTAGTCGTCGGCGCCGAGTTCGAGGCCGTGGACGCGATCGGTGACGGCGCCTGAGGCGGTGAGCATGAGGATCCTTGTGGCTGGTCGTTCCTCGACGACCTGTCGGCACACTTCGTCGCCGTGAATCCTTGGCAGGTCCCGGTCCAGGACGATCACGTCGTACTCGTTGACGAAGGCTCGTTCCAGGGCACTGTCCCCGTCGTAGCTGACGTCGACGGCGAAGGCTTCGCGTCGTAGTCCCGCAGCGATGCTGTCGGCCAGGATTTGTTCGTCTTCGACGACGAGCACTCTCACAACGCCTCCTCCCTGGCCTATTCGGCTATTCCCATTGTGCGATGGGGGGTGTAAAGCGGAGGTAAAGAATTGCGGCGGGATTGAATGCCGCCCACCGTGGCTCGCTCAGATAAAGCCCAGATAAAGAACTTCTTTACGGCCGTCTTATGCCGTGCCTGCTTACCTGTGCCCATGGCATTCCACACTGAGACAGGGTCGCGTCCCCCATCTGCGCGTCGCCGCTGGTTCCTGCCGCTGCTGGCGGCGCTGCTTCCCCTCCTGTTCGTCGCAGCCTGCAGCAGTGGCGGTGGCAGTGAGGTCGCTTCGCTGAGTGGCGGTTCCACCGCTGGCGAGGACCAGGCCGCTGCCGACAGTGGCGACCTCGATCCGGAGGAACAACAATTGCGGTTCGCGCGATGTATGCGCGACAACGGCGTCGACATGCCGGACCCGCAGTCCGGCGGCGGATTCGGGCCGCCCTCCGGTGGTGGGAACTTCAACCCTCGAGACGAGAACTTCCGCAAGGCAGCCGAGGCGTGCCAGGAGTACCGACCCTCCGGTGGGTTCGCTGATCGCAGCTTCGATGAGGAGGCACAGCAGGCCCAGATCGAACTGGCACAGTGCATGAGGGAGAACGGCATCGACATGCCGGACCCCCAGTTCGACGCCAACGGTCAGCGTCAGTTTGACGGTGATGGCCCTGGCCGCGGCTTGAACTTCCAGGACGAGAAGTTCCGTCAAGCCCTGGAGACCTGCCGCGAACAAGTCGGAGAGGACGCGTTACCAGGCCCAGGTGGTCCGGGTGCGCCGGGTGGGTCCGCTGGCGGTGACGCCTGATGAGCAACACCGACACCTCGACACACCCTCATGAAGCCGACCTCGCCCTAGCAATAGACGGACAGTCTGGCGACGATGACGCTACCGCAACCGGATCGCGGTTCACGCGACGTGCCTGGTGGTGGGGCGGCGCTGCGGTGGTCCTGGTCGTGATCGTGGTCGCTGTGGTGTCGCTGTCGTCGTCATGGGGTGGCACAGACGCAGTCGGTGGGTCACAGCTGAGCACAGCCACGGTCACGCGGACCGACTTGGTGGATCGAGAGACGGTGTCGGGAACCATCGAGTTCGCTGACAGCGCCGAAGTCGTGACTCAGTCCACGGGAACGATCACCGCTTTGGCGACAGCCGGAACTGGGATCAAGCGCAATGATGTGCTGTGGCGGGTCGACCAGCAGCCGACCGCATTGTGGTACGGCGGTGTGCCGGCCTATCGGACACTCTCCTCCGGATCCTCCGGCAAAGATGTGCGCCAAGTGGAACGCAACCTGAAAGCACTGGGCTATGACGGGTTCACCGTCGACGGCGAATACACCGGCGGCACGGCCGAAGCGGTGGCTGCCTGGCAGGACGACATGGGCCTGGCCGATACGGGAACACTCACCTTGGGCGAGGTGTACTTCCGACCCGGCAAGTCACGGGTTGCTGACGAGCTGGTCGTGGTGGGCGGAACGGCGCAACCCGGAGCTTCCATCCTGGCGCTGACCAGCAACGAGCGCATCGTGGCTATCGACCTGGACACCAGTGATCAGAGCTTGGCAGCGGTTGGGGACAAGGTCACGGTGACTCTGCCCGACGGCGCAGACACCACCGGCAAGATCACCAGCATCGGCAGTGTGGCCACGTCGGCCAGCGACTCCAACTCCGGCGGCGTCGGCGGGTCAACCAGTAATGACTCCTCCACTGTCCCGGTCGTCGTGGCTCTCGACGATCCGAAGCTGGCCAGTCAGTGGGACTCCGCACCTGTGAGAGTCGGGTTGGTCGCTGAACGTGCCGAGAACGTGCTGACAGTTCCCGTCTCAGCGTTGCTGGCGCTGGCCGAAGGAGGATTCGCCGTGGAAGTTGAAAGCGGCGAAGCAACACAACTGGTCGCGGTGGAAACCGGCATCTACGCCGATGGCCGCGTGGAAGTCAGCGGTAGCGGCATCCAGGAGGGCATGACTGTGGTGGTGCCCAAGTCATGAGCCTCACCCTGGAGCGCAACACTCCCGTCCTGTACGCCGAACAGCTGCGCCGAGTCTACGGAGGTGTCGAGCAGCGTGCTGCCGCCGTCGTCGCCTTGGACTCCGTGAACATCTGGATCGACCCGGGAGAGTTCGCCGCCCTGGTCGGGCCATCAGGGTCAGGGAAGTCCACCCTCATGCACCTGCTCGGCTGCCTCGACACTCCCACCTCCGGAAGCCTGCACGTGAACGGGATCGACGTCTCAACACTCAAGGACGCGCAACTGTCCGCGGTCAGGGCCTACCAGATCGGGTTCGTGTTCCAGCAGTTCTTCCTCTCACCCAGCCGCACCGCCCTGGACAACGTCGCTGACGGGCTGCTGTATGTCGGGATCCCACGAGAGGAACGCCGAGCCCGAGCCAGAATCGCTCTGGAACGGGTCGGACTTGCCGACCGCGTCACCCACCGACCCCGGGAGCTGTCAGGAGGGCAACGGCAACGGGTCGCCATCGCCCGGGCCCTGGTCGGCAACCCACCCCTGATCCTGGCCGACGAACCCACCGGGAACCTCGACACCGTCTCCAGCGCTGAAGTCATCAGCCTGCTCCGACAACTCAACAGTGAGGGGACCACGATCGTCATCGTCACCCACGACCGGGAACTCGCCGCCCAAATGCCCCGCCAGATTGAAATGCGTGACGGTCAGGTCATCCACGACGACCGAGGAACGCCATGAGCACCCTCACCGAACCACAGCTCAACGCACCAACACTGCCGCCCTCCCGGCTGGCTCCCGGAGACGCCGCACGAGTCGCCCTCGAGGGCATGCGAGCCCGCCCGCTGCGAGCCGTGCTCTCGGGGCTAGGCATCGCCCTTGGCATCGCAGCCCTCGTCGCTGTCGTAGGACTGTCCTCATCCAGCAAGGCTCAAGTGGCGCAAGAACTCGACGCGCTCGGGACCAACCTGCTAACCGTCAGCGCCGGAAACACTATCGGCGGTGACTCCGCTGAACTGCCCGAAGAGTCCATCGCGATGGTCGAACGTATCGGCCCCGTCTACGCTGCGGCCGCCACCGGCAGCACCGACGCC
>JAGQTY010000012.1:79160-80435 GCA_020438795.1 Actinomycetota bacterium
GAGCCGCCACACTCAGCCTGCAAGACACCATCGGCCTGCAACTGGCATCCGGAACCTGGTTCAACGAAGCCACCAGCGAATACCCCACCACCGTGCTCGGCGCCAAAGCAGCCGAACAGCTCGGGATCACCGGCAACCAACTGGCTTCCGAACCGCAAGTCTGGATCGGCGACCGCTGGTTCAGCGTCATCGGCATCCTGGAATCCAACGGCCTCGCCCAGGAGATGGACCGCAGCGCCCTCGTCGGCTGGGACGCAGCCAAGACCTACCTCAGCTTCGACGGGGCCCCCGCCACCATCTACGAACGCTCAACCGAAGCCGCAGTCGAAGACGTCCAAGCAGTGCTCCCCGCAACCGTCAACCCCGAAGCCCCCGACGAAGTGCAGGTCTCACGACCATCAGACGTGCTGGCAGCCAAAGCCACCACCGACGCGGCCTTCACCGCACTCCTGCTCGGCCTCGGAGCGGTCTCCCTGCTCGTCGGAGGAGTCGGAGTCGCCAACACCATGATCGTCTCCGTCCTGGAAAGGCGCCAAGAAATCGGTCTGCGCCGAGCACTCGGAGCCACCCGCCGCCACATCCTCAACCAGTTCCTCGGAGAAGCAGTCGCCCTCTCACTACTCGGCGGCATCGCAGGAGCGATCCTCGGCAGCATCGTCACCGCCACCTTCGCCATCATCAGCAGCTGGCCCATCTCCATCCCCCTGTGGGCCATCGCAGCAGGACTAGTAGTCACCGTCGTCGTCGGCATCATCGCCGGAATCCTCCCATCCGCGCGAGCGGCCAGGCTCGCCCCAACCGAAGCCCTATCAATCTGAGCCACAAGCACTGATGGCGACGACAGCCGAACTGTCGACAATCGTCTCTTCATGGGGCCTCCCTTGGGGCGCAGCTCCTGCGCTCCAAGGACACACAAGTGTGTCACTGGCGAACCCTGAGCTACCATATTTTGTGACACGCTCTGGACGTCCTCTGGTTCACCGGGATCCTCGGATCCCATGGAGGCCCCGAGGGTGAGAGAGATTTCGTGTCGGTTGACAGCAGACATTGCATCACCCGGCCGCGACTCCTCGCTCGTTTGACAGATACCTTGCATCACTGAGGCCGAGGTGTTGACAGTGCACTTTGCACCAGCGCGGCGAGGAGGTAGCCGCGAAGGTCTCCGCGGCAACTGCTGCTCTCGCTGTGAAAAGCGAAGCCAGGACGTCTAGCGCGCCTCGGACAACCCACCCACGCTCACGAGGCTCGGTACGACAGTCTTCACGAAGTTCCTGT
>JAGQTY010000130.1 GCA_020438795.1 Actinomycetota bacterium
GGCGGACCCGGTTGTGGGAGTCGGTGCGGTTTGCAGGGCTGGCTTTGGGGCGGGTGGTGTAGGCGGTGGCGGGGTGGCGTGCTGGGGTAGGGCGCTGTGGGGGCGGCGGTGGTTGTATTCGGCGATAAAGGCGTCGAGTTGGGCCTGAAGTTCGGCGAGGGTGGCGGCTCGGGGTTGTGCTTTGAGCCATTTCTTGAGGGTTTGGTGGAAGCGCTCGACTTTCCCGCAGGTGGTGGGGTGGCTGGGGTGGAGTTGATTTGGGTGACCCCGAGGCGGCGTAGTTCGGCTTCGAAGGCGTTGCGTCCGCCTTTGCCGCCAGCCAGTCGGGTGGTGAAGACCATGCCGTTGTCGGTGAGGGTGGAAGCCGGGATGCCATGGCGAGCAACGGCGTTGCGAAATTCGGTGAGCACGATCGCGCCGGTGATGCGGTGGTGGGCGGTGACTGACAGCGCGTAGCGGGCGTGATCATCGATGAAGTCCAGGATCTCGACATGGGTGCCGTCAACGAGCCACCAGTGAGTGAAGTCGGCTTGCCAGCGTTCGTTGGGTTGATCGGCGGCGAAGCGGATGTAGGAGGACTTGGGTCGTTTCTGCGGGGTGGGGGTGATCAGCCCGGCCGCGGTGAGATGGCGGTGGATCGTGCTGACCGCGACGGTGATGCCGTGGTGATGGCGTAGATGCCA
>JAGQTY010000131.1 GCA_020438795.1 Actinomycetota bacterium
GACCGGAGATCGCCGTCGCCTCGACCAAGGCGTTCCTGACGCAGATCGTTGCCGCGTACCTGGTCGGGCTCTACCTGGCGCAGGTCCGTGGCAACAAGTTCGGTGATGAGATCAAGTCGATCCTGGACGAACTGGCGGACATGCCCCAGAAGGTGGACCTCGTGCTCGACACGGTCGAGCCGGTACGGGAACTGGCCCGGGAACTGTCCGCGGCCTCCTCCGTGCTGTTCATCGGTCGGCACGTCGGTTATCCCGTGGCTCTCGAGGGTGCGCTGAAGCTCAAGGAACTGGCCTACATGCATGCCGAGGGTTTCGCGGCCGGGGAACTCAAACACGGCCCGATCGCCCTGATCGAGGAGGGCGTCCCCGTGGTGGTCATTGTTCCGCCTCCGGTGCACGCCCTGCTGCATGACAAGATCGTCTCGAACATCCAGGAGGTGCGGGCCAGGGGCGCGATGACGATCGTGATCGCGGAGGAGGGCGACGAATCCGTCGTCCCATATGCGAGTCACCTCATCCGCGTGCCCCCGAGCCCGACGCTCATGCAGCCGCTGGTGTCCACCGTTCCGTTGCAGGTCTTCGCCTGCGAGATGGCCACCGCCAAAGGCCACGACGTGGACCAGCCGCGCAACCTGGCCAAGTCCGTCACGGTCGAGTAGCGACGTCCCCCGGCACCTCTGCG
>JAGQTY010000132.1 GCA_020438795.1 Actinomycetota bacterium
TCTTCTGCGTCCATCATGAGGACTTCTTCCCCGAAGGCAACGAGCGCATGGGACCGAAGACCGGCCTGGAAGGGCGCCAGCTCGGGCAGGACTTCATCATCAAGGACGGCTACCGGATGTACCACGGCCGGCAGGTCCCGGGCTTTCCGGGCCACCCCCACCGCGGGTTCGAGACCATCACGCTGGTGCGCAAGGGCTTCGTGGACCACAGCGACTCCGCCGGGGCCACGGCCCGCTATGGCAACGGCGACGTGCAGTGGATGACCGCCGCCAAGGGGCTGCAACATGCCGAGATGTTCCCCCTGATCCAGGAGGACCGGCCCAACACCATGGAGCTCTTCCAGATCTGGCTGAACCTGCCCAGGAAGAGCAAGATGCTGGAGCCGCACTTCAAGATGTTGTGGAGCGAGCAGATCCCCAAGAAGACCGTTCAGGACGAGCAGGGCCGGAACATCTACCTGGAGGTGATCGCCGGCAAACTTCAGGGCGAGACCGCTCCCGCCCCGGCCCCCAACTCGTGGGCGGCCGACCCCGAACACGACGTGGCCATCTGGAACATCAAGCTGGACGCCGGGGCCCGGTACCTGTTGCCGGCCGCCAAGGCGGGGACCAACCGGAGCATCTACTTCTACGAAGGCGACCGGATGCACCTGAACGAGCAGGAGCTGGCACATTACCACCA
>JAGQTY010000133.1 GCA_020438795.1 Actinomycetota bacterium
TGTGCGGCATCCCGTGACAGAGGTCAGTCGCCGAACTAACCCGGACCATGAGAACAACGGGCGAGTATGCCTCAGAGATCAGGTACGCCGTCGTGCCCCGCCTGAGTTCCCCGGAATGTCTCGTCGCACAGCGCACGACACTCCCCTCCCAACGCACGCCCTCAGCCGGTGAATACTGGCGAAGACGCCGGCCAAGTTTGACGACAGTTCTGACGACAGTTCACCCTGCAACGACCCGGTACGCACCGGTACGAAAACACCCCTGCCAAGCACGAAACCGGGACGTACCGGCAAGCCTCGGGCCGCAGTTGACGAACCGGTTGGTTGGGGGTTCGAATCCCTCCGGGCGCGCTTTCGTGGGGAGACCCCGCCATCCCGGCGACCCCGACCGTCAGGTCGGCGTACCCGTCCCCGCGTTGCTTGATCGCACCGCAGTATTGCGCGCACCGCTGCGTTGTGCGCGCTCGATGATGGGTCGCCGGAGCGTGTTGACCTGAAGACGATTCTTCTCGATCCTGGGGCGATGGGAAGAATCGTCATAGCCTGCTACGCGCCCAAGCTCGGTATGGAGAGCGAGCTGCACGAGTTGTCTCGCGTGCACGTACAACGGCTCCGGGCCGAGGGGCTGGTCACCGAGCGTGAGCCGATCATTGCGGTGGCTTCCGACGGCACCGTCGTC
>JAGQTY010000134.1 GCA_020438795.1 Actinomycetota bacterium
CGGGGTTCGAGTCCCTGGCGGCGCACCAGAAAGGCCCAGGTCAGGAGCACATTGCTTGCGACCTGGGCCTTCTTCTTCGAGTTCCTGTCACGGCTTTGTCACAACCGTCACCAGGCGTGCCGGCACGCCGCGTCTTGGGTCACTCGGCTGCCGCATCGACTTCGACGGCAGCGGCCTTCGCTTGATCCGACGTGGGCCCGGGGTCCGCGACGAAGACGGTCCTTCGGTAGTACTGCAGTTCCCGAATCGAATCCTGGATGTCGGCCAGCGCACGGTGGCCGCCCCGCTTGTCCGGGGCATTGAAGAACACCCGCGGGTACCAGCGGCGCACCAACTCCTTGATGCTGGAGACGTCGATGATCCGGTAGTGGAGATGCTCGAGCAATTCCGGCATGTAGCGGGCCAGGAACATGCGGTCGACGTGCACGCTCGAGCCGGCCAGCGGCGCCTTCCGGGCGTCCGGCACGTGGCGGCGCACGTAGGCGAGCAGTTGCGCTTGCGCATCGGCCACAGTGGTGCCGGAGGGTATCTCTCCGAGCAGGCCCGATTCGGTGTGCATGCCCACGACGACGGGGTCCATCGCGTCGAGCAGGTCGGTCGGCGCGGCGATGACGATGTCGATCCCGTCGTCGAGCGGCACCAGCTGCTGGTCGGTGACGACCGCCGCAACTTCGACC
>JAGQTY010000135.1 GCA_020438795.1 Actinomycetota bacterium
AAGGAGGCGATCGGGCTGGTCTCACTCAACCCGTAGCCCTCAAGAAGGATCGCGTCGAACTCCGACTCGAACCCGCGCAGGATCTCCACCGGAAGCGAGGCCCCACCGGACACACTCACCCGCAGGGTCGAGGTGTCGTAGGCCTTGTGCTCCGGGTGTTGGACGAGAGCGACGTACATGGTCGGCACGCCCTGCATGATCGTGACCTTGTCCCGCTGCAGGACCTCGAGGGCCTTGGTCGGGTCGAAGCGCGGGATCAGGGTGAGGGTGGCGCCGCAGGTCATCGCGGCGTTGAGCCCACACATCTGACCGAAGGAGTGGAACAGCGGCAGCCCGCCGAAGATGACGTCGTCGGGGTTGCCGTCGAACAGGTCGACCGCCACGGCGACATTGCTCAGCAGATTGCTGTGCGTGAGTTCCGCGCCCTTGGGCTTGCCGGTCGTACCGGAGGTGTAGAGGATCACTGCGGTGTCGTCGGCATCACGCTCGACCACCGCCGGCGCGGGTGCGTGCTGGCCCAGTTCCGCGGCGAAGTCCTGGCCCACCAGCACGCAGGGCACCCCCGCCGCGTCGGCGCCCGGCTGCGCCTCGGCCGCGATCCCGTCCCAGGCGAAGATCGCCTTCGCCCCTGAATCGGTGAGGTAGTACTCGACCTCGCGGGACTTGAACAAGGGG
>JAGQTY010000136.1 GCA_020438795.1 Actinomycetota bacterium
GGTCGCTGATCCATTCGGGCACCAATGGATGATCAGCACCCACATCGAGGACGTGGACCCTGAAGAGTTGGATCGACGAATGAAGGAGTTCATGTCGTAGCTTCGACTCTCAGGGAACCTCCATTCACCGCAAAGGTTCGTCCTAGTTCGCGCAAACGGTCGTTCCCGACAATCAGGGACTTCGTGACTCGAATCCTGGTCTGCCATCGGCAACCGTATCCTCCACGGGGGGAGAGTGGACGTTTGTTGGTGGTGCTTGGTGAGGCCGGGGTGCAGGGCGGACATGACTGTGGTGCGTGCTCTTAAGCGGTACGCCGCAGAGCGGTGTCCGGATGATCCGCCGCCCCGAAGCTTGTTCACTAGTCGGTGGCCTCGGCGCGATTCATCCCGGGCGCTGCCGGCACGTGGCTCCGTTAGAGGGTTCTCTCCAGAAAGACCATGTAGGGCTGCATTCTTCGCGGGTAGTCGTTGTAGGGCGTGCAGCGGTGAAAACCAAGTGATTCGTAGAGCCCCGGAGCTTCCGTGAACAGGTGGCCGGTATCGAGCCGGATTGTCTTGTACTTATCCTTGACGGCTGCATCGAGGAGCGACTGGCAGAGTCTTCGTCCGGTCCCCTTCCCATGGCATGTGGGATCCACGAATAGACGCGTCATCTCGCATGTCTTGTTGTCTTGA
>JAGQTY010000137.1 GCA_020438795.1 Actinomycetota bacterium
TGTCCGTGGTCTCATTCAGATCGTCGCATTCAAGCGCCTTGCGCGTCAGTTCGGTAAGGGTGATGCCATCATGCTTCGCCCGCTCCCTGGCCGCTACGCCAAGTTCCCGGGACAGACGTATCTTCCACTCATCCTCAAGCTCGGATGAGTCAAACACGTGGGCAAAGCCGTCAACGTCGTCAAACTGTGGCTGGGCGTCCATCGACTTCAAGACAATCACCCCTTACCTGCATGCGTAAGACTGACATCCTAAAAAGAAAACCCGAAATCGCATGAATTCGGGTTTTTCTGGTCGGACCAGCGGGATTTGAACCCGCGACCCCTTGACCCCCAGTCAAGTGCGCTACCAAACTGCGCTATGGTCCGAACGGTGCGAAAAGCACCGAATATGAAACATAGCATAATCTCTACGGTTTTTCAAACACATCGTGTCGGAAAGCGAGTCGCATCCATTCCGGAGAGTTTGGCTTCGGATATTTGAGGGTTTTCCGGCAATTGCTCCACCGGAAGTTCATGTTGGTTCTGTGTCTAAATGCCCCCGATTTTGGCGGAATGTCGTATTATGGCATAAGCGCATCGAATAACAACGCCCGTTCGAAAGGGAGAGACATTGACTGAGGACGTATTCGAATACTCTGCCGCGAAGATGCGGAAGCACGGAATGACCGACATGG
>JAGQTY010000138.1 GCA_020438795.1 Actinomycetota bacterium
CGCAGCAGCGGGCCCGGTATCCAGAGCGAGGCCCCGTAGAGCAGAGCGAAGAGCAAGGGCATCCACCGCAGGAGCCGTTCTCCCGGAACGGTGCCATGGGCCCGCAGGATACCCGCCAGGGCACCCACCATGATGGCACCGACGGCCGGAATGAACAGGTGCGGCACATGGAACAACTGGGCCAGCCGCGTCTGATGGCTGCTGAAAGGGATCACGAGGTCCGGGAACACCAGGTAGGCCACACCGCAGGCCACGATCACCAACGCACTGGTGACCAGGAGCCGGGACCGAGTGAACGACATGGCCAGCAGTGGCCAGATCAGGTAGAACTGCTCCTCCACCGCCAGGGACCACGTATGGGAAAGCCCGGCATCGAGGTGGGTCTTCGGCATGAAGTCATAGAGGTACAGGAAGCTGACCACGAGCCCGAGTGGTCGTGCCTTGATGATGCCCGCCTCGGCCAGGGCCCAGGTGAACAGGATGAAGACCACGAACGGCGGGGTGAGCCGCAGGAAACGCCGGGCGTAGAACCGCCTGAGGGAGATCGTGCCCGAGCGTTGGCGTTCCTTGAGCAGCAGCGTGGTGATCAGGTACCCGCTCAGCACGAAGAACACGCCCACCCCCGCCTGACCGGTGATCATGGGCCAGATCCTGCCGGTGAAGAACGCC
>JAGQTY010000139.1 GCA_020438795.1 Actinomycetota bacterium
AGACGGGCACAGCGCCGAAATCAATGACAAACTGTATTCCACGCCCGCGCAAGGCATCACCGTCGCGCAACGACTCGGCCTCGGCGAGCGCGGACGCTACATGGCCGCCTTCACCTTCGGCAACGTGCACGGCGCATACAAACCGGGCGTGGTGAAACTGCGCCCCGAACTGCTCGACGAAATCCAGACCACGGTCGCGCTCGCGATCAGGGCCGGCGAAATGCCCGACCCCGCGCACTCGCTGGATGTCGCTCCCGGTAAGCCGTTCGCCCTGGTGTTCCACGGCGGTTCCGGCTCCGCGCCGGAGGAGATCGCGCAGGCCGTGAGCTACGGCGTGGTGAAGATGAACATCGACACCGATACGCAGTACGCATTCAGCCGTGCGGTGGCCGGTCACATGTTCTCCAACTATGATTCGGTGCTCAAAATCGATGGCGAGGTGGGCAACAAGAAGATGTACGACCCGCGTTCGTGGGGGCGCGAAGCGGAAAGCGCCATGGCCGCACGCGTGGTGGAGGCTTGCAGGCAGCTTGGCAGCGCGGGCAAGGCGTTGAAGTAGTGTGATGCCGCACGCGCCGCGTAATGCATGCGGCGTGTGGCGGCACGGTGGGTGTGTCGCGTTGTATGAGACGAAAACGATGGAACTGACTAGTTTCAACGGCCGATCGG
>JAGQTY010000013.1 GCA_020438795.1 Actinomycetota bacterium
GAGGTCCACTTCCCGCAGGGCCACCACGTCGCGGTATTTCATGGTCAGCTTCGAGGTTCGCACCACCACCGGTGCGGGCTCGGCCGCCACCGCTGGGCCCATTGGTTCGGGTTCGAAGTCCACGAGCCGGGGGTCCTGCCTGGCCAGACGCCGAGCCGCACGGACCGTGATGGGCAGCGGTCGCCAGCCGGCCGCCCGCCCGAGCTCCACGACCGGCGGCGCCAGGGGCGCGAACTCCATCGCCTGCGCGGGTTCGGCCGCGGTCACCTGCCCGCCGCGGCCGACCACGATGACCCGGTCGCTGAACTGCAGCACGCGCTCCAGGCGGTGCTCGGCCAGCAGCACTGTGAGTCCGAAATCCTCCACGAGTCTGCTGAGCACGGCCAGGACATCCTCGGCCGCACCCGGATCCAGCGCCGACGTCGGTTCATCGAGCACGAGGATCCGCGGATGGGAGGTCAGCACTGCACCGATCGCGACCCGCTGCTGTTCCCCGCCGGAGAGCTCGGTCAGCCGCCGCGCACGGAGCCGGTCGAGGCCGAGCAGATCGATGACGGCCTCCACCCGGGGTCGCATGATGTTGGGTTCGATGCACAGCTGTTCCATGCCGTACACGAGTTCCTGCTCCACTGTCTCCGCCACGAACGAGGCGCTGGGATCCTGACCCACGTAGCCGACGAGTCCCGCGAACTCCTTGGTGTCCCTGGTACTCGTGTCGAATCCGTCGGTGAGCACCCGGCCCCGCAGCTCACCACCGGTGAATCGGGGCGCGAGGCCGTTGACACACTTCAGCAGGGTGCTCTTTCCCGAGCCGGACCGACCGATCACCACGCAGAGTTCGCCCTCGGGGATCACCAGTTCCACGTCGGACAGCGTCGCCTGCTGCGCTTTGTCGTAGCTGAAGCTGACGTTCTCGAAACGGATCATGCCGGTGCCCCTTGCGATGGTGCGGCCATGCGGGTCTCCTTACCCAGCGGAACCGGCGGGCTGAGCGGTACTGCCAGTACTGCGATGAGGATGACCGCCGCTGCGAGGATGTTCGTCTCCAGGAGACCGTCCAGGTTGGCTGGCGGTGACAGGGCACCCGGGTCGGAGATGCTGATGACCACGTACGCGACGGCCGGGATCAGTCCCGCGAGGACCACCGCGCTCTCGGGCAGGCGCCAGCGATCCGGGCGGTAGGTGGTGGGCCTCACCCTGGCGCGCCCCACGGTGAAGGAAGCGATGGCGAGCACTCCTCCGAGCGCGGCCAGTCCCATCGCCGCCCAGGTCCCCGCCCCACCGAGCACTTGATAACCACCCAGCACCAGGCCCACAAACCCCGCCACCAGCAGCAGCAGGGACATCCTGCGTCGCCAGGCCGGCCGGAACGCCTCCCGGCCGTAGCCCCGGGCGTCCATCGCCGCGGCGAGCGCCACCGACCGGTCGAACGCATCGGCGAGGGCGGGCACGGCGACGGTTCGGTACAGGGCGAAACGGCCACGGGTGTCTCCACGAAGGCGTCTGGCCGCCCGGATGCGTCGCAGCGTCACACCGAGCTGCTGCACCAGGGTCAGGGAGACCGCGGCTACCGAACCCATGGAGTACAGCGCGGTGGGCAGGCACCGCAGCAGCCGCCTCGCGTCGGCCAGCAGATTGCCGCTGCCGAGGCAGATCACGAGTGTCGCGATGACCATCGCGCCGCTGATGGCAGCGATCAGACCCTCGATGGTGGAGGGACCACCCAGACTGACCCCCGCGAACCAGTCGGGCAGCTCGAGCTGGGGCAGGGCGAACACCTGAGTCCCGGGAGCCCGCGCTCCGAACAGCACGTAGACCACGACGCGGATGGTGATGATGATCAGCCCGAGGAACAGGAACGCCCGGAACGGTATCGTCACTACGGGGATCCGGCGCGCGGCCACCGCGACCGCGAGCACGGCGATGATCTCTGCCAGCAGCAGGATGTCGGTGGTCCTGGTCGCCATCACTGCCAGGCACAGCACCCAGACCCACCACGCCACTGGGTGCAGGATCCTCGGCAGCAATGTTGATCTCAGCACGGGCGATCGCCCCGCAGCACCCGGTGCCAGCCCAGGCACCTCATCGGGCGCCTCGTCCCAGGTGGCGCCCGGCCGGCCGGGTCCGCAGCCGGACAGCGTACGCCGCTGCCGCCAGCAGGAGGGCGATGAACACGAGCACGATGACCCAGTTCTTCGTTGAGCCGGTCTCCTCGAGCGTCACGTTCTGCGCGGCGAAGTCCTGGCTGACGGTCGGGGAGCCGGAATCGGAGGCCGCCGGAAGTGCGGCATCGGACTGCTGCTGGGTACTCGCGCTATTCCGCTGCTCGCCTACTGCTAGACCATGCCGTTCTCCTCCGGCGGGGTTCTCGTCGTCGGCTC
The DNA here is from genome assembly GCA_020438795.1 of Actinomycetota bacterium. Lineage (GTDB taxonomy): Bacteria > Actinomycetota > Actinomycetes > S36-B12 > JAGQTY01. The sequence continues at coordinate 2,382 of JAGQTY010000013.1, forward strand.
TCCCTGATTCTGCCTCCGGGACCGGGGACTCACGATCTGCTGGCTCCTTCGCCTCTGATCCGCCCACAGAAGGCCGTGGCGGTGCTGCTCCGCTGGCCGAGCCGCTGGGCCGCCGCGTCGCGGTCCGCCCGGGCGCAGCGCGGGCAGGCTCGTCCGGCTGACCGGTTGCGACAGGCTGGGCCTCGCGCGCCGGAGGCATCATGGCAGGCATCTGCCTGCCGGCCCCGGAGAACCGCCAGCCTTCCACTCCGCCCGGCTCCGGCCGTCTCATCGAGGCGCCGAGCGTGCTGTAGCGCCATTCTCCGCCGGGGGAGGCGTACCAGTAGCTCCAGTAGGCGTCCGCCGGTGGGGTGTCGACACAGGGATCCGAGCCGGGCGAGCCATCGATCCGGCAGACGAAGTCCGGGTACCGGCTGGTGCCGGTCCAGCTGAATCCGGCGGACGCCAGCGCGACCAGCCCGGAGCTCGGCGTCCCGCGGGCGCATCCCACGTGCACGCCTCCCCCGAGAGTGCCGTGATCGACGACGACCGTCACCCCGGCCCCTGATCCGCACGCCTGTCCGGCCGCGGCCGCCGACGTCGTCCGGGCAGCGGCTCCGGGTGTCGCCGCGCTGGCCGCGGGAGGGTCATTCTCGCTGTCCTGCGCCTGAGCGGCGACGGTCATCGGAACACCGGCAGCGGTGCCTGCGGAAACCAGCAGCACGGCTGCCAGGAACTGGAGCGGGAGCCGTAGCCGATGTGGCGTGGGCATGGATCGGGGGGCAGTCCCGTCGCGTCGCATCGCCGCCTCCGATCGCAGTCGTCAGCCGCGATCACAGGAGCCCATGGGGGAAGGATCGAAGCCTCACGACCACAGCCCTCGATGGTCATCTGAAGCCACTTGTCGCACTCGGGCATTCCGGCTCGTCCGCCTCGACGGACCTACGGCTGCGGGACAGCGCCGGACTCGGACCGGCTTCCCCCGACTGTGACATCTGGTAGTGGCAGTGTAGCCGACGAAACCGGTCTGCCCGGAAATCGCTCCCGCCGCACAGCGGGACCCCACTGCTTGGTCAGAGAGTGCCCCATGCATAGACTGAGCCTGCGTTTCTCAGGGGAAGCCGGTGTGAGTCCGGCGCTGTCCCGCAGCCGTGAGCCGACAGGCGAGCCGGAATGCCTGGGTCCGTGGTACCAACCCACCGTCGAGGATTGCGGTCACAGGTTCGTCGCCCACCCGGGCGTTGCCTGCCCGAGTCCGGAAAGGGCCCGGAAATGAGCCCATTGAACCACTACAAGTCGTTGCAGTCCCTCCTGATCCTGCTGGCGGCTCTGGCCGCTGCCGTGCTGGTGGGCGGGGGATTGACCGGGGCACAGGCGCAGGAGACGTACCGGTACTGGTCCCTCTGGGTTCCCACGAGCGGGAGCTGGCAGGCGGCCGAGGTGGGAGCTGCTGACATTCTTCTGTCCGACGGGGGAGTCGTGGGAGCGCGTTACGTGGAGACGGGGGCGGCGCTGAGTCCGTCCGATGCGCCGGGTCGGTCACCGGTCTTCGATGAGCTGTGCCCGGACGTGCCTGTGACCACTGGCAGGCTGCGGGTGGCCGTGGTGATCGACTACGGTGATCCGGCGCTGGCGCCGACGGGTCAGCAGACACCGGTCCTCACGACGACCTGCCTGAGCCTTCGCTCGCCCACCCACGCCCTGGCGGCGCTGTCGCAGGCGGCTGGGGTGAGTGACTCTGCCGGATTCATCTCGGCGATCGGGGGCTATCCGAGGGCCGCCACGTCTCTGAAGGTCGAAGGTCGTGATGCGCAACGCTCGCTCACGGCGTTCAAGGGCAACCGGCTGGTGTCAGGCGTGAGCACCGATGGCGAGATACGCAAGGTGCAGGTGCGCTGCTTCGTCAGAGGCAGGAAGATCGGGCGGGCCCGGCTGGCGCATGTGTGCCGAACCGTTGTGCGGGGCGCACAGGACCGACCGCGGGTCTCGGTGCGGCCTCGCTGCACGGTGGGGCTCAAGGTGCAGGTGCGGCTCGTGGCGGGTGCCGACCATGCAGACCGGGCGGTGTGGTCGCGGATCTGGCGAGTGAGGAACTCCCCCCGAACACCGTGCGAGCGGTAACTGCTCCCTGCAGTCGAGCAGAAGTTCAGTAGCGGTCGAGATCGAGCTCCCTGGCCCTGCGACGGTACAGCGGCGCTGCCAGTGCGATCGCGATCAGGGACAGCGCCACCCCGCCCAGTGTCGCCAGCAGTCGGGAGATCGCTGTCTGGTCCACCGATGTCGAAGTGCCCTCCAGGATCACGATAGTCGGCGTGAGCAGTGCCACCCAGTAGATGTAGTCCCACTGCTTCGCCTTGGCGATGAACGCCAACGATGCCAGGACGATGACGATGAGGTAGAGCACCGGCTGCCAGGGGATCACCAGGCCGACCAGGTATGCGACCGCGACCCCGATCAGGGTGCCCCCGATCCGCTTGCCGGACTTCACCCAGGCGTCCTGGACGTAGGGGAGGATGACGATGAACGGTGTCATGATGAGCCAGCCGCCGGTGTGGCCGAGCTCTCCGATGACCGCCCACAGCGTCGTGATGGTGGTGACCACCGTGAGCATCACCGCGAAGGACCAGGTTCGCGACGGCGACAGCACAGTGGCCGTGGGAGTGGGCCGGGGTCTGATGCTGACGGCGTTGAACCCGACGGCCAGCAGGCCGAACAGGGCCGTGCCGGCGGCGATCAGCAGCGCCGCGACCCACCTGCTGCCGTCATAGACGGGCGGATCCGCGACGACGAAGCCCAGAGCAATGGGCAGCAGGATCAGTGCCGAGCGCCAGCCCCACCGCGCGGTGATCGCGTAGCTGAGCGAAACGGCGATCATCACCAGCGAGGACCACAGCCACGACCCCGCTGCGAGCATCGCGCAGAAGCTGAGGGCGGCTGTAGCCAGGCTCGCCCACGCACCGAGCCGGATCCCAGCGAAGGCGGAGGCCATCCCGATCCCGACGGTCGACAGGGAGACGGTCGCCCCGGCGGTCTGGTAGCCGATCGCAGTCATCGCGAACGTCGGTATGACGATCACGAGTGTGGACAGCGCGATGTATATCGCGATGCGGGTGGGTGACTTCGCCACGTTGGCATTCTGCCCGTCGGTGAGGGCGGTGACCACCCGGCGGGATGATCCGGTGTGCGCAGCCGGTGGGGCAGGGGCAGGAAGGGCCGCAACCGTAGAATCAGCATGGAGGTGGGACATGGCGACCGTGCCTGAACACGTGGATCCCAGCTGGCGGGATCCGCTGGGCCCGGCCGCGGGGCAGATCGCCAGGATGGGGGATTTCCTCCGTGCGGAGAACGAGGCTGGCCGTGGCTACCTGCCGCCGGGTCCCGATGTGCTGCGGGCCTTCACCGGAGACTTCGCCCGGGTACGGGTGCTGATCATGGGCCAGGACCCCTACCCGACGCCCGGTCATGCCGTCGGACTGAGCTTCAGTGTGCCGCCGGACCTTCAGCCGGTGCCGAGGTCGCTGGTGAACATCTACCGGGAGTACTGCGAGGATCTGGGTCACTCCCGGCCGCGCTCGGGGGATCTGACCCCCTGGTTCGAGCAGGGTGTTCTGCTGCTCAACCGCGTGCTCACAGTGCAGCCCGGCAAGCCGGGTTCACATCGGGGGAAAGGCTGGGAGCAGGTCACGGAGGTCGCCATCGCCGCTCTGGTGGCGCGAGGAACGCCGCTGGTCGCGATCCTGTGGGGCAGGGACGCCCAGAGCATCCAGCCGCTGCTGGGGCAGACCCCCGTGATCCGCAGCGCACATCCGAGTCCCATGTCGGCGGACAGGGGATTCTTCGGTTCCCGGCCGTTCACACGCTGCAATGAGCTGCTCATCGACCAGGGTGCCGAGCCCATCGACTGGCAGTTGCCGTGACGGTTCCGGACCGCTCCTATCTGGGGACTCCAGCCACAGCGCCGGGCCCGAGCGGACCCGTGATGCTCAGAGATTCCGCAGGGATCATGGCCAACCCCGCGCTCTACCTGCGTCGGATGGCCGGCCGTCATGGAGACGTGGTCCAGTTCCCGGTACCTCACCCCACGTACCTGGTGACCTCGTGGGAGCACACCCGGACGGTGCTGGTATCGCAGCATCGGTGCGCCGACAAGGACACGCCGCAGTACCACTCGCTGGCCGCCCTCACCGGTCCGGGTCTGCTGGCTGCCGAGCAGGATGCCTGGATGCAGCAACGACCGAAGGTCCAGCCGGCCTTCGCCCGGACGAGCCTCGCCCCGCTGGCCGCCATCGCGGCCGAGGAGTCACGGGCGTGGGCCGGTGAGTGGGCGGACCGGGGGTTCGTCGACATCGGCCCAGCCGCCGATCGATACTCGCTGCGGGTCCTGTCGCGGTTCCTGTTCGGTGTCGTGGACAGCCAGCGTGTGGAGGATGTGCTCGCGGCGACCCGTGCTGGCCTGGAAGGCGTACTGAACAGGGTGAGGTTCGCGCCGGCACCGGCGAACGGCACTGACTGGCGGCCACGTCTGGATGCCGCGGTCGCCCGACTGCTCGACGGCGCCGGGGATACCCCGTTCGTGGCATGTCTGCGGGGCATGTCCGATCCGGAGGAGGTCTATTCGCAGGTCAGGACCTTCCTGATCGCTGGTCACGAGACTGTGGCATCCGCACTGATCTGGTCGCTGGCGCTCCTGGGCGCAGCGCCCCACCGGCAGGCCGAGCTGCTGGAGCAGTCACCCACTGCATCACCCTCCACAGCACTGCACAACGACCGCTGGCGCCGGACCGTCGACGAGTCCCTGCGACTCTTTCCGCCGGCGTGGCTCATCACCAGGCGCACCCGATCATCGATGCGCCTCGGGCAGTTTCTGCTTCCTGCCGGTTCCCTGGTGATCCTGAGCCCGTTCGTGGTTCAGCGTGATGCCCGGTTGTGGGGACGACCGGACCACTTCGACCCCGGTCGGCCGGAGTGGGAACGGGGCCAACCTCCGGGATACCTCCCGTTCGGCAGTGGTCCTCGCCTGTGCATCGGGCGGGAGTTCTCCATGTCGGTGGCCACCGCAGCGCTCTCGGAGCTCGCTCACCGCCTTTCGTGGCAACTGCTCGGCACTCCCGGACTGCGGGCCGGGGTCGTGCTGAGGCCCAGGCGCCGGGTGACACTGCGCATCCGTCATCGTTGAGCGGGCCGAGGTGATTCCCGCGAGTCGCTCCGGCGGCCCGGGAGGCAGCGGTCAGCGGTCGGCGCGGGAACGAATGGATGACAAGCTGGTCACATGGGTCGTTTCGTCTACTGGATGAACGTGTCGCTCGATCTGCTGATCGAGCACCGAGCCGACGAGGACGGCGGGGGTGACTGGCTTCGCATCGATGAGCGGCTTCACCGTGAGTTCAACAAGCGGGCGGACCGCCTGACTGTTCTCGTACAGGGCAGGCGCATCTTCGAGATCATGGAGGACTTCTGGCCCGCCGCCAGTGAGGATCCCACGATGCCCGAGCATGTCCGCGAGTACGGCAGGATCTGGATGACCAAACCGAAGATCCTTGTCTCGGACACCAGAACGACCAACGCGCCCAACACCACCACCATCGGTGGCTCCGACACGATCGGCCGGCTGCAGGCGCTGCGGGAGCAGACGCAGGGAGACATCGGCGTCGGTGGAGCGACGCTGGCCACCCATCTGCTCGAAGCGCGTCTGCTCGACGAACTGCTGCTCTTCACCCACCCGAGTATTCTGGGCAGCGGCCGTCCTCTGTTCGACCGGTCGATCGATCCCATCGAGCTCGAGCTGATCGAGCAGGCCCGCTACGGCCAGGTGACGTTGCACCGGTACGCGGTCAGGTCTGCGCTTCCCTGCAAGCAGCCACCGACCGACTGAGCGGGCCCACAACTGGTCCGGCCGTCGGGTGCCTGCGTGACTCTGCGGCGGAGTCAGCCCCCGACAGTCACGTACTGGACCAGCGCGTCGCGCTCGTCCTGGAGCTCATCGATCCGGCTCTTCACGACGTCACCGATGCTGATGATCCCGATCATCTGATGTTCCTCGTCGAGGACCGGAACGTGCCGGATCCGGGAGTTTGTCATGAGGCTCATCAGATCCTGGACGTATGCGGACGGGACCGCGCACTGAACGGTCGGAGTCATGAGTTCCGAGACCGGCTTGTCCAGCGCAGCGGCACCGAGCTTCGCCAGGGCCCGCACGACGTCGCGTTCGGAGGCCATCCCGTCGACGGTCCGGCCGTCGCGCGAGACGACCATGGCGCCGATCCGATGTTCGGCGAGCTGGCTCACAAGTTCGCTGGTCGAGGCGTCGGGATGGATTGTGAGGACCTCGTCGCCCTTGCTGGCCAGAACCTGTTCGACTCGCATATCACTCCAGACCTCGATGCCCTTACCTTACAAAGCATCGGCAGGGCTTTGCAGCATGCTTAACACGTCCGCGTGCAAATGTGTGTTCGTTGTGACCGCGCAACCACGCTCCAGCGCGGGCCCCCCGTCATAGCCCGTGATCGTGCCGCCGCTCTGCGTGACAATGGGGATCAGGGCAGCCATATCCCAGGGGAACAGCGCCGGTTCGGCGGCGATGTCGACCGCGCCTTCGGCCACTAGGACGTGCGACAGGAAATCGCCGTAAGCGCGGGTGCGCCAGCAGCTCTGGATCAGCCGTCGCAGTCCCGTGGCAGCACCCCGTTCCCGCCAGTAGTCCTCATCGCTGTAGGAGAACGAGGCGTCCTCGACGTTCCTCACACCGCTGACCTGAAGCTGCCGGACCCTGCCATCCGGGTCCTGGGTGAATGCGCCGCCACCGGTCGAGGCCCACCACCGGCGCCGCAGTGCCGGAGCGCTCACTACGCCAACCGGGAAATCCTCCCCGTCCTGCAGCCCGATCAGGGTGGCCCAGACCGGAACACCGCGCAGGTAGTTCTTGGTGCCATCGATGGGGTCGATGATCCAGCGCCGATCGGCGGTGCCCTGCTGCCCGAACTCCTCGCCCCACTGCCCGTCCTCGGGCCGTAGGGTCTCGAGCCGCTGCCGCAGCAGTTGCTCGCAGGCCCGGTCGGCTTCGGTGACGGGGGACTGGTCAGGTTTGGTCTCCACCTGCAGATCGTCGGTGAGGTAGTGGCTCATGGTCACCTGATCCGCAGCATCCGCCATCTGCAGCGCGAGGGTGAGATCGGGATTTCTCTGCGTCATGGCGCCAAGTCTTGCAGGAGCGTGGCCGCCACGGAATCGGGTGGCACGAATGTGGCAGTCCGCCGATTCCCGTTCGAAGATCCCTGAGCCGGTCCCTCACACCGCGCTCCAGCAGTTCCCCGACACGCCTGCTCCCCGGGGTCGGGGCGCCCACGGGTTCTGCCAGACTCGGTGTGTGACTGCCATCAGGGCCCTCGACATTCCGGTCGTGGATGTGGGTGGGATGCCGCTGCATCCCCTGGTTGTGCACGCTGCCGTGGTGCTGATCCCGTTGGCAGCCCTCGGGGGGCTTCTGATGGCCTCAGCCGGTTCGAGGTCCAAACGATACGGCCCACTGATCGCCACCGTGGCAGTGGTGGCTGCACTTGCTGCCTTCGTCTCCGCGGCCAGTGGCGATGTGCTGCGTGACGAACTCGGGCTGCGCAACCAGCAGCACTTCGAGTACGGCGAATGGCTGCCGTGGCTCGCGTTGGCTCAGGCGGTCGCCATCACCCTGCTGTTCATCCTGGACCGTCAGACGGGCGGCAAGCGCAACCCGATGAGCCTGATCGTCATGATCGCCACGGTCCTGCTCGCCGTGGCGAGCATCGGTCTCACCGTGGTCACCGGTCACACCGGCGCCGAGCTGGTCTGGGGCTGAGCCGATCAGTAGTCCTCGGTGAGCCTTGACCCGATGATGCGGCGCAGACAGGACAACGTCTCGGCGTCGCCCGGCGCACCACTCCCGGCGATCCAGTCGTCCAGCGCACAGTCGGGCGGCAGATGCTGACATCCTCGCGGGCAGCCGGCGCCGGCAGCCTGCAGCCGGGGGAACGCCTCAAGGATGCGATCCACGTCTACGTGGGCCAGCCCGAACGATCTCACCCCTGGTGTGTCGACGATCCAGCCGCCCGTCGGCAGAGGCAGCGCGATCGCACTCGATGATGTGTGCCGTCCCCGACCGGTGACTTCGTTCACGTGGCCGGTGCGTCGTTCCGCATCCGGCACCAGCCGGTTGACCAAGGTCGATTTGCCCACACCTGACTGTCCCAGCAGTACTGTCTCGTGATCGGTCAGCTGCACCAGCAGGTCAGTGAGGTCATCGGCTGTCCCGGCGGTGAAGGTGGGGATGTCCAGTGGCGTGTACGTCTCGAGGAACTCGGTCGTGGGGCTGAGGTCGGCCTTGGTCAGCAGGAGCAGCGGTCGGATACCGGCGTCGTAGGCGGCGACCAACGCCCTGTCCAGGAACCCGGGCCTGGGTTCGGGGTCCGTGGTGGCCACCACGATGCCCAGCTGGTCGGCGTTGGCGACGATGGTGCGTTCGATCGGGTCCCGGTCGTCGGCCGTGCGCGTCAGTTCCGATCGTCGGGGCTGGACCCCCACGATTCGCGCCAGGGAGCCCGGCCTTCCCGAGACATCACCGACCACTCGCACGCGATCGCCCACGACGATCGCCCCTCTGCCGAGTTCGCGTGCCTTGATCGCCACGACCGGAGGTAGTTCCGCAGTCGGTTGCGCCGGCTGCGCTGACCCGGAGAGCAGCACCCGATAGCGACCGCGATCAACGCCGGTGACGAAGCCGGTGACTGCGTCATCGTGGCTCGGGCGCTGCTTGGACCGGGGACGTTTGCGTTTCGCGGCCCTGATGCGTACGTCATCCTCGCTGTAGTCACCGGGGCGCATCAGCCGAAGACCGCCAGCCACTGCTCGGCGAAGCCGGGGAAAGTCTTGCTTGTGGTGGCGATGTTCTCCACCTGCAGCCCCGGCACACGTAGCCCCACGATCGCTCCTGCGGTCGCCATCCGGTGATCGGCGTAGCTGGCCCAGGGGCGTACCGGTCCCACGCCCGAGCCCGGGATGATCTGCAGCCCGTCGTCGAGTTCGGTCACCGTGGCACCGACGTTGCGCAGTTCCTCGGCCAGCGCCGCCAGCCGGTCGGTCTCGTGGCCCCGCAGGTGGGCGATGCCGCGCAGAGTCGAGACACCGTCGGCGAAAGCGCACAGTGCCGCCACGGTGGGCACCAGCTCTCCCAGGGCGCCGAGGTCCACCTCCACGCTGTGGACCTCTCCGGTGCCCGCCACCGTGAGTGACGCCGGGCGGGCCGTGACATGAGCTCCCAGCGCGCCGAAGAGGTCCATGACCTCGGCCGTCGGCTGCAGCGATTCGGTGCCGATGCCGGTGATCGTGATGCTTCCACCGGTGAGCATGACCCCGGCCATGAAGGGGGTGGCGTTGGACAGATCGGGCTCGATGACCAGGTCCAGCGCCGACACTGCACCGGGGGAGACCTGCCAACGGCGGGGCTCGGCCGTGACCTCGGCGCCCTGTTGCCGCAGCATCGCGACCGTCATCTCGATGTGGGGCAGCGCCGGCGGCGTCTGCTCGACGTGCAGGTCCAGACCGTCGGAGAACCGGGGAGCGGACAACAGCAGGGCACTGACGAACTGTGACGAGGCCCGGGCATCCACGGTGATCCGGCCGCCCCGTATCACTCCGGCGCTGTGCAGTGTGTAGGGTAGTCCGGCTGCCCCCCCGGGCGCCAGCGTCAGCCCCAGTGCTTCCAGGGCACGCAGCAGGCCGGCCATGGGACGGCGTTCGGCCTGCGCGTCGCCCACGAAGTGTGTCGAGCCCCCCGCGATCGCCGCCACCGGCGCGAGGAACCGCATCACGGTACCGGCGAGTCCGCATTGCACTGTGCGATGCCCACCATCCGTCCGCTCCAGGGGGCTGATGCGCACACTCGCCGTGGTGTCTGCACCGGAGCTCTCGCGCGTGCCGATTCCGGCGCCGAGTTCCCGTAGTCCGTCGATCATGAGCCGGCTGTCGCGGGAGTTCAACGGATTGTCGATGGTCGAGTCACCATCCGCGAGCGCGGCCAGCACCAGTGCGCGATTGGTCAACGACTTGGACCCCGGGATGGTGAGCTCGGCCGAGACCGGGCGGTCCGGGGAGGGGGCTGGCCACAACTGCATGTCCCTCAGGATATTCCCTTCCGCTGCGAAGTTGCGGGGCTCACACCGGCCCACCCCGCCTGTCCCGGGGCGTGGGTCTGAGGCATGATAGGGGTATGTACCCCGGATCGGGTAATCGGTCCTGAGGGCTATGAGTAGTTTAAGGAGCATGTGCAATGTCCATCCCCGGTATGGAGAATCCGCCCACCAACAACAAGAAGCTCCTCGAGTGGGTGGAAGAGGTGGCCGAGCTCACGCAGCCGGACCGGGTGCAGTGGTGTGACGGCTCCGAAGAGGAGTGGCAACGTCTGACCGGGGAACTCGTCGATGACGGGACGTTCATCCGTCTGAACGAAGAACTGCGTCCCAACTCCTTCCTGGCCCGTTCCGACCCATCGGACGTCGCGCGTGTGGAGGACCGGACGTTCATCTGCTCGCTACGCGAGGAGGACGCCGGTCCCACCAACAACTGGGAGGACCCCGCGGTCATGCGCGAGCGTCTGACAGGCGCCGACGGTATCTTCCGTGGCTGCATGCGCGGTCGAACGATGTATGTGATTCCCTTCAGCATGGGCCCGCTGGGCTCCCGCATCTCGCAGCTCGGAGTCGAGATCTCCGATTCGCCGTACGTGGTCACCAACATGCGCATCATGACCCGCATGGGCGCCGAGGCGCTCGAGCTGATCGGCGAGAACGGCGACTTCGTCCCGGCCCTGCACAGCGTCGGGTACCCGCTGGTCGACGAGGACGGCAACAGCCGCCCGGATGTCGCCTGGCCCTGCAACGACACGAAGTACATCGTTCACTTCCCCGAATCCCGCGAGATCATGTCCTACGGCTCCGGCTACGGCGGCAACGCGCTGCTGGGCAAGAAGTGCTTCGCCCTGCGCATCGCCTCGGCCATGGCTCGTGACGAGGGCTGGATGGCCGAGCACATGCTCATCCTGAAACTGACCTCGCCCGAGGGTGATACGAGCTACATCACTGCGGCCTTCCCGTCGGCGTGCGGCAAGACCAACCTCGCGATGCTGGAGCCGACGCTGCCGGGCTGGACTGTTGAGACGGTGGGCGACGACATCGCGTGGATGCGGTTCGGTGAGGACGGCCGTCTCTATGCGATCAACCCCGAAGCAGGGTTCTTCGGTGTCGCGCCGGGCACCGGGATGCAGACGAACGCCAATGCCATCCGTTCCCTGTGGGGTAACAGCATCTTCACCAACGTGGCGCTCACCGATGATGGCGATGTCTGGTGGGAAGGCATGACAGAGGAGACACCCGCGCACCTGATCGACTGGAAGGGCAACGACTGGACCCCCGAGTCCGACGGGCCGTCCTCGCATCCCAACGCACGGTTCACCGCCCCCGCTTCGCAGTGCCCGTCCATCGCACCCAACTGGGAGGATCCCGCCGGTGTGCCGATCTCGGCGATCCTCTTCGGCGGCCGGCGCGCCACGAACGTGCCACTGGTGACCGAGGCCAATGACTGGCAGCACGGCGTCTTCATGGGGGCGACCATCGCGTCCGAACAGACCGCCGCTGCCGAGGGCACAGTGGGTGCCCTTCGGCGCGACCCGTTCGCCATGCTGCCCTTCTGCGGATACAACATGGCCGACTACTGGGGCCACTGGCTGGCGATCGGCCGCATGACCGATGCGGACAAGCTGCCAGCGGTCTACCAGGTGAACTGGTTCCGCAAGGACGAGGACGGCAAGTTCATCTGGCCCGGGTTCGGCGAGAACTCCCGGGTGCTCGCATGGATCGTGGAGCGCGTGAACAACAATGCGGCAGCCGAGGACACCCCAATCGGTCGTCGCCCCGCGCCGGGTGAGCTCGATACCGACGGCCTCGGAATCAGCGATGAGCAGTTGCAGGAACTCTTCGCCATCGACCGTGACTCCTGGCTCGCGGAGGCGGACCTCACCGAGGAGTACTTCGAGATGTTCGGGGACAAGGTTCCCACTGAGCTTCGCGAAGAACTCGCACAGCTTCGCGCCAGGCTGGTCTGAGCCGCCCGGCAGACGACTGAGCCCCGATCCGATACCGGATCGGGGCTCAGTGTTCGTCTCAGTCCTGCTCAGTCCCCGATCGTGGCGACCATGATCGCCTTGATGGTGTGCAGCCGGTTCTCGGCCTGCAGGAAGGCGATGTTGGCCTCGGAGCGGAAGACCTCGTCGGTGACCTCGAGACCATCGGTCATACCGGTCTCGGCGGCGATCTTCTGGCCCACCTTGGTGTTGGTGTCGTGGAAGGCCGGCAGGCAGTGCATGAACCGCACGTGGGGGACACCGGTCTTCTCGAGTGCGGCCCTGTTGATCTGGTAGGGCTTGAGCAGCTTGATCCGCTCGTTCCAGACCTCGGCCGGTTCACCCATGGATACCCACACGTCAGTCATGACGAAGTCCGAGCCGGGCAGGGCCTCGTCCGGGTCCTCCGTGAGCATGATGCGAGCGCCGGACTCCTCCGCGCGTTCCCTGGCGGCCTCCTGGACCTCCTCGCTGGGCCACAGCGCCTTCGGGCTGCAGATGCGCACGTCGGCGCCCATGATCGCACCCATCACGAGTTCCGAGTTGCCCATGTTCGAACGGGCGTCGCCCATGTACGTGTAGGTGATGTTCTGGATGGGCTTGCCGCGGGCGTGCTCGTGCATCGTCAGGAAGTCGGCCAGCATCTGTGTGGGATGCCACTCGTCGGTCAATCCGTTCCAGACGGGGACGTTGGAGTACGCAGCCAGCTCCTCGACGTTGCTCTGAGCGCTGCCCCGGTACTCGATCCCGTCATAGAAGCCCGCCAGCACCGCAGCGGTATCGGCGATGGACTCCTTGTGACCGAGCTGTGAGCCGGAGGGGTCGAGATAGGTGCTGCTGGCCCCCTGGTCGGCGGCGCCGACCTCGAAGGCGCACCGGGTGCGGGTCGAGGTCTTCTCGAAGATGAGGGCCACGTTCTTGCCCTTCATCCGCTGCCTCTCATTACCCGTGTACTTGGCCCGCTTCAGGTCGCGGCTGAGGTCGAGCAGGTACTCGAGTTCCCGGCGGGTGAAGTCGAGCTCCTTGAGGAAGTCACGGTGTCTGAGGTTGACTGGCATGATTGTCTCCTTGTATCGGTGTCTGGGTAGTCGTTGTTGGGGGTTTCGGTCACTCGTCGGCTGAGCCGCGTTCCATGGGGCAGGACATGCAGCGCGGACCGCCCCGGCCACGGCCGAGCTCGTTGCCCACGATGCTGTGAATCTCGATGCCGTGCCTGCGCAGGAAGGTGTTGGTGACCTCGTTGCGGTCGTAGCCGAAGATGACCCCTGGCCTGACGGTCAGGAAGTTGTTGCCGTCGTTCCACTGCTCGCGTGCGGCGCCGAGTTCGTCGATGGGTGTGCGCAGCGGAGTCACCTTCTCCACGCCGATCGCATCGGCGAGCACCGGCCACAGGTCCTTGTTCTCCTCGATGGTGTAGGCGCCGGAGTCATCGACCTTGTTCAGGGTGTAAGTGCGCAGATCCTCGGGGAGGTAGCCGTACACCGAGAACTTGTCCTTGTCGATCATGGTCATGGCTGTGTCGAGGTGCATCAGCGACCGCTCTTTGGGCAGCTCCACCACGATCACCTTGTTGATCTGTTGTTCGGGAGCGCTGAAGTAGCCCTGCGTGACATTCGTGATGCCCTGGGGCGTGCTGCGTTCACCCATGCCGATCATGACGGTGCCGTTGCCGACGATCAGGATGTCGCCACCCTCGATCGTCGCGGGGTCGTGCCGCGCGTCGTCGTTGCCGTAGTAGAAGTGCAGGTCGCCCGCATACTGCGGGTGGAAGTTCCAGATCGCCCGGGAGTTGATCGTCTCACGCTTGCGGGCCGGCTTGGCCATTGGGTGAACGGTCAGCCCGCTGTATGCGAATGCGGTGTTGTCGCGCTGGAAGAGATGGTTGGGCAGGGGAGCAAGCACGAAGTCGTAGTCGTCGAGGTAACGCCAGAGCAGTGAGTTGACGCTCTTGGGTATGTCCAGGTCCTTCTTCAGGACACCGCCGATGAGGTAGGTCGCAAGTTCCGCGCCAGAGACCGAGTTGGCCAGGTCCATGAGCGGTTCGACCAGCTGTGGGCCGACGTGGTGGGGGTTGGCCGTCCGTTCGAGCAGCCACGCACGGGCCTCCGGGATGTCCATCGTCTCGGCGAGTGCGTCGTGGAACAGGTGCACATCCACACCCTGCTGCTTGAGGCCGTCTGCGAACGCTCGGTGCTCTGCCCGCGCGTTCTTCGCCCACATGACGTCGTCGAAGAGCAATTCCTCGCAGTTCTGTGGTGTCAATCGGTCCAGCTCGAGGCCTGGTTCGTGAAGCATGACCTGCTTGAGCTGTCCCACCTCTGAGTCGACGTGAAGTCTCATGGTTCCCTCCGGATGTTGCGCGCGCGATCTTCGCTGCTGCTTCGCCAGAGTAGCCACCACACCGGGGGGAAGCATGGCCAGCAGACCCAGCAGAGTCGAAGGTCTTAGGCCACTTCGGCGAACCGGGAAAGCCGGTGCCCCACGACCGGTCAGCACGTTGCAACTCCTTGTTGCACGAAGGGAGTAGTCGGGGCCGTGTATTGGTCGATTTGGGGGATTGGTGACACAGCGAGTAACCGGCTAAATCTGCTTTCGCCTCTTGTTTCTGGACAAATCAGACAACGGACATGCCTCCCATAGGGTGAATATCAACAATGGGTAATGTCGATCTCACAGAATGTGGTGACAGTCACAGAATTTCGAGCTACTTTTTGATCATCAGGCAGAAAGTTCAGTCGCCGGAGGTTCACATGCCACAGCAGCCGCTCGCCCAGGTCCCCAAGGATGCAGTGTGGCAATGGCAGGACCATGGGGCGTGCCGCGAGGTGGACGAGTCGCTGTTCTTCCATCCCCCGAACGAGCGAGGGCTGGCCCGGATCCGCCGCGATCGCGCAGCCAAGGCAGTCTGTGCCCGGTGTCCCGTGCGCATCGAGTGCGCGGATTACGCCGTCCGTTCCAGGGAGCCCTACGGCGTGTGGGGTGGCCTCACCGAGGAGGACCGGGAGCGGATTTACGCGCGGATCGCGATCGCCGAGTACCCCCGTCAGCGGGGCGAGGGTGCGCGCATGTGTGCTGGTGAGATCGCCGAGGCGGTCTCACCCTCGGCCCTGGGCCTGGCCAACTGACCTCAACCGCAGATCGCAGGTCTGGTTCGGAGGCTTGGGTGCGGCGGCGCTGTGAAAGGTCCCGAAGCTCACTCTGAGGGTGGCTGCTTGGCCTGCTCTGCGGCGATGTCGGCGTGAACCTTCTCCATGTCCACTTCCTTGATCGCAGTCACGAGCTTCTCCAGATCGGCCTGGGGCAATGCCCCGGCCTGTGAGTAGAGCACCACACCTTCGCGCACGGCCATGAGTGTCGGAATCGACGTGATCTGGAAGGCTCCTGCCAGTTCCTGTTCCGACTCGGTGTCCACCTTCGCGAAGACCACATCCTCGTGCTTGGTGCTGACCTCCTCGTAGACGGGTCCGAACATCCTGCAGGGTCCACACCATTCCGCCCAGAAGTCGATCAGCACGATGCCGTTGTCCCGGACGGTTTCGTTGAAGGTCTCCTGGGTCAGCTGGACTGTACTCATCGTCTTCCTCTCGCTCGGTTCACACCCGGATCAGCTCAGTGGTTCAGCCTGGCGGGCAGCTCTGTGGTGCCACACTATGCATCTGCGTCAACGCTATGCCACCAGGAGAACATTCGGTGGCTCCCGATTGTTCCATGCGCCCGCGTCAGGCAAGGACCTTCGGCACGACCGAGAACCCCTTCGTGGTGGTTCCTTGCGGGAGGGCGCCGACACCTGCCACCGCTTGGAGTGCTCCGGGCCGGCTTGTGAGACATTGGGTCTTGTGATCAGCGTCCCCCCTCCCGACGTCCCCGTGATCACGCGGCCTCCCGTCGTCGAGCCCCACGCTGGGGGACTCCTGATTGCCACGCCCAGTGTGTCCGAGGACCCTTGGCGACGGTGTGTCATAGCCCTGCTCGAGCATGGCGCCCAGGGTAGCTTCGGCCTCATCCTGAACAAGCCTCTGGATCCCGGGTTCCCCGCCCCTGACTGGGCACAGGGAGCGCTGCGTCGCCTGTACGGCGGACCGGTCGAGCCGGATCGGGGACTGGCCCTGCGGATCGCCGAGTCCCCTGCAGGGGCTGAGCCCGGCGATCAACCGGTCACCGTCGAGGTCCTGGACATGAGCGAGCCGGCGTTGGCCGACAGTTCCGTGCCGTGGCTGTTCTTCGCAGGACAGGCTGGCTGGATGGCCGGGCAGCTGGCGGCCGAGATTGCTCGGGGCGACTGGATCGTCATGCCCGACCGTCTGGGGCAGGCGCTTGTGTCGGAGCCGGAGGGGATGTGGCGGCTCATGCTCCGCGGTGCCGGGCAGCCCATGCGGATCTGGGCGACGATGCCCGAGGAGCCATTTCGCAACTGAGTCGCGCAGGGAACTCAGCCGATCAGTCCTTGCGGTCGCCCCCGCTCGGCAGACCCTCGTAGATGGCCTTGCACTCCGGGCACACCGGGTACTTGGACGGATCCCGCCCAGGCGTCCATACCTTGCCGCACAACGCACGGACCGGATCGCCGGTCACGGCGCTCTCCACGATCTTGTCCTTGGGGACGTAGTGAGCGAACCGCTCGTGATCACCGCCGTCCGTGGTTGCAGTCTCGGGCTCGGCGACCATGGTGTCGGTCCCGAGACCGGGGGCCTCCAGGGGGTCATCGGAAGTCATGCTCTCATGGTAACGCTCCAGACCTGCGAAGCCGCGGTCCTGAGGTCCGATCAGAGAAGGGCGGCCACCTGGCGGCTCGGCCCGTTGCAGGGCCACCCGGATGACGGCTAACGGGACTCTCACACGCTTCTTACAAACTGCTGCGGCGATTTGCTTGGTGATCCCTTTCGCGTGAGCAACCATCAAATTGGGGAGGCGATGGGCATGGCACCGGAGATGAGTCAGACCCTGGACCGGGGTCTAGAGGTTCTTGATGTCCTGGCGCGTTACCCGTCCGGGCTGAGCGTCACCGAGCTGTCGGGAGAACTCAACGTCTCCCGCACGATCGTCTACCGTCTGGTGGTCACTCTGGAACAACGGGGGTTCGTGCGGCGTACCCAGGACGGTCGCTGCCGGCTCGGCATCGCCTGTGTCACGCTGGCCCGCCAGATTCAGCCGGTCCTGCGTGATGCGGCACTGCCGGTTCTGCGGCGGCTGGCCGATCAGATCGGTGCCACCGCCCATCTGAGCATCATCGACGGCACCGAATCGCAGGCAGTCGCTGTCGCAGAGCCCTCCCGTACTGAGGCCATGCTGAAGCCGGCCAGGCCGGTGGGTCGTGTCGTGGTCGAGCGTGGCGTCGCAGGGCGGGCCGCTGTGGCCACACGCACCTCCAACCGGAACATGCGACCGGGTTGGGTGGTCTCGGGCGGCAGCGCCACTCAGGGTGGGTATGCGGTCGCGGCCCCCGTCCTGGGGGTCGAGGGACTCGAAGCCAGCGTCGGGATCCTGTCGCCGGTGGAACTCGACACCGGGCTCGCCGGCCCCCAAGTCGTTCAGGCAGCGACCGACATCGCGAGAATCCTTCGCTGAGTCTGTAGGCTCATTGCCATCCGTATGGCCGGGAGGGGCTCCACGAGCCATCCGGGTCGGCCTTGCAGCATTCTGATGCAATCCGCAGGTCACCATATTCCTACAGTCGGCATCGGTAGAACCAGGCTGCGGAACGGGAAGATCCGCGACTTCCAGCGCGGCCGGCAGCCTGAATCCCCCGCATGCCCAGGGCCCAGGAGGATGACCGGCCATCCGGCTGCGCTCCTTCATCACACGATCGCCAACGGCAAACGAGTGACCCACGGCGGCATGACGGGCGATACGCGAGAGGCTGGTGTTTTGGAGCGTGATCCGCGTGACGAATCGCCTGTTCACATGGCTGGCTGCTGCCCTGGCTTTGATCCTCGGCCTGATGAGTGCCCCGGCCTCGGCCACCTCGAAGTCGGACCCGCAACCGTTTTTCGGTGAAGAGCTTCCCGAGGTTGGCCAGGAATTCTGGGACCTTCCCCTCGGGACGAAGGTGACGGCCAAGCACCTGAGCGTGAAGCTCGTTGATCAGGGTGAGATCAGCGGTACGGCAGCCATTAGGACCGGCCATGGCGTGCTCCATGCCGACTTCACCTGGAGCGGTGACTGCGACTGGTCCTTCACTGTCCGGCCACACATCGAGCACAATGAGGACACCTGGGTGCCCGCTGGCAACATCACCGGCAACATCACCAGAACCGACTGCCACAGCCACATTCACCTGATGCTGGAGGATTACACCATTGGTGATCAGGAGCTGGACATCGCCCTGCATGCCGTCCCGGATTCGGGCTTCGAGGGCTACGTAGAGACCCGTGATCTGCGTATCGGAGACCTGTCCTTCCCCGTGGCGAAGGTCACCGTGTCGACCCTCCAGAAGGCGGCCCGGGTCGAGGGAACCATGGAGACCGATCTGGGCACCTTCCAGATCGACGCGTCGGTCTCCGGGCCCGAGGAAGACCATCGCGTCGGGATGTACGTGAGCGGCGCCGACATGAAGGTGGAGGGGCAGGGCTTTCACTTCCGCGAGTTCACGTTCGACGCCGAATTCCATCGGAACGCGCATGACCACTACACGGCGCACGCCGACCTGACCGGCACGGTCTCGATGCACCACAAGACCTACGAACTGCAGCATGGGCATATCAAGGTCTCCGGCGGTGAGGTCAAGCAGTTGGCGTTCCAGCTGCACCTCACCCATCAGACCTCGCCCACGGAGACATACTCCGGCAATATCCTTCTGAGCCTTGATCGCGATGGTGGTCAGCTCACCGAGATGTTCTCGGGCACCAACAGCAACGGCTACACCATCGTCACCGAAGAAGTCACCTACCACAAGGCCCTGGTGGGCCAGCTGACCGTCGGGAAGTCGAGGACGTTCTCAAAGAAGTTCAGGGGCAAGCGCTTCCGCCGGAGCGTCTCGATCGGTCTCACGTTCGGGATCGGCGTCTACACCAGGGACGGCAGCAACTGGGACGCCTACGTCGGCGCGGGAGGGGGCTTCTCCGCCAACCGGGTCTCAGGAGCATTCGGTTGCTACTACGAGACGCACGCCAACGACTTCACCTGCCCGGGTACGCTACGGATCAATCCGCGATGGGCGGGTGTCTACCGATTTACGTGGGTTGTCTGACCTCGATGACGTCGCCGCTGACGGCAGGAGCGGACCGAACGACAACACCGTCTGAGCCCACGAAGCCCTCTCCTGGTAGCGGCCATCGACGTTCATCAGAGTCGGGCAAACTCGGCCATCAGCAACTATCAATCCCACGAAAGTCTGCCAACTTGTTGACGCGTGACAGGCAGCCCGCTTCCCACACCTGCCGCGCTCAGCGGTTTCGCGGGCACGTTCTCTGAGGGCTCATCGGGGGTGATCCATGCTTCGCCGCCATACACCCCCAGTCGCTGGACGGGGGCAGGTCATCTGCCAGCCAGCGGGACCGTCAGTCGCGTAGCGCTCATGGTCACCCGGACATTTCGCTATGTTCGGGTTCGTGACCAAGAACAAGGATGCTCCCGTCAAGAAGCCGCTCGGCGCGGGGCCGAAGGGTGGCATCGGCCTGGTGCCTGCAACTGCCCTCGGTGTCGGCGGAATGATGGGCGCGGGACTGTACACACTGGTGGGACAGGCCACCACCACGGCAGGCCGTTGGCTCCCCCTGGCGTTCCTGGTCGGGGCGTGCGCAGCCGTGCTGTCCGTGTACTCCTACTCCAAACTGGGTGCCGAGTATCCCAGCCGCGGCGGCGCTGCGCAGTTCCTCATTGTGGGTTTCGGCAACACGACGACCGCCGGTGGGCTGAACGTGTTCCAGTACGTCGCCTACCTGATCGCCACAGCCCTGTATGGTGCGGGCTTCAGCGAGTACGTTGCCGCCCTGGGTGGCGAAGACTTCCCCACCTGGGGCAAACGGGTGGTGGCCGTCGCCGTCGTGCTGTTCTTCGTGCTGATCAACGTGATCTCTGCCGGGCTGGTCTCCAAGGCCGAATCCTGGATCATCGCCATCGAGCTGGTGATCATCGGCGCATTCGTGCTCCTGGGCAGCTTCCATGTCGAGCCGGACCTGCTGGCCCAGCCCAGCGGCTCCTTCACCGGTGTCATCGTCGCCGCGGCGGTTCTGTATGTGACCTACCAGGGTTTCGGCGTGATCACCAACGCGTCGGGATCGATGGCCAGACCTGCCCGCGAGCTGCCTCGCGCGATGTTCCTGGCACTGGGCATCGTCACCCTCGTGTACCTGGCCGTCAGCATCCTGGTGGTGCTGCTGGTGCCGGTTGATCAGATCGTGACGGACTCGGGGCATGCCCTGGCCGATGCCGGACAGGCGATCCTGGGCCAGCCGGGCTTCATCATCATCGCTGCGGCCGCCCTGCTGGCCACGGCCTCAGCGGTGAACGCCACCCTGTTCGCCTCGGCGAACGTTGCCGACGATGTGTCCGACAATGCGGAGATCTCACGCGCCCTCACCCGCACCGTATGGCGCAACGGTACCGTCGCCACGCTCGTATCCGGTGGGGTGGTCGCCGTGCTCGTCGTCGCCTTCCCGCTGTCGATCGTCGGGCAGATGGCCAGTCTCGGCTTCCTCGTCGTGTACGGGGCGGTCTCAGTCGGCCACCTGCGGGTACGGTCGACGACCGGAGCCAGGGCGTGGCCCCTGTACGGAGCGATCCTGGTGAACGCAGTGCTGTTCGTCATGCTCTTCATCAACGCGGCGATCGAATCTCCGGCCAGTGCGGTGGTGATGGTGGTGGCCCTGGCAGGATCCTTCGCGTTCGAGGCCTTGTACCGGCACCACGACGGTGCGTCAGGCAAACAGCCGGCGCCAGCTGCCTCGGATTGAGGTCCTGGTGTTCAGCCCAAGGCTCGGACGCCGCCGGCCCGGCCATGGCCGGGGTTCGCGCAGGCGACCGGTTCTCCTTTCCGAACAGGCCGTCCCCAGCCCGGCGATCGTCACTTGCATCCGGTGATGGCAGTGACAATGCGGTCGACGCGGTAGCGTGCCGCGTCGGAGGAGTACCCGGTCGGTCTGTCGTTGACGGAGATGCTGAAGGAACGGTATCGGCCGTCCAGTCCGGTGGCGACACCGGCGAGGGCGACCACATTGCTGAGGGTTCCGGTCTTTGCCATGACGATGCCATTGGCGCACTGCGTGGCCTTCGCACGGAACCGGGACGAGAGTGTCCCGGTTCTCCCGGCGATCGGGATGGAAGCCCAGCGGTAGATCGACGACATGTCGTCATCGTCGGGGTTCATCGAGGCCCGCACGATCTCGCTGGTGGTACGGGTCGGCAGGTGGTTGCGCCTCGAGAGTCCACTGCCGTCGGCTATCTCGACCCCCTGCATGGGGATACCGAGATCCTTGAGTTCGTCCCTCACGGCCGATGCCGACCCGCTGGTCGTGGTCTCGTAGCCGCGAGCCTTGGCCACATGCCTGATCAGGAGTTCTGCAACGCTGTTGTCCGAGTACCTCAGCATCCGCCACAACGCATCACCGAATGTGTGGCCGCGGAAGCTGGAGATCTGCTCATCGGTGTCGGGGACGGTGCGGCTGCTTACCTTCGCGCCGACCCGCTTGAGTCCATGCGCGCGAAGCCTGTCCCGGAAGTAGGCGGCAGCGTCCCATGCGCCGTTACTGACCATCCGCCGGTCTCGCATCAGCGCGAGCGGCTTGGTGACGTAGGTGGAGAAGTAGCTGGAGTACCATCCGGGCGCGGGGTCCGGCCAAGCGAAGTAGGAGGCGTCGTAGCGGACCTTGAGCTTCTCCCCACCGGTACCGTCGGCCAGCAGGCGGTCCGCGGTCTGCTCCGCGAGAGTGTCAAGATCGCCCGAGGTGAGTGTGGGGTCACCGCCGCCGGCGATGGTAATCACGCGACCTCGATCGGAATCGCGATAGACCTTGGTGACGAAGTGATCATCGGCGTCGTGACCGGACAGGACGGCAAGCGCTGTGGCCAGCTTCTCGGTGGATGCGGGGATGAACGGGCGGCGGGCCTTCTTGGTGTACAGCACCCGACCGGATTGCAGATCCTGGACCGTCACCGACACTTTGGAGCCCAGATGCCGGTGTCTGATGCGACGGTCGATCTTGCGTACCATCGCCGACTCCAGGGCCTCGGTCGTGGTGGTCTTCTTCGTGGCCATGTTCGAGGGCAGCAGTGAGGTCACTGTGGGCCAGGCGGGGACCCTGGCCTGTGCAGCTGAGGTCACGACTGTGCCGGTGACCAGCGTCGTTGAGAGTGCGGCGACAAGCGTTGTTCTTCCCAATCCCATTGCTGCACCGTACCTCACCGTTGTTTTGCAGATGGTTGGCGCACCGAGAAGTCGGGCGGAAAGGTTCGAATAGCGTGCGTTCGACCCGTCACTCCCCGGTCGGCCCGCTGTACAGCTGTAACGTCCTCATTGCGGACAGCTCTGTGTGAGTGAAACAACAGGATGTTAACGACGGAGACAAACCGCTCCTGCCGATGTAGGTCTGGGTGAGACTGCATCGGGGAACCCGCGGGGTCCTCGCACCGCACAGGGCATGTCGTGTCCGGCGGCGAAGGGGTTCGCCGGACGTTGCCCACTGCTGGAGGAGGAGAGTTGCAGGCCAGCACCAGACGGATCATGTGGAGCGCGCTCGCACTGGCGCTGCTCGCGGCCACGCTCGTCGCCGCCCCGAGCCGGGCCGACAATTCCCGGTTCGTCAGTGGCTGGTTCGGCTACTGGACGTCGCCGGCCACGATGGTGCAGGTCGCGCGCGCCAGTGACGGTGTGCTCGGCGAGGTCAACATCTTCATGTGGAACTACCAGGGGCCGGACCAGCCCGTATGCACATATCCGGATGGCGACGGGTGCCTGCGGGGCTCCTCGACACCCTGGACAACCGCTCGCTTCAGCGAGGCGATCAAGGGGTTGCAGGCGCAGGGTGTCCATGTGTACGCGACCCATACCGATCTCTACTCGGGGCGCGCCCGCAGCCTGAGCAACTACCTCGACTCCGCCGCCCACCGCAGGGAGATCGCCGAACAGCTCACGTCCTGGGCGGTGAAGTCCGGCGTCGACGGCATCGACCTCGACTGGGAGAACTTCGCCTTCAACGACGGGAGCAGCACTTGGGGGGCGACCAAGCCGAGGTTCGTCAAGACCATGCAGATCCTCTCGGAGAAACTGCACGCGGCTGGCAAGACGCTCTCCGTCACGGTGCCCGGCGGCTATGCACCCTTCAAGAACGGTAGCCCGAACCCGGGGGGTGGTTACTGGGTGTATGCGTGGTCGGAGATCGCGGGCTACGTCGATCGGCTCCGGCTGATGGCCTATGACTACTCATGGAACCGACCGGGACCGATCGGGCCTCACAACTGGGCCTCGGAGGTGGTTCGCGGTGCGGTCGCCCAGGTGGGTCAGGCGAACGCCCACAAGATCTATATCGGGGTGCACTCGTACGGCAAGGCCTGGTATGACCGAGACGGCAATGATGACTACGTGACTCGCGGGTCGTGTCCCAGTGGCTGGTCTCCCAGCGGGACCGACGCAGTGTCACTCTCTCCTGCCGAGGCGGTGGATCTGGCGCGGGCCTACGGTCAGACGCCGAGGTTCGACTCCGCCTCACAGGAGTGGACCTTCAACTACGTGAAATCGGAGTCCGGCAGCTACAAGAACAGCAAGGGCAAGACGCGCAAACAGACCTGTCAGGTCCGCAAGGAGGTCTGGTACGGCGATACCCGCACAGCGGTCGGTCGCGCCCGGATCGCCGAGCAGTACAAGATCGGGGGAGTGGTGGTCTGGCAGCTCGCCGCCACCAACCCCGACTTCTATCCGAAGCTCAAGGAGTTCGTCGGTTCGGCAGCTCCGACGCTGACCGCCAGTGTCAGTGACTCCAGGCCGGCCACTGGCTCGACGCTGACCATCTCCGGCACACTGAGCGGCAAACCGGCCGGCAGCCGGGTCAAGGTGCAGCGCAAGGAGTCCAAGGGCAAGTGGGCGACGACCGGTAGGGCCGCCACGGACGCTTCCGGCCGGGTCTCCTTCCGGGTCACCCTCGACAAACAGGCGCAGACCTATCGGTTCCGGTTGCGCTCCGGCTCGGTGAAGTCCAAGGCGATCAGGGTGGTTGCCAGGCCTGTGCCCGGCATCTCGTTCAGCCGCACCAAGTCACGCGCCGGCGCCCGCACCAAGTTCCGGGTCCGGGTGAGTCCCGGCAGCAAGGGGCAGCGGGTGACCAGACAGATCCATGAGAACGGTGAGTGGATCTCCATCGAGACCAAGGGGACCCGCAAGGACGGCAGGGTGGCCTTCCGCGCCAAGCTGTACCCGAAGCCGCAGAAGTACCGCTACCGAGTCCTGGTGGCGGCTTCAGCGTCAACCACCTCCGGTGTGTCCTCGGTGATGCGATTCCGCTCACGGTAGTGGTTGGGGACCGGTCCGGTGTCTCAGCTGGCTGCGCTCAACGGGTGCCATGACTCGCCCCACCGGCATCCCCCCGCTGCGGCGTGTCAGAATTGTCCGCGTGACAGTGCTGCCCGAGGAACGCGTCGATGCCGAGGTCAGGACCGACAGGCCGTGGGTGACCATCGTCTGGAATGACCCCATCAACCTCATGGACTACGTGACCCATGTGTTCATGACACACTTCGGCTACTCGAAGGAGAAGGCGACGGCGTTGATGCTGGAGGTTCACAACGACGGGCGCAGCACCGTCAGCGCCGGGGACCGGGAGTCGATGGAACGGGACGTCGCCGCCATGCACTCCTACGGCCTCTGGGCCACGTTGGCCAAGGACTCCTGATGGCCCGCGGCTTCTTCAGATCCCGGCGCGGGGTGGTGCTGGCACTCGAACCGATGGAGGTGGCGGTGCTGCGAACCGCCATCGCGGATCTCGCGCAACTGGTGGGTCCGGCGCAGCAGGAGGACGCAGACCCACTGGCCGCGCTGGTGGGGATCGATGAAGCAGTCGAACGGCCCGAGGACCCTGCGCTGGCTCGTCTGTTCCCCGACGCCTATACCGACGATGACGAGGCAGCGGCCGAGTTCCGGCGCTACACGGACCGGCGCTTGCGGAGCCTGCGCTCGGAGCGGGCTGAACGCTGTCTCGAGACGCTGAGCGAGGTGGAGAAGGGGCGCGTCACCCTGGCGCAGGAGGATGAACAGGCGTTCCTCACCGTGCTCAATGATCTGCGGCTCATCCTCGGAACGAGGCTCGAGATCACCGAGGACGACACTGATCCCGAGACCATCGTGGCGCAGGACGACCCGCGCCGCCCGCTGGCCGACCTGTACATCTGGATCACATGGCTGCAGTCGGCGCTGCTCCATGCCCTCGCATCATGACCTGGACGCTGTCTCGAGACCTGGCCGAGCGCATGGTCGCCCACGCGCTGGCGGATCATCCGATCGAAGCCTGTGGGGTCCTGCTGGGAACCGGGGGTGTTGCCAGTGAGGTCGTGCCACTGACCAATGTGGCACACTCGGCGAGTTTCTACGAGGTCGACAGCGCCGAATTGCTCGCGCTGTACCGGCGCCTGGACACCGAAGGGCTGGACCTGGTCGCGATCTACCATTCGCACACCTCGACGCCGGCCCGTCCGTCCACCACCGACGTGGAACTGGCCTTCGAACCGCACGCCTACTACGTCCTGCTGTCCACGGCGCGGGAAGCGGTGGATTTGGCCGCCTTCAGGATCGTGGACGGAAACGTGGACCCGGTGGACCTCCGCATCGGAGTGCCCTGACCATGATCCTGTGGTGAGGCGCTGATCTCGCCATGTCCCACCTGCCCACTGACTATGCTGAGAGACATGTTCGGTCTGAACTCCCAAGCACCCATCGGCATCTTCGATTCCGGGGTCGGCGGGCTGACGGTCGCCCGGGCGATCATGGATCAGTTGCCGAACGAGTCCATCCTGTACGTGGGCGACACCGCTCGCGGCCCCTACGGCCCGCGGCCGTTGGCCGAAGTGCGGCGCTACGCGCTGGACATCATGGATCACCTGGCACAGGCGGGTGTCAAGGTGCTGGTGATCGCCTGCAACTCGGCGTCAGCCGCAGTGCTGCGCGACGCGAGGGAACGCTACGACATTCCTGTGGTGGAGGTGATCCAGCCCGCCGTGCGCAGAGCGGTGCTGGCGACCCGGAACCAGCGGGTCGGTGTGATCGGCACCCGAGCGACCATCGCCTCACAGGCATACAACGATGCCTTCGCCGCAGCACCCCTGCTGGACCTCTACAGTCAGGCGTGTCCCAGATTCGTGGAACTGGTGGAGTCGGGCCAGACATGGGGGGCCGAGGTGCTGGAGGCAGCACATGAGTACCTGGATCCGTTGATCGAGGCTGACGTCGACACGCTCGTGCTCGGCTGCACGCACTATCCCCTGCTCACCGGCGCCATCGCCTACGTCATGGGCGAGAAGGTCACTTTGGTGAGCAGCGCGGAGGAGACTGCCAAGGACGTCTACCGCACACTCATGGCCTACGATCTGCAGCGCGGTGGGTCGGGTCCACCGCAACGGGAGTTCCTCGCCACGGGGGATCCGGCACCGTTCCAGGACCTCGGTCATCGGTTCCTGGGTCCGGAGATCGGCCTGGTCAATCAGGTGTCTGCGAGGGTGATATCCGAGTCGGCGGGACCCCTGCGCATCTGAACGGCCTGACGTCAGCCCCGGCTGTCTGCGTCTTGCCCTGCATGGCGTCGGCACCCAGGAGCAGAAATCGTGGCGGACCACACACCCGTGGAAGGGCTGGGCTGGTATCGGGCGTGCTGTGATCGTGACACGATTGCAATGTGAAACTCACGGTCGTCGGATACTCGGGGTCCTTTCCGGGCCCCCAGTCGCCAGCCTCGTGCTATCTCGTCGAGCATGAGGGCAGTCGCGTCCTGCTGGACCTCGGCAACGGCGCTCTCGGCCATCTGCAACGTCATGTCGATATCTATGACATCGATGCAGTGATTCTGAGCCATCTGCACGTGGACCACTTCATCGACCTCTGTTCCTTCTATGTGGCCCGCACCTACCGTCCCGGTGGCGCCAGCGCGCCGATTCCGGTCTACGGACCGCCGGCCACCCTGGACAGGGTCGTGGCCGCTTACGGTTCCAGCACCAGTGCCGCAGACTTCCGCCGGGTCTTCGACTTCGTGGACCTGTCGCAGCGCTTCACGCATGCGCCGTTCACGGTCACTACGCAGAGGATGCGGCACCCGGTCGAGGCGTACGCGATCAGGCTCGAAGCCTCAGGCCGTTCCATCACGTACTCGGGTGACACCGGACCCAACCCGGACCTTGTCGAACTGGCCCGGGGTACGGACCTGGCCCTGTTCGAGGCATCGTTCCTGACGAGCAAGGACAACCCGCCTGACCTGCACATGTCCGCGGCGCAGGCCGCAGACCATGCGAGGCGGGCCGATGCCGGGCGGCTCGTGCTCACCCACCTGGTCCCTTGGAACCGGCCCGCGGATACCCTGAGCGAGGCCGCGGCCGTGGTCGACGAACCGACGTTGGCCTCCGCAGGCCTCGTGATCGATCTCTAGAACAGGTGAGGTGTCTATGACCAGGTCGGACGGCCGCGCAGCCGACGAGATGCGCCCGATCTCCTTCCTACGCGACTGGGTGGAGCATCCCGAGGGCTCGTGCCTCGTCGAGTTCGGCAAGACTCGAGTGCTGTGCACCGCGAGCTTCAGCCAGGGCGTACCCCGGTTCAAGAAGGACAGCGGTGAAGGCTGGGTCACGGCCGAGTACGCCATGCTGCCGCGCGCGACCACCACGCGGTCGCGGCGGGAATCGGTGAAGGGCAAGCTCGGTGGGCGTACCCAGGAGATCTCACGCCTGATCGGACGGGCTCTGCGTATCGCCGTCGACTTCGAGGCCCTGGGTGAGAACACGATCGAGATCGACTGCGACGTGCTCCAGGCCGATGGTGGCACCCGGACCGCGGCCATCTCCGGGGCCTACGTAGCCCTGGCCGATGCGGTGGGCTGGGCGCAGCAGGAGGGGATCCTCGAGGGCTCACCGCTCGTGAACAGCGTCGCGGCCGTGTCCGTGGGAATCATCGATGGTGAGCCTCGACTGGACCTCCACTACGACGACGACGTCCGGGCCGACACCGACATGAATGTCGTCATGACCGGCGCAGGGCAGTTCGTCGAGGTTCAGGGCACCGCTGAGCAGCAGCCTTTCGGCCGTGACGAGCTGACCACACTGCTGGGGCTGGCCGACAAGGGCTGTACTGAGATCACCCTGGCCCAGCGGGAGATTCTGCGATGATCGCCAGGGATCGGCGGCTCCAGCCGTGTCGTGGTCGGCTGGCCGCACGATGACCGAGATCGTTCTCGCCTCCCGCAACCACAAGAAGGTCGAGGAACTCCTGCGCATCCTCGAGAGTCAGGAGCTGGCGGTCACTGTCCGCAGCCTTGCGGAGTTCCCTGAGGCTCCGGAGGTGCCTGAGACCGAAAGCACCTTCGTGGCCAACGCGATGCTCAAGGCTCACGCGATCGCTGAGTTCACCGGGCTGCCCGCGGTCGCCGACGACAGTGGTCTTTGCGTGGATGCCCTCAATGGCATGCCTGGGGTCCTGTCGGCCCGCTGGGCAGGGGGGCACGGCGATGACGCTGCCAACCTGCGCCTGGTACTGGACCAGCTGCAGGATGTGCCCGAACCCCGGCGCGGTGCCCAATTCCGGTGCGCCGCGGCGCTGGCTGTGCCGGATTCCGTCGGTGGCATCGGTCTCGAACAGGCCGTCGAGGGCGAGGTGAGCGGCCGGCTGCTGACCGAACCCCGTGGTCAGGGTGGTTTCGGCTACGACCCGATCTTTGTCCCGGACGGCTACGAGTTGACCACGGCGGAGCTCACTCCCGCAGCCAAGGACGCCATCTCGCACCGGGGGGCCGCATTCCGCGCGCTGGCGCAGCTGCTCCCCCGGCTACTGGTTGGCTGAGCCGGACTCCTCGGAGTCCGGCAGGGTCATGAGTGCAAGCTGCGTGGCCCACCGCGCCTGCGGGTCATCGAGCTGGGGGCCGATCAGTTCCCTGATCCGTTCCATCCGGTAGGACACGGTCTGTGGGTGCAGGGTCAGGCGCTCGGCGACGCGGCCCCGGGCCCCGGCGTAGAGCAGCCAGTAGCGAAGCGTGCTGAGCAGGGGCGCACGGCGCTCCGGGCTCAACGCCAGGAACGGTCCCAGCATTCGCTCCTGCAGCCGGGTCACCAGGCTGGCATCGGCGTGCACCAGCAGGGGGGCAAGGTGTTCGTCCGCCCGCAGGAGGCCGCGTTCAGGCAGCCCCCAGGAACTGCGATACTGCTGCAGGAGCTCAGCATGGCGCCAGGAGACGGCGGCATCCTCGACTCGTTGGACGGTACCGGCGCTGGCGCTGACATCGCGGAGGAGTTCATTGAGGCGCCGGGCCTCGAAGTCCGGCAACTGTCCGGGCAGCAGTGCGAGCGTGCCGTGGTCGGTTGCGGCAGCCAGTGCGCCGGGCAGGGCCCGAAGGTCGGACAGCGGCTGGGCTGCCAGCTCCAGGGGCAGGACGATCACCAGGATCGCCTCCGGAGGGGTCCAGGAGATGCGGCGCATGAGGTCGGCAGCGCGGGGTGAGGAGACGTCGGACCGGATCACGTGAGTGATCAGTTCTGACATCGCCTGCTGCTGCGCCCCAGCGTCGGCGGCCTGAGCGCGGGCATAGCCCTGGGTGGAGGTGGCGGCGATCTCATTGATGTATGCGAAGCACGCCTCTGCCAGGGCGGCGATGTCCGAGGAGGTGGCGCCAGCATCCAGCGCTGCACTGCTGAAGGTCTGCCACGTTGTGGTCGCCCCCACCCGGTAGGCCGACAGCACATCCTCAAGCGGACGCCCGGAGCGGTACTCCCCGCTCCCGATCCGTTCATACAACGATGCGGCATCACCGAGGGCATCGGTCTGCGTGCCGAGCAGGTCCACCAGTCGTGTGAGCGCCACACTCACCCCAGCGAGCAGGGCTTTGTGGACTGAACTGCCGTCCCGCACCCGGTACGGTGGCACCTCCTGCTGGACGGCGTCGACCACGCGCGCGATACAGACCGGCAGGGCTTCTCGGAGCACGGCTGCGGTCTCGGGCCGTACATTGGCCCAGGGCCGCTGCCCGCCGGATTGCCGGATTCGTCCCTGGTGCCGGGGCAGTTCCGGGGCCATCGACCTGTCTCCCTGACTCGTTTGTGTCGCCAGTATAAATACGGACCAGGAAGTTTGAAACAATCCTGGCGTTGATGCACGAGATTGTGGTGACAACTTAAGCGAAAGGTGCAAAGGAGCGGTTGAAATGACAACGATGACAGTGGAACCCACGACGGGGCGGTCTCCGCAGGCAGCATTCTTCGACCTTGACGGGACACTCATCCGGGGGAGCGCGAACATCCCTCTCGCCGTCGCTGGATTCAGGCAGGGGTTCGTCAGCAGGAAGCAGTTGCTCATCGACGTGCGCAACGGGGTCTCGTTCCTGCTCAACGGCGCCACCGACGAACGGTCGGCTGAGGTACGCGACAGGATCCTGCTCGCGGTCAAGGGCCATCGGGTCTCGGAGGTGGTGGCGCTCGGCGACGATTTCATGGACAAGCTTGTCGCCAAGGTGCAGCCGGAGATGGCCGATGTCCTGGCGATGCACAGGGAAATGGGGGACAGCCGGGTCATCATCTCGGCCTCACCCACCGAGATCGTCTCCCGGCTGGCCGATGAATTGGGACTCGAGATGGGCCGCGGCACCACGGCGGCGCGGCAGGACGGCGTATACACCGGCGAGCTCGACGGACCCTTCTGCTATCGCGAGGGCAAGGCGGAGATCATGAGGCAGATGGCTGCCGAGCATGGCTGGGACCTGAGCGAGTGCTACGCCTACTCCGACAGCGCCTCGGATCTGCCCATGATGCGGGTCGTCGGACACCCGGTGGCAGTGAATCCCGAGAAGGAACTCCGCACGGTGGCACAGCGGGAGGGTTGGCCCATCATCGAGACCACCAGCTGGCGGTCGCTGCGCAAGCGGGACATGCCCAAGGCCCTGCTGCAGTCCCTGGTCAACCGGCTTCCGGTCTGAGGGCGGGCCTGCTTGCTGCGGGAAGTTGGATCAGGGCCTCGTCCTGGCGATGTTTCGACAGGGTCCACAGTGAGCAGACTGGGAACGACAGGAGGTTCCCAGATGCAGACGGTCAGCGAATCGCCCGACGCCTTCGCCTCGATCACCATTGCCGCGCCCGCTCTGACGCTGTATGGGATGGTCACCGATGTGGCGCGGATGGGGGAGTGGTCACCCGAGGCCACTGGCGCCTCCAGTGTGCCCGAGCATCTCGAGGTCGGTTCGGTGTTCCAGGGCCACAACAGTCGGGGACCGGTTCGGTGGACAACCACGTGTACGGTGCGCACTGCCGAGCCGGGCGTCGAGTTCAGTTTCGATGTCGACAGCGGTCCGTTCCCGCTGTCCCGATGGTCATATACCTTCGAGGAGACGGCTGCCGGGACGATCGTCTCCGAGCGCTGGTGGGACCGGCGCGACGGCGTGCAGGGTCTGGCCATCAAACTCGGCGGTCAGATGCTGATTCCCGGATCCCGTGCCGAGCACAATGCCGGGACGATGCGGACCACACTGGCCCAGCTGAAGCGTGCGGCGGAAGCTGCCTGATCCGGCAACCACAGCATCACTCAGTCTCAGTCAGACAGCCGGGCGCCCCTGCTGGTAGGCGGCCATGAGGGCATCCGCCTGCGCCGCCGGCAGTCGCTTCACCGCCTCCCGCATCGTCACTCCGGACAGCCTGTCAGTGCGCGGGGCCACCCACTCGTACACCAGGTCCGGTCTGCGGCGGGAGTAGTCACGCAGTACCCACCCGATGGCTTTGCGGATGAAGAACTCGCGTTCCTCCGCCATCGCGTCGGCATACCTACTGAACCTGGGCCATTCCCGATCCCCCTCCTTCAGCGGGATCAGATGGGCCAGCAGGGCAGCCCGACGGATCCAGAAGTCCTCGTCGGCGGCCCAGCGATCCAGCACGGCTCCCACCGGTACCGGTTCGCGCTGCAGCAGCCTGCCGACAGGGTGTGGGGTGAGCGTGTCCACGAGCGCCCAGGTGTGGCTGTCACGCAGATAGTCCTCGAGTACCGCAAGATCATCGGGGGTCAGCAGGTCCTGGCGTCTTTGGAACAGGATCGCGGCCGCGAGCCGCTGATCGAAGACCGGCTCCAGCCACAGGCAGCCGGCCGTGGTGAGCAGCTGGCGGCGCGCATGGTCGTCCTTGCCGAGCGACCGGATGTACGGACGCAGCAGGGCCCGCAGTTCAGGCAGCTTGACACCCAGATGCTCCAGGTCGCTCTTGAGGTAGCGCCGCTGGCCCGCGGCGGTCTCCGGGTCGCCCGCCCGGCGCAGTGCTGCCGCGATCTCGTCGGCATCGTCGCAGGGCATGGGGCTCATCTCCGATCCGGCATCGTTGGGTGGGTCGACGCCGATACGCGCCAACCGTATGTGGTTCAGATCACAGCTGCGTCGGGGTTTGGTGTCGTACCCGACGAGCATAACGATGACAGGGTCCGGGTATCCCGGGCACACAAACGAAGAACGCCGGCAGTCACTGTTACTCCTCCCTTTCCCTCCTTACGGGACTGCCGAAGATCGGCCCGTCCGTCCGGACGGGCCGATGTTCTTTCCGGGGCAGGGGTCGCGCGTGATTGCGGATCGGCGACCGTTGGGTCCGGGGCTTCAATAGACTCACAACGTGCGACGAACCGACCCGTGGACAGGTGTCGCGTTCGTCATCTTCGCGTTCCTCTTCCGGTTGATGAGTGCCTGGATCACTGTCAGTGTGTTGCCGGCCTTCGAACGGGACTTCGGTGTGGCCGCGCCGTCGGCGGAGCTGACTCTCACGCTCTTCCTGGGTCTGGCGGGTGCACTCATCGCCCCCAGTGGCATTCTTGCCGACAAGTACGGACGGGTTCGGCTGTTCACATACGGGACGATCGGCATGATCGTCGGCAACCTCATGAGTGCCCTGGCGCCCAACTTCGGTGTTCTGCTGGTCTCCCGGATCATCGAGGCGGTCTCGTTCCCCGCCATGGGTGCGGCCAGCCTGGCGCTGGTGGCCAAGGCGTTCACCGACCCGAAACCGCGCAGTCGCGCGTTCGGTCTCTACGGCGCGACCTATGGCGCTGCGCTCGCGCTGGCCTCGGCGGTCGGTGGCTTCTTCGCGGCCGACCTCTCGTGGCGCTGGTCCTTCGCCATGATGATTCCCGTGCTGCTCATCGCCCTCTTCGGGGTGCGGTGGACGCTGCGGGGTTCCGACGACCCGCACCCGACCCGAAGGTTCGATTGGTTCGGAACAACGCTGCTGGCCCTGTTCGTCCTGACGTTGTTCATCGGCATGGAGCAGGTTCCCGTACTCGGCTTCGAGGGCTGGCCGGCCGGGCTCGTGCTGCTTTCCGGGGTCTCGCTGCTCCTGCTCATCGGCTGGGAGTACTACCTCAGCCGCAACGACAAGCAGCCCATCTTCGACAGGCTGCTCCTGGCCTCGCCGGGGTTCCTGGTGGCCTGCATCGTCTCATTCCTCATGATGTTCGGGGCATTCGCAACCTTCACGGTCCTGCCGGTCTACTGGTCCCTCGTCGGACAGGGCTCGGTCGTGGTGGTGGGGGTCGCACTGGTGCCGATGGGTGTCGGCTGGATGATCGGATCTCCGCTCGCTGTTCCCGTGGGAGCCCGGATCGGTGCCCGGCGGACCGTGGTGCTGGGGCTGATCATCGGTGCGATAGGAATGGCGGGGCTGGGCGTCGTCGTGAGCCAGAGCGGTTCGGCGATCCCCACGATCGGGCCGCTGGCGCTGCTGGGGTTCGGGATCGGCCTGGCGTACACCCGGGTTAATGAGGCCGGCCTGCGGGAGGTGGCCGACCGGTTCACAGGTCTCGGTTCAGGCATGCTGATCGGGTTCCGGCTCTTCGCCGCTGGCCTGGGCGGGTTGCTGCTGGCACAGGCGCTCACACTCGTGGCGACCCATGACGCCGAGGACAAGCTGACGCAGGACCAGACCCTCAGCGCAGCCGAGCGCACCCACGTGGAGCACGCGATCGAGGCGGCCGGGCGTGGCCGGTACACGCTCCTGCTGGATGTGGAGGATGCTCCCGCGCTGCGCAGTGCGGCACTTGAGGTGACCGACAGCTACACCACGTCGGTGCGGTTCACAATGGCCGCCGGGTGCATCATCCTGCTCGCAGGAGCATTCGTGGCGACCCGGCTGCCGCGGAGTGGCGGTCGCCGGCATCGGGAGACATCCTGACAGCGGAAGGGGACGGCTAGGCGCCGCCCTGCAGTTCCCTCAACTCCACCGGCCCTTCGCAGGCGGTTGCTGCTCTCTGCGCCCACTCCTGCGCAGCCGCACGGTCGGGGGCTTCGATGATCCAAAAGCCTCCCATCTGTTCGGCGCCGTTGTCGTAGGACCCGGTGGACACGGCAACGCTCCCATTGCTCCATCGAGCCACAGTAGCTGTGTGCTTGGGATGCAGCCCCCCTGCGAACAGGAAGTGGCCGCCCTCCACGAGTGCTGCATTGAAGTCGCTGACCTGCGCGACGCGTCGCTGCGCGTCAGAACCGGAGAAGTCCGTCTCGTACGAGTCGTCGTGCCAGACCGAAAGCAGAAACTGAGGCATGATCGCCACATTACAGGCGCGAATCAGTATCCCTGGTTGTAGCCCCGGTTCCAGGACTTGAACTTGCCGGGGCCATAGACGTCCTTGACGTAATTGATGGCCGCCCAGATGTTGGTGTACGGGACGGTCTGGTACTTCAGCGACCGGTACCCCTTCTTCGCGTAGGCCTGGTAGGTGGGGGCGATCACCTGGAGCAGACCCTTGGACGGGATGCCTGCATGCCAGTTGCTGTCCCATCGGTTCACCGACCGTGGGTTTCCGCTGGACTCCTGCTGGATCTGGGCCAGGACCCCATTGACGTTGCGGCGCGGCAGATCATGTTCGCGCAGGACCGCGATGACGAGGTTCGCCCAGCGCTTCACCTCGGGGTAGTAGGGGATTCCGCGGGGATGACTCAGTCGCACGTTGCCCCGGTAGGGAGATGGACCGGTGCGTACCGTGGGGGCGGGGATCCGGCGCTTGGTCCTCCGCTCCGTCTTGGCGTCCGCCGCCGCTACCTGAACCGTGGTGGCGCTGTCGGCCCAGAACGGGATACCGGCTAGTCGGTCGTCGGCCAGGGCCGTCGGTGCTGACAGCGCTGCCAGTCCGGCCGAAGCCACCAGAACGCCAGCTACCGCAGTGCGAGTTCTCCCCAGATTCCGTCGCATGTACTCCCCTTGATCCCTTACGCGCCCTGATCCCTCGGACACGCCCTCACGGACAACGGCGAGCGTCACTTTTGTTGGGGAATATCTCAAGCTCGTAACGACGACATCCCGCCCAGCTGTGGACTACCTCACAAAAGGTCATAGAAAACGACCGAATATCGGGCGAATGCGCCAACTTTTGGTCTATCAGGGTGAGTCGTGCAGCATTCGGCGTGTCGTCCTGCCACCCTCCCTCCCTTCAAGATCGATAAATCGACGCCTACTCTGGATGCCATGGAAGCCGTCCTCACTGATGCCTCCGGCTCGCTCCGTCTGGGCAGTGCCACCGATGCCACCGCGAAGCCGGACGAGGTCCTCGTGGCGGTTGGCGCAGCAGGGGTCAACCGCGCCGATCTGCTCCAGGCTGCAGGCCTGTACCCGCCTCCGAAAGGGGCCAGTGAAATCCTGGGGCTGGAGTGTTCCGGGACCGTGGTTGCAGGCGACGGAGATGCTGGCGTGGGCGAGCAGGTCTGTGCTCTGCTGAGCGGGGGTGGCTACGGCAGCCTCGTTGCGGTCCCGGCCGGTCAGCTGATGCCGGTTCCGGAGGGGGTCTCTCCGGTGGCTGCCGCGGGGCTGCCCGAGGTGGCGTGTACCGTCTGGTCGAATCTGACGATGGTTGCCGGACTTCGGGCGGGCGAGCGCGTACTCATCCATGGGGGCGGTAGTGGGATAGGCACCTGTGCGATCCAGTACGCCAAGGCCATCGGGGCTGAGGTGTTCGTCACCGTCGGCAGCGACCAGAAGGGCGTACGCTGCGCCGAGCTCGGCGCCGACTGCATCATCAACTACCGTGAGTCGGACTTCGCGGAGGTCATCGCCGAGCAGACCGACGGGGCAGGGGTGGACGTCATCCTCGACATCATGGGAGCCAAATACTTGCCGGGCAACGTGGCCAGCCTCGCGGTCGGTGGGCGCCTGGTTGTGATCGGGCTCCAGGGCGGTGTCCGGGGAGAGCTGAACCTCGGCCGGCTGCTCGCACGCCGAGCCAGTATCACGGCGACCTCCCTGCGATTCCGGCCGGCGGCGGAGAAGGCCGAGATCTGCCGCGGGGTCGTAGAGCAGATGTGGCCCCTGTATGCCGCCGGTCGCATGAGGCCGGTGATCGACACGGTCCTGCCGTTCGACCGGGCGCAGGCGGCACATGAGCTGCTTCGCGATGGGGGAGCGTTCGGCAAGGTGGTACTTTCCGGCTGGTGAGGCTGTGCGCCATCGGCCGGTGGCGTCTCTGCGCAGGACACCTCAGGGCCCCGCTGACAGACTCTGTGCCGAGGGCTGCGGAGGAGAACATGCTGGAACAGAAGCGGGAACTGGTGACCGGAATTCCCGGACCGGCCTCACAGCGATTGCTGGAGCGCCGCAAGGATGCGATCTCGGCCGGCGTGGGCATGGCCGTTCCCGTTTTCGTCGCCGAGGGTGCAGGTGGCATCCTGCGCGACGTCGATGGCAATCAGCTCATCGATCTGGGTTCGGGGATCGCGGTCACCAGCGTCGGTGTGAGCGATCCGGATGTTGTTGCTGCGGCCTCGCGGCAAGCGCAGGCGGTGACGCATACCTGCTTCATGGTCACCGGGTATGAACCCTATGTTGCATTGTGCGAAAGACTCAACGAGCTGGTGCCGGGTGACGGTCCAAAGAAGTCCGTGCTGTTCAACTCCGGGGCGGAGGCCGTGGAGAACGCCGTGAAGATCGCCCGCGTGGCCACAGGAAAGCACCAGGTGGCTGCTGTGGAGCACGCCTACCACGGCCGCACCAGCCTCACCATGGCGCTGACCGCCAAGGCGATGCCGTTCAAGAGGGGGTTCGGTCCGTTCACGCCAGGGGTCGTCCGGGTCCCCACGTCCTACCCGCTCAAGGATGAACTCGACGGTGAGCAGGCCGCCAGACGCACGATCACCAGGCTGGAGGCCGAGATCGGGGCCGAGGATCTCGCGGCACTGATCATCGAACCGATTCAGGGAGAGGGAGGGTTCCTGGTCCCCGCTGCGGGATTCCTGCCGGCGCTGGCGCAGTGGTGCAGGAACAACGGTGTGGTGTTCATCGCCGATGAGGTTCAGACGGGCTTCTGCCGGACCGGTGACTGGTTCGCCTGCGAGCATGAAGCGGTGATCCCGGACCTGATGACACTGGCGAAGGGGATCGCTGATGGGTTCCCCGTCTCGGCGGTCACGGGCAGAGCCGACCTGATGGACTCCGTGCACGTGGGTGGCATGGGCGGGACTTACGGTGGCAATCCGGTGGCCTGCGCGGCCGCGCTGGCCACGATCGACAAGATGGCCAGCGACGATCTCAACGCGGCGGCGCGCCGGATCGAACAGGTCGCCCGCGAGGTGCTCGCCCCACTGCTGGAACTCCACTTCGTCGCTGAATTGCGGGGTCGCGGCGCCATGCTCGCACTGGAGCTCATTGATTCCCGGACCGGGCAGCATCTCAGCGACCTTGCCAGGGCCGTGGCCGCGCGTTGTGCCCAGCTCGGCGTTGTGGTGCTGACCGCGGGCACGCACGGCAACGTCATCCGGCTGCTGCCGCCCCTGGTGATCGGTGAGGAGTTGCTGCGGGAGGGGCTCGGGGTGCTGGTCGAGGTTCTGATGGAGCAGGAGTTGTCATGACGCAGCCCTTCTATGTGGCTGGTGAGCCACGGACGTCGAGCACGGCTGCCGCCGTCGACTCACCGTTCGACGGCGCGCACGCCGGGGACTACTACGTACCGGCGGATGCCGACGTGGAGGAGGCCGTCGTGGCCGCCGAGGCGGCACTGGGGCCGTGCCGGCGGCTGAGTGCAGCGCAGCGTGCTGCGGCCCTGGATCACATCAGTGCCAGCATCTCTTCTCGTTCGCAGGAATTCGTCCGCACGATCACCGCCGAGACCGGCAAGCCCGTCAAGTGGTCGGCGGCGGAGGTCAACCGGGCGGCATCGACGTTCCGGTGGGCGGCTGAGGAGACCCGGCGCTGGTCGGGCGAGCTGCAACGCCTCGACACCGACCCGGCGGCCGCAGGCCGCACCGCCATTGTGCGACGGTTTGCCTTCGGCGCGGTGCTGGGGATCGCTCCGTTCAACTTCCCGCTGAATCTGGTCGCTCACAAGGTGGCCCCGGCACTTGCGGTCGGAGCTCCGATCGTCATCAAACCCGCCCCCGCGACCCCCTTGACTGCGCTGCTGCTCGGCGAAGTGCTTGCTGAGACGGAGCTACCCGAGGGCAGTTGGTCGGTGCTCCCGCTGGACAATGAACGAACCGCCCGGCTGGTGACTGACCCCCGCCTGCCCATCGTCTCCTTCACCGGTTCGGAGCGGGTCGGCTACGCGATCGAGGCAGAGGTCCCACACAAACACGTGACATTGGAATTGGGTGGCAACGCGGCCGCTGCGGTCCTGTCCGACTGGTCAGGTGAGCAGGACATCGACTGGGCGGTGGATCGTATTGCCACCTTCGCCACCTACCAGGCCGGACAGTCCTGCATCTCCGTGCAGCGAGTCCTGCTGGCCGACAGCATCTACGACGCAGTGCTGGAGCGGCTGGTGGGTGCCTTCGAGGCGCTGCCGACGGGCTCCCCGTGGGAACCCGACACCGTCGTCGGTCCGGTGATCAACGCCGCAGCGGCGCAGCGCATCATCGACTGGATCGGTGAGGCCACGGCGGGTGGCGCGAGCCTACTGACCGGTGGCACCCGTGACGGGAACAGCGTCGCCCCCACGATCCTGGCCGACGTACCGGGCGACGCCAAGGTCAGCTGTGAGGAGGTCTTCGGACCGGTGATCACCGTGACACGCGTCAGGGATGCCGACGAGGCGTTCGAGGCCATCAACGGTTCGAGGTTCGGGTTGCAGGCAGGCGTGTTCACCCACGACCTGCGAGTGGCCTTCCGGGCCCACCGGGAACTGGAAGTGGGAGGGGTCGTCATCGGTGATGTGCCTTCGTTCCGGGCCGACCAGATGCCCTACGGCGGCGAGAAGTCCTCAGGCGTGGGCCGTGAAGGACTGCTGGCCGCGATGGAGGATCTCACCCACGCGCGAGTGCTGGTCCTCACCGGCATCGATCTCTGAGAGGTGCCGGCAGCCCCCGTGGGCTACCAGGAACCGCCGCCGCCACCGCCGCCGCCGCCGCCAGCACTGAACCCTCCGCCCCCGCCACCGGATGAGGTGCTCGCCGAGTACGACGAGACGGCGCTCTGTGACACCGACGAGATCGTCGAGGACATCGAGTTGGCCAGCATGTAGGTGGTCCAGTACGAGTGATAGACCGGATCGTCCATCTGACCCGGGTCGTCGGGCTTGCACGCCTCGGCCCACTCGTCGGCGCAGTTCAGCGCTACGGCCCACGGCAGGAAGTGCATGAAGTACCGCGCGCGCAGGGAGTAGTCATAGCGCTCGATGGACGCCTTGGTGCCCAGCGCGACGCGCAGGCCGTTCACCTGGTCCCTGGCATGCAGACCCTTCTCCGTGAGGTTCGTGGCGTTCGTCCAGGATGACCACCATCCGCCGATCGAAGCGATCGCGAACATCGCCGCGGGGAAGGCTGACAGGTTCCAGGCCACGCTCAGCAGGGCGAGCGGCGCGAGAACGGCGGCGAGGAAGTTGATCAGCATGCCGCCGGGCGAGCTCACCGCCAGACCCTGAGCCATCACTTGCCGTCGGGTGTCGGACTGCAGCGACGTGGTGATGTTCTGCACCTTCTTGCCGATGTCCTTGTCATTCTTCTGGATCCGCACGGCCTGACCCTGGTAGGAGATTCCCAGACCGTTGACGACGTCATCGGCGCCGGTCATCTCGGGAGGGGTCGGTTGGTCGGTCCGGTAGACGTCGAAGTACGACGGATTCTGGCTGACGGTCTGCCCGGACATCTCCGGCCGGATCTGGAAGACTCCGTCATCCTGGAGTTTGAGCATCATCGCCTGGAAGGCATTGCCGGTCGGCTTCTCCTTCCAGGTCCACACAGCGGGCAGGAAGTCGGCATCCGGTTCGGCGAACTGGGGCGCCTCGCTGGGCTTGGGCTCCTTGCGCCGGTTGCCCTCCCAGTAGAGCCACAATCCCACCAGTACACCGATGAGGACCATCACGACCCGTGTGACGCCGTTCTCCCAGATGGTGCCGGTGCTCACGTCCTGGGCCGTCAGTCCGGCGGGGGGCAGTTCCACGAGCCAGGAGCCCGGAGTCCGTGGCGAGATGTTCGTCGCAGTCATCTCGAGGCCGTTGTCCCCGGTCTGCTCGACCGTGCACGCTGATTCTCCGATCAGGCACTTCACCGGCGGGATGGGCGCCGCGGGCATGGCAGCGGTGATCTTCGCCTTCTCGATCCGCATGTCGTTCTGCGGCAGCACATTCCAGTACCACTGGTAGTTGGTCGCATCGGCCACGTGGGTGATGGCATTGGTCGTGACGGACCTGATCCGGTAGATCATCGTGGTCCCGGCCGGGTAGCTCTTGCTGGCGACCCCGATCTTGGCCACGTAGTAGCCGTCCTCGTAGTACGTCGTATATGGCTCGGTGACGCAGGAGTTCTCGTTGGCGGTGGTGCACCGCTCGACGCTGACCACACGGACAGGGTGTTCGATGCTGGAATCCTGGTTGTCGGTCTCATCCCAGAACCGGAAGATGCCGCGTCGGCTCTGGGTGAAGAGCACCGTCTGGGTCTCGTCCATGGTCAGTGCCCCATCGGCACCGAGCGTGTAATCGATCTCGTAGTTCTTGAGGATCGAGGTGTCTGTGGAGGAACTCGTATCGAACGAGTTCACCAGATCGGCGATCGGGCCCGCGAGCAGAAGCACGATGAAGGCGATGACGGTGCCAGCCACCCGAACCGGCGAGAACCGGTAGCCGAGGAAGAGCAGGAAGAGGGCGAGGATGCCGAGAACTATCCACATGGCGGATCAGAACCCGATCTCGGGGGGCTTGCTCTCCTCGCCGTCGGAGATGGCCTGCTGATAGCGGGCGCTCTCGAAGTCCTCGACCTGGAAGTACTCCCGGCGGTGCGCTCCCATCCTGCGGGCCACCGAACGGTAGGGGATCGTTTCGATCTTGGTGTTCCACTGCCTGACCACGTCGTTGTAGTACTGGCGGCTGAAGGCGATCCTGTCCTCGGTGTCCACCAGGTCCTTCTGCAGCTGGGCGAAGTTCTGTGAGGCTTTCAGGTCCGGGTAGGACTCCGACAGGGCGAACAATCCCTTGAGCGCACCGGACAACTGGTTCTCCGCCTGTGCCGCGGCGTGGGGGTCGCTCTCCGTGCCGAGTGCGGCGTTGCGGGCCTTGATCACATTGTCGAGCGTCGTCTGTTCATGGCTGGCGTATCCCTTGACGGCCGAGACCAGGTTGGGGATGAGATCGTGGCGACGCTTCAGCTGAACGCTGATCTGGGCCCAGGCCTCGTCGACTTTGTTCCGGGCGTTGACCACGGAATTGTTGATCGCGACCATTGCGAAGGCCACGCCGCCGACAACCACGATCGCGAGGATGATGAGAAAGATGATGAGGGCCATGAGTGCTCCTGTCTCTTGCACATGACTCTACCGTCCGGTGGTGTCGACGCAGTGGACCGGCGCAATGCGGGACGAATCCGGCACCCGGACGCCGACGGCTCCCGGGTTGGCGGTGCAATCCGTCCACGTGCTCGGCAGAGTTGTGGCAGGGAGGAGAACCATGGCCTGTGAACTGCCGCATGTGCTCGTGACCGGAGCAGGTTCCGGCTTCGGAGCTGCCACCGTGGCCGCGGCGCAGGAGGCTGGTTTCCACGTCATAGCCGGGCTCTACGATCCCCGCAACGGTCGTGATGCGATCGGTTCGAGCAATCCCACCGAATTGTCCCTCGACGTGACGGACAAGGCGCAGATCACCGCAATGGCCAGCAGGATCCGGCAGCACGTCGGCGAGGCGGGGCTCGACGCGCTGGTGAACGTGGCGGCTATCGATACCCCCGCACCCCTGGAACTTGTGCCGATCGACCGGTTGCGTCGCATCTTCGAAGTGAACACCGTGGGCCAGTTGGCGGTCACACAGGCGCTGCTCCCGTTGCTGCGGCGGGCCCGGGGGCGCATCGTGTTCCTGGGTCCGTCCGATGACACCGGGGCCGTACCGTTCGTCGGTCCGCTTGCCTCGTCGAAGGCAGCCACGACGACGCTGGCAGAGACCCTGCGCATCGAGCTCGAGCCGTGGGACATCAGCGTGATCGTGGTCGAACCGGGACGAAACAACACCCGTGCGCGGGAGATCACTGCGGACAGGGTCGCGAGGGCTTTGTCTCGCTGGTCGGCCAGGGGCAGGGAACTCTACGAGGCTGCCTTCGAGGATGTCATGGGCGCATTCATCAAGCAGGAGGAGCGGGGAGAGGAGACTGAAGTCGTCGCCGAAACGATAATGCTGGCCCTGACCTCCCACCGTCCGAGAGCTCGATACTCCAGTGGGGCGGGGGCCAACATGCTCGCCGCGCTGGCTGACGTGCCGCAGGGCTGGCAGGATGCGGCCAAGCGAAAGCTGCAACTGCCCAAACCCCGGACCAAGCCCCACGAGCACTGAGTCCGTCAGCCCGGGGACCGGGTCTTGCCGATCAGACGTCACCTTCGTGGAAGAGCCGCTCGACGCGCGCACGGTCACGTTGTCCCGGCAGTTGCACCCGATGTCGCTGCTGGGCACGGGGTGCTTGCGGTTCCCGATGCTCGGCCAGACGACGGACCCAGAAGCGATGCAGGCCGGCTACCGGACGCTCCGACCAGCCGATCATCGTGCACGCATGCCTGGCGAGGCTCAGCGCAACGGTTTCGGACAGCCCCGGTTCTCTCTGTGTGCAACAGGCGTATCCGGTCTCGCCGCCGGGATGGTCGGTGCAGGCACTGTTCCTCATGTGCGACTCCCTCCGTCACCGTTCAGTCAACAGGTGCTGGTGTAATCAGGGATTTCGCGCCGGGGAAATCGGAGCCAACAGTGTCTGACGATTCGGTCGCGCTCTGCTGGCGGGGTACCCGGCCAAGGGCTCAGCCGTGGTCCGGCCTCACCGGTAGGCAGGCAGCCCGGTCAGCGCCTGTCCGATGATGAGCTGGTGCACTTCGGAGGTGCCCTCGTAGGTGAGCACCGACTCGAGGTTGTTCGCGTGCCGCATCACTGGGTAGTCCAGGGTCACGCCGTTGGCCGCAAGAATTGTGCGGCATTCCCTGGCGATGCGCAGGGCCTCGCGCACGTTGTTGAGCTTGCCGAGACTCACCTGGGCGGGCTGCAGATCCCCGGAATCCTTGAGCCGGCCCACGTGCAGGGCGAGCAGCATCCCCTTGCCAAGCTCAAGTGCCATGTCGGCGAGCTTGGTCTGCGTGATCTGGTAGGCCGCCAGTGGTTTGTCGAAGAGCGTGCGGTGCTGCGCATAGCTGAGTGTCGCGTGCAGACAGTCGCGGGCGGCACCGAGCGCGCCGAACACGATCCCGAAGCGTGCTTCATTGAGGCATGCGAGGGCGGCGCCGAGTCCACTGGCCTCCGGCAGCACGGCAGTGGCGGGCAGTCTGACATCGTCGAGGAGCAGTTCGCTGGTGATCGAGGCGCGCAGCGACAGCTTTCCGCTCACGTCGGGTGCGGAGACGCCAGCGGTGGCAAGGGGTACCAGGAACCCCCGGATTCCCTCCTCGGTCCTGGCCCACACGATTGCCACATCAGACACCGAACCGTTCGTGATCCACATCTTCGCGCCGCTCAGCAGCCAGTCCTCGCCGTCTCTACGTGCGCGCGCACGCATGCCACCGGGATCGGAACCGAAGTCCGGCTCGGTCAGTGCGAAGCAGCCGAGCACTTCGCCTGTCGCCATGCTGGGTAGCCACTCCTGCTTCTGCTCAGCCGACCCGAATCGGTGGATCGCGAACATGGCCAGCGACCCGTGGACCGACACGAGTGACCGGATCGCGGAATCGCCGGCTTCGAGTTCCAGGCAGGCCAGGCCGTAGGAGGTGGCGGTGCTGCCCTGGCAGCCGTAGCCGTCCAGGTGCATCCCCATGACGCCGAGGCGGCCCAATTCCCGTGCGAGCTCCCTGGTTGGCATCCGGCCCTGTTCGAACCAGGCGCCGATGTGTGGGCGAATGCGTTCCTCAACGAAGCGGGCCACCGCTGTCTGCATGGCGAGGTCGGATTCCGCGATCGAACCCGACACGTCGAGGAGTTCCAGTGGGCTCATGCCCTGCCTGCCTGGCATGTCGTGATCTCCCTGTCTCCCGCCCGCTGGCGAGTGTTTCTACAAACGTCCG
Source organism: Actinomycetota bacterium (assembly GCA_020438795.1). Taxonomy (GTDB): domain Bacteria; phylum Actinomycetota; class Actinomycetes; order S36-B12; genus JAGQTY01. Next base: position 47,059 of record JAGQTY010000013.1, read on the forward strand.
GCCTCAGGATCATTGCGTGAATCTGCCGAAGTCCGGATCGCGCTTCTCGGTGAAGGCCGCCGAGCCTTCCCTACCCTCCGGCGAGTCTGTGAAGAGATCCAGCGCGGACATGGCCAGGTTGCTCAGGCCTGCCTGGTGGTCGGTGTCCGCGTTGAACGACTGCTTGAGGAACCGGATCGCTGTCGGACTCTTGGTGGCCACCTCTGCAGCCCATTCGCGCGCCTCATCGAGGACCCGGTCGTCGGGAACGACTCTGTTGACGAGGTTCATGCTCAGCGCCTCAGAAGCGGAGTACAGCCGGCACCAGAACCACATCTCCCGGGCCTTCTTCTCCCCGACAACGCGCGCCAGGTATGCCGAGCCGAAGCCGGCGTCGAAGGAGCCCACACGAGGTCCGGCCTGGCCGAACCTCGCCGACTCCCCGGCGATGGTGACATCGCAGAGCACGTGCAGCACATGGCCGCCCCCTACGGCGACGCCGTTCACGGCTGCGATCACAGGTTTGGGGATGTCCCGGATGACCCGGTGCAGCCGTCCGATCTCGAACATGCCGCTCTCACTGGGGCCGTAGTCGCCTGTCTCCGCCCGCTGCTTCACATCCCCGCCGGTGCAGAAGGCCTTGTCGCCTGCGCCGGTCAGGATCACCGCCCTGATGCCCGGGTCGGCCCAGGCCAGCCGGAAAGCTGTGATGAGCTCATCGACCGTGCGCGCCCGGAAGGCGTTGTAGCGATCCGGCCGGTCAATCGTGATGGTGGCGGTCCCCTTGTGGACCTCGTAGCGGGTGTCCTGGAAATCGGTCGATGCGGGAACTGGAGCCACGATCCGGATTCTAGGGGCCGTGCTGCTGTCCCGATGCATCCCGGGGGCCGTGTGTCCTTCATCTGTTCGTCCCGGGCAGGCTGCTCGCAGTCGTGGTGTGGGCAAGCATCAGGGAACGCAGCCACCTACGATGCGGCTGAGGGACGGGAATGGGGTACGGATGCGCAGGAACGTGACGATCCTCGGGGGCGGCAATGGTGCCCGGGCAGCAGCTGCGGAGCTGAGCCTGCTCGGACACGGAATCACTCTGTATGAGGCCAGGGCCTTCCGGGATCAGCTCAACGAAGTCGCGGCCGCGAGCGAGATCACGGCAGTGGGGGAGATCGAGGGTGTGGCCAGGCTCCGCGTTGAGGCCGACCTGGAGGAGGCCGTCGCCGACGCTGACCTGATACTGATCGTCGTTCCGACGAATGTGCAGCGCTACTTCGCGGAACGACTCGCGCCGCTGCTGGCCGACGGCATGAACGTCGCCCTCATGCCCGGTTCACTGGGGAGCCTGGAGTTCGCCGAGGTTCTCCGTGGACTCGGTGTGGCCGCGGACATCACCATCACGGAGTTCGCCGCGCTGCCCTACGCGACCAGGATCGAGACTCCCACGAGGGTCAGGGTGTTCGGCCGCCGCAAGATCGTCGCCGCCGGCGTGTTCCCGGCTGATGCCACGGACCGGGTCGCTCCCATCCTGGCGGATCTCTACCCGGGTATCGAGATCCTCAGAGATGTGCTCGAGGCCGGTCTGAACAACCCGAACCCAACCCTGCACTGCCTCGGCGTGCTGCTGTCCGCCAGCCGGATCGAGTACAGCCGTGGTGAGTTCTACTACTACGAGGAGGGCCTCACCCCGCATGTGTGCCAGGCTGTCGAGGCGATCGACGAGGAACGGCTGAGCATCGGGCGTGCCCTGGACCTCGACATTCTGAGCCTCAAGGACACCTACTGGAAGATGGGCTACGGGCCGAAGGGGGACAGCTTCTGGTCGGTGATCCGCGGTGTTGCCGCATTGCAGGGCATCAAGGGGCCGATGACCGTCGACAGCCGCTACCTCACCGAGGACGTCCCGATCGGGCTGACCATCTACTCACAGCTCGGCGCCCAGATCGACGTCGGGACCAGCATCATGGGCTCGGTTATCACCCTGGCTGGTGCGCTGCTCGGCCGGGACTTCCGGGCAGAGGGCAGGACTGTGCAGCGCTGCGGTATCGCCGGCATGTCTGCTGCTCGGCTTCGTGAGTACGTGACGAACGGCCGTTGACCGCGCGAGGCGGCGGCCCTCCTCAGTCACCCTCGTCCTCCCCGCCCGGTGGAGTAGGTACGCAGCCGAGTAAGGTCCGGACAGGCTGCGTAGAAGGCCTCGACGGGCATCGGCCCACGTCACCGGGCAGACTTGAAGGACTCAGTCACATTGGGGGAATGGATGCCAGCTCCGATCCCTCCGGATGAGGAGGACCGACTCGCGGAACTGCGGGCGGCCGAAGTGCTCGACACGGAGCCCGAGGAGATCTTCGACCGCCTGACGCGGCTGGCGAGCAGGATACTGGGGACTCCGATCGCGCTGGTGTCCCTGGTCGATGCTGATCGGCAGTGGTTCAAGTCCATCGTTGGTCTCGACGTCCGGCAGACGAGTAGATCGGAAGCCTTCTGTGCCCATGCACTGTCGGACAGTTCCGTGCTCACCGTGCCGGACGCGACCAGGGACGAACGGTTCATGGACAATCCCTTGGTACTGGGCCACCCGGACATCCGTTTCTATGCCGGTGCTCCGCTTCGAACCAGTACCGGCCACAACCTCGGTACCCTCTGCGTGATCGACACAGAGCCCAGGGAACTGACCGAGGACGAACTGTCCATCCTGGAGGACCTGGCCGCCATCGCGACGCGGGAACTCGAACTCCGGATTGTCGCCAACACCGACCGGCTCACCGGAGCGCTCAACAGGGAACAGTTCCATCTGCTCGGCGAACGGGAGTTCCGGCGCGCGGTCAGGCACGAGCAACCTCTGAGCGTCGCGATGCTTGACGTCGACCACTTCAAGTCGATCAACGACCGCTACGGCCACATGGCGGGTGACCGGATGCTCGCCACCGTCTCGCAATGCTGTGCCCAGGTGACGCGCACCGAGGAAGCCTTGGGCCGACTCGGGGGTGACGAGTTCGCCATCGTCTTCTACGGCACGACACGGGAGGAGGCCTCGGTGGCTCTGGACAGGGTTCTCGCAGCCGTGACCGAGGAATCGACGTGCCAGAAGGCCTTCAGGGATGTCCGGTTGTCGCTGAGCGCAGGAGTGGCGCAACGCTCGCAGGAGGACCGGGACTTCGCAGGTCTGCTTGAACGTGCTGACAAGTGTCTGTACGAGGCCAAGGGCAGCGGACGAGGCATCATCGTCACCGATGGTTGAGCGACGATGCCCGGATGTCGCGAGGAACGCCGCTGCGGTTTGTTACCCCCGATGCGCTGACACTACATCTAGGACGGTCTCTTCTGGTCCTTCGTGGCCGATCATCGCGAGCTCTTCGAACGGAACCCACGCACGTCCGCGATGGTGAAGCACCTGGACCGGATGAGCCCGGAACACCGCGAGGCGATCGGCCGTGCCGCGGCCGGCTGGCGCAGCAAACCTGAGCCGAACCCTGGCCGTCCCCCGTGGGTCGTGGCTGGCTGTGGGAGTTCCGAATGCTCAATGGCCGGACCGACGGTAATCCACTCGGGACCCTAGCCTGGACGCATGGGCATGGATTCCACAGTGGTCTTGGCCGATGGCCGCCTGCTGGCGATCGAGAGGTACGGACAGCCGGGCGGAACGCCGGTGTTCTTCTTCCACGGCTACCCGGGGTCGCGGCGAGACTACCGCCTCGCAGACCCGGCCGAGCAGGCGGCGAGTGCTGCAGGTGTCGAGGTGGTCGCCATCTCACGGCCCGGCTATGACAGTTCTACCGACCTGCCGGGACGCCGGATCGGGCAATGGCCCGCCGACGTCCTGCAGGTGGCCGACGAACTCGGCTGGGAGACCTTCGCCGTCATCGGCTACTCCGGCGGCGGTCCCTACGCATTGGCATGCGCCCATGCCATCGCGCATCGGATCTCCGGCGTGGCCTGTGTCGCGCCGGTCGGGCCACCGGGGACTCCAGGAATGCGCCGCAGCGTCGGACTGGTCTACACCACCACCCCGCAACCGGTCCGTACCGGGCTGATGTGGTCGATGAGCCTGTTGAGCCGTTTCACCCCCGATCCAGTGGGGCTCGGCCTTGCGTCCGTCGTGCTGCCGCAATGCGATCGTGATTACCTGAAGGACCAGGAAGCAGCCGCCGGACTCATGGCGACATGGCGTGCGGCATTCGCGAACGGGACTGCCGGCGCCATGCGGGACGCGACGCTGTACTCCGAGCCTTGGGGATTCAGTATTTCCGAAATCTCCATTCCCGTGTCCGTCTGGCACGGCGACGCAGATGTCAACGTGCTGCCTTCGGTCGGAGAGTCAGTGGCAGCCTCCCTACTCGGTGGTGAGTGGCATCTGCTTGCGGGAGAAGGGCATGTGTCGGTCTTGTCATGGCTTCCGGACATCCTCGCTGAGCTGGGCGACTGACCCCATTTACTCCGCCGATAGCGATTGCGGTGGCCGCGCGAGATGGGGCCGTCTCGGTACTTGGCGTCCGATACGGTCCAACCAACAAGGGTCTTTTGCCCCGCTCTTTGCCCGCCCGGGCGCCCCGCAGAGATCAAATCCACCTCGTGTGACCAAGGCCATACGTTCGCCGTTTGGCGCGAGCGAATCAGCAGCGGTCAATAGAGACATGGACACCCTTCCTTCCTCGTTCTCGATCCAGGCTGCAGAGGAACCCGCCCCTGCTACCGAAGCCGTGACGGATGCGGCCGCCAACCTGGCCTCCACCGATTGGTGGTTCCAGGACGCCCTGCCGTCTGCGGTTCGCATCGCGTTCATCATTGCCGCGGCGCTCGTGCTGCGCTGGGTGCTTCTGGCGCTACTCAAGCGGGCGGTCGCCAGAAGGGCTGCCTCCGTCGTCGATGTGCCTGAAGACTCCGGGCGCGCGCTCATCGTCGCGGAGCGCAAGGCTCAGCGGGCCAAGACACTCGGCGCACTGTTCCGCAATATCGTGACGATCATCGTCATGACACTGATGGTGCTGCTGATTCTCGGGGAACTCGGATTCGATCTCGCGCCGTTGATCGCTGGTGCGGGCATCGTTGGTGTCGCACTGGGCTTCGGAGCGCAGTCCCTGGTGGCGGACTTCCTGTCCGGCATCTTCATCCTGATGGAGGATCAGTATGGCGTCGGCGACGTTGTTGACGTCGGGGACGCAACGGGGACCGTTGAGGAGGTGCAGCTCCGCACGACCCAGTTGAGGTCGGTCGACGGATCGCTCTGGTTCGTTCGCAATGGCGAGATCATGCGGGTTGGGAACATGAGCCAGGACTGGTCGCGCAGCGTCCTGGACATCGGAGTCGCCTACGCGACCGATGTGCCGAAGGCCAAAGCTGCCATGACCAAGGTTGGTGAGGAATTCGCCACAGATCCGGAATACAGCGATTCCGTGCTCGAGGTTCCCGAAGTCTGGGGAGTCGAGGATCTGGCAGCCGACTCCGTTGTGCTTCGAATGGTGGTCAAGACACACCCGGGCACGCAGTGGACTGCCGCACGCGTGCTTCGTGAGCGCATCAAGGCCGCTTTCGACGAGCAGGGCATCGAGATCCCGTTCCAGCAGCGGACGGTCTGGCTGCGCACGGACCCGGCGGACGAGCAGAGCGCTGCAACGACGGCATCATCCGCGGCTGAGCAGGCAATCGATCTGACGACTTCCAGCGACCGGGCGCAACAGGAGCAGCAGGCCTGACCCCTGCAAGGGGCGGGCCAGTGCCGTGCCAAAGGGCTTGTGCGGGTGGAGAGACTTGAACTCTCACGTCCGAAGACACAGGAACCTAAATCCTGCGCGTCTGCCAATTCCGCCACACCCGCGTGCTTCGCCTGGGTCCGACGGTGACGCTGGACCGGGTTCCCCAGGGTGCGGGTTCCACAACCACGGTGGTTGTTCGTGGCGGTTTGCCGGTTTCGCAGACCACGAACGGCGTCATGCTCGCCCATTGGGTGAAGCTCATCATCAGGTTACGGGACACTGACTGCAGTCGACAACGGAGGTTCCCCGTGGCGCAGATCGAGTTCTCCGAGCTGGAACTGAAGATCCTGGTGGACAAGGTGACTCGTCACATGCACCAGTCGTTCGAAATCGAGGTCGATCGCTTCGAGGCCGAGTTCCTGATCTCGTTCATCTCCTCCGAGCTGGGCCCCTACTACTACAACCGTGGCCTGTACGATGCCCAGGCGGTACTGGACGAACGGATGGAAGCGATCAGGGCCGCCATCCTGGAGCTCGAGGAACCCACCGAATTCGAGAAGTAGCTCCTCAGCGGGCCCCCGGTCACCTCCTGGCTCAGTCGATTCCCAGGAGTCCGCGCAGTCGAGCGACATGGCCCTTCGCCTTGACGTTGTAGAGCGCCTCCTGGATCTTGCCTTCAGGATCGATCACAACCGTTGAACGGATCACACCCATGACGACCTTGCCGTAGTTCTTCTTCTCGCCGAAGAAGCCGTACTCCTCGAGCACCTTCTTGTCGGGATCGGAGACCAGCGTGAAGGTGAGGCCCTCCTTCTCGCGGAACTTCGCCAGCGACGCCGGCTTGTCCGGAGAGATACCGATGACCGAGACCCCTGCGGCGTTGAGCGAGTCCAGGGAGTCCCGAAAGTCGCACGCCTCCGTTGTGCAGCCCGGGGTCATGGCCCGTGGGTAGGCGTAGAACACCACAGTCTTTCCCCTGAAGTCGTGCAGGCTCACCTCCTCCTCCTTGTCGTTCAGCAGGGTGAAGTCTGGTGCGGTGTCGCCGGGCTCGAGTCTGGTCATGGTTGTACCTTCTCACAGGCTGGATACCCCAGCGTGGCTGGACCTCTTGCCCGGCGGTGACCCCCGATGGGTATAGTGATCCTTATTGCACGACATGTGCAATAAGGATCACTGGAAATGGGGTGGCCCATGCACGTACCCGATGGTTTCATCGACGCGCCCGTGTCGCTGGCAGCCGGTGGGGTGGCAGTGATCGGGGTCGCGGTGTGTCTGCGCGGCGCGAGGCGCAGCCTGGATGAGGCGACTGCACCCCTGGCGGGCCTGGTCGCGGTCTTCATCTTCGCAGCCCAGATGTTCAATTTTCCGGTGGGCCTGGGCACGAGTGGGCACCTGATGGGCGCGGCGCTGGCGGCGATACTCATCGGTCCCTATGCCGGGCCGTTGGCGGTGACAGTTGTACTGATGATCCAGGCGCTGCTGTTCGCCGACGGGGGCATAACCGCCCTGGGTCTGAACATCATCAATATGGCACTCGTGCCGACGCTGGTCGCCTGGCCGGTCTTCCGGCTGGTGGTGCGCAGTCTCGGCAACAGCAGGGCCGTGGTCATCGGTGCCGCCGCCGTGGCCGGCTGGCTGTCAATCGTTGCCTCCTCGCTGGCGTTCGCGTTCGAGTACTGGTTGGGCGGGACGACGGCGCTGGATGTGGGCGCTGTGACGCTCGCCATGGTGGGAGTGCATGTGGTGATCGGGCTGGTCGAAGGGCTGATCACCGCACTGATCGTAGGGGCCGTGTTCGCGCTACGGCCTGATCTTGTCGCGGGTGTGAAGCGCCGCAGGGCCGAGCAGGAGTCGGTGGAGGTTGCCGCATGAGCGCCAGAACGACAGCGGGAGCCACCCGGAGCAGCGGGCCGGCCAGGACCTCGAGAATGCTGGTGACAGGTGCGTTGCTCGGCTGTCTGCTCGTGGTCGTACTGGCTGTCTACTTCGCGAGCTCTCACCCCGATGGCCTCGAGTCAGTCGCTGAGCAGCAGGGGTTTGCCGAGAGTGCGCAGGACTCGGCTACGGCGGGTTCTCCGCTTGCGGACTACGGAGAGCCGGCCTCGGGCAGCGGCCTGCTTGTCGGAGTTGCAGGGATCGCGATCACCGGCACCGTGGCGTTCGCCGGGTTCTTCCTGCTGTCGCGCCGACGGAGTTCAGCGGCGAGGTCCTGACGTGCCCACGACCACATCGTCGGTGCTCACCGAACGGCTCTACGTCAGCCGTGAGTCCCGGATTCACGGACTCCCGGCGCATGTGAAGATCCTGGTCGTACTCGGGTCGGTGGTGGCCATCGTCGCCACGCCACCGACCGCTGTCTGGGCATTCCTGCTCTACTTCGTCCTGGTCCGGCTGTTGCTGCTCGCTGCCCACATCCCGTTCCGAACCGTAGCCCCAAGGCTGCTGGTCGAGCTGCCGTTCGTCGTTTTCGCGCTGCTCCTGCCCGTGTTCGGGACCGGGCCCAGGGTCTCCGTCGGGCCCGTCACGCTGAGCGAGGCCGGCTTGTGGGCCGCCTGGGGGCTGCTGGCCAAGGCAACGCTGGGAGTGATGTTGTCGGTGATCCTTGCCTCGACGACTTCGACGGCCGACTTCGTCAATGGTCTGCAGCGGCTGCGGCTGCCCGAGGTGCTGGTCCAGATGACAGCGGCCATGGTGCGTTACGTCAACGTCGTCGTGGACGAATGGCACAGGATGTCGCGGGCACGCGAAGCCAGAGGGTTCGAAGCGCGGGGACCGCGTGCGTGGCCGATGCTGGGCAGGTCCCTCGGTGCACTGTTCATCCGGGCCTACGAGCGGGGGGAGCGGGTCCATCTGGCGATGCTCGCACGTGGCTATTCGGGGCGCATGCCCGAACTGGACAGCCGCGCGACGGTCCCCCTCGCGACCTGGCTGGCCGCGGCCAGTGTCCCGGTGTGCTTCGCAGTGGTCGCCGTGCTCGCGAACATGCTCGGAGGTCTCGGTGGCTGAGGTGGTGCAGGTGCGAGACCTGCACTATTCCTACCCTGACGGCACCGACGCATTGCGGGGCGTCGATCTCAACGTCGATGAGGGTGAACGCGTCGCTGTCCTGGGCCCCAACGGCGCGGGCAAGACCACGCTGATGCTGCAGCTCAACGGTCTGCTGAGGCCGAGCTGGGGGAATGTCCACGTCGGGGGTGTCCCGGTGGATGATTCCCACAAGTCGGAGAACCGGCGACGGGTCGGCCTGGTCTTCCAGGACCCCGACGATCAGCTGTTCATGCCCACCGTCCGCCAGGATGTCGCCTTCGGTCCGGCGAACGCAGGCTTGCGCCCTCCGGAGCTCGATACGGTCGTCGAGGACGCCCTGGCCCAGGTCGGCATGACTGCAGTGGCCGATCGCCCACCGCACCACCTCAGCCTGGGGCAGCGTCGCCGTGTGGCGATCGCGACCGTGCTGGCTTCCGACCCGGATGTGCTGGTGATGGATGAGCCGAGCTCGAATCTTGATCCTGCCAGCAGGCGGGAGGTCGCCGAGGTGCTGCTGGCCATGCGCAGGACCACGCTGCTGGTGACCCATGACCTGCCGTACGCGCTGCAGATCTGCCCCAGGGCAGTCATTCTCAGCGACGGCAGGATTGTTGCCGACCGTCCCACCTCGGAGTTGCTGGCCGACAAGGAGTTGCTGGCTGCTCACCGCCTCGAGTTGCCGTTCGGCTTCGATCCCACGACGGTGAGCCGCAGCGCCCTCCGGTGAGCCGTTGCCGGTCCAGGTCCGGCCAGGCACTGCTTGGGCAGTCAGTGGTCTCCGGGACGGTCGCGATCGCGCTGGCGGTAGACTCGTCGAGAACATGGACGAAGGAGACCCGTGGCCAAGAAGTCCGACGCCAAGCCCTCGAGCGCCGCGAAGAAGGAGCGGTCGACCGAGGAGATCCAGGCTGACATCGACCAGACCCGTGCACGCCTCGTCGACAACATCGACAAACTCAAGGCCGAGACCTCGCCGCAGGCCCTCATGGCCAAGGCCAAGGCGAAGGCACACGACGTCTTCTTCAACCCTGAGACCGGTGTTGTGCGTACTGAGCGCGTAGTCGCGGTCGCCATCGGTGTCGTGGGCATCATCATCGTGCGCCGCGGGCTCAAGGCCCGGGCCCGGCGCCGTGAGTTGCAGCGCCTGCGCGAAGTGGTCTGGGTGCCTGTGCCCAGAAGCGCTGTCAGCCCCGAAGTGGCGAAGGTGGCCCGCAACGCCAAAGAGCTCTCAGCAGGACCTGCCGTCATCGTCACCAGCGACGACCTTGCCAAGGGTCGGGTACCGCTGGCCATCGAAGCAGCCGCGTGACCTCGGTGATGGCTGAGGGTCTGGATGCTGACGAGACGCACGCGATCAAGCTCCTGCATGATCGTGTGCTGGTCTCCACGGGTGGCCCGGAGGGTGAGCGCACCTCCAGCGGTGGAATCCTGATCCCGGCCACGGCAGCTGTGGGCAAGCGACTGTCGTGGGCCAAAGTGGTGGCGGTCGGCCCGAACGTGCGGACGATCGAGTCCGGTGATCGGGTCCTGTTCGACTCCGAGGACCGCTCGAGTGTCGAGATCCAGGGCCGGGAGTATCTGCTCATGCGTGAACGGGACATCCATGCCGTGGCCGGTGCCCGGCACAATGAGTCGGGGACCGGCCTCTACCTGTGAGCTGCTGATCCCGCAGGACTCCTGCGCGGGGCGAACCCCGCGACGGGATGTCCCCATAGCTGAGTCAGAATGGAGCATGGCGCAATCCGGTGAACTCCTCTGGCAACCGTCGGCCGAGCGCATCAGGGGCACGGCCATGGACAGGTTTCGGCGAAGCTGTCCGGGTCCGCCGCCCGATTCCGTCGCACTACAGGACTGGAGCCTCGCCCAACTCGACGACTTCTGGAAGCGGGTGTGGCAGGAGTGTGGCGTGGTCGGGGAACCAGGTCCAGTCGCAGTCCGCCCACCTACCGGGACGCCCATGCTGGAGACCGAGTTCTTCCCCGAGGCCCGGATCTCATATGCGGAGAATCTGCTGTCCGGTGGTGAGCGCGAGGGAGCGTCGCAGACCGCCATCGTCTTCCGGCGTGAGGATGGTGTCCGTCGCGAACTGAGCTGGCAGGAGCTGCGCAGCCAGGTGAGCGGTATGGCGGCCTTCCTCCAGGCCCACGGCGTTGAGTCCGGGGATGTGGTTGCGGCCTGGATGCCCAACATCCCGGAGACGGTGGTCACGATGCTCGCCGCGAACAGTATCGGCGCGGTCTTCACCTCCACCAGTCCGGACTTCGGTGTGGCCGGGGTTCTGGACCGCTTCGGCCAGGTGAATCCGCGCTTCCTGGTGATGGCCGACGGCTATGTCTACGGAGGCAAGCAGCACAGGCGCCTGCCTGATCTCGCCGCTGTGCTCGACGGGTTGCCGAGTGTCGAGCAGGTGGTGGTCGTGCCCGAGCTCGGTGACGAACCACCGGAGTCCGAGCGGGTCACCGGCTGGGACGCGGCGGTGAACTCCGGGGCAATGATCGAACCGAGTCGGGACGCCTTCAGTACGCCAGCGTTCATCCTGTACTCATCCGGTACTACGGGCAAGCCGAAGTGCATCGTCCACAGCGGGCCGGGGGTACTGCTCAAACAGATCACGGAACACCAGCTTCATTGCGATGTCCGCCCCGGGGACCGGGTGTTCTACTACACGACCTGCGGCTGGATGATGTGGAACTGGCTGGTCACGATGCTTGCCTCGGGGGCCACCATCGTTCTCTACGACGGCTCGCCGTTCAGTCCCGCCAAGGATTCGATGTGGCGGCTTGCCGAGGACGAGGGCGTATCGCTTTTCGGCACCAGCGCGAAGTTCATCGACGCGAGCAGGAAGTTCGGCGTGGTTCCAGGCGCAGATTTCGATCTGAGTCGATTGCGCACGATCACGTCCACAGGCTCGCCTCTCTCGGCTGAGGGGTTCGACTACGTCTACAGGCAGATCAAGCCCGATGTGCACCTGGCCTCGATCAGCGGCGGTACGGATTTGTGCGGTTGTTTCGTGCTCGGTGACCCCACCAGACCCGTGTACGCGGGCGAGATTCAGGGGCCGGCGCTGGGGACCGCTGCCGGCGTCTGGGATGACGAGGGAAGGTCCCTGCGTGACCGGCCGGGGGAGCGGGGTGAGCTTGTCTGCACCCGGGCGTTTCCCTCCATGCCCGTCGGTTTTGCCAACGACCCGGACAAGCAGCGGTACCGGTCCGCCTATTTCTCGGACTTCCCCGGCGTCTGGGCCCACGGGGATTTCGCCTCGTGGACCACACACGGTGGCGTGGTGATCCACGGCCGTTCGGATGCCACGCTCAACGCCGGCGGGGTGCGGATCGGCACTGCGGAAATCTACCGCCAGGTGGAACTCCTCGAAGAGGTGGAGGAGTCGCTGGCCGTCGGCCAGGAGTGGGACGACGACACCCGCATCGTGCTCTTCGTCCGGTTGGCCGGCCTCGAACTGTCAGAGGACCTGGACCGCAGGATCCGCTCACACATCCGTCAGCACACCTCGCCCAGACATGTGCCTGCGAAGATCCTGGCGGTGTCCGACCTGCCCCGCACGCGTTCCGGCAAGCTCGCCGAACTGGCGGTCACCGATGTGATCCACGGACGACCGGTGCGAAACACCGAGGGCCTGGCGAATCCTGAGTCGCTCGAGCAGTTCCGGGATCTGGACGAACTCTCGGGGGACTGAAATAGGTAACGCGTCGGCAGTTTTGATATGATTCTTGGGCACCGCTAGCTCAACTGGCAGAGCAGCAGACTCTTAATCTGCGGGTTCAGGGTTCGAGTCCCTGGCGGTGTACTTCTACAGGTGTATTACTTCGCCTGATGCTTGACATTTCTGTGTCGGCACATGCTTTACAGTGTTTCGGCTGATGCTTTACATCTGTTTCGGTTGATCCTTGACACTCTTCGGGTCATGAAGGTGATGAGTGTGCAGGAACAGAAGTATCAGGCGGTGTTGGCAGTGACCGCTGGAGATGACAGGGTGAACTCGAATGCTGACTGTTGTCAGTAGCGTTCGCCACCGTTGGAGACCCACCTCAGCTTGCCGCGCTTGTGCTTCTTGCACTTGAAGAGTGCGCTCTCGTCGGCGTCGCCCACACACGAACGACCTTCCCCCGCTTGTTGCATCGCTTTCCGTCCCAGACCGTGCCCGGTGGCAGGATCTTGGGCGTAGCCTGCACTGTCGTGCCCGGGATCTCCACCGCGTGCGGCGCCACCCGGCACTGCGAACGTGTCGGCAACGAAACCGCTGCCAGGAGGGTGGGAATGCCTTCTTCATGCCGCCGCCCCCCCGTTGGAGCCCCAACGCGGGCTCTGGGTTTCGTGATTGATCGTCTCCCCGAGTGCAGTTCGAACGCAACCGCTGTGACGCGTCGTGCGTGGCGGCCGACGAAGTGCAATTCCACCCACCACGCCACGGCACACGAGACTCAGGCGCCCCAAGCTGGATCGACGCGACCGAATATCAGTACCAGCGGTGACGGAGGGTCGTGGCCCCTGGTTGGTGTGTGCTGAGGTCGAGACCGTTTCATCCGGCTATGGGCACATTCAGCCGCCGCCTTGGTTGGGCTCCCCGCCGGAGTTGTACCTATCGCCCTGCGGCTTTGTGTCACCTAGTTACAACGCGTTACTGTGCTATCACCCGCCTGTCATGGGAGGTGAGCAATGGGGTCCGGTCCGGTGGTGCCCTCACCCGACAACTGGGCTGATGACATGCGCGCATTCGTGGCTGCCATCCCCGATGCCGCTTACCTCACCGATGCGGAACTGAGCCCGATCATCACCGCCGCTGCGCGCTGCATCCTCGAGAGTGCTACCCAGCTTGAGGTCGTCAAAAGTCGCCTCGAACGATTGGAACGGCTGATCCGCAAGCACCACTATCCGACGCGACCCGTGGACCACGGTGACAACTGGCACGGTCGGCCCGAGGACGTGTCGGAGTATGGGGAGAAGCCCTTCTGCTACGTCTGTGCCACTCCATGGCCCTGTGAATACGTACTGGCCGCGGGGTACGGCGGACCAGGTCCGTCACGGCCGGAGCCGGGGCTGCCGCGCACCCGGGATGGTCACCGGCAGGAGGCCCGGCAACAGGAGGATGCCTGACAGTGCCCGAACGCTTCGGCTCGTCGGCCAGTCAGCACCGTGTCCGGGATCTCGGGCAGCGCTCAGCCGCTGTCGTTGCTCTTGGCGTGACGCGGCAGCTTGCCCGGGACTGGGTGTGTCTCCCAGGGCCACGGTTCCCCCTCAGCGTGCTCGCGGTCGATGCGACGCAGCAGCCAGTTGACGAACCAGCTCGTGATGGCCGCCCAGAAGCACCACAGGGATGGCAGCCCCTGGGATGAGATGAAGATCAGAGCAGCGACTCCCACGGCGTTGACGATGCCCCAGTAGAACAGCGGACGATACCCGGAGAGCAGCATGGAGCCGCACGTCGCTGCGATGTAGAGGCCTCCGGAGACCGAGGACACATCGGCCACCTGGTAGTTGATCGCATAGTCGCACGCGACTGCTGAGGCATTGCCTCCGACGAGGCCGATGAAGTAGTCCACTCCGGAGAAGATGCCGGCCCCGGACAGGATCAGTAGTGCGTCGCGTCGCCAGCCCGGCGGTTCCAGGAGTAGCACCGCGATCGGGACATAGATCGGGAAGAAGACGAACGCGATGAACATGAACAGGTTCGAGGCATAGGTGAACACCGTCTGGTTGAATGTGCCGTCGGAGCCCCACCACACGAAGGCTGAGGTGAATGTGTGCAGCGCAAAGATGGCTGGAAGAACGCCGATCATGAGCATGCGCCCGGTCTTGATCTGCCGGATTGCGTCGATGGCAATGACGGTGATGCCGATCCCGGCTACGACATCGACTTGTGGTGACAGACACATGGCGGACTCCCGTTGATCGTCGGTCCAAGATCGACAGCAGTATTGCAGAGGGCCGGTGTTGCTCGGGGTCGCCGAAGGGCGACTGAGCCTGTGAGCCGCGACATGCCGCAAAGGCTGACGGCCCAATCCCGCACAAACCGGATGAATCCGGCACCCCGTCGGATCGGAACGCCGCTGCTCAGTCGGGTGGTCCGTAGCCGCCGCCACCGGGGGTGAGGATGCAGATGACATCACCTCGATGCACCTGCGTGTGATCGCAACCCGAGAGGGGTTGGGTGGTGCCGTCAGCGCGGATCACCCAGGCCTGCCCAGCGGCGGCTGCCTCACCACCGGCCAGGCCTTCTGGGACGGTCAAACGCCGGTTGGAGAGCAGGGACACAGTCATGTCATCCAGGAACCGCAACTCCCTGCGCGTCCCCTCGCCCCCAGACCAGCGTCCTGCACCCCCTGAACCCTGACGGACGCTGAAACGATCGACGCGGACCGGATACCGCAGTTCCAGGATTTCGGGGTCGGTCAAGCGCGAGTTCGTCATGTGTGACTGCACCGCGCTGGCGCCGTGGAATCCGTCCCCCGCACCGGTGCCGCCCGCGATCGTCTCGTAGTACTGCAGTTCGGCGTTGCCGAAGGTCAGATTGTTCATGGTGCCCTGCGAGTTGGCCAGTGCACCCGTGGCAGCCAGGAGTGCATCGGTGATCACCTGGCTGGTCTCGACGTTGCCCGCCACCACTGCGGCAGGATATTCCGGGTCGAGCAGGCTGCCCGGTGGCAGGCGGATCGTGATCGGGATGAGGCAGCCGTCATTGAGGGGGATGTCGTCGGACACGAGGCAGCGGAACACGTAGAGAACGGCAGCACGAGTGATGGCGTGCGGTGCGTTGAAGTTGGTGGGCAGTTGTGGCGACGTCCCTGTGAAGTCCACGACCGCCTCACGGGCATCGCGGTCCACCCGGACCTCGACGCGGATGCTGGCCCCACCGTCGAGGGTCGCTTCGTGGTACCCGTCGGACAGCGTTGAGATGACACGGCGCACGTGTTCCTCGGCATTGTCCTGGACATGCTTCATATACGCGTGCACGGTCGCCAGGGAGTAGCGGCTCACAAGTCTGGTGAGTTCACCGACGCCCTTCTGATTGGCCGCGATCTGCGCCCGGAAGTCGGCAACGTTGCGGTCCGGCGCCCTCGCGGGATATCGCCCGGATCCGAGCAGTGCGCGCAGCTCCTGCTCCCGGAACCGGCCATCGCGTACAAGAAGGAAGTTGCTGATGACCAGGCCTTCATCGAGGATCGAGCGGCTGTCCGAGGGCATCGAGCCGGGACTCGTGCCACCGATGTCTGCGTGGTGGCCGCGGCTGCCGACGAAGAAGATGAGGCGATTCCGGTCGAAGACCGGCGTCACCACCGTGATGTCCGGAAGATGAGTCCCACCGGCATACGGTGCGTTGAGGGCGTAGACGTCACCCGGCCGCATTTCGTGACCGCGTGCGGCCACGAGTTCCCGGACGCTCTCGCTCATGGAACCGAGATGCACCGGTATGTGCGGGGCGTTCGCCACCAGGTTGCCGTCGGCATCGAAGATGGCGCAGGAGAAGTCGAGTCGCTCCTTGATGTTCACCGAGTGGGCCGTGTTCTGCAGGGAGTAGCCCATCTGCTCGGCGATCGACATGAACAGATTGTTGAAGACCTCCAGGGTGACCGGGTCGACCGAGGTTCCCACCGCCGGGCCCGAGTCACGGGGTGTCACCCGCCGCAGCGAGAGAACTCCGTCACGATCTCGGGCAGCCTCCCAGCCCGGCTCGACCACGATGGTCGCGTACGGGTCGGCCAGAATGGCCGGACCGGGAACAGTTTCACCGACCGGGAGTGCGCCCAGTGCCTGCACCGTAGCGGGCATCGGCCCGCCGCGGGTGTACATCACGGTGGCGGTCGGTGCTGCCCCGGGCAGGTCATCGGCGGTCTGCGCCACCTGCTGGCCGGGGCACACCGCCTCATGAGCATGGTCACCGTGATGGCCCGATCCATCGCGAACCCGAACAGGTGCTGGTGCGCCTCGATGAAGTCCCGGCGCAGGATCGCCGGCTCGGCCAGTGGTACGACCAGCGATGTGTCCGTGCCCTCATAGCGCAGATGCACCGAGATCGATGAAGTGATCTCGTCATCCGCATAGCCCTGGGCCCGCAGCGCCTGCGACGCCTCCTTGCGCAACTCCGCGGCTGGTTCCGAGAGGTCGGCGCCAAGGGGCTGTTCCACAGACCGCTCGCGCAGTTCCCGCACGTCAGCCAGTCCCATGCCGTAGGCGGACAGTACTCCTGCCAAGGGGTGGATCATGACCTCGGAGATTCCGAGTTCGTCGGCGACGGCGCACGCATGTTGCCCTCCGGCGCCGCCGAAGGCGTTCAGCACGTACCCTTCGAGGTCGTGGCCGCGCTGGATCGAGATCGACTTGATGGCGTTGGCCATGTTGGCCACCGCGATCTCGAGGAAACCGACCGCGACCTGGTACTTGTCGCGGGAATCGCCTGTTTCGGCCGTGATCCGGTCGGCGAGTTCGGTGAACCGCCGATCCACCTCATCGGTATCCAGCGGACTGTCGAACTCCGGCCCGAACGTCGCAGGGAAGTGGTCAGGGAGCACGCGACCGAGCATGACGTTGCAGTCCGTGACGGTCAGAGGGCCGCCCCGGCCGTAGCTGGCTGGTCCGGGATCCGCCCCGGCGGAATCCGGACCCACTCGGTAGCGAGCGCCGTCGAACGTGCAGACACTGCCACCCCCGGCCGCGACAGTGTGGATGCTCAGCATGGGTGCCCGCACCCGGACCCCGGCGACCTCGCTGTCGAAGCTGCGCTCGAACGTCCCCGCGAAGTGAGCAACATCGGTGGATGTGCCCCCCATGTCGAAGGAGACCACTCTTCGGTGTCCTGCCCTTTCAGCGGTGGCGACGGCCCCCACGATGCCCCCGGCCGGGCCCGAGAGAATTGCGTCCTTGCCACGGAAGCGATGGGCGGAGGTCAGTCCGCCGTTCGACTGCATGAACAGCAACCGAACCCCGGGCAGTTGCTCGGCCACCTGTGCGACGTAGCGCCCGAGAATGGGGGAGAGGTAGGCATCAACCACCGTGGTATCGCCGCGACCGATGAGTTTGATCAGTGGACTGACCTCGTGACTCGCCGAGACCTGCGTGAACCCGGCCTCAGTTGCCAGGGCAGCAACCGTTCGTTCATGCTCAGGGTTGGCCACAGAGTGCATGAAGACGATCGCCAGGCAGTGGTAGCCCGCCGATCGCAGGGCGGCCAGGTTCTCGCGCACGGCCGACTCATCCAGCACAGTGACCACTTCGCCACCCACGCCGATGCGTTCATCGACCTCGACCACCGTTTCATACAGGCGTTCCGGGCGGCGTACCTCGAGGTCGAACAGGCGCGGCCGGTTCTGGTAGCCGATCCACAGCGCATCGCCGAAGCCCCTTGTCGTGATCAGGGCAGTGGGTTCGCCGCGTCGCTCGAGCAGCGCGTTCGTGGCAACGGTGGTTCCCATCCGGACAGTGTTGATGCGTTCGGTCGGGATGGGCCCGGTGGGCACAGCCAGAATGGCCCGGATGCCCGCGATCGCGGCATCGGAGTACCTGACGTCGGCCTGCGACAGCAGTTTGCGGACCTCCACCCGTCCGGAAGCGCTGCGACCGATCACATCGGTGAACGTGCCGCCCCTGTCGATCCAGAAATCCCAGGTGTTCATGGGGTGAGTGACGGGACTTGAACCCGCGACATCCTGGACCACAACCAGGTGCTCTACCGGCTGAGCTACACCCACCATCTGTTGCCGAGGCAACTCTGCCAGTGTACCGGGAAATGCGGTCGTGGCAGTACGGGAGGGCCTTCCGGTCTGCTGTGCCCCGCCGACGGGGTGCGACCGTGCTGGGAGAGAGCAACGGCGTGCTTGCGACAACGCCGCGTCCCCCGACCGGCTGAACCTGTGCCATCGATGGCCATGGCCCGTGTTCGCCCGCCCTCCTGACGGCGTAGAGTCGGCCCAGAACCATTGGGAGGACATATGGGCCACGACCGTCAGGGTGCGACCGAGACGACGCGCAGCATCAATGAAGCGGTGTATTCCGCGCTGGACTTCTCCGACGACACCGACTTCGATCGGGTGTCGCAGGGCTTCATCGGCACCGACACCGATCTGGTCGTGCGCAACGAGCAGGGCGACGTGGTCTGGGACATGCAGCAGTACGCCTTCGAAGCCCAGGACGCGCCCGACACTGCCAACCCGAGTCTCTGGCGCCAGGAGCAGCTCAACAACAGGTACGGACTGTTCAAGGTCGTCGATGGCGTGTATCAGGTGCGCGGCTACGACGTCTCGAACATCACGTTCGTGGAAGGCAGGACCGGCTGGATCGTGGTCGACCCGTTGGCCTGTGTCGAGACTGCCGCGGCAGCCCTCGACCTGGTGAACCGGCACCTCGGCGAGCGGCCCGTCACAGCCGTCATCTACTCGCACAGCCACGTCGACCACTTCGGCGGTGTCGCGGCGCTGATCTCGGCTGAGGACACAGCAGCGGGCCGAGTGCGGGTCGTGGCACCAGAGGGCTTCGTGGAGCATACCGTCAGTGAGAACATCTACGCCGGTATCGCCATGGGACGCCGGACCACGTATCAGTTCGGACAGGCCCTGCCGAAGGATGAGAAGGGATTTCTCGGTTCAGGGGTGGGTAAGAGCTTCAGCACCGGCCGGATCACCCTGATCCATCCCACCGATGTCATCAGCGAGACCGGCACGACACTGACCCTCGACGGGATCGACGTCGAGTTCCAGAACACCCCCTTCAGCGAGGCGCCGGCCGAGATGCAATTCTACTTCCCTGAGTACCGGACGCTGTGCATCGCTGAGAACTGTGCTGCGTCCATCCATAATCTGCTCACCATGCGAGGGGCGCAGGTGCGCGACGCGAAGTCCTGGAGCGGGTATCTGGATGAGGCGATCGACCTCTACGGTGATCGTTCCGATGTCCTGATCATGAGTCACAACTGGCCCCGCTGGGGAACCGAGTACCTCAAGGAGTACATCGGCAATCAGCGTGACCTCTACCGGTTCATCCACGACCAGACGTTGCGACTGGCCAACCACGGCTACACGATGGAGGAGATCAGCGAGGTCCTGCGACTGCCGGCGGAGCTCGACAGCAACTTCTATGCCCGCGGCTACTACGGCACGGTCAGTCACGACTCGAAGGCGGTGTTCCAGCGGTATCTGGGCTGGTGGGACGGCAACCCCGCCAATCTCCACCGTCATCCGCCGGTCGCGGCCGGCCAGCGCTACGTCGCCGCCATGGGGGGCGCACAGCGAGTGCTCGAGGTGGCGCAGGAGGCATTCGATGAGGGTGACTACCGCTGGGTCGCGGAACTGGTGAACCACCTCGTCTTCGCCGAGCCCGACAACAGCGAGGCGCGGGAACTGCAAGCACGAGCGCTGGAACAGCTGGGGTATCAGTCGGAGTCCGGCATCTGGCGGGGCTTCTACCTCAGCGGCGCGTTCGAGCTGCGCAACGGCATCGATGAGAGCCTGGGGATGCAGACGGAGCAGGGCGCTGGGGAGAACGGCCTCATCGCCGCGCTCGAATTGCACCACTTCCTCGACTCGATGGCCACGCGTGTCATACCGGCGAAGGCTGCGGGGCTGGACATCACGCTCAACTTCAACATCACGGATTCGGACCAGCAGTACACCCTCTACCTCAAGAACTCGGTGCTGCGGCACAAGGCCGATCACAACGAGGAGAGCGCCGACGCCACGATCACCATGACCAGGGACGCGCTCAACGCAATCGCGATCGACACGGAGACCGGGTTCGCGAACGCGGTTGCCAGCGGCGAGCTGACGATCGATGGCGATGCCGTGAAGCTGGCCGAGCTGTTCGGTGCGATCGACGATCTCGACATGCACTTCCCGATCGTCACCCCGCGGGAGACCGCTTGAGCTGTCCGGCGCTGGGGCAGTAGAGGCGCCAGGGCCCTGACCAGGCTCGGGCCCGGTCGTCTCAGCTCTTGGGGGTCGGCTCGGGCATCAGGCTCTCGCGGTAGTAGCGGAGTTCCTCGATCGAGTCGCGGATGTCGCCGAGTGCGCGGTGGTTGCCGGTCTTCTCCGGGCTGTCGTAGTAGGCCTTCGGATACCAGCGTTTGGCCAGTTCCTTGATGCTGGAGACGTCGATGAGCCGGTAGTGCAGGTGCTCGTTCAGCTCCGGCATGTAGTGCGCCAGGAAGCCGCGGTCGACGTAGATGCTCGAGCCTGCCAGGGGTGCGCTCCTGGGGGCAGGCACATGCTCCTTGACGTAGGCCAGCACCTGCTCCTGCGCATCGGCCAGGTCGAGCCCGCCGGGAATCTCGGGCAGCAGCCCGGACTTGGTGTGCATGTCGACGACGACATCATCCATCTGCTCGAGCTTCTCGGCGGGCGCGGAGATGACCAGGCTGATGCCATCATCCACCGGGGTGAGATCCGCCTCGGTCACGATGCACGCGATCTCCACGAGCACGTCGGAGTCCGGATCGAGGCCCGTCATCTCACAATCGATCCATACGATCCTGCCGTCTGCGTCCGCCATGCCCACAGCCTACCGGCATGCGTGTGAACAGTGGCCGCGCATCGCGGCGGGGATCAGTGAACGATCGCGGTGGTGCACTTGGCCTTGTGAACCACGTTGTAGCCCACGGAGCCGAGCAGCAGTCCCTTGAAGCCACCCCGGCCACGGGAACCCACCACCACCATGGCGGCATGCTCCGAGGCCTCAGTGAGCGCCCGTGAGGGGCCACCCTGGATGATCTCACTGTTGACCGTCACGTCCGGGTAGCGTTCCCGGTAACCGGCCAGCTCCGCGGACACCGCGCGCAACTCCGCCTCCGTGAGGTTCTCGATGAGGTCCGGAGGGGAGAAGCTCGGTACCCCAGTGAGGGCTCCGATGGGTGGGATCTCCCAGGCGTGCAGGACCGTGATGTCGTAGCCCCGGCGTGAGGCGGTCTCGAAGGCGAAGTCCAGGGCGTGGATCGAGGAGGGACTGCCGTCGACACCGATGACGATGGTGTTGGCCTCCGGGTCCTCTGCGGGACGTACGACGACCGCTGGGCATTTCGCGTGTGTCGCAACCGCACGTGAGACGCTGCCGAGCAGCAGTCCTTTGAGGCCGGTGCGGCCGTGACTGCCGAGGACCACCATCGAGGCGTCCTCTGACTTCTCCAGGATCACAGCCGCGGCCGGTCCGGTGGCGATCTCGGTGGTCACGTCGAGGTCGGGCGCCAGGTCACGCACCATGGCCAGCGCCTGCTCCAGCCCGGCCTCGGTCTCCCTCTGCAGGGAATCCAGCAACTTGGTCTCGTAGGCCGGTCCCGCCGCGATACCCACCTCGCTGGGGGGCATCGTCCATGCTGAGACGAGCTTGAGCCCGATGTTCCTGCTGGTCGCCGCGCTCACGGCCCAGACAACGGCTTCGTCTGATTCGGCAGAACCGTCATATGCAACGAGAATCGGTTTGCTCATCGTGACCACCTCCATGGGTCAGGTCGTACCGTTCGGGTCCTGCCCAGGTCCTCGGTGACCTCATCAGGCGGCGGATCCGAGTGTCCTGGTTCAAGTCTACTCCGCCCGGACACCGCCGAGGGGGTGGCCGACACTTCGCCGGCCCCATTCACCCGTGTGCTCACTGGGTCCCCGCCGGTCCCCCCTGACCTGCTCCGGTCGAACCTCCCTGCGCAGCCGGGGGACGCCGCGGCGGGATCGATTCCGGGCTCTGGACCGTCACAAGATCGAACCCCTGGAAACGCTGATAGTTGTCTCCCCGTCGCATGTGCCGCATCACGATGATGAGTTCGTCAGTGTTGAGATCCTCGAGTTCGCGCTCGAGGCCCGGAACCATGCGCATCTCGTCGCTGGGCAGAGTCTCGCGGCCGAGCAGACCGGTCACGACGAACCAGTCCTCGCCGTGAGCGACATGTTGCAGAATGACGTCACCCGGGCGTACGTCGATGGCGCGCACCAGCCCGTGACGCCAGTACATTCTGCCTGCCATAGCCGCACGCTAGCCTTCCGGTACCGGGTTTGTCGGTTATCCGCAGCGTCGTGTCTGTTTGCAGAGCAATATCACCAATGTCCCGACAGTCAGGTCGAGGGATGCCGGGCTCAGCGGTCGGACATCAGTCCGGTCGCGGTGCCCCAGCGATTCCTGGGCACTCCGCTGATCACGACCCAGATGCGGTCCGCCGGTACGCCGAACAACTCCGACAGCAGCGTTGCAAGATCCTGCGTCAATTTCCTGGCCTGGTCGTCGGTGATCGGCTCTAGAGACCAGACATGTGCCCAGGCCGCCGGATCACCGGAGTCCTTGAACCGCAGCGGACCCCGGCTCACAGCGCTGCTGGTAATGGTGCGGGGCTTGCCGAGAGCATCGGCGACAGCGCCGATCAGCCGGTCCAGGGCCTGCTCGGTGTCACCACTCTCGGAGTTCGTGTGCACGTCGATGTAGGGCATTGCGGTCTCCAATCCCGGACAACCTAGCCGTCGGTGGACCCGGTTGCCAGTCAGCGGCACGCCCGGAGCACCTCGGACCCTCGGGCAGGCGGGACGAGGGCGTGTGTCAGCATGTGAGGAACCCAGGGAGGTCCCGTGGACGACTTCAGGTACATCGCCTACGACGTGTCCGGGCGTGTGGCGACGATCACGCTGGACCGGCCGCACCGGCTGAATGCCATTGTGCCGGGCCTGCCGGGGGAACTGCGTCGGGCCGTCGAGGCTGCTGAGGCTGACAACGACGTGCACGTGATCGTGCTCCAGGGTCGTGGTCGGGCCTTCTGTGCCGGGTACGACCTGATCGAGTTCGCGCAACGCCCCGGCGATCTGCCGGGGGCGCCCGGCAGCATGGACGAGGGCACCTGGGATCCGATGGTCGACTACGCCATGATGGCCGGCAACACCCAGGACTTCATGAGCCTGTGGCGCAGCCGCAAACCGACGATCGCCAAGGTCCGTGGCTATGCAGTGGCCGGTGGCAGTGACATTGCGTTGTGCTGTGACTTCGTGATCATGGCCGACGACGCCCGGATCGGCTATCCGCCCGCCCGCGTCTGGGGTGTCCCGACCACGGCCATGTGGGTCTACCGGCTGGGTGCGGAGCAGGCCAAGCGGATGCTCCTGACCGGTGACCTGGTGACCGGTGAGCAGGCCGAGGAGATGGGGCTCATTCTGCAGGCCGTTCCCGAGGCGGACCTTGACGACGCCGTTTCGGCGCTGGCCTCCAGGATCGGTTCGGTTCCCAAGAACCAGCTGATGATGAGCAAGATGCTCGTGAACCAGGCGTATGAGTCCATGGGGATGGCTCAGACCCAGATGTTCGCGACCATGTTCGATGGAGTGGCGCGCCATTCCAGTGAGGGCATGTGGTTCAAGCGACTGGCGGAGGAGCAGGGGTTCGCGCAAGCGGTGGCCGCCCGGGACAGTGGTGAGCCGATCGCCCACGGCGAGTCGGAGGACTTCTACAGCTTCGACCTCTGATTCTGCGCCTCCCCATGGGCTCAATGGGCCCACCGGTTGACTCCGCGCACGCCACTTCGGAGCATGGAGCCCTGAACAGGGGGCTGGTCTGTGTGAAAGAGGTTCGTGGCCGCTGGTATCTCGCCGGGTGGCTGATGCTGCTGAGCGTCGGTTTCGTGGTGTTCTTCCTGGCGGTCTCAGCTGCACAGGCACAGGCAGCCACGTGTGGCAAAGGGGAGTACCTGAAGTCCGGGAAGTGCGTCAAAGCAGAACGCGGACACTTCTCGACCAAGAAGTCGGATCGGCAGAAGGAGTGCCGCAAAGGAACGTTCCAGAACCGCCGTGGCCAGGCCCGCTGCACCAAGGCGCGTCCGGGCCGATTCGCCCCCAAGAAGGGTATGACCAAGGATCGCCTCTGCAAGGCGGGGACCTATCAGGCCAAGCGTGGTCAGCGATCCTGCTCACAGGCGCCGGCCGGTACGTCCGTGCCCAAACGCGGTGCGCGGCAGGCCACCGCGTGCATTCCTGGCAGCTACCAGCCTGCTGCTGGTCAACGGGATTGCTCAGCAGCGCCAGCCGGGTCCTACGTCGCCGTTGCGGGCGCGATCGAAGCCACCCAATGTCCCAGGGGTGGCTACCAGCCGGCGTTGGGGCAGACCGATTGTCTGCTGGCCCCGCCCGGCTCCTACGTCGCAGCCCCGGGCGCCACAGCGGCGCAGCCTTGCGAGGCCGGAACCTACCAGCCCGACGCCGCAAGCACGGGTTGCCTGACTTCGGCTCCGGGTCATTACGTTGCAGGGGCCTCGGCGACCACTCAGACCCCTTGCTCCGCGGGTCACTACCAGCCAGGAACCGGAGCGACTTCGTGTCTGGCCGCACCACCGGGATCGCATGTCCCCCATGCCGGTGCTGACGCTGCGCGGACCTGCGAGCCCGGCACCTATCAGCCGGAGCCGGGCCGGGATCATTGTCACTCTGCCACCGAGGGGCACTTCGTCACAGCGGCTGGCGCAATCAGCCAGACGGCGTGTGCCGCCGGGACATTCAACGCGAACCGGGGCAGTTCCTCGGCCGCTGCCTGCCTGCAGACGCCTGCCGGGCACTACTCGGGCTCTGGGGCCAAGGCTGCCACGGCGTGCCCGGCCGGTACCTACAACCCAGCTACTGGGTCCACGTCGTCGGCTGCATGTCTGACCAGCCCGGCCGGCAGTGCCTCCGCCGCCGGTTCCGCCGCTGCCACCGCTTGTCCGGTGGGCACCTACCAGCCGTCGCCGGGCGCAGGCGCCTGTCTGGACGCACCGACGGGTCGCTACGTCGCCGTCATCGGGGCGCTCAGCGCCACCGACTGTCCGGCGGGCCGGTATCAGGACCAGACAGGCCAGAGCAGCTGCAAACAGGCAACCCCCGGCCACTACGTGGACACAACCGGTGCCCCGAGCCAGCAGGACTGCTCAGCTGGCACGTTCAATGCCGGGACCGGCTCAACATCAATCGCTGACTGCATCCAGACCTCGGAAGGGACCTATTCGCTGGCGGGAGCGGCCGCGGCCGTTGACTGCGAGGTGGGCACCTATCAGCCCAACAAGGGACAGTCGTCCTGCCTGCCTGCTCCTCAAGGGAAGTATGTGGATGTCAGTGCGGCCACCATGGCCACGGATTGTCCACCCGGACGATATCAGCCGGATGAGGGGCAGGATGGCTGTCTGCTGACCTCGCCCGGTCACTATGCGAACCTGGCGGGGACCATTGAGCAGATCGAGTGTGCCGAGGGGTCCTTCGCCCCCGACTCCGGGTACACCACCTGTACTTTGGCTGAGGCAGGCAACTACGTACCGCTGGCGGGTGCCTCGGCCCAGCTCGCGGCCGAGCTCGGCCACTACGTACCGTCCGAGGGAGCGTCGTCGCAGCTCGCGGCTGAGGTCGGCTACTACGTCGACACGAGCGGCGCCAACGCACAGACAGCTTGTCCGGCGGGTTGGACGACCGCGACTACTGGTTCCACCGCAGTAGATGACTGCACCGTCCCTGTGGGCTGAGTCCTTGCCGAAACCGGTAGTGTGCGGCTGTCCACCAGTGGTCCGCGGGGCACGATCGCCGGCTCAGGACGGGATGACGAAGTCATCTCGGTCGGATGCTGATTCCCGACTGACGCCAGGCACACAGGCTCACCGATGCGATGACCGGTGGGCCTCATATCACGACCCACCGGCCGAGCCTCTGCTATTTCAGGCTCCGCAGGATCGGTTCGGTGTTCACACCAACAGTGCTGCCGGACCCGCCCCAGAGAATCGGCTCGGTGTTCACGGCGATCTTGCTGTACTTGGTACCTCGCAGGATCGGCTCGGTGTTGACGGCCTGAGCTGAGCCTGCGCTGACGATACCGACAGCGAGGAGTGCGGTCACTGCGACGCTGGCGACTCGGGTGGTGGTTGTGATCATTTGTTGTTCCCTTCTCCTGCCCCTGTGCTTGGGGTCACCTGGGGGAGTCGCCGCTGGAGGCAGTACCAACCAGAAACCCGCGCCATCACCCGGATGGAGCAGGCAGTGCCCGATCGCCGGGGCTCCCCGCCTCAGCTTTCGTGCAAAGGGGACCGCCCAGGACACTGCTGTATGCGGATGTCAGCGTTTGCGTGGTTAGGACTCGCGCAGTAGCGTCCCCACATGTCGTCCGCCAGCGCGCCACCTGTGTACGCCGTCAGCCGTCGAGGTCTCGTACTGGTGACAGGGCTGGCCCTTCTCACGTCCCTGCTGGTACTGCTCCCGACGGTTTCGGGCAGGGCGGCATCGTCCTGGAGTTCACCGCAGAACCTGTCGGATGCCACCCAGCACCGCAAGGACCCGCAGGTCGCTACCTCTGCGGACGGCTCAGTGGTGACGTCGGCTTGGAGCTCCTACGACGGCGCCGACGAGATCATTCAGTCATCAACGAGTGCCGACGGCGGCGCCACCTGGGGCGCCCCGGTCGACATCTCCGGTGGCGGCATGGACTCCTACTGGCCACAACTCACGATGTCCACCGACGGCAGTACCATCACAGCGGTGTGGATGGTCAACCCCTTCGACGAGGACTCCCACATTCAGGTGTCGACGAGCACGAATGCGGGCGCCTCGTGGAGTACTCCGCAGAACCTGACGACGACCGGAGACTACCCGTTCCTCCCTGACGTGGGCAGTTCTGCGGACGGCAGTGTGCTGACGGCAGTGTGGATGCATATTGATGGGGGAACGTTCACTGCTCGCATTCAGACCTCGACGAGCACTGACATGGGCGCGACCTGGAGTCCGGCGGAGTATCTCTCCGAAGGCGGGGCGACTTCCGACGCATACGACCCGCATGTGACTGTTTCTGCCGATGGCGCGAAAGCCACCGCCATCTGGGACCGCTTTGACGGCAGCCACTTCCGGGTGCAGGCCACATCAACCGCAAACAGCGGCACGACGTGGAGCACTCCGGTCAACGTCTCCGAAGCTGGGTCGCAGGGCGAGTATGGCGATCTGACCGGGTCTTCGGACGGGAACACGCTGACCGCGGTCTGGAGGCAGGGAGGCGGCGGGCCGGGAACGATCTACACGGCTACAAGCATGGATTCCGGGTCAACCTGGACCTCTCCCAAGAGTCTTTCCGGAGACGGCGCCACGGACACCTTCGTCGCCGGATCCGCCGACGGCAGCCACCTGGTGGCCACATGGGTCCGGAACGACGGAGCCGACGATCGCGCGCAGGTCGCCACCAGTACTGACACCGGGGCGACGTGGAGCAACGCTTCGAGCCTTTCGGCTGGCGGTGGCGATGCCGACAATGCTCGAGTATCGAGTTCGGCTGACGGGAACGTGATGGCCGCGATCTGGCATCGTGACAACGGTGGCGAGAACGCCGTACAGGTCGCAACCAGCCTCGACGCAGGCTCCACCTGGAACGCGGCGGTGAACCTGTCGACCCCCGGTGGCGGCTCCGAGACCCCCGCGATCGCTGTGGCAGGCAACGGCAGCGAAGTCCAGTCTGTCTGGGAGCGCTACACCGACCCCGACTGGACGGTGCAAACCTCGCACGGGCTTCTCGTCGCGGACGTGTCCCCAGCTGCCCACGACTTCGGGAATGTGGAGTCCGGGCAGAGTTCGGCTGTCCAGAGGATTACGGTCACCAACAGCGGGTGGGCTGCGCTGACCGTGAGTGGGGTCGCCCTGACCGGCGCTGATAAGTCACAATTCACGCTGGTCTCACAGACGTGCACCTCCGCGGCCATCGCGCCAGGGGGCACCTGCACGGCAGAGCTCAGATTCGATCCCATGTCGACGGGGGCGAAACAGGCTTCCCTTCAGGTCACCAGCGATGCGCAGGGTTCCCCCACCACCGTCGCTCTCAGCGGCAACGGAACGGCTGTGCCAACGCCGACCCCAACGCCGACACCCACACCAACACCTACACCCACGCCCACACCCAGATGGACTCCACCGCCGCCGTTCCTGCGCGATGTCTGTGGCCCGGTGACGTGTGAGGGTGCCGACCTGTCTGGGATGGACCTCAGCGGCACGGAGCTCTCCGGTGTGAACTTCGAGTCCGCCAACCTATCAGGGGCGAACCTCAGTGGCTCCAACCTGCACGGCGCCAACCTAGCCTCCGCTGACCTGCGCGGCGCAGACCTGGCTGGAGCGGATGTGACGGGGGTGATCCTGGACGATGCAAACTTTTCACAGGCCGACCTGACCGGTACCGACCTCCGGAACGCGCAGAGCCTGGACAGCACTGAGGGTCAGATGACCGGGACCGGCTTCCGCGGCGCAACCTTGGACGGAACCCTGATCGGTGCACAGTCCTTGACGGATGTCTCGTTCAAGGACGCGACCCTGAAGGGGCCCAAATGGGCGGGTGTCAGGCTCGAAGCGTCCACTCTCAACCGCGCCACGCTGAGCAAGGTGAGACTGCGGGATGCGACCCTGCGCGATGTCAGCTTCCGCAAAGCCACGTTGCGGCGCTCCAGCCTGGTTGACGCGTCACTGCGTGACGTGTCGCTGATCCGGTCGCGGCTGCACCGCGTCCGGTTCACTGGAGCCAGTCTGAGAGACGTGACGTTGCAGCGTTCGCACCTCAAGGCGGTGAGCTTCACCGGCGCCCGGCTGGTCAGGGTGACCATGCAGGGCAGCGTCATCGAGAAGTTCTCCCTGGCTCAGGCCCCACGGGTGAAGAAGGTCATCCTCAGCGGCTCCACAATCACGGGCCTGGACACCACGTCACCGAAGAGCGTCCGGAAGAGCAACGCCTTGCGCCTTGACGCCACCAGCGCGACCATGCG
>JAGQTY010000140.1 GCA_020438795.1 Actinomycetota bacterium
ATGCGCGCGCAAGCCGCCCTCCAGATGCGCCAGCAGGCAGACGGAATAGTGGATTTCGAGTTGTTCGACCCTGCGGGCCTGGCAGCGATACCGCCGCCGAGCCCGGGTGACATCTTCTTCGACTTCGAAGGGGATCCGATGTGGCAGGAGTCGGGTACGGCTACGTGGGGACTGGAGTACCTGTTCGGATGCGTGGATCCGGCACCCGACGACGAGCCGGCCTTCACGCCGTTCTGGGCCCACGACCGGCGACAGGAGCGGCAGGCACTGGTCGACTTCCTGGAGTACGTCCGAGCCCGCCAAAGGGAATGGCCGGACATGCACATCTACCACTACGCCGCTTACGAGAAGACCGCCCTGCTCCGCTTGGCGGCGATGCACGGCGTGGGCGAGCGACAGATCGACGACCTGTTGCGAGGCAACGTCCTGGTCGACTTGTATCCGATCGTCAAGGGCTCACTACGTGTCTCACAGCCGTCCTACAGCCTCAAGAAACTCGAGCCGCTCTACATGGGTGACGACCTCCGCACCGGCGACATTGTCACCGCCGGAGACTCAGTCATCGAGTACGCGAAGTACTGCGAGGCTGTGGCAGCCGGCGATGACGTGACAGCCCAGCGACTCATCGCCGAGATCGGACAGTACAACCGCTACGACTGCGTCTCCA
>JAGQTY010000141.1 GCA_020438795.1 Actinomycetota bacterium
GTTCCTGCAGAACGTCCTCGGGTACAACCCCCTGGCCGCGGGTGCGTCGGTGATCCCCATGTCGGTGGCCATGGTGGCGGTGGCCGGACTGTCCGCGCGGATGGTCGTGGGCCTCGGCTCACGACTGACGCTGATGGCCGGGTACGCGTTCTTCGTCGCCGGGTTCCTCGTGATGCTTCTGTTGTGGGATGTGCAGACGTCCTACTGGGCGATCGCGCTGGCCTACCTGCTGGTCGGTGTCGGGGTCGGGCTCGCGGGGACGCCCGCATCGCATTCGCTGACGGCCTCCGTGCCGGTGCACCGGGCTGGAATGGCCTCGGGTACCGCGGACCTGCAGCGCGACCTCGGTGGCGCGGTGATGCAATCCATCCTCGGGGTCTTGCTTACTGTGGGTTACGGAACCGCAATCGCTTCTGCGGTCGCGAACTCGCCGGATTCGGCGAAGGTGACGGACACGTTGGAGACCCAATTGCAGAAGTCGTATGCCGGTGCCGAGGCCGCCGCGCAGCAGTATCCGCAGTACTCTGACGCCATCGTCGCCGCAGCCAAAAATGCCCTTCTACAGGGGGCGAATTGGGCATATGCGGCCGGAATCATGGCCATTCTGGTGGGGGCGGCGATCACCTGGTGGCGCTATCCGGACAAGGCCCAGGAGCGTGCG
>JAGQTY010000142.1 GCA_020438795.1 Actinomycetota bacterium
CACCGTCGCCGCGGTCCTGGGACCGCTCAGTGAGCTGCGCCCCTGGCAGGAAGACCTGTACCGGGACCTCCATCAGCACCCGGAACTGTCCCACCAGGAGCACCGCACAGCCGCGGTCGTCGCCGGGCCGCTGGGCGAGACCGGATTCGAGGTGACGACGGGCGTGGGCGGCACCGGGGTGGTCGGTGTGCTCCGCAACGGCGCGGGTCCAACGGTGTTGCTCCGCGCTGACATGGACGCTCTGCCGGTCCGCGAGGAGACCGGTCTGCCCTACGCCAGCACCGTTACAGCCACCCCGGTCGGTGACGACGGCCCCGTTCCGGTGATGCACGCGTGCGGCCACGACATGCACACCGCCTGCCTGCTGGGGGCGGCGCGCCTGCTCGCTGACGGTCGACGGCATTGGAATGGCACTCTGGTCGTCGTCTTCCAGCCCGCCGAGGAGACCATCGACGGCGCTCAGGGCATGGTGGACGACGGGCTCGCCGCGCTGACCGGCCCGGTCGACGTCGCGCTCGGCCAACACGTCGCGCCGCTGCCCGCGGGAACTCTGGCGACCATCCCCGGGCCGGCCTTCGCCGGGGGCACCTCGATCCGGACGACGGTGTACGGCCGCGGTGGCCACGCCTCGATGCCGCAGAACACCGTCGACCCGGTGG
>JAGQTY010000143.1 GCA_020438795.1 Actinomycetota bacterium
CCTCCGAGGAAAAGGACTTCAAGTTCATCCTCGATCACCTGCCCGAGCTGGTCGTCAAGGCGGCCAACGAGTCCGGCGGCTACGGCATGTTGATGGGTCCTACGGCCACCAAGGAACAGATCGAGAAATTCCGCGAGCTGATCATCGCTGACCCGCGCAACTACATCGCCCAGCCGGTGATCTCGCTGTCCCGTGCGCCCACCTGGTGCGATGGCTCGATGGAGGGCCGTCACATCGACCTGCGGCCGTACATCATCTACGGCAGCGAGGTGAAGATCGTGCCCGGCGGCCTCACGCGTGTGGCCTTGACGAAGGACTCGCTGGTGGTCAACTCCTCGCAGGGCGGGGGCAGCAAGGACACCTGGGTGCTCCGCCATTGAGATCCGATTTCCATGTTATCCCGAGTCGCAAACACCCTCTTCTGGATGATCCGCTACGTCGAGCGGGCGGACAACCTCGCCCGTCTCATCGACGTGAACCAACAGCTCCTGCTCGACTCCGAGCGCCTCGACAGCGAGCGCCTGCGCGGTTTCTGGCAGCCGATCATCCTCAGCACCGGGGATGACGAGGCCTTCCACTCGATCTACGACGAAGCCGGCAGCGCCGAGGTCATCCGTTTCCTCACCGACGATCCGCGCAACCCGAACAGCATCGTCT
>JAGQTY010000144.1 GCA_020438795.1 Actinomycetota bacterium
CTGATCGTCACCGCCATCCTGGCGGTTCTGCAGGGTTCGCTCATCTACGCGCCCTTCATGCAGGCCGTCTTCGGGACGCGGGCACTGGATACGCAGTCCTGGGTGATCGTGCTGGCTCTGTGCACAG
Source organism: Actinomycetota bacterium (assembly GCA_020438795.1). GTDB lineage: Bacteria > Actinomycetota > Actinomycetes > S36-B12 > JAGQTY01. Next base: position 128 of record JAGQTY010000144.1, read on the forward strand.
CCATGTTCGCCGGTGTCGAAGCGTCGAAGTGGCTGTGGCGGCGGGTCGGTGTGAGCCGCCTGTGATCAGGCTGGGACACCCAGCAGCCTGGCAGGCGCGCGCCAGAGCACCTCGGGCATGTCCAAACCGTGCTCGATGAGCACATCGACTTGATGGGCGTAGGGGTAGGGGATGTTCGGGAAGTCGGATCCGAACAACACCTGACCGTCCCTGCTGGCGTCGCGCAACTGCGGAAGCAGCGCCTGTGGAAACGGCCGCAGACCCTCCATGAAACCCGTGAGTCCCATCGTCGTGTCGAGCCAGGTGTTGGGCCGGGTCCGCGCCATCTCGAGGAAATCCGCGAACTCACCGGCCCCGAGATGTGCGACCACGAGCCGCAGGGACGGGAACCGGCGAGCGACCTCACCGATCGGGCCCGCCCCGGTGAAGCGCCCCGGCAACGGCGCAGATCCGCAATGGGTGACCACCGGGATCCCCGCATCCGCGAGATGCCCCCACACCGGATCCAGCAGGCGATCGCGGGGGTC
>JAGQTY010000145.1 GCA_020438795.1 Actinomycetota bacterium
CGTTCGTTGCCGCCGACGCGCTGACGATGAAAGTTCGGGAGAACAAGCAAGTGGTCAGCGCGGTTGCGATGATCGCTACCGGCGTCAACGCTGACGGGCACCGCGAGGTCCTGGGCCTGCACGTGGCCACCAGCGAAACCGGGGCGGCATGGAACACCTTCTTCGCCGACCTGGTCGCCCGCGGCCTGGCCGGCGTGCGATTGGTGACCTCCGATGCCCACAAAGGTCTGGTCGAGGCAATCGCGGCGAACCTGCCCGGTGCTGGCTGGCAGCGCTGCCGCACCCACTACGCGGCGAACCTGATGGATGTGTGCCCCAAGAGCATGTGGCCGGCAGTGAAAGCGATGTTGCACTCGGTCTACGACCAGCCCGACGCCAAATCTGTTGCTGCACAGTTTGATCGTCTCATCGAGTACACCGAAGAGCGGCTACCGCCGGTGGCTGAACACCTCGGCGGCGCACGCACAGACGTCCTGGCCTTTAACCGCGTTCCCCAAGGACGTATGGGTCCAGATCTGGTCGAACAACCCCGCTGAACGGCTCAACCGCGAGATCCGGCGCCGCACCGACTCCGTCGGGATCTTCCCCAACCGCGAAGCCATCATCCGGCTGGTCGGCGCCGTGCTGGCCGAACAAACCGATGAATGGGCCGA
>JAGQTY010000146.1 GCA_020438795.1 Actinomycetota bacterium
TGACGGCGCATGGCGTGCTCCCTGGGGCGGCAGGACGTAGCAAACACGCCGAAAAACACTTGCGCTCCCTCTAAAAAACCACAATTTCCCCTTGGAAGCGTGCTACTTATCCAGTAGCATGGCGGGCAGCCAGCCGGGGGGCGCACGCACCGGGTGGCGCAACAACCAACTCCGACAACAGGAACGCAACCATGGCAACTGCAAAAAAAGCCCCGGCCAAGAAGGCCGCCGCGAAGAAAGCCGCTCCGGCCAAGAAAGCCGCTCCGGCCAAGAAAGCCCCTGCCAAGAAGGCAGCAGCACCCGCCAAGAAGGCCCCGGCCAAGAAGCGCACCCCCAGCGCCGCCTTCATGAAGCCGCTGACGCCCAGCCCCGCGCTGGCCGCCATCGTGGGCACCAAGCCCCTGCCCCGTACCGAAGTCACCAAGAAGGTGTGGGACTACATCAAGGCCAACAAGCTGCAGGATGCGAAGAACAAGCGCAACATCAACGCCGACGCCAAGCTGAAGGAAATCTTCAAGAAGCCCCAGGTGTCGATGTTCGAGATGACCAAGCTGATCAGCGCGCACCTGTCCTGATCCGCAGCGCCTTCGGGCCACAAGAAAGCCGGCTTGCGAGCCGGCTTTTTTTGTGCCCTTGATCCATCCTGCGCGTCA
>JAGQTY010000147.1 GCA_020438795.1 Actinomycetota bacterium
GGGCTGGCCTCAACATCACCAGAGCAGCAGATCGCGACGTGGGTGTTTCGCCCGATGGATAGCATCTTGCTAGCGGTCGGATCGCACCTGACTCCAAGCAGGTATCCTGAGCGCGCAATCAGGTCGAGGTCCACGGGGAGGCTTGGTGACCGGCCACATAGCGCAGTCTGCGGACGTCTCTGAGGAGGCGGTCATCGGTGAGGGCTGCCAGGTCTGGCACTTGGCGCAGGTCCGTGAGAACGCGGTGCTTGGGGACAACTGCATCGTCGGTCGGGGAGCCTACATCGGCTCCGGTGTCCAGATCGGCGCGAACAGCAAGATCCAGAACTACGCGCTGGTTTACGAACCGGCTCATCTCGGCCCGGGCACATTCATTGGGCCGGCGGCCGTTCTGACTAATGATCTGTACCCCCGGGCGGTGACGCCGGGCGGGCAGCGAAAGGACGGCCACGACTGGGAGCCTGTGGGCGTCACTGTGCTCGAAGGGGCATCGATCGGCGCCCGGGCCGTGTGCGTCGCCCCGGTGACCATCGGTCGATGGGCGATGGTCGCGGCAGGATCCACCGTCGTGAAAGATGTGCCCGACTTCGCGCTCGTCGCGGGGACTCCGGCTCGCCGGATAGGCTGGGTCGGGCGCAGTGGGCATCGTCT
>JAGQTY010000148.1 GCA_020438795.1 Actinomycetota bacterium
CGTACGCGCAGGCCCAGGCCGGCACGATGACGTCGGATGCGCCCACGCCCGAGCCGGCAGCCGTGGCCACCGCGCCGGACACGCTGACGCACGGCAGCGTGGTGATCGCCGCCATCACGTCGTGCACGAACACGAGCAACCCGAGCGTGATGCTGGCGGCAGGCCTCGTGGCCAAGAAGGCGCGCGCGCGTGGGCTGAAGGCCAAGAGCTGGGTCAAGACCAGCCTCGCGCCCGGGTCGCGCGTCGTCACGCGCTACTTGGAGGAGGCCGGCCTCCTCGAGGAGCTCGCTGCAGTCGGGTTCTCGCTCGTCGGCTACGGGTGCACCACCTGCATCGGCAACAGCGGCCCGCTGATCGCCGCCGTGGGCAAGCAGGTCGCCGCCGAGGACCTCCACGTGGTGTCGGTGCTCTCGGGCAACCGCAACTTCGAGGGCCGCGTCAACGCGCAGGTCAAGTCGAACTACCTGGCTTCGCCGCCGCTCGTGGTCGCCTACGCCTTGGCCGGCACGGTGGACCTCGATCTCACCCAGGAGCCCCTGGGCGAAGACGCCGACGGCCGCCCGGTGCACCTGGCCGACTTGTGGCCTACGCCCCAGGAGGTCGCCGATGCCGTGCGTCAGGCCGTGAAGCCGGCGCAGTTCGCCGACGAG
>JAGQTY010000149.1 GCA_020438795.1 Actinomycetota bacterium
GGGGCCGTACGTCTGCCCCATGAGGACCTCCTTCTCCTTCCCGTCCCATCGCCGTGTCCAGTTCTCGTTGGCCCAGCAGATGGCGAAAGAGTGGTCCAGGTCGCTGTCGAGGAAGAGCTCGACCGGTCGTTCTAGCAGTCGGCTGCCCGCGAACCAGTAGTGGTAGAACACGAAGGCATCGACATCGTGCGCCTTCGCCTCCTCGACCTGCCACGCCAACACACGTGGGTTCAGTAGGTCGTACTCACCGAAGGGTGTGGCGGACACCCGTGGCTGGTCGTGACCGGGGAAGAGGGGCGTGGCCCTGGCGACGTTCGTCCACTCAGTGAACCCCTCCCCCCACCACTGGTCGTTCTCGGGAATCGAGTGGAACTGAGGGAGATAGAAGGCCGCGGTCGTGGGCGCGTCCTGAGGCCTCAGCTGGTTCGACCTTGACATTCACATCTCGTTTTCTGTTCGGGAGAGCAGTAAGTACACGGCGACGGCGAGCCCCAGATAGCCGAGCACCTCATAGATGGAGCCACGCAATACGATGAATAGCAGCGCTGTGCTGCCTGGGAGCGCGGCGATTTGCGCCACCGAGAATCTTTGGCCGATGCCGCGGCCTGTCAGGCCGACCCAGGCCCCCAGCGCGCCCAGGGCGGCAAGTG
>JAGQTY010000014.1 GCA_020438795.1 Actinomycetota bacterium
CTGCACGCGACCACCCGGAAGATGGACATCACCGGCATCCTCTTCGTGGCGATCTGCACCGGCGTCGGGGGCGGAGCCGTCCGGGACGTGCTGCTGGGCCACGGCGTCCCGTTCTTCCTGGTGCACAATCTGGTGGCCATGGCATTCGTGGGTGCGCTGGCCGGCTTCTTCTTCGCGCGGTTCGTCGAGCAGTTGGGTCCTGCCATCTACACGATCGACACCCTGCTCGTCGGCTTCTGGGTGGTCATCGGAGCCGAGAAGGCGCTGCGGTTCGGGCTGGACCCCATGGCAGCGGTCTTCCTGGGACTGACGACCGCGGTGGCCGGCGGCATCATTCGCGATGTGCTGTGCCGTGAGATACCAACTGCCCTGATGCCCGGGCAGTGGGTGGGTGCGTCGGCGGCGCTGGCGTCGGTGTCGTTCGTCCTCATCTATGAACTCACCAGCTTCCCGGTCCTGGCCGAGGCGACGGCGATCTTCATGGCCACCATGCTGCGGGCCCTCGGCGCCCGCTACGGCTGGTACACCACCGATGCGGTCACCATGTCCAATCAGCTCCGCCGGGCTCTGCGGCTGACTCGGCGCAAGCAGCCCGAGGAGCAGACCGAGCGCGTTTCGTCCTCCTGAACCTCGGCACGGACGCGCCGACGAGCTGATCGTCGGCGAGCACTGGCAAGGTATCCGGAGTCCTCAGCCGGTGTGTGTCACAGTCCCCTGACCCAGAACCACGTCGGAATCGTAAAGCACACAGGATTGCCCGGGAGCCAGCCCGAACAGGGGTTCGGCGAGCTCGACGCGGAAGGATTCCTCACCCACTTCCGCCAGGCGCCCCGGCACTGGTGTGCCGTGCGCACGCACCTGAACGTGCAGCGAAGCGCCAGGAGCGGGGACCGGCCGGCACCAGGTCGGCTGCTGCGCCGTGATGGTCGCGACGGCGAGGTGCTCACGCCCGCCCACAGTGATGGTCCGGGTCTGCGGGTCGATGCCGACGACGTAGCGTGGGGACCCGTCGGCGCTCGGCCGGGACAGTGCCAGCCCCTTGCGCTGGCCGATCGTGAACCCGTAGCTGCCGGAGTGGTGCCCGAGCACCTCGCCGGAATCCACATCGACGATGTCGCCCGGTCGGGCTCCGAGCCTGCGTTCCAGAAACCCGGCGGTGTCACCGTCGGGGATGAAACAGATATCGTGGCTGTCCGGCTTCCCGGCCACGTTCAGGCCCAGACCAGCGGCCTCGGCACGAATCTCAGGCTTGGTCGTGTCACCGACCGGGAACCAGCAGCGGGACAGGTTCTCACGTCCGAGCACTGCCAGCACATAGGACTGGTCCTTGCGCGGGTCGATCGCGCGTGAGAGGAGCGGCCCGTCGGGGTCCTGACTGATCCGCGCATAGTGACCGGTCACCACCAGGTCGAACCCGAGCGCGACCGCCCGGTCCAGCACCGCCGCGAACTTGATGTGCTGGTTGCACCTGATGCAGGGGTTGGGGGTGCGTCCCTGTTCGTACTCACTGACGAAATCAGCCATGACGTCCTTCTGGAAGTCACCGGCGACATCCCAGACGTAGAAGGGCACTCCGACCCGGTCCGCCGCACGCCTGGCGTCGTGAGCATCCGAGATCGTGCAACATCCCCGCGCTCCGTTGCGCACCAGTTCCGGATTCGGTTGCAGGGCGAAGTGCACCGCAGTGACGTCATGGCCCGCGGCGACCGCTCGCGCCAGAGCGACAGCGGAGTCGACGCCGCCGGACACGGCCGCCAACACTTTCATGACCGACTCCAACCATCCTCACCCGCGCACTGCCGAAGTGGCGGCACTGCCAGGATTCGCGCGGGGATCAGACGCGCCCTTCGACCGGGGTGCTCATTCCTGCCTGTCGCGCCCGTGTCACAGCCTCGGGCAGGACCTTGAGGAAGAGGTCGACGTCGTCGCCGGTGGTGGACCAACCGACACTGATGCGCAGGGAGCTCCGGGCTGTCATCGGATCGGCTCCCATGGCGCTGAGGACGTGGCTGGCGGTGGTGGCTCCCGCGTTGCACGCGGAGCCCACTGAAACCTGCACGCCGGCCGCGTCCAGCAACAGCATCAGGGAGTCCCCCTCACAGCCGGGGAACGACAGGTGTGCCAGGCTGGGCAGACCGTTCTCGGGGTCACCGTTGATGACCACATCCGGCACGATCGCTCGCGCGCCTTCGATGATCTGATCGCGCAGCCCCCGGTACTTCGCGATGGCTGCAGGGATGTCCGCGAAGGTCTCGTCGAAGGCAGCTGCCATGCCGACGATCCCGGGTACGTTCAGGGTGCCGGCCCGCATCTTGTTCTCCTGGCCGCCGCCCCGCAGCACCGGATCGATGGGATAGCGATTGTGATTGACGAAGATCCCGACGCCCTTGGGACCACCGAGTTTGTGGGCGCTGAGCGCGGAGGTGTTCGGCAGGTTCAGGTCCAGGCTTGCCGCTCCCACCGCCTGCACCGCATCGCTGTGGACGGGGATTCGCGCCGGGCGGCACATGGCCACGACCTCATCGATCGGCTGGATCGTGCCTACCTCGTTGTTCGCCCACATGACGGCGACGACGGCGACGCGCCCCCGGTAGATCTGCAGCAGCTCCCGCAGGTGCTCCAGTTCGATGACCCCCCGTGAATCCACCCGGATCGTCTCGACCGTGATCCCGGAACTCTCCAGCGCCCGCGCCGGATCAAGCACGGCCTTGTGCTCGATGGGCGAGGTGATCACCACGTCGCGGCGAGAATCGACGGCTCTGCGGCCCGCGACGATCCCGGTGATGCCCATGTTGTCAGCCTCGGTACCCCCGGAGACGAAACAGATCGAGTCCGGCGGAATCCCCAGGTGCGCAGCGATGCTCTCACGGGCGTCCTCGACGGCACGGCGGCCCCAGCGACCGGCACTGTGTGTTGAGGAGGGGTTACCTTCCTGCATCGACGCGGCGGCCCAGGCGTCGACGGCCACCGGCCGGATGCGGGTGGAGGCTGCGTGATCCAGATAGGCCATTTCATCAGGGTACCGCCACCCCTGGCCGGCCCCGCAAGTCAGACAGCGCCGTTACCCGCTGTCAGGGCTCACTCCGCCGGAGGATGAAATGCGTTGTGGCCGCGTGCTGAGCACGCGGCCACAACGAAAGGACTGTGATCAACCCTTGCGGCTGTTGATCTCCTCGGTGAGCTGTGGCACCACCTGGAACAGGTCGCCCACCACCCCGAAGTCGGCAAGCTCGAAGATCGGCGCTTCGGGGTCCTTGTTCACGACCACGATGGTCTTGGACGTCTGCATGCCCGCACGATGCTGGATCGCGCCCGAGATGCCGTTGGCGATGTACAGGTTCGGCGAGACGGTCTTGCCCGTCTGGCCGACCTGGTGCTGATGCGGATACCAGCCAGCATCGGTCGCGGCACGTGAGGCTCCCACTGCGGCGCCGAGTGAATCGGCCAGTGCCTCGATGACCGCGAAGCCTTCCTCGCCACCGACGCCACGACCGCCGGAGACCACGATGGCCGCCTCAACGAGTTCAGGGCGCTCGCCCTTCTCCTCGATCACACGGTTGGTGATCTTTGCCTTCTTGGAGGCATCCGAGACCGACACCGATACCTGCTCCACCTCACCCGCAGCCGGAGAAGCTTCCGGCGCGACGGAGTTGGGACGCACAGTGATGATCGGCGTGCCCTCGACGATCTTGCCCTTGACGATGATCGCACCGCCGAAGATGACCTTCGTGCAGATGCCTTCCGCATCGATCCCAACCGCGTCGGTGATGACGCCCGAATCAGTACGCAGGGCCAGACGTCCGGCAATCTCCTTACCCTCCGCGCTGGAGGGAAGCAACACGGCAGCGGGCGACTTCTCCGACACCAGCTGTGCGAGCGCGTCGACCTTGGGCGCCACCACGTAGTCAGTAAGGTCAGCAGACTCGGCGACGTAGATCTTCGCCGCACCGTATTCAGCCAGAGGGGCCGTGTCCACACCACTGCCGATGACGACCGCGGCCGGCTCGCCGAGCTGCTGGGCGAGAGTCAGCAGTTCGAGGGTGACCTTCTTGACCTTGCCGTCCTCATGTTCGACAAGTACCAGCACTTCACTCATGATTCTCCTCAGATCAGCTTCTGCTCGGCGAGGAAGTCGGCGACCTTGACGCCACCGGTTCCGTCATCCTCGATCTTCACGCCGGCTGCCTTGGGGGGACGCTCGGCGAACTCCAGGATCTCGGTCCTGGCCGAGGCCAGGCCCACAGGCTCACCCGAGGGAGCGGCAACGCTCTCGAGCGGCTTCTTCTTGGCCGCCATGATGCCCTTGAACGACGGGTACCGGGGCTCGTTGATCTTCTCGACCACACTGATGACCGCCGGGGTGCTCGCCTGCACCTCGTCGTAGCCGTAGTCGGCCTGACGCTGAATCGTGACCGCGTCGCCGTCGACGCTGACCTTCGAGGCGAAGGTCAGCTGGGGCAGGTCGAGCAGTTCGGCGACCATGGCGGGCACGACGCTCATGCGGGCGTCGGTGGACTCCGACCCGAAGATGATCAGGTCGTATCCCTGATCCTTCAATGTGGCGGCGAGCGTCTTCGCGGTCGCCACGGAGTCTGAACCGGCCAGGGAATCATCCACGATGTGGATGCCGGAGTCCGCTCCCATCTGGAGCGCCTTGCGGACAGTCTCCTCGGCCTTGTCGGGACCCATGCTCACGGCCACGACCTCGCCGTCGTTCGCCTCCTTGATGAGCAGCGCCTCCTCGACGGCATACTCGTCGAGTTCGTTCATGACACCGTCGACCGACTCGCGGTCCAGCGTCTTGTCGCTGTCGGACAACTTCTTCTCGGCCCAGGTGTCCGGGACTTGTTTCACACAGACTGCGATCTTCATGACCGTTCCACGACCTCCAGAGTCTGGCGCGGGTTGCTTGGCTTCCTGCGCGGTGCTTCGATCTGCCACCATGTTACCGGTGAGTAGCCTGCCTCGGGCACGCGCCCCCCTGCGGCATTTGTCACAATCTGCATGCGCGCGATCTCAGAGGGCGAACCCGGACACAGGCCTCAGCGATAGGGTACTCGGGTGCTGATCCTGCATCTGTCGTGGGAGTACCCTCCGCTGGTCTATGGCGGTCTGGGTCGGCATGTCCATGCCCTTGCGGAGGAGCAGGCCCGTCAGGGCCACGAGGTCACGGTGGTCACGCAGACCGAGGGACCGGCGGAGACCGTCGACGTGAACGGGGTTCGGGTGATACGTGTGCCGCGCGACCCACCGATACTGCCCTTCGACGGCGTCCATCTGCTTGGTTGGGTGGCGGGTCTGGAGCATGCCTTCACCCGCGCACTGGTATCGCTGGCAGCCGACTACAACCCAGACGTCGTCCACGCCCACGACTGGCTGGTCGCTCACACGGCCATCACCTCGCAGTCGGTCTTCCGCGCTCCGGTCGTGACCACGTTGCACGCCACCGAGGCTGGCCGGCAGCTCGGGTGGCTCACCAATGAACTGTCAATTGCCATCCACAGTGTTGAATGGTGGCTCAGCCATCACAGCACTCGCGTCATCGCGTGCTCGGCACACATGCAGTGGGAGATCAGCAGGCTGTTCGACTATCCCCGTTCACACATCGATGTGATCCCCAACGGCATTGACCTCGTCTTCTGGCGCGCGGATCCTGAAGCGGTCGCCGAGGCGCGGCGGGACTATGCGCGGGGCGGGCCGCTGCTGGTCTATGTGGGTCGCCTGGAGTGGGAGAAGGGGGTCCACACCCTGCTGGAGGCCCTGCCCGAGGTCCTGGCCGAGCATCCCGAGGCACGCTTGGTGGTCGCGGGCAGGGGTGGCCAGGGCGAGGAACTGAAACGGCTGGCGGAGCACCTTGACCTGGGGTCGCGTGCCCTGTTCCCCGGCTATCTTCCCGAGGAGCAGATGCATGGGCTGATGGCCGCCGCCGACGTGACGGTCGTGCCCAGCCTGTACGAGCCGTTCGGACTCGTCGCCCTCGAGGCCGCCGCCCTGCGCAGCCCGGTCGTCGTGGCGGAGACCGGAGGCCTCGCGGAATTCGCGGATGGAGATCACAACGCCCTCACCTTCGGTCGTGGCGATCCCGCCGACCTCGCCCGGACCATTCTGGAGGTGCTGGCTGACCAGCCCGCGACACAACAGCGAAGGGCAGTCGCGTACGAGGCACTGGCCACCAGATACTCCTGGCCGACGATCACCAAGCAGACGGTCGCGACGTATCAGCACGCGGTTGCCGAATGGCGCACCGCGGGGCATCGCAGACCGACGGCACCGCAGGCGCAGCCCGGTGCGGCGAATCTCCTCTATGGTGAGGCGGATCTGCGACCACCGCCGGTCACGCAGGACTGAAACCTCCAGGTGCGCGGGGCGGGACCGCTGCAGGACTGCGACTCAGCCCTCCACCCAGACCCAGTCCGGCACGTCGATGCAACCGCCGTCCCTGCCGAGCATGGCAAGTCCGGCCCTGTCACCGGAGGCGTAGCCCTTCGGTGACTTGCTGGTCAAGGTGTCGTACATGAGCTCCTTCTTCGAGGAGACATGTTCCAGCCCCATCGTGTGGCCGAGCTCGTGCAGCAGCAGGTTCCCCTGGGAGGCGCCGGACTTGAACCCATTCGTGAGCTTCGTATACGACTTGGTGTCCACCAGGACGTAGCCACGACCGGCCACGGAGTGTCCGCCATCAGATTCCCAGGTCTTGTAGACCATGCCGCCCACGCCGTAGGCGCCTCCGCTGATCAGATCGCTGCTGTACTTCCCGGACTTCTTCACCCAGGCGACCACGATCTCCTCCTCGACACTCTGCACCCGCCACCAGTTGGCCCCATCGGGCAGCGTCTGCGTGGCACCCTCATTCACGAAGCTGATGCCGGTGGCACTCCCGAGCTGCTTGAAGGCCTTCTTGGTGTACTTCGCCGCCTTCTTCCGCAGGCTCTTGTCCAGAGCGCTGACGTTGTACTTGTACGTGACGGTCTGGCACGGGTTCCACCGGACGATCCCGTACGGTCCCTCTGTGACCTTGTAGCTGCCCGCTGCGGAGCTGATGGACTGCACCCCCAGCAGGAGCATCGCTGCAGCTAGCAGAACGGTGAGCCCCTTTGGCAGAGCGCGCGACATCCATGGCATATTCAACATCTCCCTCGAGATAGATCGGCGCGTCAGTGGGACTGCTTGAGCCGCTTGCTCCTCCTGTGAGCCGCATCCGCGAGCCACGGCGGGCCCGGCGCGCTACCGTCGGAGGGTGAACTCCTCGTCGCCCGACACTCCCACGCTCGCCTGGCCGGGGCGCTTCTCCCCATTGGGGGTCACCTACGACGGTCTCGGCGTGAATGTGGCGCTGTGGTCCGAGGGGGCCGACGCGGTGGACTTCTGCACCTTCAACGACAAGGGCCGAGAGACCCGCTATCGGCTCGAGGAGTCCACCTTCCACGTGCACCACGGATACGTGCCGGGCATCACCCCCGGAACCAGGTACGGCTTCCGGGTGCACGGCCCGTGGCAGCCCAAGCAGGGGCTTCGCTACAACCCGAACAAGCTGCTCATCGATCCGTACGCCCGTGCTGTTTCGGGCAGGATCGATCCGACCTTCGCCATCTACGGACACGAGGGCCATGACGACCTCGTCATGAGCCCCGTCGACTCCGCTCCGGTGATGCCCAAAGCGGTGGTCACGCATGACGGCTTCGACTGGGCCGGTGATCGGGCCCCTGCCACACCGTGGGGGGACACGGTGATCTACGAGGCGCACGTCAAGGGCATGACACAGCGCCATCCGGACATTCCGAAGGCTCTCCGAGGGACGTATGCGGGGATGGCGCACCCGGCAGTGATCGAGCACCTGCTGAATCTCGGCGTGACCGCCGTCGAGCTGCTGCCGATCCACCACTTCATCCCCGAGATCGATCTGCTCGAACGGGGCCTGACCAACTACTGGGGGTACAACTCCATCGGGTACTTCGCCCCGCATGCCGCCTACTCCGCATCAGGCAGCCGCGGTCAGCAGGTGGACGAGTTCAAGGGAATGGTCAAAGCCCTGCACCGGGCCGGTCTGGAGGTGATTCTCGACGTCGTCTACAACCACACGGCCGAGGGCAATCAGTTCGGGCCCACGCTGAGCTTCCGCGGCATCGACAACGACGACTACTACCGGCTCTCGGACGGTGGACGGCACTACACCGACTACACCGGGTGCGGGAACACCCTCGACGCCTCCCGGCCGCACGTCCTGCAGCTGATCACCGACTCGCTGCGCTACTGGGTCCGAGAAATGCACGTGGACGGTTTCCGCTTCGATCTGGCCAGCGCCCTGGCACGGTCCTTCCACGACGTCGACATGCTCGGCACCTTCGTGACCACTGTGCAGCAGGACCCCATCCTGCGTACCGTGAAGCTCATCGCGGAGCCGTGGGATGTCGGAGCCGGCGGCTACCAGGTGGGCGAGTTCCCGCCGTTGTGGACGGAGTGGAACGACAAGTACCGCGATTGTGTGCGGGACTTCTGGCGGGGCAGCGCAGGCGTCGGCGAGCTGGGCTGGCGGCTGACCGGGTCGGCGGACCTGTACGCCTCAGAAGGCAGGAGACCCTACGCCTCAATCAACTTCGTGACGGCCCACGACGGCTTCACGATGCGCGACCTGGTGACGTATCAGCACAAGCACAACGAGGCGAACGGCGAGGACAACCGCGACGGCACGAACGACAACCGCAGTGACAACTACGGAGTCGAGGGCGAGACCCGTGATCCGGAGATCAATGCCATACGGCACCGCCAGATCAAGAACATGTTCGCGACGCTGTTGCTGTCGACCGGAGCACCCATGATCACTATGGGTGATGAGATGGGCCGTACGCAGCGGGGCAACAACAACGCCTACTGTCAGGACAACGACATCAGCTGGGTGGACTGGGACCTGGCCCCGTGGCAGAAGGAGCTCTACGACTTCTGCAAGGATGTGGTTGCGCTGCGGCGTGAGAACCGTGTCTTCCGTCAGCGATACTTCTTCCGGGGTGCCGCGGTGACCGAGGACGGACAGAAGGACGTGGCCTGGATCGGCCCGGACGGCAGGGAACTGGACGACAACGCCTGGAACTCACCTGAGACCAACACCATCGGTATGTTCCTCAGCGGGACGCTGCGGGGTCGCGATCAGTGGGGCCGGCCCCTGCACGGTTCCTCATTCCTCATCCTCATGCATGCTCATGAACACGACGTGACCTTCGTGATGCCGGGCGAACCGTGTGGTCGCTCCTACCGGAGGGTTCTGGACACCGACGGCGGCTGCCCGGAGATGAACGGCGAGGACTCCGAGCACTGCGTGGTCGCCGCCGGCGATGAGCTCCAGCTGACCGGCAGGAGCCTCGTGGTCTGGGAGGTCGTGGGCTGAGCCTCAGCGGCGGAAGCTGACCTTCAGGGCCTTGCCCCGCCCCTGAGCGGAGTACGCCCTGATGAGCACGACGTGCTTGCCCTTCGCGAGACGCTTGAGCACGAGTCTGCGCCCGGAGACCCGGCGAGTGCTCTTCTTGCCCGTCTTCGCGCTCCTCGCCGTCACGATGTACCCGGTGGTCGTACCGGAGCTGGGTTCCCGCCAGCGGAGCACCGCTCTGCGGCCCTTCACTCTGACCTTGGGAGAAGTCGGCTGCCCGGGTTTCTGCTCAGCGACCGCCGGCGTTGGGTCCGTGGCGGCAGTGCCCGATGCCGCCCTGGGCACGTAGAGCGACCGGTTCGGCGCACCATACGAGCCCCAGGGCCCGAAGCTCACTGCCCCGGTCGTCGCCTGATCGAGCAGTTCCCGGGAGGCGGCCGAAGCCGACAGTCCGGGGCTGCGCGACCACAGCACCGCGAGCGCACCGGCAACGTGTGGCGTTGCCATCGACGTACCGTCCATGACGCTTGTACCACCGCCGTCGCGCACCGAGGTGATGGCAACGCCAGGGGCCCAGATGTCGACGCAGGAGCCGGTGTTGCTGAAGTCAGCCTCTGCATCGGTCCGGTCGAGTGCACCCACTGTCACAGCGGAGGGTTCTGCGGCCGGTGAGTGTGAGCAGGCATCATCGCCGTCATTGCCCGCGGCCGCAACAGTGACCACCCCGGCGGCGGACAGCGCGGCAACGGCACTGTCGACGGCATCCGAACGAGCGGTGCCCAGGCTGAGGTTCACGATGGAGCGGGGGCCGGCGTGCTGGGCCACCCAATTCAGGCCGGCGACCACCGTTGCGGTGGTTCCGGCACCGTTGCAGTCCAGGACCCGCACGGAGTGCAGGGTGGTCTGCTTGGCCACTCCGTAGGTGCTCGAGCCGACGGTTCCCGCCACGTGTGTACCGTGCCCGCTGCAGTCCCCTGGTGAATCGCCGATGGAGGCGACGTATGCGGAGCGACCGATCCTGGACCCGAACTCGGCATTGTCCAGGTCGATCCCGCTGTCAAGGACATAGACGTTGGTCCCGGTCCCATCAGCAACCGGCTGATAGCTGTGGTCCAGAGGGAGCAGGCGCTGATCGATGCGATCAAGCCCCCACGCGGGCCCGGAAGCCTGCGACTGCACGTCGCTGCGCCCGCTGGCCAGTGCGCGCTTGCCCGGCAGCGCATCGCTCACCCGGACCGGCTCGTTGCGCTCCACATTCAGCACCCGGGGATCCGCTTCGAGGTCAGCCACGTCGCCAGCCGACAGATTGGCCAGGGCCCCGTCGAAGGCGGGCCCTGAGATGTCCGTGGCGTCCTCGCCGGTCAGTTCCCCGACCACTTCCTCAGGAGACTCACCCCCTACAGTCTCAACCAGGAAGTCGCCATCGGCGGGGGCCTCGATGATCTGCTCGGAAGCTCCGGCCGGTCCGACCGAGAGGAGCCCCATGGCGATCACTGCGGACGCGGCAGCAGCACCTGTGCGCAACGCATTGGTCATACTGTCCCCCGGCTCGATTCCAGACAACGAGCCTGGACGATCCCACCTTCCGAGTGTCCACCCTCGGCGGCCGACACCGACACCCTGACACGCTGTGACGATGCACACACCGTGCGATTACCGGTCAGCCGGACCGTTCACACCTGGACCAGCGAGGCAAGCACACGGTCATAAGCCTCCGAGTGCCGCACGAGCAGCCGCCCGGCCCCGGGGAACCGGCGTGACAGCGGCACGGTGGCCGCCACAGAGTCGCTGTCCAGCGCGATGATCCAGTCGAATGCTTCCCCTTGCCGAAGCCGCGCCCACGCGTCGGCGGCCGAGGCGAAGGTCCGGGGCCTCAGATATGGATCGAGTTCAGTGGCCGTGCGCAGGCCGAGCTCCCCCACCGCGCGCTGGAGGCGACCGGGAGGGCCGGGACGTCTCGACTGTCGCCATCGCCGGGCCGAGTTGACCAATGGCCGGCGTCGCTGGGGCCAGGACTGCCGGTCGAACAGATCAGTCACGTTGTGCACGTTCGGACCCGGCGACCAGACACCTTCGGAGGTGAACCAGTCTCGGTTGGTGGTCAGCACTTGCGTGCGCAAACCAGCATCGAAACACCGCTGTGCGAAGGTTCGCGCCGGCTCGAGCTTGCGGCGCTGCTGCAGCAGGAGCACATCAGTCATGGGCCGCAACCAGGCCTTCCTCGTACAGGCGCAGCAGTTGCTGGGCCACGCTGCCAGGAGCATAGCGTTGCGCCACGATCGTGGCGGCCGTGCTCAGATCGAGTGCAGGGTCATCCTCGAGCTCGGCCACCGCGGCGGACACCTGGTCTGCAGTCGGGTCCGGACCCAGCAGCCTGCCTGCCAGGGGGGCGACCTCGGCATCCATGATGTCCCGAGGGCCACCGCTGTCCGCGACGATCACCGGCGTTCCCGCTGCGATGGCTTCGGCCGTGACGATCGAGAACGTCTCCAGCCTCGAGAGATGCACCAGCACGTCGGCCTGCCCGATCAGCCGGGAGGTCGTCTCGGGGTCCAGAGCACCGGTCAACGTGACCCGTTGCGTAAGGCCGAGTTCCTGCGCTCGTCGGGCCACCACCGGCAGTTCCTCCCCAGCCCCCACGAACGTCAGCGTCGCATCGCCGGCAGACTCAGCGAACCGGGCGAAGCTCTCCAGGACCAGTGACGGTCGTTTGCCCTCGATGACCGCGCCCACACAGATCCAGTCGCGGATCGGACGCCCGGAGGCCGACGCGACCGCTGCAGGCGGATTCGCGAGGATGTTGGGAACCACCGAGAGCCGGTCGTGTGCGTCCGGGAAGTCCGAGAGCAGCTTGTCCCGCAACGCCGAGCTCACGGCGAGCGTCCGGAAGGACCGAGCCAGGGCCTTGCGGTACAGCCGCTTCACGCGGGGACCGAGCTTCTGACTGCTCAGCATCGCACTGTAATGCTCGGTCACCAGCAGCGGGACATCGCTCTCGAGCAGCTCGGCGGCAGCCCAGCCCGAAAGCATCCCCACATGGGCGTGTGCAACCTCAACGGGATCGAGCAGTTCCAGGCCCACCTGGGTCGCGATCGCGTGCAGCGTGGCCTGGTCGTACCGGTTGATGTGCTTGGGCCGCGGCACGGGCACGCGAGCCAGCGGCACTGCGACATCACCCACGAGGTCGTGGCTCAGCCAGTCACCGCGCCGAGCACGCAGCCAGCGCTGCCAGCGCCCCTGGAGAGGCACGAACGAACCGTCGGCGTGCAGCCGGTCCTCACGCGTGTGGATCACCTGCACCCGCGCTCCTGCCTCGACGAGGGCGTGGACCTGGCTGCGGACGAAGACACCGACGTGGGGTTCGGGCGCACTGGGATACCAGGGTGTGATCACCGTGACTGCTGGAGGTTGACTCACGATCTCGACTCCAGCCGCTGCGCCCACTGCTGTGCGAACGGAAGGACCGCAGACTCCCTGTCGAAGCTGCGGCCGTAGGCTCTGGCCGCCTGACGTTCCGCAGGCGATGCTGAGGCCGCGAGCTGCGCAGCACGTGCAAAAGCCTCGGCCAGATCGGCGGGGGCCAGTGATTCGGGCTGCACCCACAGGGGATAGTCCGACAGCTCCGCTACAGCGGCCAGCTCCGGGCTGTGGACCGAGACGATCGGCAGTCCCGTGGCCATGTACTCGTAGACCTTGCCGCCGGTGACGTACCTGCCGCCGGGTGAGGAGAAGACCAGGACATCCAGCTCGTCGTACTTCTCATGCACCGCTGTCTTGGGAACGGCTCCGCGGTAGTGCAGGTTCGGGGGCGGGTCGCTCAGCTGGCCTTCCAGCAGGCGTCGGGTGCTGGCGAAGAATCCAAGGTGCCCGTAGATGTCCAGCGAGGCCCGGGTGCCGGAGTCCGCGAAGGGCCCCGCCATCGCGGCACGCCAGCCGTCGAGCAGTTCCCGCACGGGGTGAACCTCCGTGAGGGTCCCCACGAAACCGAACCGGATGCCATCATCCGCGGCCCGGGGCACCCGGCCCTCGGGCAGGTGATCAGCATCGAACCCGTTGCGGATCACGATCATGCGGTCGGCATCCTGCGGGTAGCGCAGCGCATACTCGGCACGCAGCCCGTCGTTGACGTGGATGATGCGTTCCGCCCCGGCCAGGCTCCATCGCTCAGCGCGCACGGGCAGGCTTCCCGGCGCGAAGAAGTCCTCCTCCGTGAACGAATTGAAGGTCCAGGGGTCGCGGTAGTCCAGCGCGTACGGGACCCGCAACCGCGTGGCGATCAGGCGCGCAGCCATGAAGGACGCGAACGGGTTGCCCGTTGCGAGCACGGCATCCACTGGTCGCCCCCGCGCCCGCCGGAGTCCGGCACGGGTCGCGGTGGCGACCCACGACGTGTAACGCTCCTTGAGGGTCCGGGAGATCAGTGTCGAGCGCGCCTTGGTGCGTAGCGCGGGCACCCAGGTGTCGACGAGACCCAGATCGTCGGGATCAGTGGTGTAGGAATACCGCTGCCAGTCGGGGCGCAGCACATCGACACCGGGAATCTCCACAGCGGTGGACGGGTCCAGGCCCGCGCTCACCGCCTCGAGATACGGCAGGGGCGCCGAGATCACACTGACCTGCCAGCCCGAGCGGGCGAACGCCGAGCAGAAGGCCCGGGGACGATGTGCGCCACTGGCCCGTGAAGGCGGGTAGAAGAAGGCCAGATACAGCAGGTGCATCCCGTCCTCCGAACCCCACAAACGCCCAGATGACAACCTATCAGGGCGGCACCGCGGCATCGGCCCACGCCGCGGGCTCGGCAGCCGACGCGGGCCGCTCCGGCGAGCGGAACGTGTGGCGGTCGATGTCTGACCGTAGAATGCTCCTCGTGACAGCTGCGGACCGGGTCCATCTCGGACTGATCTCGTGGGCCTGTCCCCCGCTCGACGATCCGATCGCCGAATACGCCCGAGCGGTCGTCGCCACCCTGAACGCGAGCGGGGCGGAGCTGAGCCTGTTCCGCTGCAGCACCATCTCCTACGAGATGATCGCAGCCGACTGCGCCGGGACCGGTTGTGGCGGCGGCCGGGAACTGGAGATTCCCTTTCACACGAACCTGGCCAACCCACTGGTGAACTCGTGGGGAACGACACAGGCGACTGCACCGAAACGCTGGCAACGTCGCCTGAGGAGGAATCAGGAGCTGCGCGGTGGGCTGGCATGGTCCAAGCGCGTGCTGGCTGAGCTGCAGCTCCTCCATCTCTCTGAGCCCCTGGACACGGTCATCGCAGTCTCGCAGCCCCGGCTGAACGTCATCGCAGCAGCGAGCTTCTCCCGCCTCACGGGTGTCCCGTTCGTGGAGTGCCAGGGCCCAGCACTGCAAGAACACCTGGCATACATGACCGACGCACCGGACATTGAGACCGGCGCCCGACCGGCAGCGGTGGTCGGTTCGGCCGCGGACGTCGGCGCCATGATTGGCGAGGTGCTCCCATGATCATCGTGGTCGGCCCCGGGGATCCGGATCTGAGCGTCCTCGGCGATCACGTCGTGGTGCGAAAGACCGGCAAGGGGCAATACACGATAGTGCGCGGCCACAGCCAGGCTCTGCGGGGCCCACTTCGGGCTGTGGTGTCGCAGTCCCTGCGCCTCGGGGAACGGGTGCTCGTCATTGCGACAGACGCACCGAGCGCGCGCAGACTCGCCCCGCTGACCAATGAGTACCCGGAAGTGCCGGTTCTGTCCGGTGTCCATCAGGCCGCCGCCATCCTGCGACGCTGCGACGGTCGGCAGCTGCCGACCGTCGCCGAGGTGCTGTCGATCCTGGGACGATCGACGTTCGTGCCGGACACCGCGGTGTCCGATCACTGCCGCCGGGTGCAGCTGATCGATGAACGACGCGTGGACAGGATCCGCGCCGAGCTGTCGCCCGCCAGTGATGTCGCCATCGCCTGGACCGAGGACCGACCGGCAATGCTCGCTCTCTCGCACCGTCCGGTCCTGCAACTGGCCCGGCCGCGCCGTTCCTGGCGGGGCGGCGGGCGCCCGGACCCCTCGCAGCAGCAACAGGCGCGCGACGTCGTCAGCGAGCTCGAGGCTGCCTTCGAGCGGCCGACCGGGAACGAGATCGGCGCGGCCATGAGCAGGGGGTTGCTCATCGGCTCCCGGAACACGGCGGGCCAGGCACACGAATGGGCGCGGGCGGCCCGCGAACAAGGCCTCGAGGCGCTCTCGTTGCAGTACCTCCGCCCCGACCCCACCCACGTCTTCGAAGCCGACATCACGACACACGAATTCGCCGCATCGCTGCCAAGACGGGTTCGTGTCGCAGCAAGCACGCTGTCCGGCAGTTGCGCAGTGCTAATGGAGTCTCTTCAGAATCCCTTCCTCCTGCCCGACTACGACGGCGGAGCGGACGCCGGCCTTGCGCAGCTGAGAGCGTTTCGCAGATCGGACTTCCCTGCAGGGGTGGTGTTCCACGGCAGCGACGTGCGAAACCCGTCCCGTTTCGCCGCCGAGCACGCGAACAGCCCCTTCGAGGGCTGGCTGGCACCCGAGCTGCAGGAGTCACTGGAGCACAAGACGCAGAGAATGACCGCGTTGCTGCCCGAGATCACCGAACCGAAGTTCGTCACCACGCTGGACCTGATGGACCACGTGCCGGACGCGTCCTGGCTGCCCCAGGTGGTCCGGCCCGAGTTCTTCACCGCGAAGGCGCGGCCAAGCGCCGGAGCGCCCGTCGTGCTGCACGCCCCCTCAGCCGGCGGCACCAAGGGCAGTGCCGTCATCGACCCAGCGCTGACCCGGCTGGCCGATTCCGGCGTCATCCGCTACGTCCGGTGTGAGGGCGTGCCCACGGCCATGATGCCTCGGCTGGTCGCCGCCGCCGACATCGTCGTCGACCAGATCGGGCTCTCGCTGATCAGCGTCGCTGCGATCGAGGGGATGGCAGCGGGCAAGGCGGTCGTGACCAGGTTCGATCCGGTGATCGCCGCGCGATACCCGGCCGAGGTACCGGTGCTGCCGGCCGACCCGCACACGCTGGGCGACGTCGTCGAGGCGCTGGCAAGCGACCCTGCCAGGACTGCGGAACTGGGGGCGGCGGGTGCCGCCTACGCGCGGGAGTTCCATGACGGGCGACTCTCATCGCACATTCTGGCGCAGACCTTCAGTCTTCCTCGGCGCTCCCTTGCCTGATACCGAGGTCCTGATAGACGCCCATGATCGTGTCGGTTTGCGACTCCCAGGTCCATCGGTCCAGATCGGCGCGGGTCAGGGCCGCCCGGAACTCCTGCTCACCAGCGAGGACCCGCCGCACCGCCGACGCGAAGTCCTCACTGCTCCCGGCGACAAAGGCCTCACCGAGTCCCAGCTCGCTGACCACCGACGAGAGGTACTCGACATCGCTGACCACCATCGGCAGCCCGGCGTGGGCGTAGTCGAAGAACTTGTTGGGCAGAGCGATCTCATGGTTCGGCAGATGCACCATGGGGTGCACAGCAGCTGAGGCCGTGCGAAGGTGCTGAACAATGACTTGTCGGGGGACGTAGTCGATGACATGCAGCCTCTCGCCGACCCCGGATTCCTCGGCCGCTTCGAGCAGGAACTGTCTCGCCTCGGGCTGCGGTGGTGCGATGACCGCGAGATGCACGTCCGGCAGATGCGCCAGTCCTGCGATCGCAGTGTCGAGGCCCCGGCGCAGCGAGATCGCGCCCGAATAGACCAGTAGCGGCACCTCGGGTGCCAGCGCGCAGTCGGAGCGAACGTCACGATCGAACTCCGGATGAGTGCGCAGCGCCCGCGCCTCGGGACAGTTGAGCACAACCTCCGGGGTCGCCATGAGGCCATGCGTACGGACGAGTAGTTCGGCCAGAGGTTGTGAGACCGTGAGCACTGCGTCGGCCGAGCCGATGTGCGTCGCCTCATAGACACATCTGCCCAGGTGCGTCGGCGTGCGGCCCTGCAGCCCGGGGACGTACTCGTGCGCGTCGTAGATGACCCGGACCTCGTACGGCTGGCGACGCGCGTGACGGACCGCTACCCCCAGGGCGACGTAATCGTGTGCGTGGATGATGCCGGGGTCGAAGTCCGCCAGAACCGGCGCCATGGCCTTCTCATACTCCAGCAGGTTGGGGTCCAGCTGCGGCCACAGGGCCTCGCCTCGCGAGAGGGTCTCTGCACGCCGTTGCGGCGGCTGCCCCAGCCAGTTGCGTGCACGGCGGAAGAGGGCCTCGTCATTTCGTTCGGTCAGGCGCTGGCGAACCCCATGGATCCGCTCATCGAGCAACAGACTGCTGCGCCGAGCAAGCGTTCGCAGCCGCCGGTCCTGCCTGTCCGGAGCTCGGCGGTCGGTCAGCGTCCGGCGACGCCTGGCCAGCTCTCGCCGGCGCCCCCGGGCCTCTCCCCGCGTCCGGTAGGACAACCGGCCCGGCACCGGCCGAGATCCCAGCTCCCAGTCGGCGACGTCCACCAGCGCCACCCGGAAGTCCCCTATACCCTCCGTCGGGGTCGTCGGGTCGGTCTGCACACCCAAGGCCAGGACGTCGTAGCCCTGCTCCGATATGAACTGCGCGGTCTTGACCACTCTCGCATCGCCCGCCACCGCGGTGTCCACGAGCATGGCCACGCGATTCTGCCTCGCCATGGATCTCCAAGCAACGGGTCCTTCTCTCCTGACAGGCTACTGGGATGCCGCGCAGGACCTGACGAGGAGATAGCGCGCTTCGTGAGGCGATCCACGACGACACAGCGACGGTAGGCTTGATCGAGAACGAACGGGAGGCTGTGTGACCGGGTCGCGGCGTACGACATCGGCGCTGGGCGCGGCCCTCGCCTTCGTGCTGACGCTGGGCCTGTTCGTTGCCGGACCCCCGCCCGCGTCCGCCTGCCACGCCCCCATCCCCGACACTTCGGCCCGGCGCTGCTGGCCCGTGAAGGGCACCCCGGACCAGCCAACAGTCGTCCTGCTGGGCGATTCCCATGCCGGACGATTGGTGTATGCGGTCGCCGAGACCGCACGGGAGCATGGCTTGCGGCTGATGCATCTGAGCAAGAGTGGCTGCCCGGCGCCCCTGATCTCGGTCTCGACCTTCAGGGGCGAGCAGTACCCGCAGTGCGACAGCTGGCGGGAGTCCGCACTTCGCCTCATCGAGTCTGTACGCCCCGCGGTCGTGGTGACCCACTCCTACTACGAGTACGGGACCTATGACCTGCTGTTCGACGAATCGGGACAGCAGGTGCCCGATGCACAGGAGCCGCAAGCCTGGGAGCGCGGATTCTCGGCGACTCTGGATCGAATCGCCGGGTCCGGTGCAACGGCCCTGGTGGTCCGAGGCATCCCCACACTGAGGCGAGACCTCCGAACGTGCCTCCAGCGGGCGCGGGACCGGGATTCCTGTGGATGGGACCTCGACGAGGCGATTTCGCAGTCCGCCCTGGACATCTGGCGCGCTGAGTCGACGCAGGCCCAGGATCGCGGGTGGCCGACCCTGGACCTGACCAGCAGGTTCTGCACCAAGGGCTTCTGCTCGCCCTACGCGGGCAGGAGGATGCCACGCTTCCTCGAGGACGGCTCGCACATGACTCAGGAATTCGCGACCACCCTGTACGTGCCCCTCGCCCGCAGGCTGGCCGAAGTCCTGCCACTGGCCCCTGCCCCGGTCCGCAGACTGCGCGTGTCCAGCACCCACAGACGGACAGTGGTGCGCTGGCAGCGACCCAAGGTCCACGGATCAGCCAGGATCACCGGCTACGAGGTTCTGCTCGCGCCGGGGCGAAAGCGCCGCGGCGCTCCGGCGCGCTGCCAGACGGCCACCACTCGATGCAGGATCGCCGAGCCCCTGCACGGGAAGTACCGGATCCGGGTCGTGGCTCGGTCGACCGCGGGCACCTCCGTTCCTGCCACGGCGCAGCGCCGCCTATGAGGGCCGATCAGCTGATCAGCGACCCGTGCGGGATCGGGCAGGCGGGGAGACTCCCACCTCGCTGACGGCTGTGACGCTGATCTTGTACGTGGCCCGAGCCGGCACCTTTCCCGAACGGCACGACAACGCGCGGCCTGAGCATGAGATGGTCTGCGCCCCACGCTTGCGCCACTTTCCGGTGGGGCGCAGTGTCGTCCGGTAGCTCACGGCACTGGCGCTGCCCGGGTGTCCGCGCTTCCACCTGACCAGCCAGCCGGCGCGGGAGTACTGTGCCTTGACCCGCTCCGGGCTGCTCGGCGGCAGCGCGAGTGTGCCGGCCAGGGACTGCGACAGCCTTCGCCACAGCGAGGCGGAGAACCGCGGGGTGAAGTGGTCGGTGTCGGCATAGCGGGGCGTCCCGCCGGGGTCCACTGGGGAGCAGAAGGACTTTTGGCATACCGCTGTAGTCAGCTCCAGTTCCTGCGTGAACGGCCTGCCTCGGCTGGCGCCCGCTTCGATGGACCAGATGGCACGGTGCGTCGGGTCGAGCGCCCGGCCCTGGGACCAGCCACAGGTCTTCCGGCGAGCGCCCCTCTCGCGAGCCAGGCACCGGGGCAGGCTCTCCGAGAACAGCGGCGTGTCCCGCACCAGCACCATTCCGATGCCAGCCAGTGATTGCAGCGTCTGCTCGAACCCGGCACGCCAGGTCTCGCGATAGTCATCACCCACGTGGGATCCGGACTCCTTGGTCAGCAGCAGGTCCTTGTAGTGGGAGGACGATGCCAGCACCACTGAGTCGGGCTGGAGTTTCTGGATCAGGTCCAGCGCCGACTCCCGCCAGGAGAAGCATTGCGGGTGAGGATCACCCGCCCCCGTCGTCGTGTGTACGACCGGAGCCGGGCAACCGGACTTGGTCAGCTGGAGCAGCCGCAGATCGTGTTTGGCGGCCACGCGCGCCAGGCCGGGGCTCAGATGGTTGGCATGCGAATCCCCGAAAAGGACCACCAACGGTCGCGAGGCCTTGCCCCGGCGCACCCAGCAGACCCTCGCCCGCGTGACCGGAACCCCCTCATGGCAGCTCTGTGCCGCAAGAGCGACGGTCGTTCCCCTGACCTGCGGGCCCTCCTGGGCCAGGCCCACCGGGATCACTGCGAACAGCATCGCAACCACCATGCTGGCAGTCAGGACAACGACTCTGCGCGGCGATCCCACCGCTGACCTCCGGAACATCCGCACAGCCTACCTCAACCGGGGACGCGGTCTGGGGTCAAAAGCTGGCCGCAGTGCGGGGCAGCCCCGGCGGACCCCGCGTACAGTGGTAGCGCGATCAGGTGGCCTGGCATGGGCCAGAACGTCACTGTCCCAGACGCAGGGGGTCGAGTTGCCTGAAGTGATTGCCGCCAGGGGGCCAACCACGCCCTCGGCACCGGCCTCGTCACTGCGCTACCGTCCCGATGTCGAGGGACTGCGGGCGCTCGCGGTCGGCGGAGTGCTGCTCTTCCACGCGGGCTGGCCCTTCGTGCTCGGTGGCTACGTCGGGGTCGACGTCTTCTTCGTGATCTCCGGTTTCCTGATGACCGGCCTGATCCTGAAGGAGCGCACCAGGACCGGCCGTTTCAGCTTCGGCGCCTTCTACGCCCGACGGGTGCGCCGGATCCTGCCGGCGGCCACGGTCGTGCTTGCGGTGAGCGCCGGACTCTCCCTCTGGCTGCTGCCCTGGGTGGAGTGGAGCAGGACCGGCTGGGACATCGGCTCGGCAGGTCTGTTCGTGTCCAACTTCCGGTTCGCGTTCGAAGCGACCGACTACCTGAACGCGGAACTGGGCGCATCTCCCGTCCTCAACTACTGGTCGCTGAGCGTCGAGGAGCAGTTCTACCTCGTCTGGCCCCTGTTGCTCGTGGCGGCGCTGGCCCTCGGGCGCGTACGCATCGCGACCGGGCTACTGGGGCTCACGGCAGTAGCGTCCTTCCTGCTGAGTCTTCAGTGGACGGCCACTGCACAGCCGTATGCCTTCTTCATGATGCCTGCGAGGGCATGGGAGTTCGCTCTTGGCGGTCTGGTCGCCATCGCGCTGGCCCGTCGACGACTGATCCCCGCAAGAGCCGCCCTCTGGCTGGGCTGGCTCGGGGCAGGACTGATCGTGGCCACGATGCTGCTGCTGACTCGCGCAACCCTGTTTCCGGGTTGGGTGGTCCTGCTTCCCGTGATGGGGACCGCAGCCATCATCTGGTCCGGAGCCTCCAGCGCAGGCAGAGGTTCCGTGGGGAGCGTGCTCTCCACGGGTCCGATGCGAGCGGTCGGACGTGTCTCCTACTCCTGGTATCTGTGGCATTTCCCCCTGCTCGTCATACTCCCCATCGGCCTGGACCTCGAGCCATCGGTCTGGACGGGAACCGTCATCGTGGCGCTGGCGTGGTTGCCGGCATATGCGACCTATCGTCTGGTGGAGACACCGATCCGCACAGCAGGAGGAGCCATGCGAACAGGCCGAGCGGCTGCGATCATCCTGGCAGGGTGCGTGGGCCTCGCCATTGCAGTCGCCGCAGCACTGCTCCTGTGGCCCCGCCCCGAACTGACACTGCAACCCGAGCAGGCACGTGGTGCCACCGCAGCCACCGTACCCGCGCCGGCTGCCTCACTGACTCCGGGCGTGAGCGAAGCACGCGACGACCTGCCGGCGATCTACGATGACGGCTGCCATGGTGATGTCACCGACACCCGGGTGTCCGACTGCACCTATGGAGTCAAGAACTCCGGCACATCGGTGGTGCTGCTCGGTGATTCCCACGCGGCTCAGTGGCAACCACCGCTCGCAGCCCTGGCCGAAGAACGTGGCTGGACGCTGCATTCCTGGACGAAGTCGTCGTGCGCTCCGGGCTCGGGATCGTCGCTCCTGCCCGACCCGTGGTCCCGGCCCTACGAGGAATGCGACCAGTGGCTGAATGACGTCGTCAAGGAGCTCAAGGACCTGCGCCCGGCTCTGGTCATCGCGTCGGGGTGGCAACCGACACAGCTGCTCATGGACGGCCAGCAGGCGACCGGGCGGGCAGCTGGCGAGCAGTACCGACAGAGCCTCTCGAAGGACGTCGCAGCTATACAGGACATCGGCGTCCCGCTGGTGTGGCTGCAGGACACACCGTGGCAGGGCAAGGACGTCCCCACGTGCCTGTCCAAGCGCAACAACGCCGAGGCGTGCAATGCGAGGCTCGCAGACGTCGAGGCTTCACCCGAGGCCGCCGCGGTGATGGAAAGCAGCGGTGTCCCCACGATCGACCTCACGGGAGCCATCTGCGGAGCCGAGGAGTGTGAGGCGATCCGCGGCAACAGGATCGTCTGGCGCGATGAGCACCACCTCACCGCCAGCTACGCCGAAGCACTCCTGCCTCTGCTGGCGGCGGACCTCTCTGAGACGGGACTCCTGCCCGCTTCGACACCCTGATGGGGCGGTCCGGAGCGCGGCGGTTCCGGAGCTGACCGGTCCGAGATCTCAGCCGTGGTAGTTGCCCGCGAATGACGCCTCGGTCACCGAGGTGACTGCGTCAGGCATCACGCCGAGCCGATTGGCGATCCCGCAGTCGTTGATCCGGTCGATGAGTCGCCGTACCGCCCCATAGCTGCGCCGGGTGTGGGTGAAGGCGATCCTCGGCAACCATTCGAACTCCTGCTCCTGCGGGTACGCCTCGCACTGTTCGATGCTCCCGTCGACCACCAGTCCGCCGAATTCCTCGTTGATGAGTTCCAGCTGCACCGGTGTCAGCTCCGTCCGGATGCGGATCACCAGGTCGTCGCCCACGTATCGCTGGGAGTGATAGTTGGCGTAGAAGCGTCCGATGTGCTCGGCAGCATCGAGCGGACTGTCCGCCAGATGGAACAGTCCCAGATCCTCCGGGCTGATGAACCCACCGCTGAGCAGTTCCCCGCGGATGTTGCGTTCCCAATGCCGCCAGTAGTCGCTGTCGCGTCCGGCGATCAGGACCACCGGGATCACCGGGCTCTTCCCGGTCTGGATCATGGTGAGCGTCTCGAGCAACTCGTCATGCGTACCGAACCCACCGGGGAAGGATGCCACGGCATGACACTGGCTCAGGAACATCAGCTTTCGGGTGAAGAAGTAGCGGAAGTGCACGAGCTTGTCGTCACCGTCGATCACCGAGTTCGCCGTGGTCTCGAACGGCAGCCTGATCGCCAGCCCGAAGGAACCTGCCGCGCCGGGCCCCTCGTGCCCCGCCTTCATGATGCCGTCGCCGGCCCCTGTGATGGACAGCCAGCCGCGTTCGGCCATCAGCCGGGAGAACTGGACAGCCGCGTGGTAGTCCGGATGCTCGGGTGGGGTTCTGGCCGATCCGAAGATGCTGACCATGTGCTGGCCGCGATAGCGCGCGAAGACTCGCATCGCGTGGCGGATCTCCTTGAATGAGTGCGTGAGCAGCTTCAGTTCTCCGGTGTCCCGCTCGTCGGTGATCAGTTTCAGGGCAGTGACGATGACGTCGGCGACCAGTCGCCCGTCCCTTGACTGTGGGTCGCCGCCACAGGCAGCCACGAGGTCAAGAACCTCCTGGCGCGCCGTCGGCTGATCGATGTGCCTGTGGCCGGGGACGATCATCAACTCGGTCCCGTTCGCGGTGTCCATGTCCGCATCCTTTCGAGCGCGCCTGAACGCAGGGGTTCACGGAGGTGACGTGTTGTGGATGCCCCGATGAAGTCTGGAGTCCACGGCGTCTTCCGCACTTGCGAACGCGAGGTCGAGCCCTCGACCGCCGCGTTGTCAGGGCCTACCCTGGAGCCATGGGACTACTTCTGATGCTGCTGGGTGCACTGCTGCTGGTGGCTGGACTGTTCATGCTGTGGCAGGGCGATGCCAAGCGCAGCTACGCCAAGGAGTTCGGCGGCGCGACGGCCCTGTTCGGTCTCGGCTTCGTCTGCTTCGGCCTGGGGTCCGCACTTCTGGTGCTCCTGGGCCTGGTGAGCATGGTCGGGGCCGCGGCCATCTACTTCACCATCTACAGCAAGCGGAAGAACAAGGCGATCGGCCGCTGATTTCTGCTCAGCCGACACCGGATGCCAGCTGAGCAGTGATCAGCGCAGGTCACCCTCTGTGAGCGCGGCGGTCTCAGCCGGCAGCGCCACCAGGCCCATCTCCGCCGCCGAGGCCAGTCCGGTGTGCCTCGGCACGATCCGCACCGTGTAGCCGAACGGACCCGAGCGATCCAGCGGCACCCTACCCGTGAACAGGTAACGACTGCCCCCGAAATCCTCTGCCACGTCGAGATCACTGTGATGCTCATCGGCCAGGAGGTCGCCGGCGTCCACCCTCCCGTGGATCGCCTGCACGGCCACATCCGGCGGCGCCAGTCCGCCGAGGTTCGCATAGACCCTGACCTCGATCGTGTTGCCGACCAGCGGCTCGTCACCGATCCCATCAGTCTCGATGTGTTCGATGGTCACGTTCGGCCAGGCAGCCTGCACCTTGGCCTTCCACTGGGCGAGGTCCTTGGCCAGCGCATAGTCGTCGGCTCCGACCTCACGACCGGCGACAGCGGCGGGCCTGTACAGCTTCTGGACGTAGTCGTGGAGCATCCGGCTGGCCAGTACCTTGGGGCCGGTGAACTCGAGGGTCTTGCGCGTCATCTCGAGCCAGCGCAACGGCAGGCCGTCGTCGTCGCGGTCGTAGAAGCACGCGGCGACCGAGTTCGCCATCAGGTCGTAGAGCGCCGCTGCCTCGAGTTCGTCCCGCCGGTTCGGGTCCTCGATGCCGTCGGCGGTCGGGATCGCCCAGCCGTTGTCACCGTCGTACCACTCGTCCCACCAGCCGTCGAGCACGCTGAGGTTGAGCGCTCCGTTCAGGGCGGCCTTCATCCCTGAGGTGCCACAGGCCTCCAGTGGCCGCAGTGGGTTGTTCAGCCAGACGTCACAGCCCGGATAGAGGTGCTCAGCCAGAGCGATGTCGTAGTCCGGCAGGAAAATGATGCGGTGACGGACCTCCGGGTCATCGGCGAACCGCACCAGTTCCTGGATGAGTCGCTTGCCCCCGTCGTCCGCGGGGTGCGCCTTGCCCGCGATCACCATCTGAATCGGGCGCTCCGCGTCGAGAAGCAGCTCCTTGAGACGATCGGGCTCGCGCAGCATCAGGGTCAGCCGCTTGTAGGAGGGCACGCGCCGGGCGAAGCCGATGGTCAGGATGTCCGGGTCGAGGATGTCGTCGATCCAGCCGAGTTCAGCCGGGCTGGCGCCCCGTTGCAGCCACGACTCCCGGACGCGCTGGCGAGCATCGGCGACCAGGGTCTCACGCATCTGCCGCTTGACCGACCAGATCTCCTCATTGCTGATGTTGTGGATCGACTCCCAGCCGCGGGCCTCCTCGACCAGGGTCCCCTCGCTGGCCCGCGAGGCCAGGTCCAGCACCCGGTAGTCGACCCAAGTGGGCGCATGCACCCCGTTGGTGATCGACGTGATCGGCACCTCGTCCGCGTCGAAGCCGGGCCACAGCCCGGCGAACATGCGACGACTGACGCGCCCGTGCAACTTGCTGACACCGTTGGCGCGTTGCGCCAGCCGGAGCCCCATGACCGCCATGTTGAAGACATTGTGGTCGCCGCCCTCATACGTCTCCTCACCCAGGGCGACGATACGGTCCAGGGGCACCCCCGGCAGCGCAGCGTCGCCGCCGAAGTGGGCGTAGATGATGTCCTTGCTGAACCGGTCGATCCCCGCCGGCACCGGGGTGTGGGTCGTGAACACCGTGCCTGCTCGGACATCCTGCAGCGCCTCGTCGAACGACAGCCCCGGACCGTCCATCAGTTCCCTGATGCGTTCGAGGCCGAGGAAGCCGGCGTGACCCTCGTTGGTGTGGAACACCTCCGGCGCCGGGAAGCCGGAGATCCTGCTGAACGCACGAATCGCGCGCACTCCGCCGATGCCCAGCACCATCTCCTGGAGCAGCCGGTGCTCGGATCCGCCGCCGTAGAGGCGGTCGGTCACGTTCCGGTCTGCGGGCGTGTTCTCCTCGACATCGCAGTCCAGCAGCAGCAGCGGCACCCGGCCGACATCGGCACGCCAGACCCGCGCACGCAGCGTGCGCTCCCCCGGCAGGTCGATGGAGACGCGCACGGCGTCGCCGTTGTCCTCGCGCAGCAGCGTCAGGGGCATGTTGTCGGGATCCAGCACAGGGTAGCGTTCCTGCTGCCAGGCCTCGAGCGACAGGGACTGCTTGAAGTAGCCGGACCGGTAGAACAGTCCGACACCCACGATCGGGATGCCGAGGTCGGAGGCCGCCTTCAGATGATCGCCAGCCAGGATCCCCAGGCCACCCGAGTACTGGGGCAGTGCAGCAGTGACCCCGAACTCGGGACTGAAGTAGCCGATCGAGGCCGGCTTGTCGCCCTGAAGCGACTGGTACCAGCGATCGGAGGTGAGATACGCCTGGAGTTCGGCGTTGCGCGCCACCGCCCGGTCCACGAACTCCGGATCGTCGGCGAGCTCGTCGAGCCGCGCGCGGGGGACCTCCCCGAGCAACCGCATCGG
Organism: Actinomycetota bacterium; assembly: GCA_020438795.1. GTDB lineage: Bacteria > Actinomycetota > Actinomycetes > S36-B12 > JAGQTY01. Next base: position 26,761 of record JAGQTY010000014.1, read on the forward strand.
ATCGTGGTCGACCGCGTCCCAGGTCTGGGGATCGATGGAGGCGAACAGCTCCTGGGTCTCGTGGTCCCAGCACCACTTGAGGTTGTGGGCCAGTTCGGAGAGAACCTGAAGCCGCTCGGGCAGGACAACACGGACTGTGAACCGTCTGAATGCTTTCACAGGACAACGCTAGCGACACTTGCCGCTGATGCAGCAGTCAGTATCGTGAAACGGTCCGGATTGCTCCGATTGCTTGAACCTGCACCCCGACGGGAGCAGAGAACCTGCCCGTCCGCGAGGGCAGTCGCGACCGCCCCGGACCGCCACCACCGGTTGGAGTCTCCGCATGAGTGATCCAGCCGGTAACCGTGCCCGAGTGCCACTATGGTGCTGACTGTGAGCAAGTCAGCAGGCTTTCTGAAGCCAGGCGGATTGAAGCCCCCGCCAACCCTGTCCGGTCGATTCGGCATCACGGATGTGTCGCCGAGCGTCGAAGGAGGCAGGCGTCCGGTCAAAGCGGTGCAGGGCGAGGATGTCACGATCGAGGCCACGGTCTTCCGCGAGGGCCATGACGAACTCGGCGTCGACGCGGTCCTCACCGACCCGCATGGTGAATCCTTCACTGTGCCCATGTGGGAGGCCGACGGCATCGATCGCTGGGCCACGACCTTCCGGTTCATGGAGAAGGGAGACTGGTCCCTGGCCATCCAGGCCTGGCACGACCCGGTGGCGACATGGCGACACAAGGCCGAGATCAAGATTCCGGCGGATGTGGACACCGAACTCGAACTCGAGGAGGGCGCCCTGGTCCTGGAACGGGTCAAGGAGCAATTGCCGGATGAGTCGAGTCACGCCGAGGAGATCCTCACCGAGGCGATCGCGGCGCTGCGCGACACCCGACGCCCCGGAGCGGCACGTCTCGCCGTAGCCCTGGCCTCGGACGTCGAGGAACTGCTCGCCGCGCATCCACTGCGCGACTACGTCTCCGACAGTGCAGGATGGCCGATCCGCGTCGACCGGCGGCGTGCACTGTACGGGTCCTGGTACGAGTTCTTCCCCCGCAGCGAGGGCGCCACGAGCCGGAAGTCCGGAACCTTCAAGCACGCGCAGAAGCGGCTGCGGGCCGTGGCTGACATGGGCTTCGATGTGGTCTACCTGCCCCCGATCCATCCCATCGGGACTGTCAACCGCAAGGGCCGCAACAACACACTCGACCCGCAGCCGGACGATCCCGGATCACCGTGGGCGATCGGCTCTGCGGCAGGCGGACACGACACCATCCATCCCGACCTGGGGAGCATGGCGGACTTCGACGACTTCGTCGCTGCCTGCGCCGACCTCGACATGGAGGTCGCCCTCGATCTGGCCCTCCAGGCCGCGCCGGATCACCCATGGGCCACAGAACACCCCGAATGGTTCACCAGACGCGCCGACGGCAGCATCGCCTACGCAGAGAATCCGCCCAAGAAGTACCAGGACATCTATCCGCTGAACTTCGACAACGATCCCGAGGGCCTCTACCAGGAGGTACTTCGGATCGTGCGACTGTGGATCAGTCATGGCGTGCGGATCTTCCGGGTGGACAATCCCCACACCAAGCCGCTGTGGGTCTGGGACAGACTCACAGCCGACATCGGGGAAACCGACCCGGATGTGCTCTTCCTGGCGGAGGCTTTCACGCTGCCGCCCATGATGCGAGCGCTCGCCTCGGTGGGGTTCAGCCAGTCCTACACCTACTTCACGTGGCGCAACCAGAAGTACGAGATCACCGAGTACCTGACCGAACTGAGCCGGACCGCCTCGGCATACATGCGACCCAACTTCTTCGTGAACACACCCGACATCCTGCACGAGTACCTGCAGCACGGCGGCCCGGCCGCCTTCGCGATCCGGGCCACGCTGGCCGCGACCCTGTCGCCGAGCTGGGGTGTGTACAGCGGCTTCGAGCTGTTCGAGGGATTGCCGGTCCGACCGGGCAGCGAAGAGTACCTGGACAGCGAGAAGTATCAGTACCGGCCGCGGGACTGGGCCGCTGCCGAGCGCGAGGGACACACGCTCACCCCGTACCTGACCCTGCTGAACCGGATCCGCTCGGCCCAGCCTGCGCTGCAGCAACTGCGGGACATCACCTTCCACCACGTGGACGATGAGAACATCATCGCGTTCTCCAAGAAGGACGGCGAGAACCGGGTACTGGTGATCTGCACCCTGGACCCGTTCAACACCAGGGAGACCACGATGTGGCTGGACATGCCCGCCCTGGGCCGGGAGTGGCACGACAGCATCAACGTGCACGACGAGGTCACCGGCGCGGACTGGAACTGGCATCAGAACGTGTACGTGCGCCTCGACCCCCAGGTGCACGTGGCTCACATCGTGACCATCCCCGACTGACAACCGGGCTATGGGGCAGGTGCCGGTACACCCATTCGGGTGAATGCCGCCGGGAATGCGTTGGGTTCACCCAGCACAGCTCGTCTCCACTGTGAGACCGGAGGTGCGTCATGGGGATCCGACGAGCAGGAATCATGGGGATCGGAGTCGCTGCGCTTGCGGCCACGGCACTGGTGGCGCCGACGGCGCTGGCGGGCGAGAACGGGGGGATCGCCTGGGTGCAGATCGATGGCGACGCCGACCTGTTCATCTTCGACCCCCGCACGGGGACGGGAGGCACGGTGCAGCGCCTCGGCCGCGATTTCAGTCCCGACTGGTCGCCGGTGGCTCACCGGATCGCATACGAATCCGACGCCACGGGCGCCGGTTTCGACTTCAAGGAGATCTACGTCCTCGATGGCAATGGCGTGGTCAATCAGCTGACCAATGACCGCCGCGCCGACGAGGACCCTGAGTTCAGTCCCGACGGCGAGCTGCTCGCCTTCACCGACCACGACCTGACCCGCAAGCCACAGATCAGCGTGATGACCGAAGAGGGCACCGGCTTGCGGACCCTCACCTCACAAGGGACCAATCGCTACCCCAACTGGTCACCGGACGGTAGCAGGATCGTGTTCGTCAGCACACGCCTGGGCGGTTCGGCCATCTACACCATGCGGAGCGACGGGACCGACCAGAGGGTCCTGTACTCCTCGAACGAGCCTGTCACTGAGCCGAGCTACTCCCCTGACGGCCGCTGGATCCTCTTCAGTGAGGAGGATGCGGCCGGACAACGCGATCTCTTCAGGATCGATGCCACAGCTCCGGCTGCCAGGACGCGGTTGACCGACACAGCGGGCCTGCACGAGCGGGAGGCCACGTACTCCCCGGACGGATCGCAACTGCTGTTCTCCGCCAGCGACGGGCTCGGCAACAGCCACATCTTCACCAGCGCGACCGACGGCACGGCGCGGCGCATGATCTCCGCACCAGGCTCCTACGCGGTCCAGCCGGACTGGCAGGACGTCGCTGCGTTCAACGCAGGTCCGGTGATCACCATGAAGGGTCGCCCGAAGGCGGGTAGCAAGTACCCGGCCCGGAAGGTGAAGCGGCTGAGAGGCTCGGTGACGGATGTCAGCGGTGTGGCGATCGTGAAGCTGGGGATGCGCTCGGTCGGGCGTGAGTGCCGGCACCTGAAGCGCAACGGCGGGCTCTCCAAGCCGCGCACCAGTTGCCGGATGCGGATGTACACCGCGGCGGAGCAACCCGATGCCTCCTCGTTCGACGTCAGGATCCGCAAGAGGCTACCCTCGGGCCGCTACCGGGTGAGGGTCACCGCCACAGACCTCGGCGGGAATGCCGCGACAGAGAACCTCCGCTTCCGGATCCGCTGATCCAAAGGGTCGTGTTCCACCGCCTGACGAGTGGCAACAGTGGTCACCTGCCCACGATCATGGGGCAATGGAGGACCACACCTACAGCCAGCTGGCCGGTCGCGTGTCCTTCTACAATCTCGACGAGCCGACCCGGCTGAGCAGCCGTGCCCGGGCGACGTTGTGGCTGGGGCTGTTCGGGTATCTGTTCCTGATCGGTCTGCTGCTGCTGCGCGCGAGCCAGCCCTGGCTGGAGCTCCCCTGGGTACCCATCGGCTGGTCGATCGGGATGCTGATCATTTACGGGATGCTCGCGCTGATCCTGTACGGCCTGGCGTGGGCGACCTACCGCAAGGGCTACATGTACCTGGCAAACGCCTCGCTGTGCTCGGCATTGCTGTTCGGCTATACCCCGTTGGCCTGGCCCTACGTGCTGAACGAGCCCGCCCCCCTGCTGGGTAGCGCGCAGACCAGCGCCTTTCTGGTCACCTCCGGGGCGTTGGTGCTGCTGGCCGGCTACGCGTTCGCCGCCGGGAATCTCGCCCCGAGTGACGGCACCCTGCCCATCGCGGGGCGCCGGCTCGTTGCCAACGTCGCTGCAGCCGTGCTGCTGGCCGTCCTGATCGCAGGCTTCCTGACGCTTGCCTCGGACCTGCTGCCCCAGACCTTCTCCGGCGAGGGACACTACGGCACGGCGCAGTACCTGATCGTGGGTGGCCTCGCATTCGTGACCCTGGGCGTGACGGTCTACACCGGCCGGCAGGTGATCCGCGTGCACTCGGTGATCCTCATGTGGCTGATGGCGACCATGGTGCTGTTCCTGGGGGCCCTGATCGTCAGCCTGGTATCGGATCGCTGGACCGTCGGATGGCATCTCACGAGGCTGATCACGCTGCTCGGCAGCGCACTGCTGCTGTCGGTGTTCATGGTGCAGCTGGGGCGACTGGGCTACAACAATCTCATCCTGGCGCGGACAGATCCGCTCACCGGTCTGGCCAGTCGCGCCACGCTGATCAACCGGGTCGTTCGCGGTCTGCAGCAGGGTCAGGCCGTGAGCCTGATCTGGATCGACGTGGACGGCTTCAAGAGACTCAACAACGAACTCGGCCACGTGGTCGGTGACGAACTGCTGCGGACCCTGGCCGGTCGTATGCCGCTGGGACGACACAACCTGGTGGCTGCCAGGACTGGCGCCGACGAGTTCGGGATCGTCCTGACCCACCAGGGACCGGCGGAGGAACAGCAGGCCCAGACGGTGACGCTCGCAGGCGAGATCCTGACCCGGATCCGCGAACCGATACAACTGGACGGTTCGCAGCAGCGCCTCACCGCGTCCGCGGGCGTGGCCTACTGGAACCGAACCGCTGACAACGGGAACTGGACCGACCTGGCCAGAGGCGCGAATCTGGCCCTGCAGGAGGCCAAGAACCTCGGTGGGGACAGGGTGGTCGTGTACTCCGAATCCCTGGGCAGAGAGGCCCATGAAGAGGCACAGCTGCGCCAGGAGATCGCAGACGCGGTCGCCGCTCGACGCTTCGATGTCGACTTCCAGCCGATCGTGACCGCCGGCGAGCATCGATTGGCCGGCGTGGAAGTACTCGTGCGCTGGCTGCGCGGACGGGAGCGGATCGAAGCGGGTTCCTTCATCCCCTTCGCAGAGCGCAACCGCCAATTGCTGGGGATCACGCTCGTCGCGCTCGATCGTCTGGCCGAGAAGCTCGACGAGGTTCTCGCGCTCCTGCCAGCCGACGGTTTCATCACTCTGAACGCCTCGGTGCAGGACCTCGCTGACGCCCGCTTCGTGCACAGGCTCTGCCAACAGCCCTTCACCGCGCACGCCGACCGGTTGATCGTCGAGGTCACGGAATCACTGGAGCTCTATGAGAGTCCCGAGGCAACGAACCGGCTGCGAGAACTCTCCGAAGCAGGATTCCGTATGGCGATCGACGACTTCGGTACGGGCTACTCGAATCTGGCGAGCCTGACCGCGATCCGGCCATCACTGCTCAAACTCGACCGCAGTCTCATCGTCGCCGCCGGTCGCGGCGATGCGACCCTCGCGAGAGCGGCCGATTCGGTCGGCCACTTCTTCTCGTGCGAAACCGTGGGCGAAGGAGTGGAGACCCTGATGGAGCTGCAAGCAGCCGAGGCGATCCCGCTGCGCTACCTCCAGGGATACGCCATTGCCCGGCCACTCCCTCTGGATGGGCTGCGCGCCTACCGGGCCAATCAGTCGACCTCACCGATCCCGCTGCAGCCCGACGCCGAGTCCCGCTGATCGGGGAGCCGACGCAGTGCCGGATCGATGCGCCCCCATATGGTTGGCCGTGTCGCATCCTGGGACCTGCCTCGCCATGATGTTCCCATGGCAAAAACTCCGGTACCGGTAGATCAGGCGCAACTGGATCAGCTGATAGATGGCAGCTGGGCTGCTCCTCACGACATCCTGGGTCCCCATGTACACAAGGGGGCGGTGACGATCCGGGTGCTGCGGCCGATGGCCGAGAGCGTCTCGGTCGTGGTGGGCGACAAGAAGTACCCGATGGATCACGAATACCGGGGCGTGTGGTCGGTGGCCCTGCCCATGAAGGAGGTCCCCGACTACCACCTCGACGTCAGCTATCCCGGCAGTGATGCGCCCGCGGAGGACCCCTACCGGTTCCTGCCCACCCTGGGCGAACTCGACCAGCATCTGATCAGCGAGGGCCGGCACGAGCAGCTGTGGGAGGTTCTGGGCGCGCACGAACACATCTACGAGAGCGAGCACGGGCCGGTCGCAGGGACCTCCTTCGCAGTCTGGGCCCCCAGCGCCAAGGGTGTCCGGGTCGTCGGGGACTTCAACTACTGGGACGGCGCAGGCACACCCATGCGGGCACTGGGCACCACCGGGGTGTGGGAGCTCTTCATTCCGGGGGTCGGCGACGGCACCAAGTACAAGTTCTCGATCCTTGGCGCCGACTTCGTCTGGCGCGACAAGGCCGACCCGGTAGCATTCGCGACCGAGGTGCCACCTCAAAGCGCCTCGGTGGTCTTCACATCCCACTACGAGTGGCAGGACACACAGTGGATGGACGAGCGGCGGCAGCGCAACCCGCATGACGGGCCCATGAGTATCTACGAGGTGCACCTCGGCTCCTGGCGCAAGGGGCTGTCCTACAGCCAGCTCGCCGATGAGCTCACTGACTATGTGGTCGAGAACGGCTTCACCCACGTCGAGTTCCTGCCGGTGACCGAGCACCCGTTCGAACCCTCCTGGGGCTATCAGGTCACCTCGTACTTCGCACCGACGAGCCGCTTCGGCAACCCCGATGACTTCCGCTACCTGATCGACCGGCTGCACCAGGCCGGTATCGGCGTGCTGATGGACTGGGTCCCGGCGCACTTCCCGAAGGACGACTGGGCGCTCGGACGGTTCGACGGTACGCCACTGTATGAGCACCCGGATCCCCGCCGCGGCGAACAGCCCGACTGGGGCACGTTCGTGTTCAACTTCGGCCGTACCGAAGTCCGCAACTTCCTGGTCGCCAATGCCGTTTACTGGCTGGAGCAGTTCCACATCGACGGACTGCGGGTGGATGCCGTGGCGTCCATGTTGTACCTGGACTACTCCCGCGAGGAGGGCGAGTGGATTCCCAATGAGTTCGGCGGCCGCGAGAACCTGGAAGCCGTCACGTTCCTGCAGGAGATGAACGCCACCGTCTACAAGCGGTGCCCCGGCATCATCACGGTGGCTGAGGAATCCACCTCGTGGCCGGGCGTCACGAGACCAACGCATCTGGGCGGACTCGGTTTCGGCTTCAAGTGGAACATGGGCTGGATGCACGACTCGCTGGACTACATGCACCATGAGCCCATCTACCGGCAGTACCACCACTCGGAGATGACGTTCTCCATGATGTACGCCTACACCGAGCAGTTCGTGCTGCCGCTGAGCCACGACGAGGTGGTGCACGGCAAGGGCTCACTGATCAACAAGATGCCGGGCGACCGCTGGCAGCAGTTCGCCAATCTGCGTGCCTATCTCGCCTACATGTGGGCCCATCCCGGCAAGCAACTGCTGTTCATGGGTGGTGAGATCGCACAGGGTGCGGAGTGGAGCGAGGCACGCTCGATCGACTGGTGGCTGCTGGACAATCCGGAACACGCGGGCATGCAGGCCTGCGTGCGGGACATGAACCGCGTCTACCACGAGAACACAGCGATGTGGGAGCTGGACAACAAGCCCGAGGGCTTCGAGTGGATCGACGCCAACGACGCCGCCGACAACGTCTTCTCATGGCTACGCCACGACGGACACGGACAGACCATCGCCGTGGTCTCCAACATGTCCCCGGTGGTGCGCAGCACCTACAAACTGGGTCTGCCCAGCAGCGGGGTCTGGTCGGAGGTGCTCAACACCGACGCCACCGGCTACGGTGGCTCAGGCGTGGGCAACCTCGGCGCAGTGGAGGCCGAGGACTCCGAATGGCACGGGCGTCCCGCCTCAGCGGAGATCACGCTGCCCCCACTGGCCACCGTGTGGTTCCGATACGAGGACTGATCTCACGAAACCGTCTGACGGTAATCGTCCGCCGGTTCTGAACAACGAGGAACTGGCCAGTCGACGTGTGCCACCATGTGGGGATGAGAACTCGGCTGCCCCGCAAGCCCGTGGCAATCAGCGTCATAGCCCTTGCTGTGGGCAGCCTCGCGCTCGTGGGCTGTTCTCCGAGCGACGCCGCCGTGACCACCCCGCAAGCCTCTGCAAGTACTGCGGTTCCCGACGATGCGCAGCAGGTGGAGTTCGAGGCCGGGCTGTCCTCAGCGTCGAGCACGACCTACCAGGTCGGCAAGGCCGACAGTCAGGTCTTCGGCGTCAATATCCTGGAGGGCAACACCACCATCAACGGCGAATCCGTCAAGGTCCAGATCCTCGGAACCGTCAACTACGAAAGCGGCAGCGGGCCCTTCGGGAGTTTCCTGGCTCTGCAATGGCCGGATGGGACCGTCCTCGGGCTGGAACTCGATGGCCAGGCCACCAAGGATGCCGAATCGGGGGCTACTGACTTCACCGCCCAGCTACAGGTGATCAACGGCAGCGGGGAAGCCGAGGGGATCACCGGTGGCGGCGATTTCACCGGATCACGTACCGGGCCTCTGGCCACCGAGATCACCATCAAAGTCAAGCTGGACCTCGTGGACGCCCCAGAGACGATCACCGGCTCCTGAGCACGCACCTGGCTGAGTCCCGGGCTCAGACCCGTTGGATTCGGGACCGTGGCCGTTTGCCCCGGACAGAACAGGCAAGAGTTGCAGGGTCAACTCAACTGACTCAGGAGCGCTCGGACCAGGCCACCATCGCGTCGATGTTCTGCTGCACCACCTGTGACGCAGTGGTGTCCGCGCCCTTGGTCATGATGGCGAACTTGATGGAGCCGACGTCCTTCTTGACCGGGCATGAGGACAGGGCATAAGCCACGGCGTCCTCCTTGAGCAGCCAGCCGCCGAGGTTGTACTCGGTGCGGAACCCGTTCTTCTTGTCCAGGGCCATCGTCCGTTCGTCGTCCTGATTCCAGGCCACCACCCGGTAGCCATTCATCTCGCCGTAGTCGGCGATGTGCAGGACGGTCTGCACCTTGCCGAGCAGCGGCAACGACATGCGCTGGATGTAGGTGAACTCGGTGTCGGAGTCCTTCTGGAGAATCTCGCAGCCCTCAACGAAGCGCACGTTGTCCGCGTAGGCCTCCACGTTCAGAATGCAGTCGACCATGGTGTCCACGTCCACCGCTTTGGGCGACTGGCCCACCCCCTCACCGGTGGGCCGGTTGGCGTACTTCCACGAGGCGTAGCTGTACTTGTCAGGGTTCAGGGATCCGATGTGCTCGAAGATCCGGTCCAGGAACTCCTCTGCAGTGTCTGACACGCTCAACCTCCGGCTGCTGGGTACTCTCCTGGAGCAGCGTACCAACCGTTGGGCCAGGTCTCGGCGACCCAGGCATCGTTCGGCTCATTGAAGGGCGTGATCTCGACCCGGTCGATCTCCAGCACCGTGGTGTCGAAGTCGGGATCGCCGGCCCAGCCCACACGATCCACGTATTCCCCGTTCAGCCGCTCCTTGTAGCCGGAGGCTGGGAACCAGATGCCGATCCAGAAACGAGCCGCGCGATACGGGATGTTGTCCTGGCCGTATTCAGCTCCCTCGTGACGGTAGACCTCCTGCCCGTCCAGGGTCCAGATCACCCTCGGCACATCACCGTTGCCACCGGAATGCCATTCGATACCGAAGTCATGGAATTGACCGTCGGCGAGATCTCGGCCGAAGTCCACCCTGCCCGGGTGGTGAGCGCCCTCGCCTCCGTACTTGCCGCCCCAGGTGTTGGCCCTGCCGTGATCGAAGCCGATCGGGTCATGGGAGGAGTCATCGGCAAGATCGGTCGGGAATTCCCAGTCGATCTCGGTGTTGCGGATGCGGCTGGGCTCCTGCCAGTACTGCGGCTCGCCGGGGAAGTGCTCGATGTAGTGGAAACTCCAGAAGGCTGACACTGCACCCAGATCCGGGGGCAGCTTGGCGCGCACCACGTACTTGCCGGATGCGTAGTAATCACGAGAGGCGATCCCTGCGCCCACCCGTGTGGTGCGACCGCCGTGACCCTGCTGAGCACCGAGGTAGTCGTCACCGTGGGCCTCTAGCTTCAGAACCCCATCAGACACGGCAACGTTCTCCGGGATCAGACCACCGTTGTCGCCGCCCCAGGCTCGATCCACAATCAGCCACTTGGCTGGGTCGACGCCATCGGTGAAGTCCTCCACCAGGGTCTGCGTTGTCTGCAGCGGCGTCGCATTCGGGGTGTCGAGCCACTCACCGCCCTGGGCCGTCATCGAGACCGAGTCGACTTCGAGTGTGCCCGGATCGCCCTTCCACCGCTCGAGGTGGACCTTGCCCTCGAGCTGACTGTCCGGGGTCCGGAAGCGAACCTCGTAGTCGCGCCATTGATCATCAGTGACCTGCACATGATGGAACTGCTCGCCGATCTTGAACCCGACAGTCGGGGCACCACCACTGGCACGCGCTCGAACGTTGAGCGTGTACTCCCGCTGGGCCGCCAACAGGATTCCGGTGTCCTGGACCGCGCGAGCGGTACTGTCCTGGGTCGACTGGAGCGTGAGCACCCCATCGATCACCCCGCCGCTGTCGACGACCCAGAGATCTGTGCCATCGGCGAAGTCAGCGTTGCGCACGATGTCGCCACCGGGTCCGGGCAACGACGGGTTCACAGGTGCGGTGGGCCAGGCCTGACCCGGAGCCGGCTGCGGGATCGGCAGCTCCTCGGCGGTGATCCTCACGTCATCGAAGAAGACCGAACCCGCCACATCGGTCTGATAGGCCTGCAGGTAGAGCGTCACCTCACGGTCGTCCTGCCCCGTGTAGAAGTCGAAGCGCTTCTCCGACCAGTCACTCTCACGCACCGAGTTCGACTTCGGGGTCTGGACGCCCCGCTCGATCCCGAAGGAGGACCAGACCTCGCCGGTGGTCCTGGTCCGCAGTGCCAGGGTGTACTTCGATCGTGGTTCCAGGCCGCCGACCCGTTGGCTCACACGCACAGTCCCCCGAGGCGCGGGGTCCATCCGGAGCGCTGCGCTGCCCTGCGCAGCCTCAGTGACAGTCACTGGTGAGCCCGACTCGACGGTCCAGCCGGCGAGTCCCTCCTCGAATCCCCCGTTGTCGACCCCCAGGTCGGCAGGGGTGGTCGGTGCGGGGGCGGTCACCGATGGACTGGGCTCGCCCGGCGTGGCGGTCGGGCTGGGAGTCGCAGAGACGGAAGGAGCGGGACTCGTCGCCGGAGGCTGGGCCACTTCACCCTCGACCATGCTCAGCCCTTCCACGTTCGCCTGTCCCTGCTGCCCCTTCCAGGCATGCACGGAGACGGCCACCTCGCCGATTCCCGAACCGGTCGTGAAGACCAGTCGGTTCTGATGCTCGGCCTCGCTCCACCTGCCCTGATACCCGCTCACCTTGACGTACGCGGTGGCCGAACCCGGCGGCTCGGCCCGCTGCAGGAAGACCGTGTAGGTCGTCTCCGGCTCGACCGTGACGCTCTGGGTGACCCTCGCGGTACTCGACAACTCCGGGTCGAGCGTGAGTACCCCGCCCACCACGGTCGCGGTTGCGCCGGGGTCGCTGAGGTTGTCCCAGAATGTCAGGCCGTCGTCGAAATCCGGATTGCGCAGACCTCCGGCCGGAGCCTCACTCGGTGTGGACGTTGTAGACGGCGTCGGTGTGGGTGTGGGTATCGGAGTCGGGGTCGGGGTGGGTGTGGGCGTCAGTGTAGGAGTCGGTGTGGGTGTGGGCGTCGGAGTCGGTGTGGGTTTGGGCGTCGGAGTCGGTGTGGGCGTCGGAGTAGGAGTGGGGGCAGTGGCGTCAGTGAGCGTCACGTTGTCGACCACGACACTCCCACTTTGATGCTTCCAGGCCTGGACATAGACCTCGATCTCGGTGACTTCCGGTCCGGTAGTGAACCGGACCGGGAATGTGGCTGACTCCAGCTGCGTCCATCTGCCGCGCTGGCCCTTGACCCCGACGACCGCCACTGCGCCTGCTGTCTCGATTTCGGCACCCAGCGCGTAATCGGTGGCTGGGTTCACCGTGACCGTCTGCACCAATGCGGCCTTACCCCCTGCGGTCGGCCGGAGCCTGATCGCATGATTCCCGGCTTCATCAACGAGGTCGACGCCAGCGTTCGCGGAGGAATCATCGACCCAAGGGGCGAGCCCCGCGTCCTCGAAGTCCCCGTTCTGCAGCCCACCGGCAACGGACTGACCGACGACCGCAGCCGCCGGCACGGGAACTGCCCCCGCGGATGCCGCGACCAGCGTCCCCGCGCAGAGCACAAAGCCGAGTGTCCCCACAGCCGAAGCACCTGCAGCAGACACCCTCATGAACCCCTCCTCGCCCGCTCCACCTACGACGTGGTGACGCAAGTATCGGTTCGCGAAAGGGACACAATGACCGGAACGGACGAATTTCCCTCGAACGTGTTGTGGCAGGGGAATCAGCGATACCAGCAGAGGTGACGCCGTCCCCCTACGGGGAAGGAACCCAGCCAGTAGCGCCGGTGTGCTGTGTTGCAGGCCGCACAGGGGCGGAGCGGGGAACGTAGGCCGGGGAACGACGAGCTTCTCCTGACCGCGTACGAGCCTATGATGTGGCGGTTCATGATCCGGCCTCTCCCGCACTCCTCGCATCCGGGGATGCAGCGGTTGCTCCGGTCAGGTCGCCGGAGTCCGTCGACGCGGAACCGGCGGAGACCGCCGTGAGCGTGAGAAGGAAGGCGAAGATCAGCAGAGCGGCAGCTCCGCATCGCCAGATCGCATTGTCCGAGGAGTGGGTGAGCATGATTCCTCCTTCTCGACGCCTTGTTCGCGTTCGTAGGAGAGATGATCCGGGGCGCCCTGAGGCAACAACTACGCGTCGACGTTCACCCGCTTGGAGTATCGAAGCCGGGGTGAAGGGTCCGCTCTCGTGGGACCGAAGACCGGTGGGCGTCTAGCTGAACACGCACGGTTTCCATGCCGGAGGCCGCTGACCGCGTGCGCACGATTCCGTTCGAGGGAATCCAGACCCCAGTCCTGGCCTGCCCTGCGGTCTCCTCCAGTGGAACGACGCCCCCTGCCGTCAGAACAGGGCGTTCGCCAGACTCACGCGCGCCTTGGCCACATCCGGGTGCTCCGGTCCGCAGACCTCGAAGAGCTCCAGCAACCGGTCGCGCACCGCGGCCCGATCGTCGCCCTGCGTCCGCCGGATGACGTCGATCAGCCTCGCGAACGCCGCTTCGTAGTCACCGTTGATGGCCTGCCAGTCCGCAGCCTGGATCTGGACCTCGGCGGAGTCGTCCTTGTCGGCGGCGTCAAGCACAACCAGCGGGTCCAGGTCTCCGACCCGCCGATAGGTCTTCGCCGTCGCCACGCCGATCTTGGCCCCAGCGTCGCCTGGATCGCGTGCAAGCACCTTGTTGAAGGCTGACTCGGCAGCGTCCCAGTCACCTGCCTCCATCGCGTCATAGGCGGCATCGATGTCTGGGTCACTGGCAATGCCTGGTTCCTCGTCGGGTTCTGGTGCCTCAGCGCCACCGACACGGCCGTCGACCCCGTTCTTGGCTGCCTCCGCCAGGAGCGCGTCGATGACCTGTTTCACCTGATCCTTGGGCAGCGCCCCCTGGAACAGCGGCACGGGCTGGCCCTTGATCACACCGAACACCGATGGGATGGACTGCACCTGGAAGGCGGCACCGATCTGCTGCTCGGCATCGACGTCCACCTTGGCCAGCACGAACCGTCCGCCGTACTCTGCGGCCAGGGACTCCAGCACCGGCGACAGGGTCTTGCACGGGCCGCACCAGGTGGCCCACAGGTCGATGACGACGGGGACGGTCATGGACTGCTGAATGACATCGGCCTCGAACGAAGCGGTGGTCACGTCCTTGACGAGCCCCGGCGGTGCCGAGGCAGCCGCCTGTTCGGCCTCACGCTGAGCAGCGAGTGCGCCCAGATCGACCGCGCCCCGGGGAATGCTGACTGAAGGTTTGGAGTCGCTCACAACCCCATTCTGCCAACTACCGTCTGGCAGGACCAAGAACACCCCTGATGGCGGCCACTCCACCCTCGTCCGGGACCGGCCAACTGGCCGCGGGCCAGTCGGGAAGCGGACCGAGCGGCATGTCCAGGGCGATACTGGTGTCGGCGCTGGTCCGCACTGAGGCATGCACCTGGTTGACCCCAGTCAGCTCGAGCACCTGCGCCACATTGGCTGCTGTGATCCCACCTGCAGCGATCAGACCCTGCGGCTGCGGCGCCCATCGGCGCAGTTCCGCAAGCACCGCTGCTCCGGCCAGGGCTGAGGGTGCCCCGCCGGAGGAGAGCACCGCGTCGCAGCCGCACTCCCAGGCGGCACGAGCCGCACTGATCACGTCGGCGCTGACATCGACGGCACGATGGAAGGTGGTTCTGACCCCGGCGGCATCGACCAGCCTGGTGGTGGCGTTGCGGTCGACCTCACCCTCGGGGGTGAGTAGGCCGAACACCACCCCGGTGACGCCGAGTGCCACCACCTGTTCGATGTCGGCCCGCATGACGTCGAGTTCCTCGGAGCTGTAGACGAAGTGCCCGCCCCGCGGCCGGATCATCACCATCAGGTCGACCCCGGCCGCGCTCGTGCGGCGCAGCGCTTCGCGGACCAGTCCGATGGACGGCGTCGTGCCTCCAGCGGGCATGTCCTGGCAGAGCTCCACCCGGTCCGCACCGGCGCCCACGGCAAGGGCCACGCCATCGACAGAGGTGGCCATCACCTCCAGCTGCACCGCGCCGTCATCCACAAGCTCTCCCTGCATCCGGGACACCGACCCCGCACAGCAAGGCGGAAGGACAGGTCAGGCGTTCATCTCGGTCTCGACAGCTGCCGACAGCGGCGTCGCGACGTCCTCCAGCGACTGGCCCTCGGCGTTGATGCCGAAGAGAATCTCGATCACACCGCCGATCATCATGATGCCGGCACCGATCAGATAGCCGATGAACATCGGCGTCCGATCCAGGCCGTCCCCGATGAGCCACCCGTAGAACAACGGACCGAACGCGCCGACACCCATGCCGATGGAGAAGAAGACCGCGATCGCCTTGGCACGGACCTCGATCGGGAAGATCTCGCTGACCGTGAGGTAGGCCGAACTGGCGCCGGCGGAGGCGAAGAAGAAGATGACGCACCACGCGATCGTCTGAGTGGTGGCGTTGAAGGCCCCGATCTCGAACAACCACGCGCTGATCACCAGGAGCACACCCGACAGGATGTAGGTGCCCGAGATCATGAACTTGCGCCCGATCGTGTCGAAGTACCGTCCCAGAAGCAGAGGACCTGCCAGGTTCCCGATGGCGAAGAAGATGAGGAAGAGCGGGGCAGTGGTGACGCTGATCCCGTAGAAGTTGGTCAGGACCAGCACGTAGGTGAAGAAGATGGCGTTGTACAGGAACGACTGGGTGATCATCAGCGAGGCGCTGAGCACAGCCCGTTGGGGATACGTCTTGAAGAGCACCCTGGTCAGCGCCCAGTAGCCGTAGTTCGTACCGGGTTTGAGGACGATCGCCTCCTCCTCGCCGACAGGCCTGATCTCGCGTCCGGAAGCGCGGACCCGGTTCTCGATGTCGGTGATCGCTTCTTCCGCCTCGGCTTCACGCCCGTGCATCATCAACCAGCGGGGGCTCTCCGGCAGGCCTCTGCGCATGAGGATGATGGCGATCCCCAGGATCGGGCCGACCAGGAAGGCGACGCGCCATCCCCAGTCGGGGTAGGAGATGAACAGGTTCAGCATGCCGGTGGCGACCAGCGTGCCGATGATCGCACCCAGCCAGTAGGTGCCGTTGATGCCGATGTCGACACGGCCCCGGTACCTGGCCGGCATCATCTCGTCGATGGCCGCGTTGATGGCTGCGTATTCGCCGCCGATGCCCAGGCCGGCGATGAACCGCGTCAGGTACAGGAACACGACCCAGCCGGGGCCGCTGCCCCAGGTGAAGAAGGTCAGGCCACTGCCGATCATGTAGACGCTCAGCGTGATCATGAAGAGATTGCGGCGGCCCAGCTTGTCGGACATCGCGCCGAAGAAGAGCGCCCCGACCACCTCACCGAGGAGATAGACCGTGGCGAGGCCGCCCGCGGCGGTCGTGGACAGGCCCAGGGTCAAGGGACTGGTCAGTTCCCCCACGACAGAGCTGGCGATTGTGATCTCGATGCCATCAAGCACCCAGGCAACCCCGAGCGCGATGATCATGCGGGTGTGGAAGGGCGACCAGGGCAGGCGGTCCAGCCGGGCCGGGATTGTGCTCGCGACGGCCTTGAGCGTTGCTCCGGAACTCATGGCTGCACACTGGCAAAGCGCCCCGTGGGTAGCAACCGCAGTCACTCGCCGGACACGACTGCGCTGGCGGACACATGGGGCTTTTGCGGATCAAAGCGACAGCAGGCCCGTGAAGAGCTACTCCCGGCAGTCACGCACCACCTGAGCCCAGACGCCGGGGTCCGAGGCATGATCGGTCATCGTGGCGCGGGCGGCGGACATACGCACGATCAACTGGTCGAGCTCAGCCATCTTGTCCGCGGACTGATCCATGTTCTCGGTTCGCTGCAATTCCTGCTGCGTGATACCGACGGTCTCGATAAGATCGGCGATCGCACGGTCGGCGGCCTGTTCCGCCTCGCCTTCGGGAGCGCTCAGCAACTGCGCACGCAGCTCCTGCAGTTCGACCGCCACGCCTGTCCCCGGTGCCCCATCGAGGAGGGTGACGTAATCGCGGGTGAAGTCGGGCAGAGCGCGCCTGGATCGCACCCCGAGAATGATGGCTCCGCCCACCCCGACCACGAAGACGATGCCACCGGCCAGATACAGCCAGCGTGCCACGACCGTCCATGCGCTCGGGCCCGCATCAACCGAGAGGGTGGTGGCATCGGCGGGTGAGTCATTGAAGGAGCCGAGAAGGCTGCACAACACGGCCAGGACCAGCACTGCAATACCAGCCACGGTGATCCTGGTGAAGACCGTGGTCACCCGCCTGTCGCGGTTTGCAGCATCCCGGTACTGCCGCAGCTGTTCCCTGTGTTGTGGCGGGGCAGCCGCCCAGACGCCCTGCGGCACGGGCTCCTCCTGAGAGTCCGATGTCCCAGCCACGATCGGTCCTCGCGCCCGCTATTCCTGCGCCAGGGACTGGAATTCCCGGATCGCCTCGCTCGAGACGCGCCCGCCACCCTTGCTCTTGGAGCCGGAGGCCTGACCGGAGCTCTTCTTCTCCTCCGGCTTGGCCTTCTGTGCCTTCTTGTCGTCAGGCTCGTCCTCGACGAGGCCGGGCACCGACTGCAGATGCCCCGGGACGTCGGCCTTGGCAAGGATCTCCTCCACCGTGGCGCCCTTCGGCCGCTCTTCATCGACGAGCTTCGGCACTTTCTGTTTGCCGGGTATTTCAACGATGTCGGCGTGCAGCCACGCCATCACGTCCGCGTCCGGTTGCTCGTCGGTCACGAGCATGATGTCGCGGCCCATGGCTGAGACCGAAGTGATGAGCCGAGCAGCCAGAGTGGTCACCTGAGCCGTGTCCGCCACCACGACCACAGGTTCGCCGGTGGGGTTGAGATTCGGCAGTTCGGCGACCCCAATGACGAATGCGTCGTGCCAACCGCGCTCACCGGTGATGCGGCCGGCGATGAACATCAGGTTGGGGTTCATGTCTTGATGGTGACACCGCACCGGTGCGGAAGTCAGCGCGGACGGACGCGAATGACACAATTGTCGGTCTTGGTACCGGCGGTGGCCCCGGCACAGGTCAGACGTGATCCGGATCAGCCCAGCTCGGCGACCAGGGCATCAGCCGCAGCGTACGGGTCACGTTGCCCGCGCAGCACTTCTTGCGCCAGAGACGTCGCGGATGCCCCACCGCTGTCGAGGCGTGAGCGCCACAGTTCAGTGGCGATGGTCATGACTTCGGCCCTGGCGCGTTCGAGACGCCGCTCGGCCAACCGACCCGTCCTCCTCGCGGTGGCGTGGTGATCGGCGATCGCCTGCGCCAGTCCCTCGATTCCGGTGCCAGCCGTGGCTACCACAGGCAGCACCGGCGGGCGCCAGGGTGCCGCCACGCCATACTGGCCCGCAAGCATCGCTCGCAGGTCGCGTTGGGTGTCACGGGCCCCTTCACGATCGGCCTTGTTCACGACGAAGACGTCACCGATCTCCAGGATTCCGGCTTTGGCGGCCTGGATACCGTCCCCCATGCCCGGAGCCATCAGGATCACCACGGTGTCGGCGTACTGGACGACTTCCACTTCACTCTGACCAACGCCGACGGTCTCCACCAGGACGATGTCGAAGCCACAGCCATCAAGCACCCTCACCACGGCCGGCGTGGCCTCAGCGAGTCCCCCCAGGTGCCCGCGCGAGGCCATCGACCTGACGTAGACTCCGGTATCGGTGCCGTGCTCGGCCATCCTGATCCGGTCACCGAGCAGCGCCCCGCCCGTGAATGGCGAGGATGGGTCGACAGCAACCACACCGACCGTGTAGCCATGCCGGCGCCACTGGCCGATCAGGGCAGACGTCGTGGTCGATTTGCCGACTCCCGGCGGCCCGGTCACACCCA
Organism: Actinomycetota bacterium; assembly: GCA_020438795.1. GTDB lineage: Bacteria > Actinomycetota > Actinomycetes > S36-B12 > JAGQTY01. Next base: position 45,633 of record JAGQTY010000014.1, read on the forward strand.
CGATCTGGGCATGTCCACGCGGCAGGAGCGCTGAGATCTCCCGGGAATCGGGGGAACGGTCCTCGAACGCTGAGATCAGCCGGGCCAGGGCTCGCCTGTCCCCCGCCCTGGCTGCGGAGACCTCCTCGGCTCTTGAGCGTGACGCGGTGCGTGACATCCCGCCCTCACATCCTCGAGCGATACGCAGCGGGTCCGGTGGCAGATAGCGCCACCGGACCCGAGCGATCAGCTTCTAGTTCTCGGCCGGAACCCGGATGATCAGGGCATCGCCCTGACCGCCACCGCCACAGAGCGCAGCAGCTCCGATACCACCGCCGCGGCGCTTCAGTTCGTTCGCCAGGTGCAGCACGATCCGGGCACCGGACATCCCGACGGGATGGCCCATAGCTATGGCGCCACCGTTGACGTTCACGATCTCCTCGTCGAGTCCGAGCTTGCGGGTCGAAACGATACCGACAGCGGCGAATGCCTCGTTGAGTTCAGCCAGATCCAGATCGCCGGGCTCGATGCCCTCCTTCTCACAGGCCTTGAGAATCGCGTTCGCGGGCTGTTCCTGCAGCGAGGCGTCGGGACCGGCAACCACACCGTGGGCCCCGATCTCAGCCAGGTAGTCGATACCGAGTTCCTCTGCCTTGTCCTTGCTCATGACGACCACGGCGGCGGCACCGTCCGAGATCTGCGATGCGGACCCGGCGGTGATGGTGCCTTCCTTCGCGAACGCGGGACGCAGGCGGCTCAGAGTCTCGGTGGTGGTGTCGGCACGGACACCCTCGTCCACCTCGAAGAGGATCGGATCGCTCTTGCGCTGCGGGATCTCGACCGCCACGATCTCCTCGTCGAAGAGCCCGTTCTTCTGAGCCTCTGCGGCGCGCTGATGGCTGCGCGCGGCAAAAGCGTCCTGCTCCTCGCGAGTGAGGTCGTACTTGGCATTGTGACCCTCGGTGGACTCTCCCATCGCCACCTGGTCGAAGGCGCAGGTGAGAGCATCCAGCGCGGTGGCATCCTGCAGAGCCACATCACCGTACTTGAAGCCGGAGCGGCTGGCGGGCAGCAGGTGCGGGCCCTGAGTCATCGACTCCATCCCGCCGGCGACGACGACGTCATACTCGCCGGCCCGGATGAGCTGGTCGGCCAGAGCGATCGCGTTGATGCCGGACAGGCAGACCTTGTTGATGGTCATCGCCGGCACATCCATGCCGATGCCTGCCTTGACCGAGGCCTGGCGAGCCGGATTCTGTCCTGAACCGGCCTGAATGACCTGACCCATGATGACGTAGTCAACGTCCTCTGCGGAGACTCCGGCCTTCTCCAGGGCGCCCCGGATGGCGATTGCGCCGAGGTCGGCTGCCGAGAAACCCTTGAGGGAACCGAGCAAGCGGCCCATTGGGGTGCGTGCACCCGAAACAATGACAGAACCAGACATGAGTCTCCAATCGTTCCAACAAGGATACCGCGGGGAGCCTTGCGGGGTGAAGCTCGGCTTCCGTGGTGCAATGGAGGGACAGAGCGCAGAAAGGGCGAGCATGAACGCGGTTCCGGAGCACCTGATCACACGGATCGACCATGTCGGGATCGCGGTCCCCGACCTCGACGAGGCGATCGCCTGGTACGGGCGGGCCTTCTCACTCAAGGTCACCCACGAGGAGGTCAACGAGGAGCAGGGAGTCAGGGAGGCCATGCTGGGAGTCGGGGATTCGGAATCGAGCATTCAGTTGCTGGCACCGCTGAGCGACGACAGCCCGATCGGCAAGTTCCTCGCAAGGATGGGCCCCGGCATCCAGCAGGTCGCCTACGGGGTCTCGGACATCGACGCAGTGTGCGATCACCTGCGCGCAGAGGGAATCCGGGTGCTCTATGACACACCCAAGACGGGCACCGCCGGATCCCGGGTCAACTTCCTGCATCCGAAGGACGCCGGCGGCGTACTTGTGGAGCTCGTGGAGTCAGCATGACGCTGTGGCAGCTACTCGCCGCCAAAGGACCGAACGTCACGGTTGCGGCCGACCAGATCAGTGGCTGGCAGATCCTCATCCTGGTCGGCCTCACTGTGCTGCTCGTGTTCGCTGTGGTCAAGAAGCTGGCCAAGACCGCGCTGCTGCTGGCACTGATCGTCGGTGTGGGAGCGCTGGTGGTCTACGGGAACTCTGCCGGCTGGTTCGATCAGTTCAACGGCGCCTGACCGGGACAACACCAGCCCCATCGGGCGTGTGTTGTCCGTCGGCCTGACTCCGAGGCGCCCCACGGGCGCCCGGTGAGCGGCGACGCCGCTCAGGAAGCCACAGCCGAACAGACCGGCGATACTGGGACCGCAGTACTGACCAGCGCCGTCAATCGACGGACCAAGGAACAGGAGGGCCGCTCTCATGCCAGAGGCGCCGGCCCTGTATGTTCCCGGTCCTCGCGACCGGAATGTGCGGGCACTCGGGGCGGCACTCCCCCTGGCTCGGCGACTCCCCACTCCGGTGACGTTCGTGATGAGTGGCGGCGGTTCACACGGGGCGGTTCAGTGGGGCAGCCTGCAGGCCCTGTCCGAGACCGACATCCGCCCGGACAGCATCATCGGCACTTCTGCGGGCGCACTGTCCGGCAGCGTCTATGCCGAGGACCCGGTGTGCGGCCTCAACCGGCTGTCCTACGTCTGGGCGCAGATGAACGAGCGCTACCTGGTCGGGGACGGCTCGCTCACGCGCAAGCTCATCTCCAACGCCCGGTCCTCCGCGCTGTTCGACAATGACGCCGAACTGCAGACGCTGGAGTCGATCTACCACGCCCGCAGCTTCGAGGAACTGGCCCTGCCGTTCGCGGCGGTGGCCACGGATCTCGCGACAGGAAGGGCCAAGGTGTTCGACTCGGGCGCACTGCTTCCGGCGCTGCTCGCGACCTCAGCGATCCCCGGGATGCTCCCACCGGTCCGCATCGATGAGCGGTGGTACTGCGACGGCCTGGCCAGTGCCAACGTGCCCGCGATACCGGCCCTGGAACGGGGAGCGGGCTCCCTGATCGTGCTGGACACCGGCGATCGCGACTGGGGTTCTGTGTCGTCGGCCCCCACCAAGGTGGCCACCCGCGTGGCCGCGACTCTGCGGGATCACAGCCGCAATCGTCAGCTCAAGGAGGCGGCGAAGGAGGTGCCGGTCCTGGTACTTCCCACCCCTGTCGATCTGGGCGCAACCATGGACTTCTCCGAGTCGAGTCGGGCCGGTGCCCACTCCTACAGCATGGCCAGGCAGTATCTGACCGAGATGGCCCTATCCGGATCCTCCGAGCTCCCGCCCGGGCTGTACCGGGGCGCGAAGTCGTGATCACACTACCCCGTCCATCCGCTGTGGTCTTCTCCGCTGGCGGTGCCCGCTGCGCCGCGCAGGTCGGAATGCTCGATGTGTTGCAGGAAGCGGGATACGTGCCGGACCTGTCGGTGGGCTGTTCCTTCGGCGCGCTGAATGCCGCTGCTGCGGCGGTGCCGGGCACCGGGCAGGTGGCTGACCTGAGTGACATGTGGCATGCCATCGCTGGCGATTCCCCGTTCAGCTCCCCGACCCAGGCGATCGTGCGCCAGCTCGGCCGCCGGACCGCGAAGTCCACCGCCGAATGGCGGGAGACCATTGCCGTCGGCGTCCCGGCGGCACACTTCGATGAGCTGACTCACCCCGTGCATGTGGTCGCCTCCGACCTCGAAGCGGGCGAGACCACAATGCTGCACGGCGGGTCGCTACCGGCGGCCCTGGCCGCGGCCACTGCGATGCCGCTTATCCTGCCGCCGGTGGAGCACGACAAGCGTCTGCTTGTCGACGGCAGTTTCACCGAGGGGATGCCCGTTCATCGCGCCCTGGCGCTGGGGGCGCGAAGCATTGTGGTCCTGGACGTGGGCGGCACCACGGTTCCCGAGCCCGAGGTCGGAGATCTTCGCTGGTGGCAGGTCGGTGCGACCGCATACTCCCACCTTGTCCGGGCACAGGTCGGGCCGGACGTCACCGAGTCCGCCAGCCAGGTTCCGATCGTGGTCCTGAGCACCGACGCCGGCAACATCCTCGACTTCTCCGATCCGGAGGCGATGTTCGACGCCGGCCGAGTGGCAGCTGGTGCCATCGCCTCGCTGGCTGACACCGAAGAGGCCGGCCTGTACGGCATCCCGGTCGGGTTCGAGGAGTATCCCCCCTTCGAGCCGCTGGTCCGCCAGCATCTGAAGCCTGCCGCGATGCCTTCCTCCCCGCAGGGGGAGTAGCGATCCCGACGAAGCCGGAACCCGGCCTGAATCGTCGGATGGGGTGCCAATACCGCAAACATGTTGCTTTCCTCATGTTTTTTGGCTTAGCTGTTCGGGGAGGACCCCGACATGCGATCACAGGCAACGACAATCACCCGGCTCCCACTCCTGGCGATCATGGCCATCGCCCTGCTCTGCCTGCTGGCAACAGCAGTGACGACCCAGCCAGGCCGGGCTGCGGAGAACCTGTCGATCGAGTTCAGGACCTTGGGTCATTGGCCCACCGGGGCCACCGTCGCCGTCATCGTCCGCAACAAGGGTTCCTCGCCGGTCACGGGCTGGCATGCCGAATGGACCTGGGCGGATGACGAGCAGGCAACGTTCGTCTGGGACGCAGCCCTGACCGAACAGCACGGACTGGTCAGCGCCACGCCCGATCCGTGGATCGGCACGATCAGACCCGGAGAGGCCGTCTCGTTCGGCTTCAACGTCCTCGCGCCGAACGGCTACGACCAGCCGCCCGGAGCGCGGGTCGTCTCACCGACACCGACACCGACACCGACACCGACACCGACACCGACACCGACACCGACACCGACACCGACACCGACACCGACACCGACACCGACACCGACACCGACAGAATCCCCCACCGGCCGTACCGACGTGACGCAGCAACTCGGACTGAGCTACCGGATCTCAGACCAGAACACCGGTGGACATGCGGTCACGCTGCTGCTGACGAACAACTCCGGAACCGACATGCATGACTGGGAGCTGCAGTTGCCACCCCCGGCGGGCACCGTCACCAATCCTTGGCACGGCACGGTACAGGCAACACCGGACCGACTCCTGGTCAAGGGGCTTGCGGACTCAGGGACCGACCGTATCGGCGCGGGACGGACGATCGCCCTGGGCTACTCCATCGAGGGGGTCCCGGACTCCGCGGCAGGGACATGGGCCGCCACGGCCGCGAGCTCACCCACACCCACAGGCACACCCACACCCACACCCACACCCACACCCACACCGGACCCTGGCACGACCGATCCCAACTTCTTCGTAGGAGTCAACACCATCGCCCCCCACTACGGCTTCACCGATGCCAACCCACTGGTGGAGACGGCCGAGGAGATCCGTCGGCTCGGCTCGGGCGCGATCAAGTTCTCACTGCTGCCGAGCCAGTACGGGGTTGCGGGCCTGGACTATCACTTCCTGGACACGCTGAGATCGCAGCCGTATCAGCACGTGCTCAACATGGACTTCGACCACTACTTCATGTGGCTTGAGACCGCGGGATCGTTCCTCGACGGCATGACCGAGTCCGAACTCGACCTGGAGTACCGACGGACCTACGACGTCACCGAGTATCTGCTGCAGCACTACAGCGGGTCCGGCAAGAGCTTCTACCTGGGGCACTGGGAGGGAGATTGGCGGCTCGTGGACAGTGCGGGCCAGGATCAGGCCGACGATGTGCGTGAGCAGGGCATGATCGACTGGCTCAACGTGCGTCAACGGGCGATGCTGGACGCGATCGAGGCCACGCCGCACACAGATGTAGCCGTCTACCACTACGTGGAGGTGAACCGGGTGGAGGATGCCATGGCCGGCAAGGAGCGTGTGGCGAACACGGTACTGCCCTACGTCGATGTCGACCTGGTGTCCTACTCCGCCTACGACTCCACCACCCAGCAGCCCGACACCGCAGAGCTGGAGCGGCGGCTCACCGCGGCCCTGGACTATCTGGCGGCCCAACTGCCCCACGGCAGGCATCTGCCGTTCGAGCAACGGGTGTTCATCGGGGAGTTCGGTTTCCCCTTGTACAACCTGTGGCAGTACCAGGACAAGGCGGCCGAGCAGGACCGCCGGGCCCGGGCGCTGCTGCGCACCGCAATCACCTGGGGCGCACCGTTCTCGCTCTACTGGCAGATGTACGACAACGAGTATCACGCCGACCTCGGTGGCTACAGCGGCTTCTGGCTCATCGATGATCAGGGGACCGAGCAGCCCCTCTTCCACACCCTGCAGGACTACTTCGCCGACCTCCGCGCCGAACCGGAGTCAGTGACCCCGCGTCGAGCCGTGGCACTGCTCCAGTAGGTCGGGTACACCCACATCAGGGCGAGCGGGCGCAGGCGAGACAACGGGTTGAGCCGCTCCCGATCCAGCGGGGCTTGCTCAGTCCGCGCGTACATCCAGGACAACACCGGTCTCCGCCTCGGAGATCGCCCAGAGGTTCTCGATGGCGGCGTCGGTTCCGGGTCGCAGCACGGGCAGCTTCACCGCGGGCCCGTTGTTCACGAACCGGGGCCCGTAGAACTCCCCGCCCCTCTCAGCCGGATCCGTCGCAGCGCGGATCTGGGGCATAGCCCCCTTCTCGGGCGGCATTCCGGTGTACTTGGCGAGCCAGGCCCAGAACGGCGCCGAGACACCACCCCCGCCCTCAGCGACTGTGCGCACCTGCAGGTCACTGTGCGACAGGCCGGGGTGAGCGAGCAGACTCTGGGCGGGCAATCCCGCCTTGTCGAACTCCCGCTGCAGCCCCAGTGCGAAGTGATAGTTGGCGAGCTTGGACTGCCCGTAGGCCTGCCAGGGCCCGTACTTCCCCTGGAGATGCGGGTTCTCGGGATCGACATTGCGTCCCATGTGGTGAGCCGTGCTCGTCACGGTCACCACTCGGGCCGCGGGAGCTCGCAGCAGCGCAGGCATCAGCAGGGCCGTCAGCGTCCAGTGGCCGAGATGATTGACCCCGAACTGCATCTCGTAGCCGTCCTCGGTATGTCGTTCCGGCATGGCCATGAGACCCGCGTTGTTGACAAGAATGTCGATCGTGTCGTGGTCAGCCAGGATCTGCGCGGCCGCTGCCCGGATGGAGCCCTGGGAACCGAGATCGAGTTCCACCAGCTCCAGGGAGGCGTCGGGGGTGGCCGCCAGTATGTCGGCACGAGCCGCGGTCGCCTTCTCCTGATTCCGCACCGCCATCACTACGTGGGCTCCCTTGGCGGCCATCACCTTCGCCGTCTCGAGACCCAGTCCCCCGTTCGCGCCGGTGATGACGACGGTCTTTGCGCTCAGGTCGGGCACGGATTCGACTGTGAACGCCATCTCGGACTCCTTCATCAGCGGGCACGCACCCAGCTACTGCCACGGTATCCGATCCCACCGCGGACCAGCAGTGCCCGCGGGCCGGGGGCCATCGAAGGGATCAGTCGTCACCGGTTCGCAGGCTGAGCGAAGTTGCCGGCCCACGGAAGTCGGAGTTCATGGGCTGCACCACAACCCGACCGCGTACCGTGTCGAGCTGCACCCGTCGCAGAGTCGTTCTGCTCCACTGCGTCGACCCGCTGCGCCGTTCGATGCGCCAGCGATAGCTCAACTGGTCGCGACCGCGTGGTCCGGGCCGGGACCAGCGGACCAGGGTGCCTTCCGAGGCGGGCGTCACCCGCAATCGCTTCACCGGCCCCGGTCGGGTGGGGAACGCCACGAAGACCAGGGCGTCGGTGGTCTCGGGCGGCAGCTGCGACAACCTGCCGGTCGTCGCGTGATCGAGGATCCCGCGCGTGACCCGCGGCCCCGATCGCCCCTTGTGCAGTGCCCAGTAGATGGCGGACGCGGCTGCCACGTGCGGCACAGCCATGGAGGTGCCGCTCTCCTTCTTGGCCCCGGTGGCCGAGCGCCAGTCGGTCGAAACGATGCCCACGCCCGGGGCACTGATGTCCACACAGCTGCCACCGTTGCTGACGTCCCAGTACTCGCCACGCCGAGTGGTCGCCCCGACCGTGAGTGCCTCGGACACGCGTGCTGGGGAGTAGTCGCAGGCGTCACCACCGGCGTTCCCGGCTGCCGTGACGACCACGGCGCCCGCAGCCACAAGCTCCCGGACTCCGCGATCGAGGGCCGACGAGCCGTCTCCTGTGAGACTGAGCGTCACCACCGATCGGCGCGTCATATGCTCGCGAACCCATTGCAGGCCCGCCAGTACACCCTTGTACGTGCCGCTGCCCTGGCAGTCGAGCACCCGGACCGGATGGATGCGGACCCCGGGCGCGGCACCGAAGCGCTGGGAGGCGAGTATCCCCGTCACATGCGTCCCGTGACCGTTGCAGTCCTCAGTCGTGTCACCGGTCTCCGGCCACACGTAACCCTCGCCGGTGCTGCCGAAGTCGGGATGGCCCGGTGTGAGGCCGGAGTCGACGACGAACACGTCCACCCCTCGCCCCGTCTCCGACGGGCGATATCTGTTGTTCAGTTCGGTACGCCGCTGATCGATCCGGTCCAGGCCCCAGGGCGGCTTCCGCTCGGTGATGCCCGCCATCTGGACCGGGCCGTCGTTCTCAACAGAGATGACGTCCGGGTCCGCCTGCAGCTCCCGGACCTCTCGGTCGGTGAGTTGCGCTGCCACGGTCTTCGTGGTTCTGTCCTGCGCCAGTGACTGCGTCCGGTTGGTCCTGCCGAGCTGCTGGATCGAGGTGTCACGGGCGAGCACGACAATACGAGCGGCTTCAGTCCCGGAGTCATCGGCCAGAGCCGGGAAGGCATCTGAGAGTAGTACCAGCGCCAGGACCAGGCCCACGACGAACGTCCGCCTCTGCCACATCATCCCAATCTAACCCGGAAGTCCATCACAGAACGAGGACCGAGGTCCCGCGATCAAGCGGACGATGCCAGCTGGATCCGCGTCAGCCGGAGGCCCGCGGCACGGATTCCCCAACGCCGGAGCAGCGCCGGACAGCTACCAGCGCTCCCAGGGCCACATCAGTGTGAGCAGCCAGGTGAGTTTCGGGATGGCCCCGCCGGGGACTGCGAAGGGGTAGGGGTCGTCGGTGCCCATGGAGCGGTTGAGCTCATTCATTGAGGTGGCCACCTGATCCCAGATCGCCAGCAACTCCTCAGCATTGCTGCCTCTGGCAGGGATGAAATCCGCCGCCACGCAGGTCTCCACGGTGTCATGGATGTGCAGCGCATGGGCGAACGTCTCGGCGTAGTCCTCCCAAGGATGGGCGCTCGCATAGTGCGAGAGGAACTGGCCCTGCCCGTCGGACTGCCTGGGATCGATCGCGTAATGCCGTTCCAGCGCCGCCTGATAGTCCTCACTCTCATCCCCGAACAGTTCGTGGAAGCGCATGTAGCGCTGAAGATCGGGGAGAATGAAGGTCTGCCAATGCCAGTGGCCGAGTTCGTGCCGGACATGTCCGAGCACTGTCCGGTAGCGTTCATGCAGCTGCGTGCGCAACGCCTCCCTGACCGATGGGTCGCTCTCCTTGGCGTCGAGCGTGATCACGCCGTTGGAGTGCCCGATGATCACCGGTTCGGTCTCACCGTCGGGGATCCGGAACCGTACGGACGGCAGCGGGTTGTCGGTCAACGCGCCGGCTAGGGCCAGCTGGCGAAGCGCCCGGCGTATCGCGGAATAGTAGGGCCTGGCAACCTCGGGGCCGATGCTGGCTCCCCGCTCCACGACCACGCAGGCCGTGCACAGATAGCCGGGCTGCTCGGCGGCCCAGTTGCAGCCGACGCCGGTGCCGCGCGCCAGACAGGCCGGGGCGTTCAGTTCGTAGCGGTCGTGCTCCCAGGAGTAGTAGAGCTGAGTGCCGCAGCGCGTGCACTGTTCGTCCTCGTAGAAGACCCGCAGCGCGCACGAGGGACATCTGAAGCGTTTCATGGATGCCTTCCGTCGCTGCGGGACCGGGCGAGTCCGCGCCAGTCTATTGATCTGCGCGCCGCAGTGTCCACAGGGCATGGTTGCTGGGCCCCGGCGACGCCTTCGCGGCGGCGAGGTCGTCTGCCTCAAGCCCGGCCGCCCGGAAACACCGCCTCTGGGACCCTCCTGCACGTTGTTACTCACCAGTAAGGCAGAATTGCTCTATTCATCCAGGAGGTAGTAGTGGATCAGATTCGTGACGCAATCCAAGCCGGAGACACCCCCGCCGAGGACTTCGCAAACATGCCGTTGCCCGAGTCCATGAAGGCCATCACCATCCACAAGGACGAGGAGACGATCTTCGAGGGCGTCGACTCGAAGGACAAGGATCCCCGCAAGACGCTGCATCTGGATGATGTGCCTCTGCCCGAACTCGGTCCCGGTGAGGCATATGTGGCCGTCATGGCCAGTGCGATCAACTACAACACCGTCTGGTCGTCGATCTTCGAGCCGGTGAGCACCTTCGGGTTCCTCAAGCGTTACGGCAAGGTCAGCGACCTGACCGCGCGGCACGACCTGCCCTATCACATCCTGGGTTCCGACCTCTCGGGCGTGGTGCTGCGTACCGGAGCCGGCGTGCACGCCTGGAAGCCGGGTGACGAAGTGGTCGCCCACTGCCTGAGCGTCGAACTCGAGGACCCGGCCGGGCACAACGACACCATGATGGACTCCGAGCAGCGCATCTGGGGCTTCGAGACCAACTTCGGTGGCCTGGCGCAGATCGCACTGGTCAAGAGCAACCAGCTGCTGCCCAAGCCAGCCCACCTGACCTGGGAGGAGGCTGCCTCCCCCGGCCTGGTGAACTCCACGGCATACCGTCAGCTCGTCTCTGGCAACGGCGGCGGCATGAAGCAGGGCGACGTGGTGCTGATCTGGGGCGCTTCGGGCGGCCTCGGCTCATATGCGACCCAGTACGCGCTCAATGGCGGCGCGATCCCCGTCTGCGTCGTGTCCAGCGAGGACAAGGCTGACATCTGCCGATCCATGGGCGCGGAGCTCATCATCAACCGGCGTGAGGAGGACTACCGGTTCTGGAAGGACGAGACGACACAGGACCCGAAGGAGTGGCTGCGGTTCGGTAAGCGCATCCGGGAACTCACCGGCGGCGAGGACATCGACATCGTGTTCGAGCATCCGGGCCGCGAGACCTTCGGAGCTTCGGTCTTCGTCACCCGCCGTGGCGGCAAGATCGTCACCTGCGCCTCGACCAGCGGTTTCGTGCACGAGTACGACAACCGCTACCTGTGGATGAACCTCAAGCGCATCATCGGCTCGCACTTCGCGAACTACCGCGAGTCCTTCGAGGCCAACCGCCTGATCGACAAGGGCATGATCCATCCCACCCTGTCGCAGGTCTTCCCGCTGGAGGAGACGGGCGAGGCCGCCTTCCACGTGCACCGCAACCTGCATCAGGGCAAGGTGGGCGTGCTGGTCCTGGCTGAGGCCGAGGGTCTGGGCGTGCGCGACACCGACAAGCGCGACAAGTACATCAACGAGATCAACCGCTTCCGCGGCATCTGAGTTCAACGCAGCTGTGCCGGGCCGTCCCAGACGGTCCGGCACAGCTGCGTTAACCCACCGTTCACCGGGACGTCTCCAGGCCCCCAGCCGGCCTGCGGCGGACGCCAGAACTCGCACTCCGCTCGGGCGCGTCGCGACGGAATCGTCCGGATCCCTCCATAGACTGACGGCGAGATAACGAACTGGTCAAGTGGGAGGGCCGGTGAGCGACACCATCGGCAACACCGCAACGCTGCCCGCGAAGGACAGTGGTGCAGACACGGCCCAGACAAGCGCTGCCGCCACCAGTGGTCGGCTCCGGGGCGGACGTCGAGGGCTGCCCTATCTGCCTGCCCTCGACGGTGTGCGAGCCATCGCCGTCCTGGCGGTCATGTTCTACCACGCCGATGTGCCCTGGCTGCCCGGCGGCTTCCTCGGTGTCGACATCTTCTTCGTGCTGAGCGGGTTCCTGATCACCTCACTGATCCTCACCGAACTCGAACGCAGCGACCGGCTCTCCTTCAGGAACTTCTACGTGCGCCGAGCCAGGCGCCTGCTGCCCGCGCTCGTGCTGGTGCTGGCAGGTGCGGCCTTCATCGGGGCGTTCCTGGCGACCGATGCTGCCGCAGCGCTGAGACGCGACATCCCGGCGGCGCTGACCTATGTCACCAACTGGGCGTATGTGTTCGCCGACCTCTCCTACTTCGACGTGATCGGGCGCCCGCCCCTGCTGCAGCACCTGTGGTCGCTGGCGGTGGAGGAGCAGTTCTACCTGATCTGGCCGGCCGTGGTGTATCTCGCCTTCAGGCGTGGCCAGCGCAGCAGTGTCCGCTCACCCCGAGAGACGGTCCGGCGCTGGGCCATGATCGGCGCACTCGGCTCGACCGGCATCATGATCGTGCTCTCGCTCATGGGCGGCTACCCGGAGCCCAACGACGGCAGCCGTGCCTACTTCGGTACCGACGCCCACGCCATGGGGCTGCTGATCGGTGCGGCGCTGGCGACCTTCTGGCTGCCACAGTATGTCCGCAAGACCGTCAACTCCGCCAAGTACGTCATCAACGCGACGGCCGCGGTGACCCTGCTGCTCCTGCTGTGGATCATGATGGGCACCCACAGCACCTCTGCCTGGCTCTACCGCGGCGGGTTCCTGGTCTTCGCTGTACTTGTGGCGATCATGCTGGTGGCGGTCACTCATCCCGAGTCAGCGCTCGGACGCGTCCTGGGGCGCCAACCCTTCCGCTACATCGGCGAACGCTCCTACGGCCTCTACCTGTGGCATTGGCCGGTCTTCCTCATCCTGCGTCCCGGCCTAGACGTCCCTCTGGAGGGCTTCGCCAATCTGGTGCTGCGCTTCGCCGTCACGTTCGGCCTGGCGGAACTCTCCTACCGGTATGTGGAGACGCCCATCAGAAGGGACGGGTTCAAGGCCACCTGGGCCCGCGTACGGCAGGCACTCACGCCGTCTGCGAACCCTCGCGCGCGGACCTACCTGGCCGTCGTGGCCGCCCTGGGCCTGCTCGCGACTCTGATGACGTTCCGGGTCGTCACGATCCCCGAAGAGCAGGCGGACTACCTCGGCGGAGCCACCGAGGTCTCCGCACTGCCAGCCGAACCGGCTGATCCCCATAAGGTCGACCCCGTGACGGGCGAGATCGTCGCCAACGACCAGGCAGCGGCGCTGAAACCGGGCGTGCTGGCCATCGGGGAGTCGGTGATGCTCGGGGCCCGCACCGGACTGAGTGACCGGATCAAGTCCACGTCCGTGGACGCCGCGGTGGGAAGACAGGCTGCTGACGTGCTGTCCCGAATCCGCCAGCTCAAGGCTGCAGGGGCGTTCCGTGAGACTGTCGTGCTCCATGTCGGTTCGAACGGCTATGTGACCAAGGAGCAGATGGACTCCATCATGAAGGAACTCTCCGGGGTCCCGCGTCTGGTCCTGGTGAATGTGTCGGTGCCCAGGGTCTGGCAGGACCCGAACAACGCCCTCATCGAGGAGGCGGTGCGCACGCACCCCAACACGATCCTGGCGGACTGGCACACGGTGGGCTCCGAAGGTTCCGGCCTCAAGGTCAGTGATGGCGTCCATCTGACGACCAAGGGCATCAAGGACTACTCCAAGACGATCAAGGACGCGATCGTGTCCATCACCGAGGCGCAGGAAGCACTCGCACCCCCGGTTGAGGAAGGCTCCGAGGAGTCTGCGCCGACCGAATAGCAGGATGCGACGGCGCTGCGACCACGTTGCCGGGTCTTTTCTTCCAGCCCCACGAGATGCAGGGCCGCCGCGGCTACATGTTCGCGGCGAGTCCCCCGTCAACGATCAGGCTCTGACCGGTCATGAAAGAACTGTCGTCCGAACCCAGGAAGATCGCAGCCTTGGCGATCTCCTCAGGCCTCCCCCACCGGTGCATCGGCACCCTGGACAGCACCATCTCCTCGGTCTGGCCGCCGTCGCGCAGGAACTCGGTCAGATCGGTGTCGATCCAGCCCGGCAGCAGGGTGTTGACCCGCACCCCCCGGGATGCCGACTCCACCGCAAGCGTCTGCGTCAGGGACACGACCGCGGCCTTGGCGGCACCATAATGGGCCATGAAGGGTGAGGAACGCAGCCCTGCGATGCTGGACAGATTGATGACACTGCCCGAGCCCTGCTCGATCATGTCGGGCAGCAACTCCTGGCAGGCGTGCACGACGGAGTCCAGATTCAGCTTGATGGTCTTCTCCCAGCCCGAGTAGCGCGTCTGCACCAACGGGGTCGAGAAGGAGTTGCCACCGGCGTTGTTGACCAGGACGTCGACGCCGCCGAGCGCATCCGCTGCCTCTCGCAGGGTCGCCCGGAAGGCATCCGCGTCGAGGACATCCGCGGTCCCGACCACAGCCTTGCGTCCCTTCGCCTCGATGGCCGCGGCAACCTCGGCGAGCAGTTCCTCATTGCGGGCCAGGATAGCCACATCCGCACCGGCGTCCGCGTAGGCCTCCGCGATCGCGCGGCCGATACCGCGCGAAGCGCCGGTGACGATGGCTCGTTTGTCCTGCATGCTGCTCATAGATCGCTCCAACGTTGCATGGGTCCGTTCCAGTCGGTGGCAAGTGGATATGCCACGGGTGCCACCTCCCCCACGATCTCATTGAGCACGAAACTGCTGTAGGCCTCCCCCACCCAGAGGTGCCTTGCGCCCTGGCCGGCAACGATTCTTGCCTGCGGGAGGGTCGCGAACGCCTGACGTGCGGCGTCCGGACGCAGATAGTCATCGAACTCGGGTACCAGAGCGAGCACCGAGCGCCCGGAATCCGCCCAGGAAGCGAGGTCGTGCTCATCGGCGAACCGGAGCGGTGGTGAGATCAGGATGGCGCCCTGCACGGGATCCCGGTTCCCGAACTTGAGGATCACATCGGTCCCGAAGGACCAGCCGACCAGCCACGGTTCAGGCAGATTCTCCCGTTGCACGAAGGCGAGCACTGCCCCCAGATCAAGCCCTTCCCCGGTCGCGGCCTCGAACTCGCCGCCGCTGTGCCTCGCGCCAGTGCCAGCCCCGCGCATGTTGAACCGAAGCACCGCCAGCCCGGCCAGGGCGGGCAACCGCCAGCCCGCCTTGCGGAACAGGTGCGAATCCATCGATCCGCCCTCGGTGGTCAGCGGATGCACACACACCAGCGTCGCGACCGGTTCACCCGATTCCGGGGTCGCAAGCTCACCGTAGAGGCGCAGGCCGTCCGCGGTGCGCAGGGACAGTTCCCGCCGGTGCGCGGGCAGGACACTGTTGGCGACGATCGGCGGCACGTGTGCAGTCTCCCACAACCACCGCCGGGGCCGTCATCGGAAGCGGTGCCAGCAGGCTGTGTGCCAATGCCGACGTTCGGCAACACCGTCGGGGTCATCGGCCGGCCACGCCACGATGTGAGCAGCGCCGACCGGGATGTCCGCAAGACAGCGGGGACACGTGTACACCTTCACCGCACTCTGTCCCGGGATCGACCGGAAGGCCCAGCGCTCTCCCCGCTTCTCGACCTCCTGTTCGGGCCCGGAGACTGACGCGACTGGCCTGTGATCGGCGGCCCTGCGTCTGCGTCGCGACATGGCCACTCCCTGCTGCTGTCTCGAGCAGACCCTACTGCCACTCGGTGCGCCTTGCTGCGCCCAGGGTCCGAAGCTGCGATATCGCACCCGATAGGACTACCCTGCCGATGTGGCTGGCGACGCAGACGAACTGAGGGCCCTGCTGGCTTCTCGCCACGGACTGATCTTCGCCCATTCACGCGGCGAGACCAGACTCCTGGAGACGATCGGAGCAGCGGCCGCGGCCGCACACGTGCCCGTCTGGACCTGGAGTGCGGCCTCAGGACTACGGGCGGCGGGCCAGCCACAGGCGCAGATGAACACCGACCAGCCCAAGCTTGCCGTCTCGTTCATCCGCGACCTGAACCGGCCCATGGTGGCGGTGTTCCTCGACGCCGCTCCCATCCTGGAGGACCCGGTCACGATGCGGATCCTCAAGGAGATTGCGACCAACGCCGTCACGAACCAGACCGTGATCCTCACCGGTGTTCCGGGGCCCGTGCCCGATGAACTGTCCGGTACAGCGGTGACCTGGCACCTTCGGCCGCCGAGCCGTGAAGAGGTCCAGGAACATGTGGAACGGGTCGTGGCTGGGCTGGGACGATCCGTGAAGGTCAGCGACCCGGACATACCACGGCTGGTGGACGCAGTCCTGGGTCTGTCCAAAGCCGAGGCCGAGCGGCTCATCGTGCGAGAAGCCGTCAATGACGGTGAACTCTCCAGCGACGATGCTCACCGGATCCATCGAGCGAAGGCGGAGATCCTGTCCGACGACAGCCCCTTGGACCTGATGGACGCGAACGCGACCCTTGATGATGTCGGCGGACTGGACCATCTGAAGAAGTGGCTGAAGATCCGAGGCCGGGGGTTCGAGAAGGAAGCGGCCGACTACGGGCTGGAGGCCCCGAAGGGCGTTCTGCTCGTCGGGGTGCCCGGTTGCGGCAAGAGCCTGGTGGCCAGGGCGCTGGCAGGCAGCTGGGGGATGGCCCTGGCAGCGCTCGACACCGGCCGGATGCACGGCTCATACGTCGGGGAGTCGGAGAAGCGGATTCAGCGTGCGCTTGACGCCGCCGAGGTGATGGCTCCGGTGGTGCTCTGGATCGATGAGATCGAGAAGGCGTTCGGTGGCGGCGGAGACAGTGACAGTGGCGCGTCGTCGCGAGTCATGTCGGTGCTGCTGCGCTGGCTGCAGGAACGTCCCGACGGGGTGTTCATCGTCGCGACCAGCAACGACGTCACGAAACTCCCACCTGAGATGACCCGCCGCGGCCGGTTCGACGAGGTCTTCTTCGTGGACCTGCCGAACACCAAGGAGCGGCTGTCCATCATGGCCCACCACCTGCGGCAGAAGAATCGCGACCCCCGGAACTTCGATGCCCGCGAGCTGGCACTGGCCACCGAAGGCTTCTCCGGAGCCGAGATCGAGAGCGCGCTGACTGCAGCCATGTATCTGGCTTTCGCCGAGGACGAGCCGCTCACCACGGAACGGCTCGTGGCAGAGATGGCCGACACCGTACCGCTGTCGCGGATGCGGCCCCAGGACGTCTCCGAACTGCGGCAGTGGGGCAAGAGCCATGCTCGTCCCGCCAGCCCGGTCGACTGAGCCGGGACGGCAGTCCATCCGACACCCAGCGGCCTGAGACAATCGTCTGGTGGCGACAGTGACGATCTACACCGACGGTGCCTGCAAGGGCAATCCCGGTCCGGGCGGTTGGGGGGCCCTGCTGGTCTCCGGTGAGCATGAACGACCACTGAGTGGCGGGGAGAGGCAGACCACCAACAATCGCATGGAGCTGACCGCAGTCATCGAAGGGCTCAACGCCCTGAATCAGCCGTGCGAGGTCACCATCGTCACCGATTCCACCTACGTGAAGGACGGCATCACGTCCTGGATCCACGGCTGGAAGCGCAACGGCTGGCGCACGTCCGCCAAGAAGCCCGTCAAGAACGTGGATCTGTGGCAGGCGCTCGACGAAGCACTCACGCCTCATCAGGTGCGGTGGGAGTGGGTCAAGGGCCATGCGGGACACCCCGGCAATGAGCGGGCCGACGAGCTGGCGAACGAGGGTGTGCCTGTCTGAAGGCCGGCCTCGCGGTATGACTCATCAGGACACGGTGGTCGCCGCGACCTAGACTCCCCCTACGACGATCAGCCGGCAGCTGACCTCGACCGATGGCTTGAACTGCTGGCTGCGGAGGTCAGGAACATGACGAGGCTCGGCACGAGAGCTGTCATCGCCATGATCCTCCCGGGACTTCTGCTCAGCCTGCTGGCACCGGCATCCGCATCCGCCAGCACTCCGATCGAACAGGATCGCGCCCCATACCTGCAGACGACGCAGGTCGCTGACCTGCAACCGCACGTCGCCACTGCAAAGGGTGCGTCGTCGCTGCCGGTACGGCTCGGCCCGGGCGGGGCCGCGACCTGGCTGGGCATCTGGTGGGACCAGGGGTCCGCGAGTGCGTCACTCAGGATTGCCGGCCTGCCGAACGGTGTGTCAGTTGAGGGTGGAGATGTGCCCGGACTGGTGTCGGGCGACAAACGGGCGGGGCCGGTGTCGGGTTGCTCAGGAGACAGTTCTGCCACCGTTTGTGACGTGACTCGAGGGGACGGCTCAGGCGAGCTGACGCCGTTCGTCTCAGCGCTGCGATTCGAGGCCGACCGTGGCGCCGCGGAGGGCTCTGCCACGGTGCGGGTGTCCCTGTTGAGTGGTGGCGCGGAAGTCGTAACGACGGAGGTAGGGCTGGTTGTCGGCGATCGGACGCCGCTGACCTGGGCGCTGGGCCGGTCCGGGGCGGAGATGATTCGTTCCGGTGAGCCACAGCAGGTGGAGTATCACCCGTACCTCTTGTCCGGGCCGTTGCACGGTGAACGCACCTCGAAGCTCAGTATCAGACAGGGTGTGCACATACGACTCTTCCGAACAACTGCGGTGGTGGGGTCTGACTACTCGTGCCGAAAGCAGTCCTGTGTACTCACTGGCCGCGCTGGGGTGAGCCAGTCGTTGCCACCGCTGGTGGTGGAGGTGAATCCGCGAGCCAAGCAGGTGCGCAACTTTGCGAAGGAGCCGCGCGCCCGGGCCTGGACGGCTCGCTGGTCGACCAAGGCTACCCTTCGGCTGGGTGGTACCAAAGCCGGTTTGCGGCTTGCGCAGGAGCTGCCGCTGCTCCCCGCCTATCGGCAGAAGAAGCTTGAATACACCTCAGCGGCGCAGTCCTTGGCCGATACTCGTAAAGCTCGTGTGACCGCAAAGCTGACGCGCCTGGGGGATGCACGCCTCGGCGGTCATGGGTTGTGGCGTGTGGACGTGTCCAATGGCGGCAGCCGGACCGCAAGGAGTGTGCGCGTCAGGCTGAATGTTCCTGATCATGCTCGGGTCGTGGCGACGCGGACGCCCTCGAAGTGGCGCTATGCCAACGGACAACTGCGGTGGTCCGGCATGGTCGCCGCGAAGCGGAGTCTGCCACCGGTTGAGGTGAAGCTGGTCAGCGATGGCGGGGAGTCAACCGGTCCGGGAATTGCCGCCCTCATATCGTGGCAAGGTTCCTCCAAGGGACGATCCAGGGCCAGAGTCGTTGACCCGGAGCCGTGGCTGCCGACCGCCAGCGTGGCTCTGTCGGCCAGCCGCGCGGAAGTCCCTGCCGGTGAAGCAAGTCCGGTGGTCCTGGCCGCGAACCTGTCGGGGACGCAGGGGCGGTTGTATTCGTATCGGTGGCAGCAGGTGTGCGGCGGCCATGGCGCGTGTCCGAGGGTGTCCTGGCGCGGTCGTGCGTCAGGGCAGGGCTCGCATGAGTCGTTGACCCGCAGTTTCACGGTTGAGCGTCTGCGGAAGCCGGCGAAGCTGCAGTTCCGGTTGCGCGTGGTCATCGATGGCCAGACCATCAGCCGCACGGTCGGTGTGCGCGTGGCACGACAGGTGGGTGACGCGGTGCAACGCTGGGATCCACGTACGGCATCAGTGGGAGTGCCCTCGGCGGCGCAGGCCCGGCAACGACTACAGGCGAACCCGGAGTTCGACCAGACGGCGCAGCCACGACGGATGGCGCGAGTGTGGGTCAACAGTGCTGGCTACACGAGTCTGAAGAAGCGCAAGAAGACACGGGTGCAGCTTCGCACCAAGCTGTTGCAGCCGAAACGAATCGCTGGAGTACAGCGGATCCGGTGGCGGATCGACGGACAACCCGTGAAGCGCGTCGATGGTGCCACGGCCGTCAAGCGAGGCAGAATCCTGCAGGTTCATCCGGGTGCGCAGTTCCGCCGCGACCGGATCGCCACGGTCTATGTGACGCATCGCTCGGGAGCAGTGACCACGGCCAGCCATCTGTTGCAGGGCACCCGCTCGAAGTACCGGATCGGCGAGTCAGCGAAATCCAAGACACGTGCTCAGGCCCTGCCTGCCCCGGAACTGGGTGCTGCGGTGACGGCGCCGACGTTCTGTGATGTCTTTGATGGTGCGGCCTCCGGTGAGCAGGTGTCTGTGGGTCCGTTGTCGTTGACGTTGGGGACGGTGACCACATCCGGGTCGGCGTGTGGTGCATCGGGAGCGTCGTTGTCGTTCACGGGCGGTTCGTTGACGGTGGATGGGGTGTCGTTCACGGACGTATCGGGGTCATTCACGTCTTCGGAGTTGTCGTTGTCCGCGGGGAAGGTGTCACTGCCGGGGGCGGTATCGGGCCTCACGTTGTCGGATGTGTCGTTGTCGGCGACCTTCTCTGATTCGGGGCTGGGCTCCTTGTCGGGGTCGGTGTCGGTGAGCGACTTCCCGTATGTGTCACTACCGTCAGGCTGGTCGCTGCAGTCGGCCACGTTGAGTGTGTCCTCTGCCGGGGAGGTGTCGGCGGTGTTCGCCGCCTCGGGGCCGGATTCGGGGTTGCTGAAGATTTCGGGTGACTACGCTTCGGGTTCATTCACGTTGGCGGTATCTGCAACGAATGTGTTCACGCTCGTCGGGTCGGATTCCACGACGGCGACGTTCTCGGGTTCGGGGACGATCTCGGTATCCGCAGCAGGCGTGTCCAGCTTCGCCGTTTCCGCGGCCATGTCCACCACCGACCTGGAACTGTTCAGCAACTTCGAGCTCACCTCCGCGAGTGTTGCGATCAACGACCAGGGGTTCTCATTCGATGCGGGCGCGGACCTGTCGGTCGGCTCGGACACGGTCGCCTTCACGGTCACTGGAAGTATCGCCGGGGCTTCGACGTGGTCGATCACCGTCACGGCGTCCGGGGCGATCAGTATCGGCTCGCTCACGTTGACCGATGCCAGCGGCACGGTCGCGATGAACAGCGGCAAGCTCACGTTCTCGGTGTCGGTGAGCCTCGATGCTGCGGCGGGAGGATCCTTCCTAGGATTCACGGTGGATACCGTGACCGCCTCGTTGACGAATGCCTGCCCCTCCACAGCGTCGTCGTGTTCGGCGACCGACATCGAACTGCAGCTGGCTGTCACCGGCACCTACACGTTCTTCACCGACGACATCGCAGTGGACACGTCGGTGCTGGTGGACCTGGCCACCGGTGACTGGGACTTCGTGGTCTCGTTGACGGGCAAGAGCTTCGGACCCGCCGAAGCGTCCCTGACCGAGGTGCAGTTCTTCGCCACCGACGATGCCGCGAACTATCCCTCCACGAGCGGCAATCCGTGCCTGTCGAGTTCGGTGACCGGGACGGTGTTCGGGTTCACCGCCACCGCGACCGTCACCGACGTGTCGTTCACTGTCGCCGGTGTCTATGCCGACGGGGATACCAGCGGGGCGAGTGGCTACTGTTTCTACGGTCAGGCGGCCACGACGGGGAATCTGGCGAACATGGACCTGGCCGCCACAGCGGCGTTCGTCTACTCCACCTACGCCGTCACCGTCCCTGACGTCGGCGCGATCCCCGCGCAGACGCCGACCTTCTACGCCACCATGACCCTGCAACCGGAGATCCAGGAGTACCTCGACAACCTGGTCGAAGGGTTCACCGTCACGCTCGAGATCCTCACCACCGACGGCGTCCCAAGCGGCTTCAAAGTCTCCGGCAGCATCGACCTGGAGAACGTGTACATCGCCGGCAACTCCGATGCCTCCCAGACCTCGATGTCGCTGACTCAGCTCGGCATGAGCGTCTCAGTGAAGTTCGGGGCCAAGAACAGCGTCGGCTTCGGCTTCGACGCCCAAGGAACCCTGCACACCCCTGCCTCGAGCAACGGTGACGTGCAAGCCGCCAACGTCGGCATGGAAGTCTCGCTCACCCTCGGAGAGCAGAACGGCGCGAACATCGTCACAGTGGCGGCGTACACCACCAACACATCGCCGGTCCCCGACGCGTTCGGCGTACAAGGCCTCACTCTCAACGACCTCGCCTTGTCAGCGACGGTCGGCTTCCGCGGCGAGGAACCCATCGGCGAACTCGGCGTCGCCGCCAGCGTCGACCTGCCCGCCAGCGTCACCGATCCCATCGACATGGCCGCAGGCACCCCGGTCAGCCTCGCCTTCGACGTCGGCGACCTCGACAACTGCTTCAAACTGCAGATCGGACTGCCCAGCGACACCACCAGCGTCATCAACTGGGGCGAGATCATCACCGCCTACTACATCAACCTGCTCATCAGCCCCACCGGCAGCTGCGTGGTCGACAACGTCACCTACGACGGCAACTTCCAATTCGACTTCGATGGCTACATCCTCGGCGTCGCCACCGATATCAACGGCGAGATCGACGTCGCACCCAGCTTCAGCGCCGACATCACCGCCAACGTCGCCGCGTTCAACCTCGCCGGCATGGACATCAACCAGACCACCCTCGACATCAACAGCAGCGCCACCGACCTCGACATCGCCTTCAGCGGGGGTGCGAACCTGTTCGGCGCCGTCGTAGTCAACATGAGCGGCACCCTGTCCAACACCATCGGCGCGACCGGCGACTCCCTCTCATTCACCCTCGACGGGAACTTGAGTGAGAACCTGTTCGGCCTGTTCGACGCGAACGCCAACGTCAGTATGGACGTCTCCCTGGCCCTCACCGACAACGCGTTCACCGTCAATACCCTCGACTTCACGATCGGTGGCTCCGTCCAGGTACTCTTCCTAACCGCCAGCGCCACGCTTACCTTCGACTACAGCGGCGGCGCCGTGCAATCCCTGTCCGGCAGCGCCGACGTCGACCTCAACCTCTGGCTGGTCAACATCGACGGCTGGGTCAGTTTCAGTTACAGTGCGGGCGACCCCGATATCGCCGTCACCATCGGCGGTACCTTCACCGCAGGCTTCAGCATCTTCACCACCAGCTGGAGCGTCAGCACCACCATCGACATCCCAAGCGGCAACATCGCCACCAGCGAATACACCCCCGCGCCAACCCAAGTCGTCTCCGCACCACCACCATCCGGAACCACTGGTACGGTCGCGGGCATCTGGGACTACTACGTCCTCAACGGGATCGGGGGGTTGGCCGACGACGCCGACGCCGGTGCAGCGATGCGAGACTTCGTCGGCGGGGACACCAACAGCCAAGCCGCGTTGTACTTCTA
>JAGQTY010000150.1 GCA_020438795.1 Actinomycetota bacterium
CGTTGTCACGGCCCATCTGCGCGATGGCGGAGCGGACCACCTGGCGAGCCCAGGGGTTGGGACCGATCGGGCCGGGCGCGTTCCACGAATAGTCGTAGGTCATGAGGCGCAGCCGATCGACCATCGGGGCCAGGGCCGCCCAGTCGTAGACGGAGTATCCGCCGCCGGGGTTCGGCGACCCGTCGTTGCGGAACGGTTGGTACCCCCCGGGCACCGTGACCGACAGCTTCAGGCCCGCAGCGTGCATCCGCTTGCTGAGTACCTTGATCGTCTTGGTCAGCCGGGGCCGGGTGGCATTCCAGCTCGACGAGCCGTCATTGAAGGCGAAGTTCTCCCAGTCGAGGTCCACTCCATCGACACCGGCCGCCACAGCCCACTCGGTGAGCCGCTTGGCGATGAAGGTGCGATTGCGCTTCTTGGCGAGGTAGGCGGACAGACTGCCGGAGAAGTCGGCATCGAGGTCCGTATGGGTGGCATAGACGTCGATGCCCTGCGACTGGAGCGCCTTGGTCGCAGCCGTCATCTCGGTGGTAGTCCAGGGCGTGGCGGCCGGGCTGGGGCATGCCAGTTCCATGGTGCACACCGGATTGGCGGGACCCCGGTAGTTCCACAGGAAGATGTTCACTTCGCCCAGGACCCGGCCGCTGC
>JAGQTY010000151.1 GCA_020438795.1 Actinomycetota bacterium
CGGGCAAGAGATGGAGCAACCAGCGAAAGTCCAGGGTTCGATGATGACAGCGGCACACACGCGCGTCGACATGAACGATGTGGCGCGCATCATGGAGATCGCCCTCGCCGCGGGTGATCTGGTCCTGCGCATGCAGCGCGACGGCTACGGCGCCGTCAAGGCGAAGTCCAACGCCTTCGACATTGTGACCGAAGCCGATCTGGCCAGCGAGACGCTCATCCGCACGGCGCTGGAGCGGGACTATCCGGGCGTGCCCTTCTGGGGCGAAGAGAGCAACACGCCACCCGATGCCGACGAGTACTGGATCGTCGACCCCATCGACGGCACGGTCAACTACGCCAATGGCGTGCCCTCCTATGCCGTGAACATCGCACTCAACCGGCGCGCGGGCGCCGAGCTGGCGGTGACGCTGGAACTGCCGGCGCGCCGCATCTACTGGGCGCGGCGCGGCCACGGCGCGTTCCGTCGCGACACGGACGGCAGTGAGACACGGCTGCACGTCAACACGGTGGACGAACTGCGCCGGGCCATTCTCTCCACCGGCTTCCCCTACACTCGCGCCGAAACCGCGGACAACAACACCGCCGAATTTGTCTACTTTCTGCCCCGCTGCCACGGCATTCGCCGCATCGGCAGCTGCGCCGTGG
>JAGQTY010000152.1 GCA_020438795.1 Actinomycetota bacterium
GGCTCCGGCAATGGACGATCCTCGGCGAGTGCTGTGAACATGGCATCTGCCGCGGCGGTGTTCCACAGAACTGTGCTCTCGCCCTCGTGCAGGTGGTTGCCGTCGCTGACCGGGACCGTGGTGAACACGACTTTGCCCAGATCCACATCTCCGGCGCGCCCGGCGAGTGCCGCGAGCGCATCGCGGGTCAGGCGTTCGTCGGTCGTCACACTGCTCACCCCCGCGTCGACGAGACCGTTGAGGGTGACGGGGTTGAGCAGGGTTCCGGCGCTGAACACCTTCTGCAGCATCGCGGCCATGAACTTCTGCTGCCGACCCGACCGACCGAAGTCGTTGTCGATGTAGCGGGCCCGGACGTACGCCAGAGCCTGTGGTCCGTCGATGGTCTGCCGCCCGGCGGGCAGGTCGAGTCCGGACAGTTGGTCCTGCAGCGGTGTGGGCAGACACACCTCGACGCCGCCGACCGCATCGACCATGCGGAGGAAGCCTGCGAAGTCGATCTCGACGTAATGGTCGATCGTCAGTCCGGTGGCCTGTTCGACCGTCTGGACGGTCACGGCAGGACCACCGGAAGCGAAGGCGGAGTTGATTTTCCCCTGATGCTCGGGGACTGCCTGCCCCTCGGGCCCGGTGTGGGTGGGAATGG
>JAGQTY010000153.1 GCA_020438795.1 Actinomycetota bacterium
TGTTCCACTTCTGTTGGTAGACGGCCTGTTCCGGGGCTCGCGCGGCCTGCATCAGCAGCTTGCCGGTGTCCTGGACGTGCTCGCCGGGTTCGTCGGTGTTGAAGTACATGATGTCGTGCGGGTTGATCAGGCTGACGAACAACGCCCATGGTTTGCGCTCGTCGGCCATCGGCCTGCCGGTGTCGCGCAGCCAGGACTGCGCGGTGCCGCCGATCACCGCGTCAGTGGTATAGCCGCCCAGGTCGTGCGCCAGTGAGTCCACCGGGAAGCCGAAATCGGAGAAGCCGTAGGCGTCCATCCGCTCTGTCAGTACGTGCGTCACGGGCTCCCTGTTGAACTCCGCGTCCAGGTGCCACTTGCCCTTGTAGGCGGTGTAGTAGCCGGCTCTTCGAAGCAGGTGGCCGATGGTGGGCACCGAGGTGCTCATGGCCTTCACGTAGGGCATGTCGGCGTTCTCGAACATGCCGTTGTCGGGTGTCTGCAGCCCGGTCAACATCACCGCCCGCGAACTGGTGCACATGGTTGCCGCGCAGTAGTGCTGGCCGAAGCTCACGCCCGACGTCGCCAGCCGCTCATGGCCCGGCAGTGATATCCCGGCCGGCCAAGCGTCGAAATAGCGCTCCTGGTCGGTGAATACGAACACGA
>JAGQTY010000154.1 GCA_020438795.1 Actinomycetota bacterium
CAGGCCGTCGACCCCTGACGCGGCGATGGCAGAGACCGGCAGAGCGACGTTCGGCGAGAGGGTAGATCTCGGTGGGTGGCGTATCATTAAAAAAAATTAGGCCGATGTACACCGACTTGGTGTTGAAGTAGGCCTCCAGGCCCTTCTTGCCGCGCTCACCGCCCCAGCCGGACTGCTTGTGCCCGCAGATCGGCATGGACGGGTCGGCGGCGAGTGCGGTGTTCACCCAGATCTGGCCGCCGCGAAGCGCATTGGCGACCCGGTGCGCCCGGGAGAGGTTCTCCGTCCAGATCGAGCCGGCCAGCCCGTACTCGGTGTCGTTGGCCGCGGCGATGGCCTCTTCCTCTTCGTCGAAGGGGATGACGCAGCCGACCGGCCCGAAGATCTCCTCGCGGATCAGCCGCATATCCGGCGTGGTGTTGGTGACGATGGTCGCCTCGTAGAAGTACCCCGGGCGATCCATCCGCTTGCCGCCGGTGATGATCTCCGCGCCGCCGGCCACCCCGTCGCTGACGATGCCCTCGACGCGGGTGCGCTGCTTCTCACTGATCAGCGGGCCGAGCACGGAGGTGGGGTCCTCGTAGCCGCCCATCGGCAGCATCTGGGCGAACGCGGCCAGTCCCTCGACCACGCGGTCGTAGAT
>JAGQTY010000155.1 GCA_020438795.1 Actinomycetota bacterium
CGGATCTCCACCTTGTCGGCGAGCCCGGCGCGCTCGACCCGGTCGCGCGCCCAGGCCGCCTGTTCCTCCGAGATGGTCACACCCAGTGCCTCGACGCCGTGGTAGCGGGCGGCGTGCATGACCATGGAACCCCAACCACAGCCGACGTCCAGCAACCTCCTGCCGGGCTGCAGGGCGAGCTTGCCGCAGACGAGTTCCAGCTTCGCGCGTTGGGCGTCCTCCAGTGAGGTGTCCTCGTCGGCGAACACCGCACAGGAGTAGGTCATGGCCGGACCCAGGATCACCTCGTAGAAGTCGTTGGAGACGTCGTAGTGGTGTGAGATCGCGCTGCGGTCCCGCCGGAGGGAGTGCAGGCGACCCGACGGGTGGTGCTCCTCGGCGGGCGCCGGCAGCACCTTCAACCCGGTCGAGCCGAGCAGTCGCACCAACTGCACCCACTCAGAGGGCCCGAGGCGCGGCGAGGGCATCCGGTCCCGCAGCGCGAGCACCGCGTAGATGTCGCCGCTCAGGCGGAGGTCACCCGCCACGTAGGCCCGAGCGAACCCCAGCTCCCCGGGAGCGGTCAGCAGCCTCCGCAGCGCGTCCGGGCCACGGACCTCGACCGTCGCGGGTGGATCGGCGGGGCCCATGTATCCCCCGTCG
>JAGQTY010000156.1 GCA_020438795.1 Actinomycetota bacterium
TGAACCGGGGTCTGATCGCCAAGGCCGAGGGAGACCGGTCCTTGGCCTATCAATGGTTCATGCGGGCCATCGCCTTGGATGACGACGACGGCGCCACCCAAGCTGCCGACCTGCTCAGCAGAGAAGATCCAGCCAGCGCTCTCGGACTCCTGCAGATCGCTGCGGATCACCGCCACCCTCAGGCAACCTTCTTCCTTGGATTCCTCACGGAGGAGCAGGGCGACCCCAGAGCCGCAACGGAACTCTACGAAAGAGCTGCAGACCTTGGTTGCGGCGATGCGCTGTCCCTGCTGGCTGACCGTGCGAACAGGGGCGGTGATCCGGCCAAGGCCCAGTCGTTGTACCGCCGCGCCTCCGAGACAGGCCATGGCTACTCGATGACCATGATCGGTATGGAGTCCTTCGGCAGCGACCCAGCTCGCGCCAGGCTTTGGTTCGAGCGGTCGCTGGCGGCCGGTTTCGCCGAAGCGTCAGCGCTCCTGGCCACTGTAGATGAAGCGCACGCGGAAGAGTGGGTAGCCATGGGTCAGAGGGTAAAGGGAGCGCCGAAACTGATCCGTTGACTGTCCGTGCGGCGCGACTGAATAGACGGGAGGCTCGAACACCTCGGGCCCTCCAGTTGAGGCCAAGCCCTGCCG
>JAGQTY010000157.1 GCA_020438795.1 Actinomycetota bacterium
CGCCCGCCCCAATGATCTGGCCCGCAAGTTCCGGGTCTCGCTCACTGAGGATACGCCCACGATATGGTCTTCAACCCGATCAAAGCGGCCAAACGCGGAGTGTGCACGATGACATCTTCGACCTGGACTGACTTCGCCGCGTCCACCGCCTCCGCCATTCTGGTGGCACCTGAGGAGAGCCTGGGCGTTGTTTCGACGATGCCGTCGACCGCCACGCTGGCATGAGGAACGACATCCACTTGGTGGCCCTGCACAGTGTGCCCCGGACAGCTTGCCGGGTGCGGGACTCTTGTCGTCAACCTCGCTCAGGGTGGGTCGTTAATGGTTATTCCCCAACAAAAGCGCGCCCGGAGGGATTCGAACCCCCAACCAACCGGTTCGTCGAATGCGTCCCGGGGTGTGCCCTAACGTACCGGTTTTGTGCTTGGCGAGGGTGCTTTCGTACCGGTGCTTACCGGGTCGTTGCAGGTTGAACTGTCGTCAGAACTGTCGTCAAACCCAGCGCTTTTCGTCGTCCAGTAGTCAGGGTCTTGGCATGTCCTTCGCTTCAGCGTGGTGACTCGTTCTTGGTGGCTTCATTCATACTGCGAATGTGCCGATGCATCTGTCATTGGGCGAACGGGGAAATCATGAAA
>JAGQTY010000158.1 GCA_020438795.1 Actinomycetota bacterium
GTGAGGCAATACCGACTGTGCCGCAATAGATTCCGCGTCGGTGCGGCTCCCAGCCGGCGAGCAGTTCGCGGGCCCGGCGCTTCGGGGTCCCGGTCACCGAGGCCGGCGGGAAGGTGGCTTCCAGCACGTTGCGCATCGGCACCGCCGCCGCAACCTGAGCGGTCACCGTCGAGACTAGATGCCATACACCCGGTGCCGGCTTGATCGCCAGCAGCTCGGTGACGGTCACCGAGCCGGTGTGTGCCACACGGCTCAGGTCGTTGCGGACCAGATCGACGATCATCACGTTCTCGGCGACGTCCTTGACCGAGGCGCGCAGCGCCGCCGGGTCGGCGGTTGCGGCGACGGTGCCCTTGATCGGGCTCGACGTCAACAGTTCACCGCGGCGGCTCAGGAACAGCTCCGGCGACAGCGAGGCCACCGCACCCCACGGTCCGGCCAGGAAGGCCCCGCGGGCCGGGTCGGTGGCGGCGACGGCGTCGGCGAAGAACGCGCACGCCGACCCGGTTAGCCGGCCGGTGAATTGCGTGCAGACGCAGGCCTGATAGACCTCCCCGTCGGCGATGGCCTCCAGACAGGCCAGCACCCCGGCGCGGTGCGCGCGAGGATCGGGGGCGTGCCAGTCGATATGCCAG
>JAGQTY010000159.1 GCA_020438795.1 Actinomycetota bacterium
CGACCCCGGGTCCGGTGTCCCCGTCCGGTTCGACGATCTCGTGCACCAGACCGGCGCGGTGCGCATCCGCGGCGGTCACCGGACGGGCGGTCAGCACCATCCACCGCGCCGTCGACGGCCCGGCCAGCAGCGCCAGGCGCTGGATCGTCCAGTGGTCGACCATCAGGCCCAACTTGGCCACCGGGACCGCGAAGCGGGCGTCGGGCGTGGCCAGTCGGAGGTCGCACGACAGGGCCAGCTGCATCCCCAGGCCCATGCACGCCCCGGAGATGGCGGCGACGGTCGGGAACGGCAGGGCGGCCAGGTCGTCGAGAGCCGCACGCAGCGCCCGGGTGAACGCCAGGTCCTCGAGCTCCTTGAGGTCGGCCCCGGCGCAGAACTGATCCGCGTCACCGGTGAGGACCAGCGCCCGCACCTGGTCCGCGGCCGCCCGGCGCACGCCGTCGTGCAGCTCGTCGAGGGCGGTGTGGTTGAGCGCGTTACGCCGCTCAGGACGGGAGATGGTCAGGCGCGCCACCGCGCCGTCCCGGGAGTAGCTGACGATGCTCACGGCGTGGTGTCCGGTCTGCAGGGCGAGGTCCGGGCTGCGGACCGCGTCAGAGGCCCGGCTTCCAGATCATCAGGTAGAGGCC
>JAGQTY010000015.1:0-51011 GCA_020438795.1 Actinomycetota bacterium
GTGAGCGAACTCTACGACGTGGCGGTGCTGAATCACACGCATCGGCCCATGGCTCTCGGGCTGCAGACCGACGAGATTCAGCGACTGGTCTCGTTCGAGTGAGCAAGCATCCGCCTGCCGGCCACTTCCTCCCGCGCACGGGCCGGCAGGCAGCAGTCATGCGGACGAGAGGCTGAGCCCCGCGTCATAGTCGGCGAACATGCCGGACCCCGTCTCGGCCCACCCGGCCGCGACCGGAGGTGGCACCTTCCCGAGCATGATGGCCCGCTCATCCTCGGGCATCCACTTGAGGATGTAGCCGAGCACGAGCATCGAATTGCGTTCGCCCAGGATCTCAGCCGCTTCTGCCGGCAGTGCCGCCCACTCCTCCTGGGTGAGCACACCAGGGACCAGAGGCAGCAGCCGTTCCTCTTCATCGTCGAGATGTTTGCGGAGCTCGGTGAGCATGACGGCGAACATCTCGTCACAGTCCCCGGCAAGCAGGTCAAGGTCGCCGGTGCCACCGTCTCGCGCCTCGTCAAGCTGGCGCACCTGGGCGTTCACGTCCTCGAGGAGCTGATGCAGCGTGTGGTGCTCGGTCTGCATCGTCGTGATGATGTCGTGCTGCTCTGGGAGACGCTGGTTGAGCACCGGCCAGAGCAGGTCATCCTCACCCGTATGGTGTTCCACCAGGAAGTCGTACATGAGCGTCCAGTGCGTCAGGTACCGGGACCAGGCTGCCGGATCGGACCCCGCAAACGCGCTCAGCTCACTGCGGAGCCTCTCGAACTCTCCTCGCAGGGCATTGTGCACCCACACCATGTCTCGCGTGTCCACCACGTCGGTTGCTTCAGTCATGGTCCAGAGGATGCTGCACGGCTGCAGCCTCCGCAACCCCTGCGGGAGAGCGCCACCCGGTTGCCGGGAGAGACCGTAGGTCGAGATCGGTAGCATGGGGCAGACTGCGGAACCATCGGCGGAGGTGTGCGTTGCAGCCCGAACGATCCCGCTGGTCCAGCACGACCCTGCTGGTGGCGATGCTGCTCACGGCACTCGCGGCAGCGACCCTGACCGCACTGGTGATCGGCAACGGGGAGGCGCCTTTCGGCGTCGATGAGCACGTGCAGCAGTTCACGTCGTCCTGGACCGAGCACACCACCGGACTGCTGGTCGCCCTGGAGGCCATCGCAGCGGCGACGGGCCCGATCCCCGCGGCGGCCACTGCTCTTGTGGTCGTCGTGGCGCTCATCATTGCCGGACGGTGGCGACTCAGCGCGTTCGTGGCCACGAGCAGCCTGGTCGGAGTGGCGCTGGTGGAGGTGGTCAAGGTCGCCGTTGCGCGGCCCCGGCCACCGGGAGCATCGGTCTACGTGAGTGACCTTGACAAGTCGTTTCCCAGTGGCCATGCCGCGGTCGGCATCTATATGTTCGTGGGCTTCGGGGTGCTACTGATCCTGGCCGGCCGCGCTGATCGCGCGCGCTGGCTGCAACTGGTTGGCGTGGCGGTGTTCATCTTCGGTGTCACCTTGGGGCTGACACGCATCATTCTCGGCGTCCACTGGACCACCGACGTCCTGGCTGGCTGGTTCTATGGGAGCACGGCACTGCTGCTCGCGACCGTGTGGTGGCGTCCCGACGATGTGATTCTGACACAGCCCGAGCAGGCCGACCCCGTCTGAAGCAGCACTCCTCAGGGCAGCAGATGAACCACCAATGGGTGGACCTCCCCAGCCCCCGAGTCGGCGAGCAGTTGTGCGGCAACCGTGATCGTCCAACGGGTCCGAGCACTCGGGGTGACCAGCAGCACCCGCTGCGGCAGCGGCTCGGGGCGCTCCCACGTCAGACTCGCCTCGACGTGACTGACGTGGGTACCGCTGGCCGCGGCATCCGGTGGTGGAGTCCCGGTCCAGGTGAAACCACCCAGTGCAGGAATCCGGTATCGGTCTGACAGCGTCGCCACGATCGGCTGCCAGGCAGCGGCGTGGCCGCGACCGTCGGGGACGAACACAATGGCATCAGGAGCGGCTGGTCGCCACGCGGCGAGTGTCTCGTTGATCGCGCTGCTGACGAGTTCCTCATCGATCCGGTCCGACCCGAGCGTCTGCAGCAATGAGGGCCAGCCAGGGTCGGCCGCAAAGGCCACCGCC
This sequence comes from Actinomycetota bacterium, assembly GCA_020438795.1. GTDB lineage: Bacteria > Actinomycetota > Actinomycetes > S36-B12 > JAGQTY01. The sequence continues at coordinate 2,127 of JAGQTY010000015.1, forward strand.
CTGCCAGGCTGCAGCGCAGAGGTGATGGCTCCGGATCGTGTCACGCCCTTCGGCCAGCGCCTGCGGGGCTGCAATTCCCGTGGCCGGCTGCGCAGCACCTTTGCGGCCGCTGCGACCCGGTCCGGATCCACGACGGTTCCGGGCGACGGCTGGTGACCGGTGCAACCGGTGCAACGGCCACACGGAGTCGGGTCGGGGTCGTCCAAGGCGTTGACGAGGATGCTCATCAGGCAACTGTCCGCGGCGCAGTAGTGTCGCATCTGGTCCGCCTCGGCTGCCCTGGTGGCCAGCAACGACTCGTACTTGTCGTGCGGATAACTCCAGGCGACCCCCGTGGACAGCCAGGCCGACCCGTCCTTGTCGACGGCGCCGTCGACCCGCAGCTGTTTCAGCGCGAACTCCAGGCGGCCCCTCCGGGCACCTGTGGCCGACTCCAGCTCCACGAGGGAGAGTGGGCCCTCGGCGAGAGCGCCGAGGACGGCATCCACGAGCGCCGGATCGGGAATGGTGGCGGACGCGAAGTAGTCCCAGAGCCGCTCATCACTCTCGGCAGCAGGCAGCAGCACAGCCTCCGCCGACTCCAGCGCGCGTCCGGCCCGACCGGCCTGCTGGTAATAGGCCACAGGGGTCGCCGGCGAGCCCACATGGACAGTGAAACCGAGGTCCGGCTTGTCATAGCCCATGCCGAGCGCCGATGTGGCGACCAGAGCCTTCAGCTCGTTGTGTTTCAGTTGCCCCTCCAGCTCGAGGCGCCGCTCTGGATCGGTCTGCCCCGTGTAGGCCGCGACCGCGTGGCCCTGGCCCCGCAGGAACTCAGCGAGTGAGTGGGCCACGTCGACGGTCGGGGCATAGACGATTCCCGATCCGGGCAGGTCCGCAAGAGCCTCATCCAGCCAGGCGTAGCGCTGCAGGGGATCGAGACCGGGCACGACACTGAGTCGCAGAGAACGTCGGGCGAGCCGACCACGCTGCACGAGCGTTCCTTCGCCGAGCTGGGATGCGACGTCCTTGGTCACGCGCTCATTGGCGGTCGCCGTGGTGGCGAGGACGGGAGCATCGGGGGCCATATGCAGCAGCAGGGCGGAGATGCGCTGATAGTCCGGCCGGAAGTCCGACCCCCAGTCGGATACACAGTGCGCCTCGTCGATGACCAGCATCCCTGCCCGCCGAAGCAGCGGCAGCGCCTGATCCGCGAAGCGTGGGTTCGCCAGGCGCTCCGGCGATACGAGCAGCGCGTCGACACTGTCCGCCCGGAGTTGCTCGAACACCGCCTGCCAGTCGTCGTAGTTGGCTGAGTTCACCGTGACGGCACGGACGCCCGCTGCCTGCGCGGCCTCTATCTGGTCCCGCATCAGGGCCAGCAGCGGCGAGATCACCACCGTCGGCCCTTCGCCCTGTGAGCGCAGAGCCCGGGTGGCGGCCCAGTAGATGGCGCTCTTGCCGAACCCCGTCGGCTGCACCACAAGGACCCGGCCACGGCGGTTCAGCAGCGTCTCGACAGCTTCGAGCTGACCCGGTCGCGGCCTGGCCTGCGGCCCGGCCATCGCAGTGAGGGTCCGTTGCAGTGCATCTTCGGCCAGACCCACCGACGCCGGGCTCTCCGACGCCTCATCGGATGGCGCCGCTTCAGTGGTTTCTATGGTCGTCATCCCCCCAGGCTACGAGGCGGCCACGACAGGCGATGACCGGCGGCACTCAGCCTCTGACGCCCCAGGTGCGCTGCCACTTGGAACGACTCAGGGCGACGTCCTCTGCCACGATCGTCACCCTGACGGTGATCCCCTTGGCAGAACTGGGCCTAACCTTCACTGATCCCTGCTTCTTGTCCACCTGGAACTGGCAGGACTTCCGCTTGGCGGCGCCCTTCAGCACCTTGCCCTTCTTGAGGCACTTGGGACGGATGCTCACCTTGGCATTGCTGTTGACCCTGGACACCGCTGTCCGCCACTTTCCCGCTCTCAGGCTGCTCTTCTCAGCCCGAGCTGAGACCCGCAGCCGGGACTTGCGCACTGGGAGGTTCAGCGCGCCGAACACCTGGTTGCCCCTACCGGGCCAGGTGTATGCCAGCACAGAGAAGCGGGGGTTCGCCGCCACCACTGGCGACGCCCTGTTCTGCCAGTCGAGCAGATCGTCGTGGGAGTAGCTGATCCCCTTGATGACACTGTCCGACCAGGACCCTCCGGCATCGGGACTCGTGAGCAGCCCGCCTGACGCCGGAGCAGCCAGGTGACCGTCGACCCCGGCAGCCAGGTAGCAGAGCGGGCCTGCGTTCGGCTGCTCCCGCCAGGTGTGCCCGGCATCGGCACTGGTGACCACCGCCGCTGCGCGGTGTTGCACGAAATCGCACTTGGCGAAGGCGAGTTGTCGGCCCCCTGCGCCGACATGGAGCGACGTGGCGTAGTAGGGCGAGCCGTAGCCCCCACCGAAGGATGTCCATTCGAACGGCATTGCCCAGGTCTTGCCCCCGTCCGAGGTGCGCCACACCTGCACAACCCAGGCAGGCTTGAGCGAAGACCCGATGCCGAATGCCCCCGATGCCAGGACGGTTCTCCCGTCCTCGCTGATCGCCATGTACGAGCCGCCGGTGGGTCCGCTCCTGCTCACCCAGTCGGCAGAGGAACGGATATCGATCCAGGGCGTCGGCTTGGCCCCGGGAGCATCGGCGTCGTCCGGGACCGTCTGCCAGGCGAACGTCATGGTGTCACCGTCGGCGCTGACAGAGACGTTCGTGCTCTCGGATTTCTGGTTCGCCGGTCCCAGCGCCCGCGTGGTCCAGCTCCGACCTAGATCGTCGGTGTAGGCCGCTCTGGCACGGTTCCGTTCTGTGTAGCCGACAGCCAGCGAGTGTCCGTCGGCACTGAGGTCCAATGCACTGACGGGCCCCTGGGTCACGCGGTTCCTGCTGGACCAGGACCTGCCATTGTCAGTCGAGGCCTTCATGGCCACGCCATGTGCCCCACGATTCGAGAACCCTGCGGCAGCGACGATCCGCCGTCCGTCCGCGGAGACTCGGACCTGGGGATCATCCAGGCGAGCAGCGTCCTCGCGAAGGCTGGAGTGCCGCCAGGATTCGCCTGCATCGCGTGACACCGACAGCGTCGGCGTCAGGGCAGAGTCCCGTGCCGGCCCCCCCTGGAGCCACCCGACCGCGATCGTGCGGCCATTCCTGCTCGTGGCCACGCTCCAGTAGCCACGAGGATTACTGCCCAACGTGCGTCGGCGCCAGCTACGGCCCCGGTCGCTACTGCTGCGGAAGACCAACCGTTCATCGAGCCGGTTCTTTGCCACTTCACGGAACACGAATCCGACCAGTTGCGCATTCGGACTGACGAAGGCGGCAGACACTGCTTCATCTGGGGCGCCCCCGAGCTCGCCCAGTTTCCAGCTGTACCACCGGGAATCGGCCGCGCTCGCTGGGGTCAGCGATGGCAACCCGGAGACGACCAGCCCGGAGACCACAAGCATTGCGGCCAGGCGGAGCAGGCCCACTCTGTGTCGGCGCAGTCGCGAATACGGTTCGTGCTGCAACAGTGAGTGCGGAAAACGCTTGGTCATCGTAGTCAGTACCCCCAGGTTGATCAGAACCCCCAGGTGTCGGCCCCGTACGCGGTGTGCGAAGGCTGTTGTGCGTTGTACTGAGGGTTCCAGGGCAGTTTAGCGTTGTAGGCGGATACGACGTGGAAGAGCTGATCCGGGAAGATCTGGAAGTCGAAGATATCCTCGGTCACCAGGGCCCGCTGACAGGTAATACTGACGATGCCGTTGGCGTTGGAGAAGTTGTCCACCGAGACGTTGTCCACGTTGTCGTAGGGATCGTCGTTGGACAGCTTCAGAATGGGGTTGGTGTCCTGCAGCGGGGCCGGGAAGTTCGGAATCGTGGGAATTCCCGGGTTGTAGAGGTCGAGACACTGGCCCTCGCCCCCTTCTGGGCTGCCGTCCCACCAGGCCACGATCGAGTCGCCGGGGAACATGAACTCGTGGAAGGTCAGTCCCATCCACCCGTTGTTGCCGTTGAGCAGCGTGAAGGTCAGGAACATCGTCTGGGTGGGCGCCTGGACGAAGTACCGGATCTGGAAGTTGTTGTCGACCACCCAGTACTCCCCGCCGTAGGCGACGGAGTTGGTGGAGTCCATGAAGAAGTACGCGGAGCTGAGGTCGAGCTGCTTGCCGTACTGCTTCTTGAACAGTCTCAGGCTGTCGCGGGAGGGCATGACGTCCCCGGCGAAGGGCCGGATTCTGCTCTGCCACCTGCCGGTGGCCTTGTTACGTGTCGGGCGGGACTGCTCGAACTCGAGCACCTGGGTCTGCTCACCCTCCTGCCACAGCAGGGCACTGTTGGGATTCACATCGCCGAACAGTTCCGTCCACTGCTTGCGGCTCGGCAGCAGCGCGGGATCGACAGCTCCGGTGAACCTGGCCTGGCATCCTGTTCCCTCGCTCAGGAACCAGTTGAAGAATGCCGGGTCATCCGATTCGAGGACCAGGTACTTCTTGCCTGGCTTGGCCGTGACCGTGGTGTCCCGCAGGTCGCCGATGAAGTCGGCACCGTTGGGGACGAACTCATCGTCAACCTTGATGCAGGTGTCAGGATCGGGGTCGGCCACGGGCAAGGGATTCGCGAAGAACACGAGATTGTTGCCGGCGACCGCCTTGCGGTTCAGAGTCCGGCCACCCGGGAAGCTGACTTGCGATCGGTACCGACCGGACGCCACTGCCTTCGGTCTGCGCAGTTTCGTGGTCACCAGCTCGGTGGACCCCTCGACCGCCATCTCGACCCTCGGCACCTTGTCGCCGAAGACCTGCTGCCAGCGGGACTTCTTGACCAGATCGACGAACTCGACCGACTTGCTCTGGCGTTCAGGCCGGTCCTGGAAGAACGACAGTGAATCGGCCGAGAAGGTGAGATCGGCCTTCTTGTTCAGTATCCGGCTGAGGCTCGCGTCGGCAAGGACGCCGGTCAGCAGCTGGTTGGCACCGTCGGCCTTCCGGGTCCTTCGGTGCAGCTCCACACAACTGTTACCGTGCTGCGCGGCACGGGCCTGCTGACTCTTGGGAATCCGCGCGCCGTCGGCGCTCATCGCAGTCACTTTCTGGACGCACATCAGCATCGATTGCCCCATCGGAATCTTCTCCGCGACTGGGTGGAGCTCGGACCACGGCACAGACCCGCTGAATTCCGTACCGGATGTCCCTCGCGAGGACGGGGACAGTGCCACAGGGTCCAGTTTCAGCAGCGGCTTGCGCGTTCGCGTGCCGCCCACCGAATCGTATTGAGCCAGCCGGACCGAGACCTGCGCTGCTGCGGCGGTGCCGACCTCGGCGGCCGCACGGGTCATCGCTCGGAGCCGCAGCGCCCGGTGGCCCTGATCGGTGTCAGCATTGACGTTGATGCCCGAGTTGTTGCTGATGCCAGCGGACACCAGTACTCTGCTCGGACGGTCCCCGGCGCCCTGCTGCTCGACCTCAGGATCGGCGGCGGCAACACCAACTAAGGAGACGATGGTTGCGGCAACCGCGACCCCCACCACGACAGACTTCACCATAGTTACCATCACCTCACCACGACCACCTTCGTCCCTCAACCTTCAGATCGGGGCACTGGCGTTGCAACCCTGGCGCTCGAACGGAGCAGCCCGGACACGATCGGGAATGCCGCCGTCTAGCCCTTTCGGCTGGCCCAGCACGAGCGGCGAGGACAACCCTGTGAACGCAGCGCACACTGACCCTATGAACGAGCGGATGCAGCTGACGACCGTCTGGATACTGCTTGCGGTATTCGGCATCGCCATCCTCGTCGGGATCGTCTCAACCCTGAACCGTGCCAGAAGCACAGGCGCGTTTGACGCCGATCCCACCAAGGCGATGAACGATGTCGCTGCCTTCTCCGCCGACAACGACTACTCCATCGACTACAGCCTGGACGGCAACTACGCCAGATTCAGCCTCAGTCTCCCGGAAGGACAGAACGGCGGGATGAGCATGTGCTTCAACACTGATGTGTATCCGGCAGACTGCGTCACTTCGTATTCGCAGTAGCTGCTCCCTGGCTCAGTCGACCCAGGCAGCGGGCGGGGCCTGTTCCCAAAGGCCCCTCAACAGGGCTCAGCCTGGGCGAACCACGGACGTGTGGGTACCCGGCTCCACACGTATGGTCCGGGCATTCGCCCACGTGCCGTCACTGCCGACCCATTGGGCCGTCATGCCGCGCTCGAACGCGACCTTGAAATCGTGGGGGTCACGAAAGAAGTAGGTCTCCTCCATGGCTGGGACCGAGGGCCAACCGTTGAAGATGTCGCAGTAATCCACCCACGGACGGGTGTCAGCCCCGACCGCACGGGGAGGCGTCTGCGACGAAGCGCTCAAGCAGAGGGCCATGGTGCCTTCGCCTCGAAGGGTGAGCGCTCCCCAGTCGCGGGAGGCGGAGCGACCCGGACGAAGCCGTAGGGTCTCTTCCTCACGGGACGGGTTCAACAGATCATCCCCATCGCTACTTCTGGTTCCAGACTCCGGCCACCAGGGCAGGTCCAAGCCCAGGGAATGGTTGAGCTTGGCCCCCTGCCTGTCGGCCAGCACCCATCGACGCGCCCTGATCCGGTAGTCCGCGTCGTCGTCGGAAGTGGAACACTTGAAGCCGCGACGAGGCTCCTCCCACCGCAGGCAGACAGAGTAGCCGGGTGCTCCGGTACTTCCCGACACAGTGACCGGTTTGGCTCGCACCAGGGACAGCACTTGCACGTCATGTCGCTGGCCAGGGTCGAACTCGCCGACGAATCCGGCAGCCTCGTACGGGTCGCGGTCCCTGGGCATGAAGCGTTTGTCCCAGACGTAAAGCTCACCGGATGCAGCTACGGGGATGCGGTACCGTCCACCGTTGCGGGTATCGCGGCAGATCATGTCCGGTTGTGGACGGCCCAGCTTCTGATCGTCTGCGCTCCAGTTACCGTCGGCACAGATCTGCACTCCCTTGACGGGCTTCCCGTGCTTGCCGAGCACGTGTCCCCTGACGGTCTTGCGCCGCTTGAGCTCCGTTCGGACATCTCGCCCCCAGTCAGTTCCCAATGACTGGGGCTGCCATTTGCTGTCCTGCCAGTGCCGACCGATGGTGACGCGGGGCCATTCCGGCACTGTGGTGTCCCAACATGTGCTAATACATTCCTGGGCGTAGGACTGAGTCAGTCGTAGTCTGTACCGGCCCCGTGCATCAGTTTCCGTTGGACAGCCACTCTGGGTGTCGGCCTCGATACAGATGGGCAGGCCCGCCAGCGGGCGACCGGCTTTCGACACCGCGGTGCCCGAGATGTCTGTGGACTGCAGGCTGGGAGCTTCCTGGGCTTGAGCGAACGATGGCGTGGCGACGAGCATTGCGCACGCCAGGCCAACAGCCAATCCGAGGACCATCAACGGCTTCCGGTACGATCGCGTCACGCTATGCCCTGCCACGACCCAAGGGTAGGCGCAGAGACGAGTATGGGCGAAATCGCCATGGGCGTGGCCGCACGAGCACACGGGGGTGTAACGTCAGCTCAGCCGATGACCACGGTGCGATGCCGACCGGGCCCGATCGTGATCTCCTTGGCATCGGACCACATACCGTTGTCTCCCACCCAGATGGCCTGATAGTTCCGCTCGAAGGCCACTTTGACTCTGTGCTCACCGCGGAAGAAGTAGGACTGTTCCGTCTTGGGGAAGCTGGCCGGAAACCCCTTGAAGACTTCGCAGTAGTCCTCCCACGGACTGGTATCGATCCCGAAGGTCGTGGGCGGCAGTGCCTGGGAGGAACTCACACAGAACGCGTAGGTGGGCTGGCCCGGCATGGCGACCGTGAGCGCACCCCAGTTGAGTTCCACGGCCCGTCCGGGATCCAACGAGACCTGGACCGGTTCGCGCTGACGCGCCCCGATGCCGACCTTGAGGCGGATCGACGACGCACGATCAGGGTCCAGCACCCACGGCCGGATGCGGACCCGGTATTGCGGCGTACTGGGCTTGGAGCAGACCTTGGCCGAACGCCTGTCCGCCACGCTCACGCAGACCCGGACCCCGGCCTTACCCACGTCACCTCGGATGGTCACCGCCCTGGTCCTGTGCAGAGGCTTCACCAGGAGCTGGCTTCGCTGCCCGGGCTTCACATCAGCCGGTTCGGACGACCGTTGGGTGGCACCGGCATCGGCCGGGAGGAAGCGTCGGTCCCAGACGAAAACGTCAGCCGGCGCCGAGACGGGAACCTTGTAGCTGCCGTCGTCATCGGTGGTGCGGCAGATCGCATCAGTGGGTGTTTCACCACGAGCTGCTCCCCCATCGGGTCGCGCGGCGGCTGCGCAGACCTGCACCCCACCCAGACCGTTCCCGGCCTCGGTGCGAACCTCTCCCGCGACGGTCTCGCGCCGATCCAGGACAGTGACAACCTCCGGTCCTTCCACCGTTTCGAGTCTTGCCGTGCGCCACGGGTTGTCGTCCCAGTCGCGTCCGATGCTGACGATCGGCCAGACCGGTAGCACCGGGAAGCCGATCGTCGGCGCCGGATAGAACTTGTCAACCTTGATCTCGTAGCGGCCCTGGTCGTCAGTGACCGCCAGGCAGGTCGTGTCTGCGAACAACTCGACACATACCGGCTGACCCTCGATCGGATCACCATCTGGCGAGACGACCCGCCCACTCATGATCCTGGATTCGGGCCCAGCGGCAACGCCTCGAGCGGGAATGAGCAACAGGCTGGCCAGCACCAGCAGCATCAGGCCGACCACGACCGTCCGCGGCGCGCGCGGTTGGGACTGGTGCACTGAGAGGGGCATCGAATCCCACGTTACCGGGGGCCGGCAAGGCCGTTCAAACCCCGAACGGCCCAAACCACCAGAAACCTGGGCTCGCGATCGGGACCGACTCCCTGGCAATGACCGCCAGTCCTGCGTCTCGAGGGCCACCGTGGCCTACGCTGGCGGCGTGAGACCGGTTGATGTCCCGCCAGCCGACCCGGGACTGCCACGCCCCCGGCTACTGGAACGTGTCCGCGCCGGGGTGATCGGACACGATACGGCAATGCCCGGCCCGTTCGGCCCCAGACGGATCACCTATGCCGACTACACCGCGAGCGGTCGGGCGCTCGACTTCATCGAAGATGTGATCCGTTCTCGCGTGCTGCCCGCCTACGCGAACACCCACACGGAGAGCAGCGGCACCGGACTGCAGACGACCCGGCTGCGTGAGGAGGCGCGCGCCACGATCGCGCGGTGCCTGAACGCCGACGAGGACTACGTCGTACTGTTCACCGGCGCCGGGGCGACAGTCGCCATCAACGAGCTCGTGAATGTCCTGAACCTGCGGATTCCCAACGACCTGGACCGCCGCTACCACCTGCGCGAACAGATCCCGCAGGTGCAGCGCCCGGTGGTCTTCATCGGCCCCTACGAGCACCACAGCAACGAGTTGCCCTGGCGGGAGTCCATCGCAGACGTGGTCACGATCCCCGAGACACCCGACGGCCACATCGATACGAAGGTGCTCCGCGAACAGCTCGAGAACCATGCCGAGCGCCCCCTCAAGATCGGCTCCTTCTCCGCAGCCAGCAACGTGACCGGCATCCTGTCGGACACGCGGGGAATCGCGGCGCTCCTGCATGAACACGGCGCCTGGTCCTTCTGGGACTTCGCCGCCGCTGCACCGTATGTGCCGATCTCGATGCGAGGACCCCAGCCGGACTCCGATCTGGATGCGGTATTCATCTCCGCACACAAGTTCATCGGTGGCCCGCAGACACCCGGTGTTCTGGTGGCCAAACGTGCGCTGTTCACCAACGCCGTGCCTGCCTCGGTGGGAGGCGGCACGGTGATGTTCGTGAACCCCGATGAACATCGCTACCTGGACTCGATCGAGCACCGGGAGGAGGCGGGCACGCCAGCCATCGTGGAAGCGATCAGGGCCGGTATCGTCTTCGAACTGAAGCAGGCGGTGGGGCCCTCAACCATCGCACGCCTGGAACAGGACTTCGTACGGCGGGCGATGGCGGCCTGGGAACCGTTCGAGGGCATTGAGGTGCTCGGAAACCGCTCTGCCGATCGGCTCTCGATCATCAGTTTCGTGATCCGGTCACCCCGGCGCAACTACCTGCATCACAACTTCGTGGTCGCTGTCCTGAACGATCTCTTCGGTATTCAGTCGCGTGGGGGCTGCTCCTGCGCCGGCCCGTACGGGCACCGGTTGCTGGGCATCGATCTCGAAACCAGCCACGAGTTCTCCGATGAGATCGCCCGGGGCTGCGAAGGCATCAAGCCGGGCTGGGTCCGGGTCAACTTCAACTACTTCCTGTCCGAGGCGAACTTCCAGCACATTGTGAGATCCGTGGCCCTGGTCTCCGAACTGGGCCATCGGCTGCTGCCCCAGTACCGGTTCGACCCGGCAACCGGGCTGTGGCACCACCGCGACGGCTCTGTCGACCCGCCGATGCACCTGAGCGATGTGAGCTTCGCCGACGGCGAGGTGCATCTGCCCGAGCCGCTGCCCAGGGCCCCGGAGTCGGAGCTTGTCGAATACCTCCGAGCGGCCGAACACCTGCTCATGTCGCTTCCGGAACCCTTGGAGGATCCCGCACCGGGCTCGCTGCGCCAGGACTTCGAGGCACTGCGGTGGTTCGAACTTCCGCCGCAGAGCCTGCTGGGTTGAGCGCTGCTCCGATGTACGGGCGGGCAACCGCTGCGGTGGAGTATGTGTGACCTCGCAGCCGATCTGCGGCGGGGAGCTCAGTCGTCCGCGCGCCAGTAGGTCGCCTCGATCAGGTTGTTCAGCTCGGTGAGCGCGACCGCCAGCGACTCAAGGAACTCCGGCAGGTCCGCGCGCCAGTTGTCGGCGGGGACACCGCGCGCCTGCTCCTGCACCGCCAGTGCCGCAGCCGCGATGGGTTCACCGTCGGGCAGCGTGGCAGCGAGATCCGCGAGCACGGACATGCAGTGCTGCACCGAGCGGGGGAACCTCGGGTTGGTGAGCAGGAACCCGATCGCGTCCTCGGCGGTGACCCGGGCACCGGCCGACATCCGGTAGATCTGATTCGCCACCAGGGCCTTCAGCAGGCTCATCCACTCGATGTCGTCGAAGGCCGACTCGGACTTGGGATCGCGACTGCTGAAGGCATCCGCCTTGATCTGGACCGCCCTCACCGTCATGCCCGCCTGTTCGATGGCCCGTCCCATCTGCCAGAAGGCGAATGCCTCACTGCGGCTCAGGTCCTCCGACATCACCGCGACGAGCCGCGAGGTGTCGGAGATGACGTTGAGCAGGAAGTCGTAGCGGGCGGGCCGGCTGGGCAGGCCGTCGGCTGCTGCGACAGCGGTCTGGTTGATGGAACTGGCGGACTCCCAGATCTCGGGCGGCGCCACGAACCAGCAGCGTCGCAGGTTGGTGCGGGCATTGCCGAGCAGGGTGACCACACCGTCGAGGTTGTCCGGATCGACGAGCAACCAGTCGAGGGCCTTGTCCTCGCTGGGGTTCTCAGTCCACGGGGCACCCTCGGGGGGTGCGGTGAGCAGGAGCAGCGGACGCCACGGTATCTCGTGGGCGTCGGGGAGGTCCATGTTGACGTCCAGGTACTGCAGAACGATGCGCGAGGTTGACTCGGCGCGTTCCAGGTAACGGGCGCCCCAGTACAGCGACTCCGCCACTCCGGTGAGCAGCCTCATGCTGGTTCCTTCCCTCAGGATGTCGTCGCTGGGAATCCTCATGACTGCCCCCTCCTTGCCGCGCCGGACACGTGCTGAGAGTCGACGATCCAGGTGTCCTTGCTGCCTCCTCCCTGTGAGGAGTTGACCACCAGCGAGCCAGCTTCCAGCGCTACCCGGGTCAGACCGCCGCTCGTCACGTAGGTGGACTCACCACTCACGATGAAGGGCCGCAGATCGACATGTCGTGGTGCAAGGCCCTCGTTGGTCAGTGTGGGGACCGTCGAGAGCTGCAGCACCGGCTGGGCGACCCAGCCGTCAGGGTCGTCCAGGATCTTCTGCCTGGCGACCTCGAGCTGGCGGGCGCTGGCTCTCGGCCCGATGGTGATGCCATGACCACCGCCCTCCGCCGCCGGTTTCGTGACGAGGTCCCCGATGTTGGCGAGCACCTCGCGACGCTGCGCGGGGTCGCCGCACCAGTAGGTCTCCACGTTCGCCAGGATGGGTTCCTCACCGGAGTAGTAGCGGATGATGTCGGGGACGAATGGGTAAAGCACCTTGTCGTCGGCCACTCCCGCGCCGGGCGCGTTCACGATGGCGACGTTGCCGCTCTTCCACGCCCGCATGAGTCCGGGCGTGCCGACCATGGAGTCGGGATTGAAGACCTCCGGGTCCAGGAACTCGTCGTCGACACGACGGTAGACCACATCGACCTGCGTCGGCTCCCCGATCGTCTTCATGTAGACCTTGTCATCATCATCGACGAACAGGTCGCGGCCCTCCACCAGGTGCACGCCGAGCTGCTGCGCGAGGTAGGCATGCTCGTGATAGGCAGCGTTGTAGACGCCGGGGGTCAGGATGCAGACCGTAGCTTCTTCCCGCGGTGACAGCGACCACAGCGTCTGGCTCAGATTCTCGATATAGCCGTCCATGGGGCGCACCCAGGAGTTGTGGAACAGGTCCCCCATCACGCGCTTGCTGACGAACCGGTTCTCGAGCATGTAGGCGACCCCGGACGGCACGCGCAGGTTGTCCTCGAGCACGAACCAGCGGCCCTCATCAGCGCGCACCATATCGAGCCCGGCGATGTGGGCCCACACCCCGAACCTCGGATGCATCCCGCGGGCTTCCGGTCGGTAGTTCGCGGAGTTCAGCACAAGGTGTTCGGGAACCACGCCATCGCTGAGGATGCGTGCATCGGAGTAGACATCCTCGACGAAGGCGTTCAACGCATTGGCACGCTGACGCAGCCCTGCGTCGATCTCATCCCATTCGTCACCGGGGATCGCTCGAGGCACCACGTCGAAGGGCCAGGCACGGTCGAGGCCGCTGTCGGGCAGCGAGAAGGTGATGCCGAGCTTCTCCACCTCCCGGTCGGCGCGTACCTGGCGCCGGTCCAGCCTCTTCGCGCCGAGGTCCTCGAGTTGCCGGACGATGCTGAGCACACCACTGCGCCAGCTGTCCTTGCCTTCGACATACTCGTCCCAGTAGGGGGTCAGTTCATAGTCATCCCAGGGCATGCTGAACAGTCTGTTCAGCCGTCGACCCTGATGCGACCCGAGCGCCCGGTTGTCGCCCGATCCGGGGATCAATGGTCCGAAGAGTTCACCGCCACGAAACACGGCCTGCCCGGAATGCGTGCTACAACGTCCGGCGCAACAGAGGGGACACGAGCCACACACCACCGTAGGCTGCGCGTGAAACCGGCCCGTGCCGGAGGTTGAGAGGTTGCCGGATGCAGGACTTCGATGTGATCGTCATCGGCATGGGACCGGGCGGGGAATACCTCGCAGAGGCGCTGGCCGGCAAGGGACTCTCAGTGCTCGGACTCGATCACTGGCTCGTCGGAGGCGAGTGCCCCTACTACGGGTGCGTGCCGTCGAAGATGATGCTGCGCGCAGCAGGGCCGCTGGCCGAGGCGGCGCTTATCCCGGACCTGTCCGGGCGCGTCAGCGAGATCACCCCCGACTGGAGCATCCTCGCCTCCCGCATCCGCGATGAGGCCACCGACGACTGGAACGACCGCGCCGCCGTCGACCGGTTCGAGAAGCTCGGTGGCACGTTCATTCGCGGCACTGGACGGTTGACCAGTGACACGAGCGTGAGCGTCAGCCCCAACGATGGGAGCGCCGAGCAGGAGTTCCGGGCCCGTCGGGCGATCGTCGTGGCGACCGGTTCCTCAGCAGTCGTTCCCCCGATTCCTGGGCTGGCCGATGTTGACTACTGGACCAATCGCGGGGCAGTGCAGGCCACTGAGGCACCACAGTCGATGGTGGTGCTCGGGGGCGGTGCGATCGGGTGCGAGATGTCGCAGGCCTTTGCACGATTCGGCACCGAAGTGACCCTTGTTGAGGGCACAGACCGGCTGCTGCCACCTGAGGAACCCGAGGCCAGCGCGATCCTGGAGTCCGTGTTCACCGACGCGGGCATCAACGTGATCACCGGAACCAGGGCGCAGCGGGTGTCGCAGTCAGACGGCGTGATTCACGTCGAGCTCAGCGACGGGCGGACCGTCTCCGGCCAGCGCCTGCTTGTCGCCACCGGTCGTCGTACCGATCCGGCCGCGGCAGGGCTGGCCAGTGTCGGCGTCCCCGAGGACGCCAGAGTCGCCCCGATCAACGAGCGGTGCGAGGTGGTCCCGGGTGTCTACGCGATCGGCGACATCACGGGCAAGGGAGCCTTCACCCACATCGCGATGTATCAGGGAGGCATCGTCACAAAGGAGATCCTGGGCGAGGAGACTTATACGGCCGACTACACCGCCGAGCCGCACGTCACCTTTACCGACCCGGAGGTGGGCAGCGTCGGGCTGACGGAGGCGGCCGCCCGGGCGCAGTACAGCAATGTGGCCGTCGGTACCGCGGCGATCCCGGACACCTCCCGCGGCTGGATCCAGAAGTACGACAACGCAGGGCTGCTCAAGCTGGTCGCCGACATGGACCGCGGCGTCCTGGTGGGCGGCACCGCGATGGGGCCGGCGGGTGGCGAGATGCTCAGCTACCTCGTGCTCGCTGTGCACGCGCAGGTGCCGATCGCGACGCTGCAGTCAATGATCTACGCCTACCCGACCTTCCACCGCGGCTACGAGACCGCACTACAGGATCTGGTCGACGGCTGAGCCACGACGATCCTCAGCCGGACTGCAGGAACCGCGACACGATCCCGGCCACCTTGTCGGGCTTCTGGAACAGGAACGAGTGACCCGTGTCGGCCAGCAGTCGTAGCTGCGCCTTCGGCAACCGAGTGGTCAGCAACCGGCTGTTGGCCGGTGGTGTGACCACATCCTTGCGCCCGGTGATCACCAGCGTCCGCTGCTCGACCCGGGCGAGCTGTCTGCAGTTGCGGCTCGACCGCAGCCACGGGTCCTCGGCCTCGACCATCTGGTTGTAGGTCCGTGCCGGGACCGTGTCCGGCGGATAACGTCCGGAAGTGATCGCGTCGTTGATGCGCGCCACTGCTCGCCGTCCGGCACGTTGCGCTGCGACCCGCAGCGGGTAGTTGGTCCGCAGGTAGCCGCGAAGTCCGGCATCGGGGTCGCTGTCGATCCGCTGGGCCCAGCGCGGGCCGAGCTTCGTCTTGGCCGATCCCGGGTTCGTGCCCGCCAGGATCAATCGGCCCACCAGTTCAGGATGGCGGCGAACCAGGTTCTGGGCCACGAAACCGCCCATGGACCAGCCGAAGACGTCGACCCTGCTGAGCCCGAGCTGGCGCAGCAGTTGCGCGGTCCAGTTGGCCAGGCGTGGGAAGGTGATACGTTTCGGCGCCGCACCGGATACACCCAAGCCTGGGTAGTCGAACACGATCACCCGGCGCTGATCGGCCAGCGCAGCCAGCCACTTCGGATCCCACTGCGACATCGGCGAACCGGTGCCGTTGAGCAGCAGGAGCGGCCGGCCTTCACCGAGCTCAGCCCATGCGATCGTCGTACCCGCGATCCGTGCGTAGTTGGGCGTGAGCCGTACCGCATCAGCAGCACTGGCTGCCTCAGCCGTTGCTGAAAGACCGGTGACACCCGCGCTGGGAGCGACAAGCAGCGCCGCGAGTGCGAGCAACAGCGTCAGGCCGTTTCGAAGAAGCACCGCCCACATGTGACTCACCTCCCCCGAGCTTCCTATGACGTCACCCAACGTTCGCACGATCAAGGGGGCCAGGACGGGGACTTCACCCAGGCAGCCGAACCGACCCGGTACTCGTCATTGATCGGCAACCGCAGCACGGATCCGCAAAGATGTCCCTGTGAAACGGCTCGGTTGGATACTCACCGCTCTGATCCTGGCCGAGGCGGTGGCGAACCTGAACCTCACGGTTGCACTGGTGGCGTTGCCGGCGATCGGGGACGCCTTCGAGGCCTCGCAGGTGCAGCTGAACCTGGTAGCGGTCGGCTACTCGCTGGGCCTGGCGGGATCGGTGCTGTACCTGGGCGCGGTCGGGGACCGCTACGGCCGCAAGCCGCTGCTGCTGATCGGCACCATCGCAGCGATCCCATGCTCGCTGCTGGCGGCCTATGCCCCTTCGGTCGAGTTCCTGGCGGTGGCCCGGGTGCTCGGTGGTGTCGCTGCCGGAGCTGCCTATCCCACCACGTTGTCGCTGATCTCCGCCGTCTGGCCCGCGGGTGCCTCGCGAACCCGCGCCATCGCCCTGTGGTCCGCGCTGGGTGGGGCCTCCGCAGCGCTCGGGCCGCTGGTGGGCGGCGCCCTGCTGACGACCTTCTGGTGGGGGTCGGTATTCCTGTTCACCATCCCCCTGGCGGTACTGGCCGTCATCCTCGTCTGGATCTTCGTGCCCAGCGGAGTCAACCAGGGGACGGAGCCTGTCGATCACCTCTCCGGGGTGCTCTCGATCCTCACCATCGGCACACTGATCCTGGCCATCAATCTGCTGCCGCAACCTGGCAGCACCACGATCGCACTCAGCCTGCTCGGCGCGAGCATCGTCCTGGCAGCCCTGTTCGTCTGGCGACAGCTCGCTGGCCGCTATCCCCTCTACGATCTGCGCGTCGCAGCGCGGCGGACCTTCTGGGTCGCGGGCGTGGCAGGCATCATCGTGTTCGGCGCGTTCATGGGTGCGGTCTTCATCGGCTCCCAGTACGTCCAGGACGTGCTCGGCTACTCCGCCCTCGAGAGCGGCTTCACCACCGTGCCCTTCGCTCTGTTCATGGTGATCGCAGCGCCCATGTCGGCCCGGCTCATCTCGCGGTATGGCTCCAGGACGACCCTGCTCTGCGGCTACCTCGCCTTCTTCCTGGGCTTCCTCATCATGCTGCTGTTCTGGCGGGAGAACACCGCGCTCTGGGTGGTCCTGGCCGCCTACGTGATCCTCGGCGTCGGCACCGGGCTTGCCGGGACCCCGGCGGCACGGTCGCTCACCGGGTCGGTGCCGGTGGAGAAGGTCGGCATGGCCTCGGGTACCGCGGACCTGCAGCGCGATCTCGGCGGCTCGTTGCTGCAGTCAGCGATGGGGGCCCTGCTGACGGCCGGATACGCCTCGGCCTTCGCCGGCGTGATTGCCAGCCAGGGGGACAAGATCTCCAGCCAGGTGCAGTCGATGCTGCTGGAGTCGTACTCGGGCGCCGAGGCTGTCGCACAGCGATACCCGCAGTATGCCCAGCAGATCACCGACGCTGCCCGGCAGGCGTTCCTCACCGGGGATCAGTGGGCCTACGCGCTTGCCATCCTGGCGGTCGTTGCTGGTGCAGCCCTGGTGTTCTTCGCTTTCCCCCGGCACAAGCGCGAGATCGATCTGCTGGAGCAGTACGAGAAGGTGGACAGCCGCAGCAGCTGAGAGTCAGTCCGCGCTCGCAACCGTCGCTGCGCGAAACCTTCAGTCGAGCCCTGCGCGGCGTGTGAGGGCGAGCCCGAGCATCAGCACCAGAACCACCACGCCCACAAGCATTGTGCTGGGGTCGACGCCCAGGTGGGTGAAGAGGACTCCGAGCAACAGGGCGCCGAGAGCATTCACACCGAGTGTGACCAAGTAGTAGAACCCGACCATTCGACCGGCGATCGCCTCGGGGACGTGCAATTGCAGTGAGTTGCCCCTAGCCACGGTTCCCCACTCCCAGCCCGCACCCAGGAGCATCAGGATCGCGAAGTCGGTCACCAGTATCTTCGAAACGCCAAGCAGCACAGCCGAGACTGAGGCAGCAAAGAGCCCCGCCAGCATCGTCGTGGTGTTCTGCCGGGGCGAGCGCAGGCGGCCTCGCAGTGCAACGTTGCCGATGATCGCACCCACTCCGATCCCCGCCAGGAGGGTGCCCAGAGCAAGTGACCCTTCGCTGTGCGCACCGGCCAGGGTGGGCATCTGGGCCTCGATCGGAGCGATGAGGCAGAAGAAGATCGTGATGGGTGAGGTTGAAGATGAGCCAGCCGGAGGCGACGAACTGCATGAAGTTGCCGGCCCTGGTGAGCAGCAACGCGACCACGAGGCGCCGGAACGTGGCATGCCGCAGCGCGCCACCACGCTGCGGCGTGAACCCATCCTCAGGCGCATCGGACACGAACTCGAAGATAGGCACTCACGGCCACTGCTGCAGGCGCGGCGAAGGACGCCGCCTGGGCTAGCCGTTCCGGGACCATGGATCTCCACACAGAACGTGGACTCCGCGACCACAGCAAGGACCAAAGCCCCCAGCTCCCATGCACTGATCGGTGCAACCTCAGGACTCGCCGAGCCGCCCAGCGCAACAAGGTCGATAATGGGGCTCGGGAGGCGAACAGACTTGTTCCAGATCCGAATCCACGGCAGGGGTGGCCAGGGCGTCGTGACCGCGGCGGAACTGCTGAGCGTCGCCGCCTTCCAGGCCGGCCGTCACGCGCAGGCATTCCCCAGTTTCGGCTCAGAACGCACCGGCGCTCCGGTGGTGTCCTACTGCCGGATCGATGATCGGCCGATCCGGCTGCGCGAGCCGATCTCCGATCCGGACGCGCTGATCGTCCAGGACGCAAGCCTCATCGCCCAGATCAACGTGTTCTCCGGGGTACGCGAGGGCGCCACCATCCTCATCAACAGTGAACGCACCCTCGCCGAACTCGGGATCGAGGACACCGGCAGCGCCACGTTCGTGGTCCTGCCCGCCACCCAGATCGCACTGGCGCACATCGGGCGACCGGTCCCGAATGCGGTGCTGCTCGGCGGCTTCTCCGCGGCCACCGACCAGCTGAACATCGAGGACGTGATCGAGGCGATCACCGAACGGTTCCCAGGACGGATCGCAGCCGGGAACATCGAGGCGGCTCGCGAAGCGGCCTCCCTGGTCGGCGAGATGCTGACGGAGGCCCGTGATGGCTGAGCGTCCTGGCTCACCGCAGCACTCAGCAGCGCCGGGGTACGGCGTGGCCAGGTGCACCAGAATCGCCCCACGACAGGAGAGGTGCACCAGTGCTGCAACAGCTTGAGGGCTCCCAGGCGATCGCACGGGCCGTGGCGCTGGCCCGGCCGCAGGTGATCTCCGCCTACCCCATCTCGCCGCAGACCCACATCGTGGAGACGCTGAGCCGGATGGTGAAGGACGGTCACCTGCAGGGCTGTGAGTACCTGAACGTCGAGAGCGAGTTCGCCGCGATGAGCGCGAGCATCGGCGCCTCCGCGGCCGGCGCCCGCTCCTACACCGCGACCGCGAGTCAGGGCCTGCTGTTCATGGTCGAGGCCGTCTACAACGCCTCCGGCCTGGGCCTGCCGATCGTGATGACGGTGGCGAACCGGGCGATCGGCGCTCCCATCAACATCTGGAACGACCACAGCGACGCGATGAGCCAGCGGGACTCCGGCTGGATCCAGCTGTACGCCGAGGACAACCAGGAGGCACTCGACCTGCACATCCAGGCGTTCCGGCTGGCCGAGGAGGTCTCGCTGCCGGTGATGGTCTGCATGGACGGCTTCATCCTCACCCATGCCTTCGAGGAGGTGGCGCTGCCGACCCAGGAACAGGTCGATGAGTTCCTGCCGCCGTTCGACCCACAGCAGGTGCTCGACCCGGCAGAACCGGTCTCGATAGGCGCCATGGTCGGCCCGGAGGCCTTCACCGAGGTTCGCTACCTGGCACACGCCAAACAGATGCAGGCACTCGATACCATTCCACGCATCTCCGAGGAGTACGCCCGGATCACCGGCAGGCACTCCGGAGGTCTGGTCGATGAGTACCTGACTGACGACGCGGACACGATCATCATCGCTCTCGGCTCGGTGCTCGGCACCCTGAAGGACGTCGTCGAGGGATTGCGCGCGCAGGGCCAACCGGTCGGCGTGCTCGGGCTGAAGTCCTTCCGGCCCTTCCCCAGTCAGGCAGTCCGCGATGCCATCGGTTCGGGCAAGCGCGTGGTCGTGCTCGAGAAAGCGCTCGCGGTCGGCATCGGCGGCATCGTGAGCGAGAACGTCCACACCGCCCTGGCCGGCCTGCCCGGTACCACGAGCACAGTGATTGCCGGGCTCGGCGGGCGCCCCATCACCCAGGACTCCTTGCGGGACATGATCACCGCCGCGCGCAACGATGAGTTGCCCCAGCTGAGCTTCCTGGACCTCAAGGTGGAGCTCGTCGAGCGGGAACTCGAGCGGGCACGCGAGCAGCGCCGCAGTGGTCCCACCCCTGAGAATCTGCTGCGGGACATCGGCCAGGTCAGCGGCCCCGAGGCCTTCGGAGCGACCCCATGAACGATCGGCTCAAGTTTTACCAGGTCGGCTCCTTCGCCGTCGGCAACCGGCTGGCCGAGGAGGGGCAGAAGGTCCAGTCCCGGCCCGACAGAACCAACGCGCTGAACAGCGGCCACCGTGCCTGCCAGGGCTGCGGCGAGGCACTGGGCGCCCGCTACGCCGTGGATGCCGCGGTGGCGGCCGCCGACGGCAAGCTCGTGGCGGTGAATGCGACCGGCTGCCTGGAGGTCTTCTCCACCCCGTATCCGGAGACGAGCTGGCGCATCCCCTGGCTGCATTCGGTGTTCGGCAACGCTCCCGCGGTCGCGGCCGGGGTCGCCGCGGCGATGCGGGCCAAGGGCACCCCTGAAGTCCGCGTCATCGGCCAGGCCGGCGACGGTGGCACCGTTGACATCGGCTTCGGGACACTGTCGGGGATGTTCGAGCGCAACGACGACGTGCTGTTCATCTGCTACGACAACGAGGCGTACATGAACACCGGGGTGCAGCGATCGGGCGCCACCCCGCCCGCCGCGCGCACCATGACTACGCAAGCTGTGGGCCCGCACCCGGGCCAGCCGTTCGGTCAGGGCAAGGACATGCCCCGGATCGCGATGGCCCACGACATCCCCTATGTGGCTACCGCTTCTGTCTCGGACCTGCACGACCTCGAGCACAAGGTCACCAAGGCGATGTCCATGCACGGCGCCCGCTACCTGCACGTCTTCGTGCCCTGTCCGCTGGGCTGGGGTGCGGCCAGTAAGGACACGATCCGCATCGCCAGGCTGGCGGTGCAGTCGGGCCTGTTCCCGTTGTTCGAGGCCGAGCATGGTCACATCACCTCGGTCACGAAGATCCGAAAACAGGCCCCGGTCGAGGAGTACCTGAAGCTGCAGCGCCGCTACAGCCACCTGTTCGGTGAGCATCCCGACACCGAGACGATCGAGCACATCCAGCGGATCGCCAACGGCAATATCGAACGCTACGAACTGCTCCCGGATGCGGAGGACGACCGATGAAGGACGAACCGTTCGCGATCACACTCGACGTCGGCTCCAGCCTCGCCAACAAGACCGGCACCTGGCGCACCGAGCGTCCCGTCTACCTGAACCGGATGCCGCCCTGCAACGCGGGCTGTCCCGCCGGGGAGAATATCCAGCAGTGGCTGTATGACGCCGAGGACGGCGACTACGGGCGGGCCTGGCGCACGATCATGGCCGACAATCCGCTGCCCGCTGTGATGGGCCGGGTCTGCTACCACCCGTGCCAGAGCGCCTGCAACCGCGGCCAGCTCGACGAGGCCGTCGGGATCAACTCCGTGGAGCGCTTCCTCGGCGACCAGGCCCTGGCCAGCGGCTGGTCCGTACCGCCAGCCGAAGTTGACTCCGGCAAACGCGTGCTCATCATCGGTGCGGGGCCCTCGGGTCTCTCCGCGGCCTACCATCTGCGCCGGCTCGGACACGAAGTCGTGATCCGCGAGGCGGGTCCGCATGCCGGTGGCATGATGCGGTTCGGCATTCCGAGCTACCGGCTGCCCCGGGATGTGCTCGACGCCGAGATCGACCGGATCCGCGCCATGGGCGTGGCGATCCATCTGAACAGCCATGTGCCCGACGCCCTGACGGCGATGCGCGATGGCGACTTCGACGCCGTGTTCCTGGCTGTCGGAGCTCACATCGGCAAGCGCGCCTATATCCCGGCCGGGGAGTCGGCGAAGATTCTCGATGCCGTGACGTTGCTGCGCGACACCGACGCCGAGGATCCACCGCAGCTCGGCCGCCGCGTCGTCGTCTACGGCGGCGGGAACACGGCCATGGACGCTGCCCGCACAGCCAAACGACTCGGTGCGGAGGAGGCGGTCGTGGTCTACCGGCGCAACCGGGACAAGATGCCCGCCCACGACGAGGAGGTACAGGAGGCTCTCGAGGAGGGTGTCCTGATGCAGTGGCTGTCCACCATCAAGCAGGTGGACGAGGGCTCGATCACTGTGGAGAAGATGGAGCTGGACGACAACGGCTTCCCCCAGCCCACCGGCGAGACCGAGACCCTGGACGCCGACTCGGTGGTCCTGGCCCTGGGCCAGAACGTGGATCTGAGCCTGCTCGACGAGGTCCCCGACCTCGAGATCGAGGATGGTGTCGTCAAGGTCGATGAGCACATGATGACCGGCTACCCCGGCATCTTCGCCGGCGGCGACATGGTGCCGAGCGAACGGACCGTGACCGTCGCCGTGGGACACGGCAAGCTGGCGGCCCGTTGCATCGACGGCTGGCTGCGTGATGAGCCCTATGTCCGGCCAGTACGGCCAGAACCTGCCCTGTTCGAGGACCTGAACACCTGGTATTACACCGATGCCCCCCGCACGCACCGGCTGAAGCTCGATGCCATCCGCAGGACCGACGACTTCGCTGAGATCCGGGAGGGCCTCGACGAGGTGACTGCGATGTTCGAGGCCCGGCGCTGCCTCTCCTGCGGAAACTGCTTCAACTGCGACAACTGCTTCGGCGTGTGCCCGGACAACGCCGTGCGTAAGTTCGACCTGCACTCAGCCGCCGGGGACAACGGCAGGGACTACGCCTTCGACCTCGATTACTGCAAGGGCTGCGGCATCTGCGTCAGCGAATGCCCATCCGGAGCTATCAGGATGGTCCCCGAGGAGACCTGACTCGCGAGGCGAGATCGAAGCCAGCGACTGAGACCGCTGTCCATCCACAGCGAATAGGCACATCAGACATGCTAGCCCTCCTTTGATATCATCAGATATCAAAGGAGGGCTAGCATGTCTGATGTTCTCGTGCGCGACATCCCGGACACGGCCCTAGCAGCGATCGACGCCAAGGCTCGCAGGCTGGGCTTGTCCCGACAGGAGTTTCTGCGGCGCCGGATCGTTGCGGCAGGTGGGGCGGACGCTCGAGTGACGACTGAGGACCTCGATCGAGTGGGGTCCGTCTTCGCGGACCTTGCTGACGAAGAGCTCATGAACAGAGCTTGGAGATGACGCAGGAGTGGCTCATCGACAAGTCGGCCTTCGTGCGTCTTGGTCAGGCCGCGGACAAGTCCGAATGGCTAGACCGAATCGAACGTGGACTCGTGCACGTCTGTACGGTCACATTGCTCGAGATCGGCGATAGCGCCATAAGCAGCACAGCGCTTGAGGCTGAACGTCATCGGCCGCCACTCAGCGCACTGGTCCACGAGTACGCGACTCCTGGTATCGAGGACAGAGCGATTCAGGTCCAATCTCTGCTCGCTCAACGCGCCCAGCATCGTGGGCCAGCGATCCCCGACATCTTGGTGGCCGCGACCGCGGAACTGATGGACCTGACAGTCTTGCATCTGGACAAGGACTACGACCTGATAGCTGCCATCACAGGCCAACCAACGCAGCGATTGGCTGTTACGACGTAGCCGCAGTCACTACTGGTGGGCTCAAGTCCGAGATAGGCGCGGCGACACGCATAGGCGGGACGCTCGGCCCGCCGTATGCCCCGAACAGTTTCAGCGGTGGTTCAGACGCTGCAGCTCATGTCGGAGCCGCAGCACATCGGCGACTTGATCTTGCCGTGGCCGTTGGGGCACTCCGAGATGCGCACGGTGGAGCCGTCGTCCTTGGTCAGCGTGGCGTCGACCAGGTCGGCGCCACAATGACCGCAGGTGGTGTTCGCGGACATGCCACAATTGGGGCAGGTGTAGGTAGCCATACCGCGACGCTATCGCACGCGTCGCCCGGCGCAAGGACTGGCCCAGCCGAAATGACCCATCCGCCCACGACGCTGGGGTGTCCAGGGACTCGTGCTGACCGACCAGCGGCTCACAACCAGCCCCTCTCATCGAGCAAAGACCGGCTACAGTCCCCATTAGGCTGAGTAGCGGTCAGGATTGGTGGTCGATGAACCGGTATCAGGAGTTCGTCTACGAGCACTACCGCGCCATCAACACCTTCAAGGCGGGCGTGGCCGTGCTGCTGGCCATGCTGCTCAACTTCACCCCCCTGCCGGAGGCGCCCTGGGTGGCGGTCACGGTCATCATCGTCATGTCCACCGCGCCCTACGTCGGCAGCCTGCTGGACAAGGTCGCCCGTCGGACGGTCGGGACGATCGCAGCAGGCATCTGGGCGACGCTCGTGGTCCTTGCCGGCGGGGCTCCGCACACGCCGCTGACCGTGGCGGCGTGCGTGATCGCCGCACTGGTCGGCTTCTGGTTCATCCCTGACAAGCGAGTCGGCTACGCCGCCACCATCTTCGCGGTGACCACCGTGATCCTGCTGTCCTTCCCCGGCTCCACCGAAGAGGCAGTGATCTGGCGTTCGATCGACATCATCATCGGGGGCTTCATAGCCCTCTTGGTGAGCGTGGTGGTGTTCCCGCACCGGCTGAAGACGACCATCCGAATCCTGAACCGGCGCACGACCAAGGACTTCGAGATGCTCATCGACCTGGTCGACCGCGGCGCGTCCCGGACCGAGTGCGTACGCGTCGAGGAGGCAGTCGCTGCGGGATTCGTGGAGCAGCGAACGCTCCTGCCCGACCTCGGCCGGGAGTCCCCGATCCATCACACCGACACTGATGAGCTGCGCGGCCTGATCCAGGAACAGTTGTCCCTCCTGCGCCGGGTCCACGCCATGCCGGCCGACACCGTGCGTTCCGAATTGGCTGACCTGAACGGCCAGTACACGCACATGCTCAGGCTCGAGACCCAGTGATTCAGCAGTGAGTCCGGCCCTGATTCCAGGGCCTTTGGGACACCGGAATCAGGCGTTGCCCCGATCGGGTGAGGCGGGCGTCCGTTTACATTCCTCAAACATTCCGCTGACAAGAACCAGATCTTAGGACCCGAAGCTTTCCTCATGAAGAATCTGGATACAGACAGTAGCTACGCCCACAGAACGCTCTCGAAAGGGAACGCAGCACTGCTGGCATCCGTCGCCAGCGCCGCACTCGCGGTGAGCCTGGTGATGGCACCAGACCCGGCCTCCGCCGACCCCGAGTACCAGTCGCTGGACGGTACCGGCAACAACCTCGGCAACCCTGCTCTGGGCGCCGCCAACACGAGGTATCCGCGACAGGTCAAAGCCTGGTACAAGGACGGGATCGGCGAACCGGTCGACGGCCCGAACACGCGCCGGGTCAGCAACCGGGTCTTCAGCGACCTCAGCCAGAACGTCTTCTCCCGACGTGGAGTGACCCAGTGGGCCTGGGTCTGGGGGCAGTTCCTGGACCATACCTTCGGACTCCGTGAAGAGGGCACTGAAGAGGCCGACATCGGCTTCAACAGCGCCGATCCGCTCGAACGCTTCCAGAACGATCTCGGCTCGATCTCCTTCACCCGAAGCGCGGTGGCACCCGGCACCGGAGTGACGACCCCTCGCGAGCAGATCAACACGGTCAGCAGCTTCATCGACGGCCACGCGGTGTACGGGCCGGACGAGAACCGGCTGGACTGGCTGCGCGCCGGATCACGGGACGGCGATCCGAGCAACAACGACGCCGAACTGCTGATGACGGACAACAACTACCTGCCCCCGGCCACGACGCGCGGCAACCCGGGCGACGCCCCGGACATGGCGGTTGAGGGCCGACTGCGCTTCAACCCGACCAGCGTCCGGGTTGCCGGCGATGTGCGGGCGAACGAGAACATCGGCCTCACGGCAGTACAGACGTTGTTCGCCCGCTACCACAACGAAGTGGTCTCACAGCTTCCCGATTCCCTGAGCGAGGAACAGAAGTTCCAGATCGCCCGGCGGGTGGTCTCAGCCACGCAGCAGTGGATCACCTACAACGAGTTCCTGCCCGCCATGGGGGTCAGGCTTCCGAGGTACCAGGGATACAGGAGCAACGTGGACCCGTCGATCTCCAACGAGTTCGCCACCGTCGGCTACCGCGCCCACACCCAGGTGCACGGCGAGTTCGAGATCGACGCCGACGCCACTGACTACACCGAGGCGCAACTCGCGGCTTTCGAGGATGCCGGGATCGAGGTGAGCCGCAACGGCGCAGAGGTCGGGATCGCTATTCCGTTGAACGTGGCCTTCTTCAACCCGCAACTGCTCGAGGACCTCGGCCTGGGCAATATGCTGGCCGCCCTGGGTGCGGAACCCCAGTACGCCAACGACGAGATGATCGATGACCAGCTGCGCTCGGTGCTGTTCCAGGTCCCGTCCGAAGGCGTGGCCGACCCGATGGGCTGCCTGGACGGCATCGAGATGCCCAACTGCTTCAAGGGTGTTGTCGACCTGGGCGCCATGGACGCCGAGCGAGGCCGTGATCATGGCATGGCCAGCTACAACGAGATGCGCAAGGCCTTCGGCCTCAAGGCGGTCAAGCGCTTCACTGATGTGACCAAGGAGCGCACCGACCGGTTCCCCCGCCGTCTCAACGGCAACAACCCCAAGATTCTGGACTTCGTCCTGTTGAAGGATCGCGAGGGCAACGTCCTGCAACGGGGCTCGGACGCCGCCGACACCGAGACGGTCTTCGCCAAGCGTCGCAGCACCCTGGCATCACGGCTGAAGGATCTCTATGGCTCGGTGAACAAGCTCGGGGCCTTCGTCGGGGGCATGTCCGAGCCAAGCCGTAGGAACAGTGAGCTCGGACCGCTGCAGTGGGAAATCTGGCGCGACCAGTTCACCCGCCTGCGCGACGGTGACCGCTTCTTCTACGCCAACGATCCCGAACTTGCCAGGATCGGGTCCGAGTACGGCATCGACTTCCGGCAATCGCTTGCGCAGGTGATCACCCTCAACTCCGATGCCGACGGCCTGAACGCCAACGTCTTCATGAGCCAGGAGGGGGCCCCGGCTGCCGAACGTCCCCGGCAGCGCAATCCGCAGAACCGGAAACCCAACAAGGACAGGAAGGACAACGGCAATCAGAACGGTCGCAACTCAGGGAACGGCAATCAGAACGGCCGCAACCAGGGGAACGGCAACCAGAACGCGCGGAACCCGCAGAACGGCAACCAGAACGCGCGGAACCCGCAACGCCAGTCCGGCCAGTCCGACCGGCCACGGCACAAGAAGAACAAGAAGAAGAAGTCGTAACGGGGGGAAGTCCGCTGCTGAACTGCGGGGTTCACTGTCACCGGGCAGTGGACCCCGCAGCTGCCTGCGGTGCCGGCACCTCGGGGACCTTGGGCACCCATCCTTCGACCGCGACGCCGGAGCCCGACGGCATGATTGAGCCGCCATCGCAGCGCCGCTCATGGCAGACTGCCAGTCATGCCAGAGGTTTCCGAACTCTATGAGGCTCATGTCCGCTTCGAGATCGAGGCGCACACCGGAGAAGGTCTCAGAGAATCCGTCGAGACCGAGATGGCGGCGATCTACCGATGGCTCGACGGCTTGGAGATCGAGGATGTCATCAGCATCCCAGAGGCTGCCGGACTGGTGCATGAGCGACTGCTGGAGCTTGAACTCGACGATCAGGCACGCGAATCGATCACCGAGATTCTGCTGTCGATCCGGCAGTCCGCCGAGGCCGACACCACCCGGTTCAACGAGCTGGTCTCCAAGGAATCGTTCGACGAGCTGGTCGACATGGCCGTGCAGATGCAGGATCTGAAGGCCGCACTGATCCAGCAGATCACGACGAGCGAGGCCTATTCCGAGCTCATCGCCCACGTGCTCTACCGGGGCATCAAGAACTACGCGATCGAGGACGGCGGCATCGCGCGACGGGTCCCCGGCGCCGGGTCGTTCATGAAGCTTGGGCGGGCGGCTCTCTCCTCGGCCGCGCCCGACCTGGAGCGGGGTCTGGACCAGCAGTTGCTGGCCTTCGTGCACGCGAACATCTCCGACAGCATCCGTGAATCGCGGCACTATCTGGAGGATGCGCTGGACGAGGAGCTCCTGCACAAGGTCGCCGACGAGGCCTGGACCGTCAACTCCGACGCCTCGGTGGGCGAGGCGGCTGCGATGATCAGGCCTGAGGCGATCGAGAAGGGCGTGGACTTCGCCAGCCAGACCTGGGACAACCTGCGGCACAATCCTGTGGTCCAGGATGCTGCCACCAACGTGATCACGAGCTTCATCGAATCGAGGCGTGGTCGCAGCATCGGTGCCCAGCTCGCAGAGGTGGGGCTCACCGAGGAGCGCGCGGTGGAGCTCTTCCTCACTGCCTTCGGACCGTTCTTCCAGCGAGCCCACGACGACGGCTTCCTCGAGGAGCGCGTCAGGGCGCGGCTGAGCGCGTTCTACGATCAGTACCTCTGAGCGAGCCTCACCGTCCCGCCCCTACCGCCGGCTGACGATCGCCGGAATTCCGCCCCTGGGGCGCAGCGTCACCCGAGGCATCGGGACTGCCGCCGCCGGGTCCGCGGGCGTCAGCTCGAAGCGCCGTCCGATGATGGCCAGCGCGAGCGTGGCCTCAGTCAGCGCGAAGTGGTCACCGATGCACTTGCGGCCCGCGAAGCCGAACGGGAACCAGGCGCCGCGCGGGACTCCCGGCACCTTGTCGCCGAACTCCCCCTCGCGGGTGAGCCAGCGTTGCGGCCAGAATCGCGAGGGATCGTTCCAGAACCTCTGATCACGATGCATCCAGTACTGGGAGGCCACCAGGATGGACCCTGCCGGTATCTCATAGCCGCCCAGCTCCAGATCGACCGTAGGCTCTCGGTCGAAGGCCCAGGCCGGCGGATACACTCGCAGCGATTCGTTCAGCACGGCACGCGTGCGAGGCAGTTCGGCCATCGAGGCCATGGACAGCGACGAGTCCTGCGGGACGACCCGGTCCCACTCCTCCTGGACCCAGTCCTTGACGGCCCTGTTCTGCGACAGCGCCAGCCAGGTCCACGACAGCAGCATGGCGGTGGTCTCGTGCCCGGCCATCGCCAGGGTGATCACCTCGTCGTGGATCTGCTGGGCAGACATGCCCAGACCGGTCTGCGGGTCACGGGCGCGCAGCAGCGTCGCAAGGGCGTCAGCAGGGTCCTCGCCCCGATCCAGCTGCTCCTGCTTGCTGGCGATGTGGCTGGCGATGACCTGCTGCAGGGCCTCGACGTTGGAGACGATCCGGCGCCGAGCGCGGGAGGGATACCTGCTTTGCAGCGCCCAGAGCGGCGACATCGAGGTCTGGAAGGAGTCGAGCACGGCCGACAGCGGCCGGGCGATGCGCTCGGCATCCTGACTGAAGTCCGTGCCCAGGATCGTGTCGCCGACGATCTCGAGGGTGAGCTCGGACATCTCGTCGGCGACGATGATGCGGGGATCGTCACGCTCCTCCCAGCGCTGCACCAGTTCATTGCTCCTGCGCACCATGGCATCGGCATACCCCGCGATCTGCCGCCGGGTGAAGGCGGGTTGCACCAGGCGGCGGTGCTCCCGGTGCGCCTCCCCCTCGCTGGTGAGGATGCCGTCACCCAGCAGTGGCCGCGTGGATCGCAGCGCGAAGCCCTTGTGCATGTCTGCGGCCCGGGTCACGAAGACCTCCCAGACCAGGTCTGGGTCGGCCAGCCCGTACACGACCCGGTCGGGAAACTGTGCACAGCCGACCGAGCCGACGCTCAGCATCGCATTCGTGAACTCCAGGGACGGCACCTTCTTGCGCAGTAGCATGCGCAGGGTCTGGCTGGTGCTCAGCCCGGGCGGGAGCACTTCTGCTGTTCGATAGCGACGGCGTCGATCCAGCGCATCTCTGCGATTCTCGTGGATCCGCTCGAGTGCCGGGGTGAGGGTGGGGGCCGGTGCTGCGGTCATCGCGACTCCTGCTTTACATTCTTAGGTCTAATGTAAAGCAGGAGTCGCGAGCCGTCAATGCCGGCACCCGAATGCGCACAGGGTGACCCGGCCCCAGTGCCCCCGCCTCTGCCCCTGTATGGCATTGCTGGGCTCGCCGCTGGGAGTCAGAGCGAAAGGACCCCAGCAGCGCCTTGACAGGACGCCGGGCAGACCGGGTCAGGGCCGGAACCGCTTGGTGAGCACCGTCGAGACCCGGGCGGAGAGCCGGGGCGGGGACATCTGCGCGGATGCGAGGAGCACTCTGTTGGCCAGCCCAGGAGTCGAGGAACGCCGGCCCTTCTTCAGGTCCGTGAGAGCCTGGCGCACCACTGCCTCGGGTTCGAGCCACAGCCAGGACGGCACCGAGGACCGCGAGACCCCGGCGCGATCATGGAACCTGGACAGGGTGTAGCCGGGGTGCAGCGCCATGACCGTGATCCCGCTGTCCGCAACCTCGTCGGCGAGCGCATAGCTGAAACTGGTCACGAACGCCTTGGTTGCGCCGTATACGGCCTGGAACGGCATCGGTTGGCCGGCAGCCGTCGATGACACGTTCACGATGGAGCCGTTCCCGCGGGCCACCATGCCGGGCAGTGCGGCATGAGACAGCGCCACCACGGCCGTCACGTTCACATCAACCTGACCGGTGTCGTAGTCCGGGTCCTGCTCCAGGAATGCGCCGTAGGTGCCGTATCCCGCGCTGTTGACAAGCAAGGTGACGTCGTCGTCCCGAAGCCGTTCACTCACCTGTGCCTGACCGGCCGGGCCCGACAGGTCAGCGGCGAGCGTGTCCACCTGAACACCAGTGGCCCGCGACAGCCCAGCTGCGACGGTGGCGAGCTCCTCCCTGCTGCGCGCCACGAGCACGAGCGACTCACCCAGAGCACTGAGCGCTTCGGCGAATGCCAGACCGATGCCACTGGTCCCGCCTGTGATGACCGCCGTCACGACCGTCCCTCCATGGCAGAGTCCTGGTCAGCCATGATCTCGGCCACGACCCGCTCCCCTGATTCGATGGCACCCTCCATGAAGCCACAGAAATCTGCAGCAGTCTCGGTGCCAGCCCAGTGGATGCGACCCACCGGCTCCCGCAGCGCGGGAGCGAACTCGGCGAAGACGCCCGGCCCGAAGTTCCCGGTGGGACAACCGCGGGTCCAGCGTTCGGCCTGCCAGTCCTGGCTGTGGAACTCCTGGGGGGACGCTGCCCGGGGCCCGAATGCCTCCACGAATGCGGACAGCACTGCCGATCGTTGCTGCTCCGGGGTGAGCTTGGCGAGATTGCGGGCCTGCTGCCCGACACAGAACCCGACCAGTGCCGCCACCGAGCCGTCGGCGCTGGAGTTGTCGAAGGTCACCGAGATCGGCCCGCGGGTGAGCACCGCCTCGCCGGAAAGACCATCAGCACGCCAGAACGGCTCGGAGTAGAACGCAAGACACTTGGTTGTGGCACCCATGGGCATGCGCTGGGTCAGCTGCGCCCGGCGACCGGGCAGCCCCGGATCGAACCGGATCCCGGCGGCGAGTGCTGGTGGCAGCGCGACGATCACCCGCCCGGCTCGTACCGACTTCCCGCCGGTGGTGACGCTCACCCCGTGCGCAGCGGAGGCGATCTCATGAACCGGTGAACCCAGACGCACACGGGCACCGAGTTCCACGGCGATGGCCTCACTCAGCGACTGGGCCCCCGCAACAAAACGGGTGTCCTGAGCGCCGCCCTGCGTGTCGAGCAGGTTCATGATGCCACCGCTCTGCCTGATGTACTCCAGCGCCCAGAGCACGGACAGCTCCTGGGCCTCCGCACCGAACACCACGCGCAATCCCGCGAACATGATGTCCCTGGCATCGCGTGACGGGACATTGCGAACGGCCCACTGCTGCAGCGTCATGGCATCGAGGTCGGCGATGCGCGAGTCCGGGTTGCCCGGATCCGTACTGCGCGCCAGAGCATCCACCGCCCATGCGGCCCGCTGCATCATCGCGAGCTTCAGGGGACTGATGCGGGGAATGGTCCCCCGGTACTCCTGTCGTCGCCCGCCAACACTCAGTACCGACTTGCCCTCGGTATGGGTCTTGAACGTCGACAACCCGTACTCGTCCACGAGTCGCAGCATCCGGTGCTGCGCGGGACCCAGCCACTGCCCGCCCACGTCGAACGTCGCGCCTTGGAAGGACTTGGACCAGGTCCTGCCTCCCACGCGATCCCGGGCTTCCAGGACCAGCACGTCCAGCCCGGCACGCGTGAGCTCCCGAGCCGCGAACAGGCCGGCCAACCCGGCTCCCACAACCACCACGTCGACGTCAGCCAAGGCAACCTCCGCGGTCAGCCTATGCCGCCCGGACAGTCCTCGCTGCCCCGGCACACGACTGCCCGAGCATCTTCGGCCGACAGGCCCGTCCGATAGGTTGGGGACCATGACCGAATCCGCACAAGTGACCCTTGCCGAAACTCCGACCGACAAGCTCGCACTGTCGCACTTCGCCCACGGAACCGCGATCCTGCCCGAACTCGAGGACGGCCAGTTCCTGGTCGAGGTCAAGTACCTGTCGGTGGACCCGACCATCCGTGGCTGGGTGGCGCATGACACCTACCTGCCCAAGATCGCTGAGGGTGAGGTCATCCGGTCGCTGGGGGCCGGTGAAGTCGTGGCCAGCCGCAATGATGCCCACCCGGTCGGCTCACGGGTCTCCGGGCTGACCGGCTGGCAGTCCATGGTGATCATGGACTCTGCGTTCCCGATCCCCGACGGCGTGAGCTACGAGGACGCCCTGTCGGTCTTCGGAATGACGGGACTCACCGCCTACGTAGGCGTGCTGGACATCGGCAAGCCCGAACCCGGGCAGACCATGGTGGTCTCCGGCGCGGCAGGCGCAGTCGGGTCAGTGGCCGGTCAGATCGGCAAGATCCTCGGTGCCCGCGTCGTCGGAGTGGCGGGCACCCCTGAGAAGTGCGCGTGGGTCACCGACGAGCTCGGCTTCGACGCATGTATCAACTACCGCGACGGCAGCATCGCTGCACAACTGCGGGAGGCGTGCCCCAAGGGGATCGATGTGTATTTCGACAACGTCGGTGGCGAGACGCTGAATGCCGTCCTCGGGCAGATCCGGGACCACGCCTGCATCGTGATGTGCGGCGCGATCGCCAACTACGACACCGGCAAGCTGCCTCCCGGTCCGGCCAACATCGTCAACGTGATTCCGCGCCGGGCGCGACTGCAGGGGTTCATCGTCCTGGACCACTACGACCGCGCCAGGGACGCCGCGGCCGCGATGGCCAGATGGATCGGCGAGGGAAGGATCAAGACGCGCTTCACGGTCACGGAAGGACTGGACAGCGCGCCGGAAGCGTTGCTCGGCCTGTTCTCCGGACAGAACACCGGCAAGACCTTGGTGCGGCTCTGAACTCAGAGCATCACCGTGACCGCTGAGACTCAAGCGCCAGCGGGCCCTGCCCCGATCCTGAGCAGGACTCAGCCCTGCGCAGTCGTGGTGTGAACATCCTGTGGCCCAGCCACGGCGAGTGCGGCATCGACCACGGTACGGATCCAGGCGGCATCCACAGGCCGGCGCGTCACCACGGACCTGAACCAGACCGGTGCCACCGAGAGTTCGACCAGCTGCCGGGCGTCCGACCCCTGCGGCAACTCTCCCCGGTTGATCGCCCGCGCGACAACCTCCGCCGTGTCCGCGAAGCGCCCCTGCCAGAATTCATCGGCCACCTGCTGGATCTGCGGATCGTCCGCCTGACCCACGATGGTCTGGGCGAGCGCCCGGCCCAGCGGGGACTCCAGATTCCGCGCCACGGAGGTCGCCACCGCGATGAGGTCGTCGCGCAGAGTGCCCGTGTCCGGGACCGGAACATTGGCGCTGCCCTGAGCGGCCAGCGCGGCCGCGACCAGACCTTCGCGGGAGCCCCATCGGCGATAGACGGTCGTCTTGTGCACCCCGGCACGTTCGGCCACCTCCTCCACCGTCATGGCGGCATATCCACCCTCGGCGAGGAGTTCCAGCGTGGCCGTCAGCACCGCAGCACCGCCGCGGGCGGTCCGACCGCCCGGGCGCCTGCGGGGGGCCCGAGCGGAAGATACAGCAGAGGCGGAACGGTCACTCATAGCGACTCTGCACGCTCCTTCAGCGCCCGGTTCATGGCGTGGAAGCCCTCAGTCGTGCCACCGTCCAGGTTCTTCCTCATGAGGCGGACCAGTACCCCACTGAAGTACTCATCCTGGCGCAGCAGCGTGCCGTTGCCCGCTGCCTGAAGCTCGAATCTGTGGCGGCCGTCGAACAGCCCAGGTACCCCGAGGTGGCCGAGCCACTCGAAGACGGCACCATCATCGACCTCTGTCACCTTCGGCTTGAATGTCATGGCCCGCCCACCCGGAGGCTGCATCCGGTTGACCAGGGTCTCTCCCTGTCGTAGCTCTCCACGGGAGGAGACGATGAAGGGGTTCCAGTCGTGGTAACGCTCCAGGTCGGTGAGAACCTTCCACACGACATCCGGTGACGCATCGATCTCGATCTGGGAGTGCAGTTCGTACTTCATGATCTCCTCATTCCACAGAGCCTTATTGCAATCTTCGTTGCTCTAGTGAACCACGGCCCCCATTCTTAATGCAACATGAGTTGCACTATTTCCCTCGGGAGTCTGCCGATACTGCACCGGACCCTGGCGCTCGCTACGCAACCGTCAGGAGCGTGGAGCCGTTCGGTCGCCCACTCGTGTCACACCAGGCACCTCGTAGGTGTCGGAACCGGGTCGAAGCACGTCAGCGAATTCCCGCATGAAGCCACGCACCGCTGAGGAGTCCCGCCAGAACAGGGCGATCCTGCGGAACGGCACTGGGTCCACGAACGGCAGGAGCGTTATGTCGGGGTTGTCCGGCACCGGCGCCGAGACGGCGAGCCGGGGCAGGAGCGTGATACCCGACCGTGCCGCCACCATGGACCGTAGGGTCTCCAGGCTGCTCGCGCGGAACTCCGCTTCGTTGGCCCCTGACTGATGGCACACAGCCAGGGCCTGATCGCGGAAACAGTGCCCGTCATCGAGCAGCAGGATCCGTCGGCCGAGCAGCGCACTCTGTTCCACCCGCTCGGAATGCTCGAGCTCGTGTTCGCTGGGCACCGCGAGCAGGAACTCCTCGTCGAAAAGGGCAACCGACTGGAACCCCCGGTCATCGACGGGTTGCGCCAGAACCGCGGCGTCCAGATCGCCGTCCCGCAGTTGTCCGAGCAGTGTTTCGGTCTTCTCCTCCACCAGCTGCAGCCGCAGTCGCGGGTAGCGGTCCCGGATCACGGGAATCACGTGGGGCAGCAGGTAGGGACCCAGGGACGGGAAGAAGCCCAGCGACAGTCGACCACTGGCAGGATCGATGCCATCACGGGAGATGTTCTCGATCGCCTCAGCTTCGGCCAGAATGTTGCGGGCACGCTGCACGACCTGGGATCCGGCATCGGTCAGCAGGAGCGGGCGGGTGCCCCGCTCCACCAGTTCGACCCCGAGGCTGGCTTCCAGTTTGCGCAGCTGTGCCGACAGTGTCGGCTGGCTGACGCCACATGACTTGGCTGCGAGGCCGAAATGACCTGCGTCGGCAAGCGCCACGAGATACTCGAGGTCCCGCAGGTTCATACGGCGACCGTTTCGCCCTCCGGCGCTGAGGTCCTGATGAGGTGGTCGAAGGCGCTGAGAGACGCAGTGGCCCCGGCCCCCATGGACACCACGATCTGCTTGTAGGGAACGGTCGTGGCGTCCCCGGCGGCGAACACTCCCGGCACGGAGGTGGCGCCGCGTTCGTCGATGACGATCTCGCCGGTCGCGGACAGCTCCAGGGCACCCTCGAGCCATTCACTGTTGGGCAGCAGCCCGATCTGGACGAACACACCGTCGAGATCGAGCTCGTGCTCCGTCGAATCCCTGCGCCTCTCGTAGCGCATGCCGGTGACCTTGCGACCGTCACCGAGGATCTGGGTGGTCGCCGTACCGGTCATGACATCCACATTCGTGAGGCTGCGCAATTTGCGCTGCAGAACGTCGTCGGCGCGCAACTGGTCCATGAACTCGACGAGAGTCACATGACCGACGATCCCGGCAAGATCGATCGCCGCCTCGACCCCGGAGTTCCCGCCGCCGATCACCGCCACACGCTTGCCTTTGAACAATGGCCCGTCACAGTGCGGGCAGAAGGTCACGCCGGCGTTCCGGTACTCCTGCTCGCCGGGGACGCCGAGCTGACGCCAGCGCGCGCCCGGGGACAGGATCACCGATCGTGCCCTGACGGTGGCGCCGCTGGCAAGCTCGACCTCGGCAAGGCCCCCCGGCTGCTCGGCGGCTCGCAACTGCACCGCGCGCTGCGGCGTCATGACCTCGACGTCATACTCGTGGACGTGCTGCTCGAGCGCGGTAGTGAGCTTGGGACCCTCGGTGTAGGGAACGGAGATGAAGTTCTCGATGGCCATGGTGTCGAGCAGCTGTCCCCCGAAGCGCTCAGCGACGATGCCGGTCCGGATCCCTTTGCGGGCTGCGTAGACGGCCGCTGATGCTCCTGCCGGGCCACCCCCGACCACGAGCACGTCGAAGGGCTCGGCCTCCGCGATCCGTTGCGCTGCGGCTGCCGCTGCGCCGGTGTCCAGCTTGGCGACGATCTCCTCGAGGGAGACCCGGCCCTGCTCGAACTTCTCGCCGTTCAGGAAGACTGAGGGCACCGCGAGCACCTCGCGCTGATCGACCTCGTCCTGGAACAGGGCCCCGTCGATCGCCTGGTGGCGGATACGCGGGTTGATGACGCTCATGGCGTTCAGCGCCTGCACTACGTCCGGGCAGTTCTGGCAGGACAGCGACATGAATGTCTCGAAGTGGAAGTC
Source organism: Actinomycetota bacterium (assembly GCA_020438795.1). Taxonomy (GTDB): domain Bacteria; phylum Actinomycetota; class Actinomycetes; order S36-B12; genus JAGQTY01. The sequence goes on from JAGQTY010000015.1 coordinate 38,964, forward strand.
GCCGACGAGATTCTGGATCTGCTCGATGGTGTCCGGGGAGGCTTTGACGGGATGGCCTCCGACCTGCAGCAGAGCGAGGATCAGGGAGGTGAACTCGTGGCCGAGGGGCAGGCCGGCGAAGGAGACGGAGACGTCGGTGCCGGGCCGGGCGATGACGAACGACGGCCGCCGCGCATCCTCACCGTCCAATGAGACGGTGATCCGTTCGGAGAGTGCGGCCAGTTCGGCGAGCATCTCTGCGAGCTCGGCGGACTTGGGTGAATCGTCCAGCGACCCGATCAGCACCACCGGGTACTGGATCTTGTCGACGTGGGACCTGACCTGTTCGAGAACATTGGCGCTGAGCATGATGCACTCCCTGGGGCAGCTGAGCTTAACTGGGTCTTCGAATCCTTGTTGTGTAACGGAGGGGCTGCAGCCGGTCTCGAAGTCCCGGCCAGGCATGCGCCGTGCGGGAGGCGTGGACCTCCCGCACGGACAGGCGGTGTCAGATCTTGCCGACCAGATCAAGTCCGGGCTCGAGGGTGTCTGCGCCCTCTTCCCACTTGGCCGGGCATACCTCGTTGGGGTTCTCGCGAACGTACTTGGCGGCCTTCACCTTGCGGAGCAGCTCGGCGGCGTTGCGGCCGACGCCGTCAGCGTTGATCTCGACGAGCTGGATGATCCCGTCGGGGTCGATCACGAACGTGCCACGATCGGAGAAGCCCTCGTCCTCGATCAGGACGTCGAAGTTCCGGCCGATCCGTCCGGTCGGATCCCCGAGCATCGGGTAGGTGACCTTGGCGATGGCCTCGGAGGCGTCGGCCCAGGCCTTGTGGACGAAGTGGGTGTCGGAGGACACAGAGTAGATCTCGACGCCGAGCTTCTTGAACTCTTCGTAGTTGTCGGCGAGGTCCTCAAGCTCCGTGGGGCACACGAACGTGAAGTCCTTCGGGTAGAAGAAGACGACGGACCAGCCGCCACGCAGGTCCTTGTCGCTGACCTCGATGAACTCGCCATTCTGGTAGGCGTGGGCCTCGAAGGGAAGCACCTCGGTGCCGATGAGGGACATCTATTACTCCTTGTTTGGGGTTGTGTCTCAAATCTATCCGGCACCCTTCGATAGATCAACGCAGCCATATCTAAAGGATTCATAGATTCTGTCTATGAATCCTTGAGCACGATCGGGACTGATCCCGAATCCCACGTGCGTCGGCTCAGGAATCGGAGAGGGACTCCGGAAGCTCCGAGAGCAACGAAGCCGCCACCCAGGCGATTGCTTCCGCAGCCCTCCCGGTGCTGATGGTGGGAGCGGTGATGTGACTCATCACCAGCCGCACGATCGACTCCACAGCGACGAGCAATTCGTCCTGTGGAATCGGCTGGTCGGGATGCTCAGTCTCGATGCGAGCGACAATCATGTCCCCGGCAGAATCGATGATCGGCTGCGCCTGGGTGGTCAGCAACGGCAGCAGGTCGGAGTTGGCACCGTGCACCGAGGAGAGTACTGCGCGCATCAGGACGTTCTCATCTGCCATCGTGAGCACCCGGCTCACCGCCCTCTGGATGCCGAGCACCCGGTCGTCAGTCGAGGACAGTTCCTCCTCGACAGCGGCCAGGAACTTGGCGAGCTCCTGCGCGACGATCGCGTCGGCGAGTGCCGGCTTGCTCCCGAGCTCGTTGTACACCGTCTGCCGCGAAACCCCCACGCGCTGCCCGAGCTTGGCCATCGTCAGGGAGGCCCAGCCGTTCTCCGCAGTGAAGACGGCGGCCTCGTCAAGCAGCCGTTGCCTCAGATCGGTCATGCATCCCACCCAACACCAGGCCCGGTCGCATACTATCCGGCCCGCCGATGGCAGCAACTACCGCACTTGGTTGTTCTGATCCCGCTGCGCCACACCGACCATCGCATTCGCGCGTGACAGGTCCCCCTCGTAGTGCGCAGCGACCCGCGGGTCCATGACACGGAACCAGAGGGGCGGGCACAGCGCGAGGGTGATCATCCCCGCATATCCGGTCGGCATGACCGGCGCCTCAGCGAAGTCCCGCAGCGCCTGGTAGCGGACCGTTGGATTGGCGTGATGGTCGGAGTGGCGCTGCAGGTGATAGAGGATCACGTTGGTTGCCACGTTGTTGCTGTTCCAGGAGTGCCGGGGCGCCACCTTCTCATAACGACCCCCGTTCACCCGTTCGCGCAACAGGCCATAGTGCTCGATGTAGTTGACCAGTTCCAACAGCAGAATCCCGACCGCCGCCTGGATCACCAGGTACGGGATGACTGCGAAGCCGAGGACGAATATCACCGCGAGCCAGAGAACCGCGGTCAGCAGCCAGGCGTTGAGGACATCATTGCGAATGCTCCACACCGACTTGCCGCGGCGCCGGAACCGCGGCTGTTCCAGGCCCCACGCATGCCTGAGGCTCCCGAGGACCGTGCGCGGCACGAACCGGTAGAAGCTCTCACCGAAGCGGGCGCTTGCGGGATCCTCAGGTGTCGAGACCCTGGTGTGATGGCCCCGGTTGTGCTCGACGTAGAAGTGTCCGTATCCGGACGGCGCCAGCGCGACCTTGGACAACCAGCGCTCCAGGGTCTCCCGCTTGTGACCGAGTTCGTGGGCGGCGTTGATGCCCAGGCCCGACACCATGCCGACCGACAGGGCCAGACCGATGCGACCGAACCAGCTGAGACCGCCGTCGACCCAAAGATAGGCGCCGAGCAGCAGAGCCGCGTACTGCACCGGTATGAAGGCGTATGTGAGCCAGCGGTAGTAGCGATCTGCCTGCAGAGCGGCCAGCACCTCCTCCGGAGGATTCTCCTTGTCGAGTCCTGCGACCAGATCGATCACGGGCACGACGACGAACAGCATCAGCGGACCGAGGTAGTAGAAGGCCTCCCACCCGGTCCAGCTGGCAAGCCCCCATGCCAGGAACGGCAGAGCGGGCATCACGAGACCGGTGAGCCATAGGTAACGCTTGGGATCACGCCAGGAGGCAATGACCTCCCCGGAGCTCGATGTTGCCACATACTCCACGGTTCCTCCTCAGACTGCGTCTACTTTACATCTAGAGCATATATGTAAAGCAAGTCGAAAGGCTCCGAAAGCAGACACCCACCCCGTATTCCGACCTTGGTCAGCAAACGGGTGAAACCGAGGGTGACCGCGGGTCGCAGACAGTAGATTCTCGTGCAAGCAAAGCGAGGATCAACCCAATGAAGAAGCTTGCAGTTTCAGTCATCGCCGTCGGAGTGGCAGCCATCGGCATGTCAGCCCCCGCCATGGCCCAGGACGAAGTCACACCCGCGCCGTCAGACACTGTGACCGCCCAGGCCGGCGACGGCATCAAAGTGAAATGGGACTGGTCGATGCCGTCCGGCATGATCGACGACATGACGTTCGTGCCCACCACTGACGAGAGCGATCCTGACTTCTGGGAGGGTGGAAGCTACGTTCCGGGGCCCGATGGCATCCCCGACGACATGATGCGGATACCCGGCCACTACCCGGATGCGCTGCAGTCGGTGTACGGCAAACTGCCCAAGAACGACAAGTTCAAGGTCGTCCTGGATGCGTCCGGCACCTCAGGGGGTCATGGCAGACTGACCTGCCATTGGAAGGTCACCGCCGACAAGACGTACAAGGCCAAGAAGGCGTGTTCCAAGACTGTTTCCATGAAGCTGCCCGAGGGCAAGCAGAAGCTGCGACTGAAGGTGACCGACAAGGAGGGTCACAGCAAGACGGTGGCCTCACACGTCAGGGTGAAGAACACCCTGATCGCCATCATGGGAGACTCCTTCGCCTCCGGTGAGGGCATCCCGCCCTTCACGAATCCCGATATCCGCACCAACCCGAACGCTCGGCAGGTCGCCTGGGACATGGGTGGCTGCAACCGGACCCGTTGGAGTGGATTCGTCAGGTCAGCCCAGGCGCTCGAGAGCGTTGACAACCGCAGCAACGTGACGCTCGTCGACGTTGCCTGCGCGGGCGGCGAGGTCCAGAAGGGACACATCACCAGCCTGCAGAAGGACGGTGGCAGCTACAAGGTCGTCGAGTATGAGACAGGGGGAATCCTGTATCCCCAGTCATGGGTGGGCTACGACGGCCTGCCACGGCAGACCGAGTTCCAGCCGCCCCAGATCGACCAGGTCAACGCGATCACCCGTGGCAACACGGTGGACCTGACGTTGCTTAGCATCGGAGGCAATGACGCCGGACTCTCCGACATCGCACTCACCTGCACGATCTATGACTACGTGATCCCCCTGACGCTCAAGACTCCGTCGAACTGCTACGACCAGATTCCGCTGAATCTGGATGGCAAGCCCAACGCCCGACCGCTCTACGAGGTGGCCAACGACAACCTGGAAGACCTGCAGCAGCGCTACGACCGGATGGCTCCCTGCTTCGGCGCCGGCTCCGGTCCGTGCAAGACCTGGAAGCTCACCAGCAGCGGACCGGCCACCGAAGCCACGAACGCTCAGCCGGTCTACGTGAGCAAGCCCAAGAACCTGGTGCATGCGGTCTATCCGGACCTGACGACGACCACTGATGCAGGCGCCATCGTCCCCTGTTTCATCGGCGCCCTTCCCCAGTCCCCGATGAACCAGATCGACAATACCTGGGCCTGGGACTCGCTGTACGTCGGCCAGCCGGGCACGACGATCACGTTGCCGACGCAGTACTCTCCGCCACTGAAGACGCCCAGCCCCGCCTCCTTCACCCAGACCGGCAGCGGTCTGGTCCCGCTGATCGAGCGCAACCACGAACTGTTCGGCTGGACCGCCGCCAGCAGCTTCCTCGAAGCGTCCCGGGGTCACGGGCTGTGCGCGGGCGACGAGGCCTGGGAGTACGGCGTTACAGAGTCCGCACTCCCCCAGGACAAGGTCGTCAATCTCAACTCGACACTGCACCCGAACAACTCGGGCCAGGAGGGATACGAGGAGATGCTCAGCGGGATCGGCCTGAAGCGGACCCGACTGCCCGTCTCGAAGCCGAAGACCATCGTGGTTCCCAAGAAGGGACTCGGCTGACCCCCGATCGGGTTCGCAACAGGACGATCCGCCACGTGCGCAATACCGTGGAGATGTGAGGAAACTGCGTTCCCTGGCCGTCGTGGCGTTCGCGGGTCTGCTCCTGCTCACCGCCTGCGGCGGTGGCAGCGAGCCGAGTCCGTCCGCGACGCCGGCCGCTTCGACCCAGGCGGAGATCTTCCTCGCTGCGGCTGACGACCCCATGGCGGACCCGTTCACCACTGACACCGCCATCGACGTGGGGACGGCCAACCAGACGCCGACCGCTTCGCCCACCAATACCGCCGCTAGCGAGGTGACCGCCAGGACCGGGACGGACCCCGAACTCTACGCGGCCGCGGACAGACCCGCGTGCGATGTCGAAAAGCTCATCTCCGACCTGCAGGCGAATCCAACGGCACGCGGCGCCTGGGCAGACATCCGGGGAATCCAGGAGTCGGAGATTCCGGAGTATCTGCGTGGTCTGGCCCCGGTGGTATTGCGATACGACACCAGAGTCACCAACCACCGCTACACCGACGGGTCAGGCTTCGCGTTCCAGGCCGTCCTGGAGGCGGGCACGGCGGTACTCGTCGACAACACCGGGATGCCGGTGGTCCGCTGCGCCTGCGGCAACCCACTGCTTGCCCCGAAAGCAGCGACAGACGGCGCCACCTACCAGGGCACCGCCTGGCCCGGTTTCAGCCCTGACACTGTCATCGTGGTCACTCCGGGCGCAACCGTCACGGTGATTGTCTGCATCAGGATCAACACGACGGTCACCATCGACGTGCCGGTCTCTTCCGGACCCGGCGACGGCTCCGCGACGCCCAGCAGCGGCGGCTCAGGCACCGCCGGCGCTACGGCGACCGCAACGGCCACCGCACCCACCGGGGCTCCTGCCAGCGGCGACTACACCAGTTGCGCACGCCGATACGGCGAACTCGTGCGCGACCTGACCCTCAACGGCGGCATGGATGCGGGCCAGGCCGAGCAGTGGGCGGCCAAGGCGAAGCAGGCCGCAGCGCTGGCCAGCTCCGGCGATCTTGCCGGCGCCTACGCGATCTGCTGGGAGAGCGTCAGCGAGATGGAAGCCGAACTGGCCACTCGCTGAGCGACGACCGGCACCGAGGCAGGGAACCTGGCGCAGGCCCGCGCCGGCGGCTTCACCCGTCGTCGAGCCCCGCGTCGCGGGTGCGCTTCTCGATCAGTCCCTGATCCTCATGAGCATCACGCTCCGAGACATGCTCCTCCATGCGCTCGATGGCTTCGTCCACCGAAGCCTTCTCCTGCAGTTCCTCATCGGGGTCAATCATTGCGGGCCTCCTGCGACTGATTCTCCCCCGCCAGCGCACCGGACGCAGCGTCAGCGGCGAAGCTGGGCCGACCGGGTCAGCCATATGCCGCGGGCGCGGCGCTGGTGCTACACGGTCTCACTGCGGCCAGCCACGCTCACCTCGCGCCGCTGCCTCGACGATTCGCTCGATCCGATTCGCCCTGGTCGCCGGACGCTTGGCACTGACGACCCACCAGAGCGCCTGCTTCCTGGCTGAGGGCGGGTAGGCGTCGTAGCCCTGCTGCGCACCTGGGAGACCGGCCAGCGCGGCGGCCAGGTCAGCAGGAACCTCCAGCCGCTCCACGGCGTCCAGCACGGTCCAGCTTCCGTCAGCCTTGGCCCTGCGGATCGCGGCCAGACCAGCAGCCTCGATGAGCCCCTGTTCCTGCAATCGCGCGACGCGCTGCTTGTTCGAAGCCGACCACGTGGACCCGCGCTTGCGTGGCGTGAGCAACTGCATGCCGCGTTGCTCATCGAGTCTGCGCACCGTGGAATCGATCCAGCCGAAGCACAGCGCCTCCTGCACGACCTCGTCGTAGCTGATGTTCGCCAGCCCGGACCGCTGCTTGTAGGTGACCAGCCAGATGCCGGGCGATTCGTCGGCATGCGCGATGAACCATTCGCGCAGCTCCCTTCTGCTGTTCACGAAGACCTGCTCAAGATCCGCCAGACCCATGACACCAGTCTGGCCGGTGCGCCTTCTCAGTACAGCACGAACCCGCAATCCCCGCACTGAGCCGTCCTCAGGGTGGTTTCGGGCCGACCTGCCCGAGCCACCAGTCACGCACATCGCGTCGCGGCTCACAGGCTTTCGCGAAGTCGGCCAGCAGCCGCGACCGCCTGGCCCCATGGTCCAGCGCGCTGTCGTCGACAGCTGCAATCTGCTGTCCGCCGGACGACGCGAGCTGCAGCCGGGCGAACTGCTCGCCTGCGGCCACCAGCGCGATCGGCAGGCTCACCAACTGCCTGGCTGTGAGCCGGATGCTCGTGGCGGTCAGTCCGGCACCAGCGGCATGGGTTGCTGCGTAGGCGCTCGCACCGGGCGATGAGAGGCTGGCCGCGGCAGTCCACAGCAGGTCGGTGTCCGCGACCGTAGCGGTGATCACCGGCACCGACGGCAGCCAGCAGCCCGCCTCGTCGACCACGACCTCGATGACCCTGCCCTGGGCGGCGACCAGGATCTTGGGAACCAGCCTGGTATCGGCCCATGCCCCGAGTCGCGGGTCCCGCTCCCGCAGCGCGGCGAGGTCGACCCGGGGAGCCCGCCAGGCCCGCTTGCCGAGCCTCGTGCTTCGTCTGCCCCAGCGCAGCTCACCGGCTCCGATCAGCCCGGCGGTGATGATCGGAGGGTATTCGTCGTCGGACATCCCCGGTTCGTGCTCCACGATGTGCGGCAGCAGGCCGTAGTACTGGTCCCGGAAGTCCGCGGTGGCGCTGAGCAATCCACTCAGATCGCTGTCCCGGGGCCCAACTCTGGGCACACCGCGCAGGTCTGCCCATAACCCCGACCAGGTGGGCAGGTCCTGGCCACTGCTCCATCCGTTCGAGGTCGGTGGGTTTCCGGTGTAGCGCTCCACCTTGTCGGGCTCTGAGCGCCTGGGTGGACACCGCCTCCAGACGAAGGCGCAGGTATCCACCGCAGCTTCGAAGTCCATGCCCTGCGAGAGCCACAAAGACCGCAGGCGCCCGCTTTCGGTGAGCGCACTTCGGACCGCACGTGCATGGCTCGCGGCCAGGAACGCCTGTGGCATCACGAGTCCGACGGTTCCACCATTGCGGACGAGTCGCCCGCAGAGTGCGGCGAAGACCGCGCTGGTATCGGTGAAGGCACCGATCGGATATCCGTTGTCGCGCAAGACTCGCCCGCGCGCCTGCGACCGGGCTGTGTGGCGACGTGTCCCGGCCAGGAAGGGCGGGTTGCCGATACAGGCGTCAAAGCCACGCTGGGCCTGGTGGGGGAACTCCAGTGGCCAGTGCAACGGTGCGGCATCCACGGGGACACCCCGCCCGGACAGCCAGTCCGTCGCAGCACTGCGTCCATGGAAGTCCATGTCCATCGGAGCGTGCAGAAGCGAATCACCCACCCTGACGTTGGGCGCGGCCTGAACCAGCGACAGCGTCTCGTCGCCGAGCTCGAGCCAGATCGCCATCCGGGTCAGCTCGGCCGCCACAGGATCGATATCGACGCCGTGCAGGTTCGACGCGAGCACCCGGGGATCGGTCTGCGGTTCTGCTGCCCCGCGCAGGAACCGCAGAGCAGCCGTGAGAATCACGCCCCCGCCACAGGCGGGATCGCAGACGAGCAGAGCCTCGGGCCGGCGATCGAGCACCTGAGCAGCCAGGCACTGCTCCACCAACCACGCCGCGAGCGGGGGCGGGGTGTAGAAGGCGCCCTGCTGCCGACGACGATTGCCGACCGGAGTCGCGGTCTCTTCGTCGGACACGAATCCGACGGGGACCAGCTGGTCGGCGAGCAGTACTTGATGGAGACCAGCAAGGTCGTCAACGGTTCCGGGCAGTGCCGACTCCGGCAGCAGGGCCAGCGCTGCCAGCAGGTCCTCGTCCTGCAGCGAAGGCGCGTCCCCGAAGACGTGCCCCCAGGCCTGCTCGGAAGACCGTTCGCCGAAGAGCCCCCGGCGCTGCAGGAGCAGCAGGAAGCACGCCCGGACCAGCGCAAGGTGAGCAGCGGGGCTGGCCCAACCGAACTCTTCCGGGCTGGGCGACTCGCCGGGGCCCCTGGTTCCGGTCTTCAGCAGAGACGCCACGGTCGGGTCCGTCAGCAGCGCCACACCGCCCCTGCGGTCAGCCATCGAGCGAGGGCAACCGGGAGAGCGCACTGAGCAGATCGTCGCCGGCACGCCTGGGCACCATGTGCATGTGCGCGTGCGGAACGGTCTGCCAGGCCGCCGCGCCACAGTTCCACAGCAGGTTGAATCCCTGGATCGCCGGGTCGTCCGCCTGTAGTCGCTGCGACAGCTCGGCCGCGACATTCTTGGCCTGGCTGGATTCCTCATCGCTGAAGTCGAGATAGGTCTCGACATGACGTGCCGGGATCACGAGGCTGTGCCCGGGTACCACCGGATTGATATCGGCGATCGCCACCGTACCGCCGTCACGGGCCAGCACCTCGGCGCGCTCGGCGATACCGCAGAAGACACAGAACCCACTCATGCAGTCACTGTATCCCCGCAGCCACGCCGCCGGTTGGTCCGCGGCCGCGTCGGCCGGGCCGCGCTCAGCCCTGCAGTGACCGGAACGCCTCGAGGTGATGCTCACTGGCGGCGCGCAGGTTCGTCAGCACCCGTTCCACATCCCAGGGCAGCTCGTCGGCGAGCGTCCCGGTCAGATCCCGGATGTCACGACGTTCCACGGCCACCCCGACGGCCACGGCCTCCTCCTCAGAAGTCATGATGCGCTCAGCGAGTCCGTCGTAGAGATCCTGCAACTCGGCGGACTCGAACTCACCGGGGGTCCCCAGCTCGAAGGTGTCACCCAGGTCGTAGCGGGTCACGATGCGGTTCATCGCATCCAGATGCCTCGACTCCGCCCCCTGGATGTTGGCGAAGGTCTGGATCCCGTAGGTGTCGTAGGCCAGCGCGTACAGATCGTGGGCGACCTTCTCCTCCTCTGCCAGGACGAGCAACTGCGCCGCGGTCGTGTCGCTCAGTTCGGAGCTGCTGGCACTGCGCTGACCGCCGCCCTGGCCCCATCTCCCGCCCTGACCTCCGCCGTGAGCCTGGCCAGCCGCGTGCATCTGCGACGCAGCAGGTGTCGCCGTAGTGGCCGAGACGCCCTCGGTCGTGCATGCGGTCAGTATCAGTCCGGCGGTGGTCGCGACGATGATCGCCGGGACCAGGGTCGAAGTCCTTGAGTTCCTCATGATGCTTCCTTCCCTTGCGTTCTAGTCCATACCCTAGGGGGTATATATGTCAGGACGGTTCGAACAGTGTGAAGGGGAAGCTAAAGTCGAACAATGGACCAGCCCGTGGTGCGCGTCAGCGCCGCAGTGATGCTCAATGAGCACGACGAGGTACTGCTCGCGACGCGGCCTGCGGGGCGGTCGATGGCCGGGCTCTGGGAATTCCCTGGCGGCAAGATCGAACCGGGCGAGAGCCCGGGGGAAGCGCTCGTTCGGGAGCTGCGCGAGGAGTTGGGTATCGACACCTCAGCGTGGCCCTGGCAGCACCTCACCACGGTGAAGTACCGCTATCCGGAATTCAGGTTGGTGATGGACGTGCTGATCGCCGACTACGCCTCGCAGCAGCAGGCCCATCCGGCCGAGGGCCAGGAGCTGCGGTGGGTCTCCCGCCTGGCACTGGCTGATTATGAGATGCCGCCTGCTGATGGGCCGGTCCTTGTGGCGCTTTCCAACAGGCTCGGGGCAAGCCACGCTGACGACCCGATTGCCCTATCCGGATCAACCCGGCAATCCCGCGACAGTCAGCCGTAGCGCGCATCGTGAAGGTCCGACACCAGGACCTCCTCGGTCTGCCGGTCGATCGGCACCGGTCGGGCGTGCAGTACCGCCAGTCTGGCCAGTGCGGCGTGTACGGCGTCGAAGCGCTTGCGCTGTGCTCTGGGAAGGCGGCGCCGGTAGGACAGCATCACGCGCCAGTTCACGAAGAGCATGACCTCGTTCTCCGTCAGTCCGTATCGCTGAGCCAGCCACGGCACAGCCGCGCTGAACAGCCGTTGCTGACGTCGTCTTGCGATGATGAGCGCGGTCACCACGATCGCGAACAAGCACACGAAGACCAGAATGCCCACCAGTACGATGCCTTCATTCACCAGTTCCGACAGCACGAGCGTGCCGTTCCAGGTCATGTGCGTGAGCACCGCCAGGGCATACCCCCACAGGAAGTATGGGAATACGGATCTCCCCCGGGCGATGGCAAGCCCGACCGCGAGCCCGATCCAGAAGGTGAACAGCGGATGCGCGAAGGGTGTGAGGAGCACGCGGAGGATGAACACCACAAGCAGATCACCGGTCTCGCCCCCATCTGCCAGGTACACCATGTCCTCGACCACCGCGAAGCCGATGGCGACCCAGCTCGCGTAGACGATGCCATCGATGACCCCGTCGATCTCGCGCCGCCGGACGATGAACAGCACACCGAGGCCTTTGGCGGCCTCCTCCACGATCGGCGCGGAGAACACGGCTGCCACCTCGTCGCCGAACGCGAATCCCACGGCGGAGTTGATGATGAACGCGATGCTCACCGCTACCGTAGCCCCCCACAGAACCGCGTGATAGCGACCGGAGAGCGGTTCCGGCTCCACGCGGTCCAGCCACCCGAGGACCGGCAGCACGATGAGGAGCGGGATCAGGCCCAGCGGAATGGCGATGAAGGAAGTGATGGCCGTCAGGATGAGCAGGAGCACCGTGATCGGTGCGGCCACCAGGACGGGAACGCTGAGCCACCCCGGGAGGAAAGGCTTCTTCCGGGGGCTCGCCGCGAGCTGGCCCGTCCACGCCCGGCCGTCCCACCAGCGCCAGTCGGCCTGCTGCCAGGGATCCGGGTACCAGCCGGGATTGGCGGTGTGCCAGGGCACCGGCGAGAGGAACGGATCTGACACGACCTCAGACTATCCAGCGCATGCACCAGGATGAGTTCCCAGAACTCGCATCAGTGCAGGGGATTCACTCACGCGAAAGGGATAGATTCACATCATCCACCACCGACAGGAGCGGCATGATTCAGCTGACCGCCAGCCTGCGGACGCG
>JAGQTY010000015.1:51109-67778 GCA_020438795.1 Actinomycetota bacterium
CGTGGCCCTGGCCGTGCTCGCGGGTGCGATCACGGTGGTGCAGTCCAGGGTCAACGGTGCCATGGGCGAGATCGTCGGTAACGGACTGCTGGTCGGCCTGCTGTCCTTCGGGATCGGAACGACCACTACGGTGATCCTCGTCGCCATGATCCCGTCCTTGCGCCGTGGCCTGGCGCGGATGCTCGCCGCCCTTCGATCCGGTCGCGATGAGCGGACCGGCATGACGCTGCACTGGTGGCATCTCATCGGCGGTATGGGCGGGGCGCTGTTCGTGGTCTCGCAGGGAATCTCGGTGCCCCTCATCGGTGTGGCCATCTTCACTGTCAGCGCGGTCGCGGCACAGAACGCCAATTCCCTCGTTGTCGACAGGATCGGTCTTGGCCCGGCCGGCAGCCAGCCGGTGACGCGGATCCGGGTCATCGCGGCGTGTGTGGCCACGATCGGCGTGGTGGTGTCTGTGGGGGACCAGATCGGCAGCCCGGACCTGAATGTCGGCGGGCTGATCCTGGCGCTCGTGGCCGGGGCCGGGGTGGCGGCACAGCAGGCCGTCAACGGCCGGGTGGCGGTGGCCGCCCGCACCTCCTGGGTTGCGGCGATGATGAATTTCTGTGCCGGGTTCGCCGCCATCTGCCTGGTGGTGGCGCTGCAGCACTTCCTAACCAGCACCGAACTCCCCTCGCCGACGGACTGGTTCCAGCCGTGGATGGTCACGGGCGGCCTGATGGGTATCGTTGTGATCGTCATCGCGGCTATGACCGTGAAGGAGCTCGGCGTGCTGGTGTTTGCCCTGTCCACCATCGCGGGACAGATGATCGCCGCTCTGCTGCTTGCCTGGTTGTTCCCGGTATCGGGACAGGCAGTCTCGTGGTGGCTGCTCGGAGGCGTGGTCCTGACCGGCGGGGCTGCCGGGGTCGCCACTGTCGCCAAGGACGCGAAGGCGACCCCGTAGCCTTCCGCTAGACGTACTCGGCTGCGTGCCTGGTTGCGTAGCGCGACAGACGTTCGAGTGAGCGGTTCTCCTCCGAATACGCGATCAGCCCCAGTGAGCGGCTCAGAGCACGTGGTTTGCCCTCGAGAGCGGTCGTCCACGTCAGCAGACAGTCGCTGTCACTCACCGGGTTGATGGTGAAGTCCTCCACCATGGCCCGCACCGGTAGGGTGCTGGCCCAGACCGAGAACGTGAGCCGGCGCCCGGGCTCCCAGATGATGAACTCCTCCTCGAGCGACTGATTGCGGATGTTCACGATGCGCCGCGATCCCACACCGTGCGGTCCAGGGGTGGAGTAGTGGGCCTGAGTGGCACCGGTCCACCTGGTCCAGGTCCTGGCATCCACCAGGATCGAGAACAGTGCCTCGGGAGTACATGGCATCGAACGGCTCGCCCGCGGATGCACACTCGCCGCGGTGAGGAAATCGGAACCGACATGTCGCAATTCATGCGTTTTGGCCGTCATCGGTTGATTGACACCTTTCTGCGCTGGCGACCAGCCTGGGGGCAGGTCAGTCGCGGGGGCGTCGCGTAAAGGCGTCCGAGGGCCAAGATGCTCAGCAGCTCGTGGTCGCAGAGTCACTGTTTGCAACTCCAGGCAAGTGTTTACTCTCCTGACCGGTCAGAGTCAAGGTAATTCACAGCCACCGGACAGCGGTCATCGACCCGCCCGGTCACTGGCCGCCGGTGAGCCAGCTACGCAGGCGGTCCAGCGGCCAGGTGTTGACCACTCGCTCCGGAGGGACCCCCAGCTTCTGTGCCCGCGCGGCACCCATGTCGAGCAGGCTGAGCTCGCCAGGAGCGTGGGCATCGGAGTCGATGCTGAACAGGCAGCCCTTCTCAAGGGCTCGCACGATCAGGTCGTCCGGCGGGTCGCTGCGCGCCGGCTGGCTGTTGATCTCCACTGCCACATCATGGGCGGCGCAGGCGTCGAATACTGCGTCGGCATCGAACTCGCTGGGCGGTCGTACCGTGGTGCGGCCCCGGGACGTGATCACGCGCTTGTTCGTACAGTGCCCGAGCACGTTGGTGTTCGGGTTCGCGATGGCAGCGATCATCCGCGGGGTCATCTCATGGGACTTCATCCGCAGCTTCCAGTGCACGGAGGCGACGACCACATCGACGGCCTGCAGAAGTTCGGGAGTCTGGTCCAGCGCCCCGTTCTCCAGGATGTCCACTTCGATGCCGGTGAGCAGGGTGCACGTGTCGAGCTCCCGGTTGACCGCAGCCACGACGTCGAACTGCTTGCGGAGTCGCTCCGGGGACAGGCCGTTGGCAACCGTCAACCGGGGCGAGTGGTCGGTGAGCGCCTGATACTGACGACCCAGGGACTGCGCGGTGTGCGCCATCTTGAGGATGTCGACAGTCCCGTCGCTCCAATTCGAGTGCGAGTGCAGGTCACCTCGCAGGTCGGCGTACATGGTGGTGTCCTCGAACGGCGGCGCCTGCGCCGTCGCCTTGGCACGATACTGCGGAACCTCGCCCGCCAGTGCCTGATCGATGACGGTCGCGGTCACCTTGCCGATGCCGGGCAGCGACTCGAAGGAGTGGGTCTGCGCCCGCTGCTGGAAGTCGGCATCGCTGAGGCCGGCCACGGTGGCCATGGCGTTGCGGAAGGCAGCGGTCCGATGGCGGTCGGCCTTGCCGCGTTCGAGCAGGAACGCGATCTCGTCCATCTGCGCGAACACCTGATCCCGCTTCGACATCACACCTCGACAATAGGCCCCGTGCTACGTTTCGGCGCAGCCAGGACGGGATATCTTGAAGAGCGGAGAACGCGCCGCCGCTTCAAGTGAGCGGCCGACTGTCGCTCGACCTTGATGTACCAGAGATGAGGACCGATGACCGACCGAGAGGACCTTGTCGCAGCGCTGCTGAATGATTCCACGAACGTCTTCGTGCTGAGTGGGGCCGGCATCTCCACTGAGTCGGGAATCCCCGATTTCCGGGGCCCGCAGGGGCTGTTCACGCGGTTCCCGGAGGCCAGCCGGATGTTCGAACTGGACGCCTATGTGGGCGATCCAGAGGTTCGGCGAGCAGCCTGGCGGGTGCGCAGTCAACCCGACATGTGGAATGCGGAGCCGAACGCGGGCCATGAGGCGGTCGCTCGCTGGGAGGGCGCGGGTCGCGCTGTCACTGTGGCGACGCAGAACATCGACGGGCTGCACATCCGGGCGGGTAGCTCAGAGGTCCTCGAACTGCACGGTACGTTCTGGGAGTCACAGTGTCTCTCGTGCGAGGAACGCCGACCGATCGCCGAGACGCTGGACCGGGTCCGCGCCGGCGATGAGGACCCCATGTGTCTGCGATGCGGCGGCATCCTCAAGAGTGCGACCGTCTCCTTCGGCCAGATGCTGGACCCAGATGTGATGGCTGCGGCCGCAAATGCCGCGGTCGAGTGCGACCTGGCCCTGGTCATCGGGTCCAGCCTGACCGTCCAGCCGGCGGCGAGCCTGTGTGCCGTCGCCGCGGACAGCGCACCCCTGGTCATCATCAACGCCGAGGCAACCCCCTATGACGACCTCGCCGAAGTCACCATCAGCACCCCAATAGGGCAGACACTCACCAGGATCACCTCTCGACTGGGCCTCGGGGCAGCCGCCCGCTGAGCAGAGTGTGACGTAGCCGACGGGACCGCCGAGGTGTGAGACGGCTGCCAGCTGTCAAGACTGGTAGTGAGCGCGCCTCCCCGGTGCGCCCAGCAAGGAGAGCACACCATGTCTGCCAGCAAGGACGCGGGGATCGTCGCCGCCCTGCACTCCGACCGCGTTGTGGGCTTCAATCATCTCTATGCGGCCTACGCCGACACCATCTACCGCTATGCCAGTTCACTGAAGGTCGATACGGCCACCGCCCGCGCCATCACCACCGACACCATGCTCGCCGCAGTGGGCAATGTGGGCAGGCTCAAGCAGGCTGATGAACTGAGCTCCTGGCTCCTGGCGATCGCAGCGAACGAGGCGGTCAAGCATCACGCGGTCCCCGGCGGCGGTGTCGGACAACCGTTGCCAGTCGATCTCCACGGAGATGTGGCAGCCCGATTGGGTGTCATGCTGCGCTCCGGTGTGCTGCCTGACATCGGCCCCGTCGACGCCCGGGGCTTCCCCGAGGCGGCTGAGACGTCCTACGACGAATTCGGCCCCGACACCGTTCCGACGAGCGCGGTCGACCTCGAGGCAGACGCCCTGGACGACCCCGACGCAACGGCACTGCTCGAGGAACAGGACGCAACGGCGTTGCTGCCGGAGCAGGATGACACGGCACTGCTCCCGCCGCCGGCGCAGCCGCGCGTCTACGACGGGCCGATCAAACCACCCCCTCCTGGGGCGACGCCGCTGATCCCACGATCTGATGACGACGAACCCGCAGCCCTCAGCCAGGACTCGGAGACCAAGCAGCGTCGCGCCGTCACAACGGCCATCATCGTGGCTGCCGTGGTGATGGGTGTGGGAGCCGTCGGCATCGCGCTGAGCGGGGTCAACCCGCTGGACATCGGCGACGACAACCGGGACGTCCCGACGAGTTCGGTGACTGCCACCGGGTCGGCCGACACCCCGACCGGTGAGCCGACGACGCCCACGTCGCAGCCCACCACACCGACGTCACAACCGACGACGCCGACCAACGAGCCCACGACGCCCACATCCCAGCCAACCACGCCGACGAGTGCCCCCACGACGCCCAGCACCGCCCCCTCGACGGGCGGATCCCAGAGCTCGGCGCCGTCACTGGACACCGACGCCCCGAGTTCGGGTGGCGCCGAGTCCGGCAGTGGCACGACCCTGCCCTGATCGACCTTGCGCCCAGATCGGCCTGCGCAACCTGCCCGCCGCGGTCCCGTACGCTGACCGAGCCGAAGAGTCCGGCTTCACCGAGTTCCGGGGACTATTCTGCAAGAACCGGGATCAGTGGAGGAGCCCATGGCGTACGTGGTGCTGAGCGTCGCTCTGGTTTCGGTGGTGGTCGCACTGGTCTTCGTGGTGTCATCGAACCTCGGTCGACGGCGCCTGCCCCCGGCACCTACTCCGATAGCCAACCCACTGCCACCCAAGGAGACGCCCCGGGAGATCCTGGACAGGCGCTTCGCGGCCGGTGAGATCGACCTCGAGGAGTACGCCGAGAAGCGGGCCGCGATAGAGGAATCGAGACTGCCGCGGATGCCGCGAAGCGGTGACTCCGGTGCCGACGAGGACACCGAGCGCTGAGCCTTACGATCAGCTCAGGCAGAGCAGCACGATCAGGCTAGCCGGCAGTCCGATGTCGTAGATCAGCACCCAGGTGTTGCCGGGACTGTAGTTGCGCTCCGAGATCATCTCCTTGATGTGGTTGGCCGCTGCTCCGAGCAGGAAGCAGGACACCACAATGGTGAGCACGAGCCAGGCGCTGAAGTCGTAGTAGGCCGCGACGATACCCGCCGCTCCGATGCCGAGGCTGACGAAGCCGAGTTCGTACTGGAAGCCGTTGGTCTGCCAGCCGATGTTCTTCGCCGTCGACTTGGCGAACACCGTGTGCATGATGCCGCTGGCCACGAACATGTAGCCCGCCGGGATGGTGAACAACCAGCGCAGAGCGGAGACCGCGAAGTCCTCGCCGTCCGTGGCGCCGGGAGGGGTGAGATTCAGAATGGCCAGCACCCATCCCACGATGAGCGTCAGCGGCAGGATCAGGATTCCCATGGCGACAAACTAACGCCGCCGAAATCACGCTGGTGGTGTTTCCGTGACGCCGAACGGGAAACCGCGCGAACCGATTGTCAGCGACTGGGCTACACAACCTCGCCAATCGGTCAGGGTCGGGCAAACAGTACCAATGGTCTGCAAGCGTCCAACCCGATCTGATAGTTGGTGGGGCATGCCGCTGTGGAGGAAGCAGGCGTCGTGGACCGACGACATGTCTGTGAAGGAACTGCCAAAGGGTCTGTGGTGGCTTGCCTTCCTGGCGGTGGCGGGCGGCATCATCATCGGCATCATCGGCGCGGCCTTTCGCTGGGCGCTGCAGGAGGGCGCGCAGGCCCGGATCAACCTCGTGGAATGGGCGCACCAATGGCCCATCATGGGCTTCTTCATCCCAGTACTCGCTGCCTGCGTCTGTGTGGTCATCGCGCGTTACATCACCCGACTCGTGCCCGAGGCCTCCGGCTCCGGGGTGCAGCGGGTCGAGGGTGCGATGAGGAACGAGATCCCGCTGGAGGCCGGACGCGTTGTACCGGCGAAGTTCGCCGGCGGCCTCCTTGCGATCAGTGCCGGCCTGGCGCTGGGCCGCGAGGGTCCCACCGTGCAGATGGGCGCCTCGGTGGGCAGCCGTCTGGGCAAGAGCGGCCGGATCGGCAAGGGCGGGCAGGAGGAGATGGAGGCGAGCCTCGCCGGCGCAGGCCTCGCGGTCGCCTTCAACGCACCTCTTGGCTCCACGATCTTCGTCTTCGAGGAACTGACCCGCAGCTTCAAGCTGCGCCTGCTCATCACGGCACTGCTCGGCACCTCCACGGCCGTGGTCGTCTCCCGGCTGATCCTCGGCAATATCCCGGAGTTCCAGCTCGGCGCGATCAATCCTCCGGACTTCTGGTCCCACGTCGGCTACGGCGTGTTCGGCCTCCTCGTCGGCGTCATGGGCGCCTGGTACAACAAGACAGTCATCTCGCTGCTGAATCTCTTCCAGAAGGTCAAGAAGTACCCGGAGATCCCTGCGGCGATTGTCGGGGCCGTCGTGGGCGGCATCGCCTACTTCTACCCGACACAGGTCGGTGGCGGTGAGAACATCGCCCAGGCCATGTTCACCGACACACCCGTGCTCTGGGTCATCGTGGTGCTGCTCATCTTCCGCTGGATCCTGGGCCCGGTCAGCTACGCAGTCGGCACACCGGGTGGGCTCTTCTCGCCACTGCTGGCACTCGGCGCACTCATGGGGGCACTGTTCGCAACGGTGCTCAATCTGGTGCCTTTCATCGATCTGTCGGTGACCGGCTTCGCCTTCGTCGGCATGTCGGCGTTCTTCGCCGGAGTCGTCCGCGCACCCCTCACCGGCATCGTTATCGCAACCGAGATGGCGGCGACCACAGCACTCATGATCCCCTCACTCATGGCGGGCGCCGGCGCGATGATGGGGGCGACATTCGCCAAGGTGGAACCCATCTATGACACGCTGCGGCGGCGTGCGCCGGACTACCGGCCCGCGAAGACGCAACAGGGCTCCGGCCGTTCAGAGCCGCACCAGGGTGGCACTCAGTAGTGCGTGATCGCTGCCCTGGAGCGGTTCGACCGCGGTGGTGACGGCACGCCAGTCCGCAGGCATCAGGATGTGGTCGATCGGGGTACGCAGGAAACCAGGCCAGTCGGACCGCCAGGTGCCGGGGAACGATCCGACAGCCTCGATGAGAGCGCCCGAGTCGCGGATGTCCCGGTACTGCCGGTGGTACGGGGTGGCGTTGAAGTCCCCAGCCATGATCAGCGGCTGCTCGGACCCGGCCGCGAAGTCGGCCAGATCCGCCAGCTCCGACCCCCAGAGTCCGACCCCTCCTGGCACCGGCGGAGCAGGATGCGCCGACCGGACGGTGAGTTCACCCGAAGGGCTCGAGACAGTGGCTGCGGGCATCGAGAAGCTGGTCTGCGCGACGGGTAGTTGCTCCAGTGGCCAGGCCGACAGGATTGCCGCTCCGGCCGGGGAGGGGTCTGCGTCCACGATCTGATGTGGCAGCTTCGCGCGGACCACAGGACTCCCGATCCCTGCCACACACTCCTGCGTGCATTCCTGGATGAACACGAGGTCCGGTGGATCAGCCAGGATACGCGAGACCAGAGCCGGGGTCGCATCGCCCTTGTGCAGATTCGCCGTGACGATCCTGACAGTGGGCGCCCCGGTGTCGATCGGCCAGGGTGGCACGGCTGCGCCGGAGAAGATGTAGGTGGCGAAGAGCGCGACGAAGGCCGCAGCGAGGGCTGCGATGAGCCATTCCCGGATGACCAGCATCCCGATGACCAGGACCAGCGTCAGCGCCGTGAAGACCGGCAGGAATGAGAGCACCTGAGTGACCGGAGTGATCGCAGGCCAGCCGGTGGTCAGCGCCAGGGCGACGATCGCCACCGCGCACAGGACCGCGATCCCGATCCACACGGCGATCTTGGCTCGCACGGAGCGACGGACCAGCGCCGGTGACGGTGGGTGATACGCGCCGGGGGGCAGCTGCTGATCGTCGGGCACAGTCAGATTGTCCCCGAAACAGCATCATCACTGGCGGGATTCTCGTGTTCGCAGCCTTGCGCGGCGCTACCTCAACTTCCTGGGTTTCGCCGAGGGCGACTTGCACTTCACATGCAACAGATCCTTGAGCACCTTCTTCGGGACACCTTCGACACGGCTGCAACTGCCGCGGGAACCGAAGTCGACTCCCAGACCCCGAGCAACGGTCCAGGTACCGCCAGAGCGCAGGACCAGGACATCGCCGCTGCCACAGGTCTTGCCGCCCAGTCTGATCAGGCCCCACTTCGGGTTCGCCGTGGAGACCTTGGTTCGCTTGCGGGGATGGGCCTCACAGTTCAGATCCGGGTCGACCGCACGCCACATCTTGAGCGAGAGCTTCTTGCCGGGTGTCTTCGCCGCATGCGCGGCAGTGGGCGCAACCACCAGCGAAGCCAGCACCATCCCCAGTGCGACGGTGAGGAGCAGGATCACCGATGTCGTACGTCTGATCTCAGTCACTGGCCCCCCAACGAAAGCCCTCGGCAGCGCTCCGGGCTCCTTCGAGTCTCACACGAAAAGCATCGACCCGGGCATGGTCGGGCAAGGATCACCCGATCCGGTCAGCAGCCGAGCTCGGTGCCCATCTTCTGGTAAGTCGTGTAGATCTGGTTCTGCAGGGTGGAGAAGGCCGGTGAGGGCGACGGCGTCGCCTTCTCCGCCTTGCTGATGTCAGCCGTGGCGTCCAGCGGAGTGAGGTCGGTCTGGAAGCTCGCTGCCAGATTCTGTAGCTCGGTCACCGTCGCATCCTCGGCGTTGCCGGTCTTGCCGATCTCCTCCACCGAACTCTGGACGAAGGCCAGCGCCGCCCGAGCGTCCTCCACGGTGGTCTTCTCGCCGGCATCCCCCTGACCGGTGATGGTGTCGATCTCGTCTGCCATCTCGTTGTAGTAGTTGCAGGCGATCTGGTCCACTGTGGCGCTGGCGCTTGCCGACGGCGACGAATCGCTGCTGCCGGAACTGCAGGCCACCAGGGCCCCACCGAGAAGGACGCCTGTGAACGCTGTTGCCAGTACCCGCTGCATGAGAACTCCTTGCTGTTGTGAGCGGACACTATCACCAACGACGCCTGTGCAGTCGCAGAAATTGGTGATCGGGACCACGACACCAAGCGGCTCGTAGCCGCAATATCACGCTGTGTCATTCGCCGGAGTTCCCGGGTGATCTTGTAGACACCCGGCTCCCGTTTGCGCCCGCTGCGCCGAGGTAGGACATGTGTGATCCCAAGAAAGGGGGTGCACCATGAACGGTGTTGACATGCAGGAGACGCAGACGCAGGACCGGAAGGAGAAGAAGGCCTTCCGCGTGCGGCTGATCACTCTGGTCACCGCAACCGTCATTGTGGCGGCCCTGGCCGTCGCGGCCGCTGTCGGTCTGATCGGTTGATCAGGTCGCGGCTGAGAAAGCACAGCCCAAGGGACAGTCGGAGCAGTGTCACCGGTCACCCGGTGGCCCTGACTCCGGCTCTTCCAATTCAGGGGCAGGGTACTGTGCACCGGATCACCGGACAATCCGGCACCTCGACCCGGTTGTGGGGTTTGCTGGAGCCGAGTCGAGGAACACCGCAGGTATGAGCAACAGTCAACTACCTGCCGGTTGGTATCCGGATCCCGTGAAGCCCGATCAGCGCTGGCGTCGCTGGGACGGCGCAGCTTGGACCGGCGATGTCCGGGAGGTTCCCAACGGTGACCTCCGTGGCGAGGACGCCACATCCACCTACGTGCAGCGACCGGGCCTCGTGCCCGCCGGCGGCATCGGCCTTTCCGTGGCGCCGCCGGTGCCCCGCAGCCTCGCCCGCACTGACACCGCGCCCACCCCGCGCACGCCTGCCGAACCAGTGCCCTACGCACCGGCCCAGGTGCTGCCCGCACCCACACCCGGAACCGGCAGCGCCCAGCCTGCCACCGGCAGTCAGGTCTACGTCAACGGTCAGCCCGTTGCCGGCCAGCCTGTGCCGCAGCGGCCCGCGGCACAGCAGACCACGGTCGTGAAGCAACGGTCCCGGCGACTCCCCATGGATGGCCTCACCCTGGCCGCAGTGATTGCGAGCGTGCTGGCACTGCTGTTCGCCTTCACCGTCATGTCCGGCGGCACGGTCACCGAGCTGGTCCTGGTTCTGGTGCTGATCATCGTTGCGATGATCCTGAACAAGAGCGCCCGGGCCCGGGCGAAGAAGCGGGCCGACGCAGGTCCCGGCTGGCTCCTGCTGGTGAACAGGCTGGTCGTTCTCGGTGCCATCGTCCTGCTGGGGTTCGGGATCTACGCCCTGGTGCAGGGGATCCTGTTCAGCTCCGGAGTGAGCATACCCGCGTGGTTGTGACCGAACGGGCCGGGCAGGGCCGATAGGCTCGAGCGGTGGTGACCCTGGCCGACTGGATTCCCGATCCGGGACTGCGCGCGCAGGCGCCTTCCGGAGCCAGCCGCCTGGTCAGTGCCGACGGCCGACAGGAACAGGAAGTGGCCGGTTGGCTTGCCGGCGGTCCCGCCCTGGTGACGGGGGACAATCTGGCAGTTCTGGGCCAGCTGACCGAGGCGGGCTACCCGCTCGTGCAACTCATCTACATCGACCCGCCGTACAACACGGGCAACACGTTCGCCTACGAGGACAACCGCCGTACCAGCGAAGGGTCTGCTGCGACACCACAGCTGCGTGGGCTGGCGCGGCGGCACACAGAGTGGGTCGCGATGATGCGGCCGCGACTGGTCGCCGGTGCCCGGCTCCTGGACCGGACCGGTGTCATCTACGCATCGATAGACCACAACTCGGTCCATGTCCTGCGCCTGTTGCTCGACGAGGTGTTCGGGCCGGACAACTTCATCGCCGAACTGAGTGTCTCCCTGAACCCGAAGGGGCGGCAACTGGGAGCCTTCTTCGCGACCAGCCATGAGTACCTGCTGGTGTACGCCAAGGACATCCGGCACTGCACGCTGCATCCCAGCAGCACCGAGGACGTCCGGCCCTCGGACTTCCCGCATGAGGACGAACACGGTCGCTACCGGCTGCTGCCGCTGCGCAACACCAACAAGAAGTTCAATCCCAGTACCTCCCCCACCCTGCACTACCCGCTGTACGGCAACGCCGGCACCGGGCAGGTCTCACACGAGCACTTCGAGGGGTCGGCGACCATCACCCCGGTCTTCGGGGACGGCCAACCCGCTGTCTGGCGCTGGTCCGCGGCCAAGGTGGCAGCATCGCGCGACCAGTTGCAGGCACGCGTGGTGCGGGGCCGTCGGGGCCCACGCGTCGACGTGTATCAGAAGGATCGCTGGTCACCGGAACGCACGAAGAAGATGAGCAGCGTCTGGCTCAGCACCCAGGTCGGTTCCACCGATTCCGCTGTCGCCGAGCTCAAGGAGGAACTCGGCGACGTGTTCGAATCCCCCAAGCCGGTGAGGCTGCTCCGGCGGATACTGACGACCATGCCCGACGACATCCGGGTCCTGGACTTCTTCGCGGGCTCAGGCACAACCGCGGTGGCCGTCGAGACGCAGAACGCCGCTGATGACGGTGCCCGGCAGTATCTACTGGTGGAGGATGTCAGAGCACCGCTGCCGGGCTCCAAAGCGGCTCGCGGCGGATACGCGCGCGTATGCGACGTCACCGCCGCCCGCATGCGGAAGTCGCTCCAGCAGCACCGTCCCACGGAGTTCCTGCGAGTGGCCGAACTAGCGCCACTGCCCAGGCCTGCCGAGGAACCGATCGAGCCACCCGCAGCCACGTCCAAACGCAACAGGAGGTCCATGTGAAAGCCGTTCTCGTCGAGGCCCTCGACGGCCCGCAGGCCCTGCAGGTACGCGACCTGCCACAGCCGGAGCACGGTCCGGACCAGGTGCTGATCGATGTCGCGTACGCAGGAGTCACGTTTCCCGACCTGCTGCTGACCAGGGGCCTGTACCAGGTCCGTCCCCCGCTACCCTTCACGCCCGGCTCCGAAGTATCCGGGACTGTGGTCTTTGCGCCGGAGGGCAGCGACCTGCAGCCCGGCGACCGAGTGCTGGCCTTCTCGCTGATCGGTGGCTTCGCCGAGCAGTTGCTGGTCTCGGACCTCACCACATTCGTGATTCCCGACAACGTCTCGCTCGAGGCGGCGGCCGCAGTCCCGATGAACTACTTCACGATGCAGTTCGGTCTCGTCAGGCGGGGCGGCATCCGGCCCGGGGACCGGGTACTGGTCCACGGAGCCGCCGGCGGCATCGGGACGGCGTCGATCCAACTGGCCAAGATGTACGGGGCGGAGGTGATCGCTGTCGTATCGACACCCGAGAAGGGCGAGGTGGCACTCGCCGCGGGAGCGGATCACGCCGTCGCGGCGGAAGGCTTCCTCGAAGAGGTCAGGTCGATCACACGCGGTGAAGGTGTCGACATCGTGGTCGATCCGGTGGGCGGCGACCGTTTCACCGATTCCCTGCGCAGCCTGGCACCGGAGGGACGCCTGCTCGTGGTCGGGTTCACCGGCGGGGAGATCCCGACGGTGAAGGTCAACAGGCTGCTCCTCAACAACATCGGGGTGCTCGGAGTCGGCTGGGGCGCATTCCTGTTCAAGCACCCCGACTCGGTGACCGCTCAATGGGCCGACATCAGCCGCGGCCTCGAATCGGGGGCGCTGGACCCCGTGCTCGGTCAGACGTTCGACCTCGACGACGCGGCGCAGGCCGTCTCCTCGATCGAGCAACGAGCGGCCATGGGCAAACAGCTGATCCGGTGCTCGGCTTGAGCAGTGGCGATGCGGGCGCCATGAGGTAGGCTGAGCCAGACCCTTGGGAGTAGCTTTGAGAATTCGTCTTGCCCTCGTGCCCCTGATCGCGGGCGGCGTCCTGCTGGCCGGCTGCAACAGCGACAGCGGATCCTCGAGCGCGCCGACCGACTCGAGCAGTTCGGCGGTCTGTGAGGCCACCCAGCAGTACATGCAGGCCGGCAACGAGGCGATCGCCGGCCTCCCGGAACTGCAGAGCGAGAACAAGAAGGAGCGCGACGAGGCTCTCACCAAGCTCACCCAGGAGATCGAGAAGCAGACCGTCGTTCTGCGTGACTCGGTCCAGGGACAGCTCCCGGAAGAGGTCGAGAAGGCGCTCGATGACCTGATCGCCTCCCTGAAGGATGCGGTGAAGAAGGGCGAGAACACCCCCGACGCCAAGGCCAGCGAGTATCAGACGACGGTGTCTGACTACCTGGTCGCCGAATGCCCGGATATCTTCTCCCCCTCAGCGTCACCTGCCGAACCCACCCAGTAGCGGGACTTCCCGACTCGCGCCGGTGTCGAACATCACCCATCCACGCGGGTGGTTGGCCGTCCTGCGCGGTGGTGGAGTAGCGGCGAGGGCTTATCCTTTTCATATCTACTCCGGAGGTCCAAGCGATGGAACGCACCCTGTACGACGCTGATCACGAAGAGTTCCGCCAGGTGGTGGCGACGCTCGCTGAGCGGACCATCCTCCCCAACCTCGAGCGCTACATCGATGAGAAAGTGATCGGGCGTGAAGTGTGGCAGGAAGCCGGCAAGCAGGGGATCCTCGGGCTGGAGGTGCCTGACGAGTACGGGGGCAACCTCGTGAACGACTGGCGCTTCAACGCGGTGGTCAACGAGGAGACCGCCAAGGTCAGCATGGGCGTCAACTCCTGCTTCGGCATCCATTTCGACATCACCATGCCCTATCTGGTCGATCTGGGGACCCCGGAGCTGAAGCAGCGACTGCTCCCCGACCTCGCCGCAGGTGAGAAGATCTGCGGCATCGGGATGACCGAACCGTCGGGAGGCACCGACCTGGCCGCACTGAAGACCACTGCCGTGCTGGACGGTGACACCTGGGTGCTGAATGGATCCAAGACCTTCATCACCAACGGCTACGGCGCCGAGGTCGTGGTCGTAGCGGCACGCACCAGCCCCGGCAGGGGAGCCCATGGCATCAGCCTGCTGGTGGTCGAGGAGGGTATGCCGGGCTTCGAGCGGGGTCGCAAGCTCGACAAGGTCGGCCAGTCGGAGTCCGACACCGCCGAGCTGTTCTTCAACGACGTTCGCGTGCCTGCCGAGAACCTGCTGGGCGAAGAGGGCAAGGGCTTCATCTACATGATGGAACGGCTCGTGCAGGAGCGGCTGAGCTGCTCCGTGAGCAACCTGGCCCATGCCCGCGCCACACTGGACGACACCATCGAGTACGCCAAGGAACGGCAGGCCTTCGGCAAGCCGATCGGCACCTTCCAGCACCTCAAGTTCCTGCTGGCCGAGCAGGACACCAAGCTGGACGTGACCCAGGCCTATCTCGACTGGTGCGTGACGGCCAAGAACAACGACACTCTGACACCCACCGATGCGGCCAAGGCGAAGTGGTGGAGTTCGGACATCCAGAATCAGGTCATCGACGCCTGCGTGCAGGTCTTCGGCGGTTACGGCTACATGAACGAGTACCGCGTGGCACGCGCCTGGCGTGATGCGCGGGTCACACGGATCTGGGCAGGCTCGAACGAGATCATGAAGGAACTCATCGGCCGCGACCTGGGGCTCTGAACGGCACACTCCGTCGGCCCCCGGAACAGGGGTTGCGATACTTCTCATTCTGCGCGAGGCGCCTGTCTGTCGTGCGTGGCGCAGGTGCGACCGTTATCTTGCGTAGATGACTGCGTCTGCGTCCCTGGCACTGTCCGGTGGCGGCACCAAGGGCGCATTCGAGGTCGGTGCGGTGCAGTATCTGAGCCGCAACGAGGACTTCCTCCCGCCGATCATCACGGGCACCTCTGTCGGTTCCCTGATCGGTGGCCCGCTCGCGCAGGCACACACGCCCGCCGAGTTCACCCGGCTCGGTCACGTGGTCCAGGAGAATGCCCTGGCAGTCACCCGGGGCGGCGACGTGTTCGGCAAGCAGCCCTGGCTCGACGAGATCGGCGACACCCCGTTGGGCCAGTTCGTCGATGAGCTCATCTCCGTGCGAAGCCGACCCCCGGTGCCGCCGGATCCTGTCGGCATCCATGACCCACTGCTGATCCCGGATCCGCCTCGCAGGCACCGGACTCTGTTCGCGCTGTCGACGGCGCTGACCCACGGCACCAAATTCGTGAAGGCGGGACGCGCCCTGCTGGAGGCCGGGAACTCCATCATGAACCTCGACCCTTTCGAGGCGGGTTACCGGGGCATCAAGACCGACGGCGTGCGTGAGGTCGACGAACGGAAAGTCGCCGAGTCGCCGATCAGGCTCCTGCTGTGCCTGACATCGATGCGGGACGGGGTCAGCCGGTACGTGACCGATCAGGGCATCATGGTGGCCTCCGACGCGAACACCCCCTACGAGCCGGGCGGCACCCCGGGCGTGATCGAGGGCATGCTCGCATCCTCGTCCGTACCGATGATCTTTCCGCCCCGCCGGATCGGCGACGACATCTACGTCGATGGTGGCATTCTTCAGAACACCCCGCTCGAGGCAGCGGTGCGCGCCGGGGCCGGCGATGTCATCGCCATCCTGGCCGGGCCGGACACGGTGGCACAGGATGACACCGACTACACGACGGCCTCCCTGCTGTCGGTGTACCAGCGCGCCGCCTCGGAGATCGGACCACACGAGCTGGGCCGGGAGAACCTGCGCTACCCGCTGAAGAACGGCGCGGACCTGACCATCATCATGCCCACCGCCGATGTGCTGGGAGGGTTCGAGACCGAGGCAGGACTGATCATGATCGACTTCGACTACGGGTGGCTGCGCGCCGCGGAGGCGACCTCCGACTTCGACGGCATCGAACTCGCGGATCTCCACCGCGCCAGCGACACGATCGCGCTGCAGCGAGAACGCTCGTGGCTACTGGAGGACCGGATCCTGAGTCAGGGACCGCAACTGAACCTCGTCGGGGCCCTGCGCCGCGCCCGTCAGCACATCGTGGCCGCCGTCACACGCTGGCGTGCCAGCGGCCTGCCGGAGCGCCGCGGAATGCACGACTGGGGTCATATGTGGGAACAGCACAAGCAGCCTGTCCCTGAGGAGTACCGGCAGTTCGCGCTACCCTGACCCGCCCTCAGCTCGGGCGCTGCCGTTCACAGTGCCGTTCTCAGGGGGAAGGACAATGACATCGCAGTCGGGGCCGAAGCGCCGGATCGAGGTGAACGGGTCCCGCTTGGCCGCGTACATGGCGGCATCCGCGCGACGAAGCAGCTTGGCCGCCGACTCGCCGTCGACGGGGAAGCTGGCCAGGCCTATGCTGGCCGACACGTTGAACTGCAGTCCGTCAGTCTCGATCGGCTCGGTCAGCGAGGCGCGGATACGCTCGGCCACCTGCTCTCCCGATCCCTCACCGGAGTCGTTCGACACGATCACCGCAAACTCATCGCCACCGATCCGGCCCGAGAGATCACCGGAACGGCACACTGCGGACAGCCGGTGACCCACTTCCTTGAGCACGACATCCCCGACCGCGTGCCCCTGCCGGTCATTGATCTCCTTGAACCCGTCAAGGTCCACGTACAGCAGATC
>JAGQTY010000160.1 GCA_020438795.1 Actinomycetota bacterium
CGTCGAGGGACTCAGCCCTCGAGGGGAGGTCGAGCTGCGTCCGCGTGACGTGTCAGCGGCCCCGGCCCGCACCCGTGAGCGGCGATGAGGCCGAGGCCCCAAAGCCGGGCGGTGCGGTGGCCGAGGAGGCTAGAACAGCAGGGTGGCCCAGTGGTCGCGGAACCGGATGGCGGACAGGGTCGCGACGACGGCCAGCCAGGCAACGAGGATCGTGGGTGCGTACCGGGCGAGGAACGCGGGCAGGGTGCCGCGGGTGGCGAGCAGGGCGGACACGGCGGTGAGGGTGACTACGGCGCATACCCATACGGCCATGCAGTAGGGGCACAGGGCGCCGATGCGGTACAGGCTCTGGAAGATCAGCCAGTGCACGAGGCCGACACCGGCCAGGGAGCCGGCGAGCCTGTACCAGCGTCGCAGGTACCCGCGAGCGAGGATGGCGGCGCCGGAGGCGGCGACGACGGGAAAGCCGGCCAGGCCCAGGACGGGGTTGGGGAACCCGAGGAGCTCGGCCTGCCAGGACATCATCACCGACCCGCAGCTGATCACGGGGTTGATGCTGCAGCTGGGGACGTGGGTGGGGTCGGCCAGCGCGGCGACCTTCTCGATGATCCGGGCCGCGGACGCCAGGGCG
>JAGQTY010000161.1 GCA_020438795.1 Actinomycetota bacterium
CGCTGGACGCCGGGCCGTACACGTTCGTGGCCGCTGACGCGTTGACCTTGCGGGTGCGTGAGGGCGGGCGGGTGATCAAGGTCGCGGCGATGGTGGCCACCGGCGTAAACGCCGAGGGCTACCGGGAAATCCTGGGGTTGCAGCTGTCCACCGCCGAGGACGGCGCCGGCTGGCTGGGGTTCTTCCGCGACCTGGTGGCCCGCGGACTGTCCGGGGTGGGGCTGGTCACCTCCGATGCCCACGCCGGGCTGGTCGACGCGGTCGGCGCGACCCTGCCCGGTGCCAGCTGGCAGCGGTGCCGCACCCATTTCGCCGCGAACCTGATGGCCAAGACCCCGAAGTCGGCGTGGCCGTGGGTCAAGGCGCTGCTGCACTCGGTCTACGACCAGCCCGACGCCGCCTCGGTGCACGCCCAGTTCGACCGGATGGTCGCCACCTTGGCCGAGCAACTACCCGATGTCGCCGACTACCTCGACGAGGCACGTGCGGACATCCTGGCGTTCACCGCCTTCCCCAAAGAAGTGTGGCGCCAGATCTGGAGCAACAACCCCAACGAGCGGCTCAACCGGGAGATCCGCCGGCGCACCGACGTGGTTGGGATCTTCCCGAACCGCGACTCCGCGATCCGAC
>JAGQTY010000162.1 GCA_020438795.1 Actinomycetota bacterium
GCTGCTGATCGCCGTCGTGCGGGCGTGCGGCGGCTGAGCCGCGCCGTCGTTGCGCGCGGCGTCGTCGGTTGCTACGACGGGAGGCGGGTCGCGAAGGTCCGGAGCGCGGTGTGCTCGCGGATGCGACCACGACGAGCAGCACGTGGAGCGCCGATGGCAGAGCCGTACGATCCGTATCATCCGACTGACGAGCATCGCGCGCTGCGCGAAACCGTGGCGAAGTGGGCGGAGCAGCACCTCGACCCGCAGGCCGACGGGCACGACGCGACCGAGACGTTCAACGTCGAGCTGTTCCGGAAGATGGCGCGCGAGCTCGGCATCTTCGGCGTCACGATCCCCGAGGATGCAGGCGGCCTCGGGCTGGATGCGACGGCTGCGGTCATCATCCACGAGGAGCTGAGCAGGTTCGATCCGGCGTACACGCTGTCGTACCTGGCCCACGAAGTGCTCTTCGTGAACAACCTCTACTACAGCGGCAACGCCGACCAGCGTGCGCGCTACCTGCCCAGGACGATCAACACGAGCTGGATCGCTGGCATGGGCATGTCGGAGCCCGGCGCAGGTACGGACGTGCTCGGCATGAGCGCGACGGCGCGGCGCGATGGTGATCACTACGTGCTCAACGGCACG
>JAGQTY010000163.1 GCA_020438795.1 Actinomycetota bacterium
CATCGCCCGACTCTTCCACCGCCCTGCACTCCAGCGCAATCGTCCCCTGCTGGACGAGATTCAGGACCACCAACTGCACGCCACTCTCCAGTCCGCCCTGCAAAATCGCCGCCGCGTCGTCGGCGATATGCGCTTCGTCTCCACCGGCACCAACAATGGAGGCATTACTGGGCGCCACTACACCCTGGAGGCAGCCCCTCTCCCCAGTACCGCAGAAGGGGGCGCATGGCTCATGGTCCAGGACATGACAGATCAGGTCATGGCAGAGCAGATCCGCAAAGACTTTGTCGCCAACGCCTCCCACGAGCTCCGCACCCCCCTCACCCTCATCCTCGGATACATCGAGACCCTCCGCGAAGGCGTCGATGGAGACCCGGAATTCATCGCCAAGTGCCTCGGCATCATGGAAAAACACGGTCAACGCATCGTCCGCATCATCGATGACATGCTAACCATTTCCCGCCTCGAGGGCACCAGTGGCATTCTGAATATCGAGCCCTTCCCGGTACGCGACTGCGTCCAAGACGCCGTGGACCGCCTCGCCCCCATCCTCGAAGGTCGCGATACTCAGGTCATTTTAGACTTCCCCGACAGTGGCGGCATCATCAATGGTGACCGCTTT
>JAGQTY010000164.1 GCA_020438795.1 Actinomycetota bacterium
GGCGCGAAGGGGTGGATCAGGCCGAACTCGGGCCAGGTGATCGCCTCCATCTCGGTGGTGGCGTTGAGCTTCATCGTGCACGACCCGAGCGGGATCATGGACCGGTCGAGCGCGAGGTCGCGGTCGGCCAGCATCCGCAGGTACCGCAGCATCGCGGTCTCCGAGCGGTGCTCGTGGAAGACGGGGTGCGTCAGGAACGGCGTCTCTGCCCGCGCGCTGCCGTCGAGCGCGACATCGGCCGAGGCACCCAGCACCTCCCAGTCGATGGCGGCCTCGAGGCCGAACGCTGCCACCACGGCGTCGAGGTGGGCGGTGGTGGTGGTCTCGTCGCACGCGATCCCGACGGTGTCGGCGTCCACCGAGCGGAGGTTGATCCCTCGGTCGAGCGCGGCAGCGACCACGGCGGCGCCGCGCCCCGGGACGACGGCCTGGATGGTGTCGAAGAAGTCGTCGTGGCGAAGCTCGATCCCAGCGCCCCGAAGCGCCGCCGCGAGCAGCGACGCCGAGCGGTGCGCGTGGAGCGCGATCGCGGTGAGCCCCTCGGGGCCGTGGTACACGGCATACATCGAGGCGGTGACCGCCAGCAGGACCTGCGCGGTGCAGATGTTGGAGGTGGCCTTC
>JAGQTY010000165.1 GCA_020438795.1 Actinomycetota bacterium
CGGCTGATCGCCAGACACCGCGCCCTGTCAGAATGAAACGATGAACCGCATCCTGCTGATCGACGACGACGAAAACCTCGGCCCGCCGCTGAAGACCTACTTCCAGCGCTTCGACCTGAAGCTGGAACACGCGACGCGGCCCAGCGCCGGACTGGCGCAGCTGCGCGCCGGGGGCTTCGATGCCGCGATTCTGGATGTGATGCTGCCGGAGATGGACGGCTTCGAGCTGTGCCGCACGATCCGGCGGGAGAGCGACATTCCCATCGTCATGCTGACCGCGCGCGGCGATGTGATGGACCGCGTGGTCGGCCTCGAACTCGGCGCCGACCACTACCTGCCCAAGCCCTTTGAGCCACGCGAACTGGTGGCCTGCATCCAGACCGTGTTGCGCCGGCTCAAGACCAATGGCAACGGACATGCCGCGCCGGCCGCGGGCTCGCCGCTGCTGGCGTTCGAAGGACTGGAGATCGACACCGCGCGCCGCAGCGTGCAGCGCCAGGGTGAGGAGCTCGAACTCACCGGCACCGAATACGAGTTGCTGCTGATGCTGGCGCGCGAACCGGGCCGCGTGTTCAGCCGCGACGACATCCTCAACCACATCCGGGGACACGAGGCCG
>JAGQTY010000166.1 GCA_020438795.1 Actinomycetota bacterium
GGATCGGTGCCGAGGACCGGGTCGCGGTGCTGCTGGACAAGTCGGTCGAGCTGATCGTGACGGCCCTGGGAGTGGCGAAGGCCGGTGCGGTGTACCTGCCCGTCGATCCGACCTACCCGGCCGAGCGGCTCGACTTCATCCTGGGCGACTGTGACGCGAAATGCGTGGTGCGGGAGCCGATGACCGATCTGGACGGCGAGCGGTCGGACAATCCGACCGACGCCGACCGGGTCCGGCCGCTGACGCCCGACAGCACCGCCTACCTGATCTACACCTCGGGTACGACGGGCCAGCCCAAGGGCGTCCCGGTGCCGCACCGGCCCATCGCCGAATACTTCGTCTGGTTCCGGGGCGACTACGGGGTGGACGCCGACGACCGGCTGCTGCAGGTGGCCTCGCCGAGCTTCGACGTCTCCATCGCCGAGGTGTTCGGCACCCTGGCCTGCGGGGCCCGTGTCGTCGTGCACCGCCCCGGTGGACTGTCCGACATCGGCTACCTGACCGACCTGCTGCGCGACGAGGGCATCACCGCAATGCATTTCGTGCCGTCACTGCTCGGGCTGTTCCTGTCGCTACCCGGTGTCAACCAGTGGCGCACCCTGCAACGGGTGCCGATC
>JAGQTY010000167.1 GCA_020438795.1 Actinomycetota bacterium
GCAGGCGCTGGAGGCGGCGATGGCCGCGAGCAGGTTGTAGACGTTGAAGCGGCCGATGAGCGGAGCGCGCACGAGATACGATTTGCCCTTGAGCGAGAGCTCGAACTCCATGCCGCGCGGACTCTGGCGGAAGTTGTTCGCCCGGCAGTCGGTGTGCACGCCGAAGCCGTAGCGGACGACGGGCATGCGCTCCGCAAGCGAAACGGCGAGCTCGTTGCCGCGCACGTCGTCGGTGTTGATGATGGCGACGGGTTTCTTGCCGAGCCCGTCGGCGGCGCGGGCCTCGAACCAGTCGGCCTTCGCCTGATAGTAGGCCTCGAGCGTGCCGTGGTAGTCGAGGTGGTCCTGGGTGAGATTGGTGAACACGCAGGCGTCGAAGCCGATGCCGCCGACACGGTGCTGGTGGATGCCGTGCGAGGAAACCTCCATCGCCACGCCGCGGCAGCCGTTGTCACGCATGCGGCAGAGAAGTTCGGACAGCTCGATCGATCCCGGCGTCGTGTGTTTCGCCGGCTCGGAGGTTTCGCCGTCATCAACGAGGATGGTCCCTAACAACCCCGCGCGGTGCCAGGCGGTCTTCATCACATGATGGATGAGGAACGCGGTGGTGGTCTT
>JAGQTY010000168.1 GCA_020438795.1 Actinomycetota bacterium
TCGATCCGCTGGTTCGCGGACTGCGCAACCTGTGGGCCAAGGGTGTGACGGTCGTCGTGGCCGCCGGCAACGACGGCGCCCGCAGCATCAGTTCCCCTGCGGCCGACCCGGTCCTGCTGGCAGTCGGGGCCACCGACGATCAGAAGACCGCCGACCGTTCCGACGACGTCATGGCGGACTTCTCCTCCTACGCCCGCAGCTTCGGGGTCATGCGTCCCGACGTGGTCGCACCCGGCACGTCGCTGGTCTCGCTGCGCGCCCCCGGATCGCTCGCCGACAGCGAGAACCCCCAGGCCGTGGTGGCTGACAAGTACTTCAAGGGCACCGGCACCTCGATGTCCGCCGCAGTGACGTCCGGTGCGGTGGCTGCACTGCTCGCCGAGCGCGACGTGGCTCCCAACGACGTCAAGCGCCTGCTCATGGGCACCGCATTCTCCTCGAAGGCGCTGGACGACAAGGACGGCGCCGGCGAGGGCCAGGTCGACTTGAGCGAAGCCGTCGTCACCGACGTCGACGACACCGACAAGTTGCGCTACGTCTCGGACAAGCAGGACTTCGGACCGGCCGAGGAAGACGCCGCAACGTGGGCCGCCTTCTCCGCCGCCTGGGACGCCG
>JAGQTY010000169.1 GCA_020438795.1 Actinomycetota bacterium
GTCGGCAGGTCGGTCGGCAACGCCATGTCGAGCGCGTCACCCTCGACGATCACCGTCGCCAGCACCATGTCCTCGGGCGGCATGCCCATGCCGCCGCCGACCGGCGCCGTGAGCTGGTACTCGCCCGCCGCGCCCGCCTGGATCAGGAAGTCCGTGCGGTTGCCCGGCGCGAGCGTGAAGCCGTTGACGGCGCGCACCGAGTCGAAGGTCACGCCGTCGATCGCGATCTGGTGCAGCTCGTGACCCTCGAGCGAGAGGTTGAGGAACTGCCCCAGCGTCCCGTTCGCCAGGCGCCAGCGCTGCACCTCGCCCGGCTGCATGCGGATGATCGGGTTCACGGTCCCGTTGATCGCCAGGTAGCTCTCGGTGAAGGGGATCACGTCCGGCGGGCCCATCGGGTTGTCCGCCGGCTCCGGGACCTCGCCGGCGTTGTTGAGCCCGAACTCCTGGAACATCAGCACGCGCTCCTTCGCGGCCGCGATCTCGGGCACCTCGTCGACGTCGCCCTCGATGATCAGGAAGCCGGTCATGCCGCTGTAGAACTGCACCGCGTTGGCCCCGTGCTTGTGCCCGTGGTACCAGAACGTGCCCGGGTTGTGGTTGCTCGGGA
>JAGQTY010000016.1:0-36796 GCA_020438795.1 Actinomycetota bacterium
CCAAGGCCTACACCGTACTGGTCGTCTCGGTGGTGCTGGTGGCGATCCCGCTGGCCCTCAACACGTTCGTCTCCTACATGCTGTCGACCTACCGCACCACGATCGAGGAGGCGTCGACGGATTGGCTGCGCCAGACACCAGCGGCGGATGTGACCGATGTCGAGAGCCATGGGCTCGTCATGACGGTGCGAGTTCGTACTCCGGAAGCGTTGCCACCCACCGAACAACTGGCCGATGACCTGCGGGACCGGATTCCCGATGTCGTGGGAATTCAGGTGGAGTCCACGGTGGGACAGACAGTCGAGGTGCGGCCCTCCGTCGTGAGCTGAAACGGGTTGGCGCCTGTCGCGACTCGTGCCCATACCCGTTCAGGTGCAGGGACGCGAATGACGGAGTCATCGGTTGGTTGGTTAGTCTGGAAGTCGCCGCCCCCCACCGCCGAAGGCCAGTCCCTCCAAGGACGGACGGTCAAAGACACACCAGTGGAAGGGTCATCGTGCGAATCTCTCCTCGACCGCTCGCCGCGGTCATCGTGTTCTTGGTCTACCTGGCGTTCTTCTACGGAGTCTGGATCGCGACCTCCGTCGAGTACAACGACATCGGTGACGCTGTCGACACCCTGCTGAAGTGGTACGTGGCGCCCACCTGGATCGGCGGGTTGTTCCTCATCATTGCCGTGAGCTGGCTGGGCTGGTGGCGACCGGTGCTTTTCGAGAAGAACCGAGCACCACGGTGGGTCCTCATCGCGCCGCTATTCATGCTGGCGCTGGTCATCGTGTTCCTGTTCTTCAGCGACTACAGCGGCCTGGCCGCGGGCATGATTCCGGTGCTGATCCTCGGCAGCATCGGCGTGGGCTTCTCCGAAGAAGTGGTCAGCCGAGGCGTCATCGTGACCGGGTTCCGTTCACGCTTCACCGAGCCCTGGGTATGGTTCTGGTCCTGTTTCCTCTTCGCCATCCTGCACCTGCCCAACTGGTTCTTCGGCCTCGGACCCTCAGCTGTTGGCCAGGTCCTGCTCGCCTTCGGCGCTGGCTCCACCCTCTACCTCCTACGCCGCGGATCCGGCACGCTCTGGTGGGCGATCGCGCTGCACGCGGTCTGGGACTTCGCAACGATAGGAGGAGAAGCGCCGTTGGGCCTCACCGGTCTGCTGTTCATCAATGCAGTCCTCGGGTTCGTGGTCGCAGTGGTAATGCTGCGACGGGAGCGTGGCCGGCGCATCGAGCAAGTCGGCGTCCCGGTAGACGAATCCGGATCGGAGAGCGCGACCTCGAACACCTCAGCCAGCGGCTGAGCCCACCCACTCCGCTCACCAGCTTCACAGACACGGGCCAAAGGACTTGACCCGAGGTTGCGCGCCCCAGCCTCACCTGCCCAGCGTCTGCGTCTCAATCGGACGCAACCCAGGTGTATCGGTCTCACGCCTCACAGCCAGCAGCACCCCAGCGGTTGGGGTACGAAGGTCGGGTTCGGCGTGGTGGCATGACATGGAGCCACGATTGCAGCCCTGCCGCGAAGAGCCGAGAATGGGACCGTGCCTGAAGGTGACACCATCTATCGCTTGGCCCGTCGGCTCCAGGATTCCGTTGAGGGCCAGCAGATCCTCAGCAGCGATCTCCGTGTGCCGCGGTTCGCCACCGTTGACCTCAGCGGTCGACGGGTGAGCGAGGTCCGCGCAGCTGGCAAACACCTCTTCATGGCAATGGGCCTGCCCGTAGTGGATGAAGGTCCTCTGGCACCAGCGGAAGTCATTCTGCATTCAACACTGGCGATGGAGGGCACCTGGCGGCTCCACCCGACTGGCGCACGATTCAGCGCGGGCCCCGCTCACCAGATCCGGGCGATCCTGCGGTTCCGGGATGTGACCGCGGTCGGCTATCGTTTGGCCCGGCTGGAAGTCCTGCGACCCACCGGCCTGACGCAGGTGACCCAACGCCTGGGACCGGACCTCTTGGGTGCGGACTGGGACGCCGGACTGGCGGTCACCAACCTGCTCCGGCAACCGCAGCGCAGCATCGGCGATGCGCTGCTCGATCAGGGCAACCTGGCCGGAATCGGTAACGTCTACAAGTCGGAGCTGTGCTTCCGGGCCAGGGTCTGGCCAGGGACGAGCGTCGCCGAGGTGACCGACCTCCGGGGCCTCGTGGACGACGCCCGTCAGCTGCTCCTGGAGAACCGGGATACAGTCAAGCGCGTCACGACGGGCGATCAACGACGGCCACTGTGGGTGTATCGCAGGGGTGGCCGTCCCTGCTACCGCTGCGGGCATACCATCCGGGTCGAGACACAGGGGGATGCAGGCCGGGAACGTTGGACGTGGTGGTGTCCACGCTGCCAGCCGGACGGCTCACCCGCCTGACGCCGTTCCGTGGACGACGGGGCGATCCCCTCGCTGGTCAGGTCACGATCTCAAGGCCGATGCCGGTACACCTTTCGCCGTTGATCTTCTTGTCGGGCAGGTCCATGGAGCACGCGCTGACGATGGCGAACACGTCGGTCAGCGCCCGCAGCGTCACCGAATCGCCCGGCTTGCTTACCCGCCGACCGGGGGGAACAGCGACCATTGAGCGGCACGGCTGTTTCGGGCGCTGAGATGGTCGGAGAAGTCGTCGGCGCAGACGGCGAACATGTCGGCGATCTGCTGGCCCTCGAGGTCGACGATCCTCAGGGCGGCACCTTCAGGGACTCGCACCACGACTCCCGAACGAGGTGGGACGGTGTGAGTCTGGCTTGTAGTCATGGTGTGCCTCCGGGCGCTAGTGCTGATTGCGAATCGTCCTGGTGGTCGAGCAGTTGTCGAGACATGCGTGCACTGAGGATGAAGCCGAAGACCAGCGCCATGATCGGGATCGCCCAGCCGAAGAGCGGATCGTTCCTCGAACCGATGAGCCACTGGGCGACCAGCGCCGAGGACAGCTGGACCGCCAGTGGCATTCGTCAGACTTCGGTCAGGCCTCGGTCAGGGCTCCGACCGCGATCGGATCGCTCGTGGGCTGCTGAGAGCCCCCCTGGGGCTCGAAGGTCACAGCCACCGCGGCCGTGTCCGCCAGATCGGCCCGGAATTCCACTGTGGCGCTGCCACCGGCATCGGGGCGGAACGTGGTCATTGGGGCCACTTCACCTGAAGGCGCCATGTCCCACAGCTGATAGACCTTGTCGTCGGGAGCCTGCTCAAGCCGGTCGGCCACGAACACGCCGGCTCCCTCGTTGGCGGAGACCAGCAGATTGGCACGTCCGGGCACCTGCATCGCCACCGGGACGAGTCTGGCATCCGGCTCCCCGGCGATCGCGACGAGTTGCTTCTCGGTCTCCGATGAGGTCAGGTAAGGACCCCAGAGCACCCCCGCTGCGAAAGCCAGCAACGCCGCCGCCACGGCACCGATCAGCGTCGCACGAACCGCCCACCGCCGTCCTTGCCGGACCTGCACAGGAACTGATGGCGGGAGCTGGGGGTTGACAGCTGCCTGCCCCAGGACCACTGACCGCAGTTCGGGGGGCGGGACCCGGCTCTCACCGGAGGCAATCGCGGCAGCGGTCTCACTGAAGCCGGCCACTTCCTCTCTGCAGCGATCGCATTCGGACAGGTGCCTCTCGAAGCTGGCCCGCTCGAGGTCGTCGAGTGCGTCGAGTGCGTAGCTGGCTGCCAGGTCATGGATGTTCTCGTTGTTCATTGTGCGACCCCCAGTTCGTCCCGCAGCCGGATCATGCCGTCCCGTATCCGTGTCTTGGCAGTGCCGAGCGGCACATCGATCGCCTCGGCAACCTCACGGTGGGTGAAGCCCGAGTAGTAGCTGAGTTCCAGCGCCCGGCGCTGCTGTTCACTCAACCTGGCCATCGCGGCCCGTACCCGGCGCTGCTCGAACCTCCGTTCGACTGTCTCCGCGGTCTCGTCGGGCAGGGGCGCCACCTCCCGGACACCGGCCGAGACCGCTCGGTCCTGACTGGCCCTGACCGACCGCACCCGGTCCACAGCCCGACGGTGGGCCATCGTGATGATCCAGGCACGAGCAGAACCCCGGTTCCTGTCATAGCGAGCGGCGTGCGTCCACACCTCCAGGAATACCTCTTGGGTGACCTC
Source organism: Actinomycetota bacterium (assembly GCA_020438795.1). Classification (GTDB taxonomy): domain Bacteria; phylum Actinomycetota; class Actinomycetes; order S36-B12; genus JAGQTY01. The sequence goes on from JAGQTY010000016.1 coordinate 4,079, forward strand.
CTCGGCATGAGCCGGACTACGCAGCACGCGAAGCGCGATGCCGTGCACTGCCGCCGCGACCACATCGTACAGCTGCGCGAAGGCATCACGATCGCCTGCTGCCGTCGCCGCCAGCAGGGCACCGATCGGATCCACCGGGTCCGGCTGCGCATTCTCCACCGGTTTCAGCCGCACCGCACTCACCTCCCGACGCTGCACGTATGGAGACCAGAGTCCACCAACGGTGGGTGCGAAACGCAGGAAACCAGAGAGATGTCTGACACGGCTTCGTTCCTTCTCACACGTCACGGGCTCCCGCCTCCTCGGCGGGAGCCCGACTGTCTACTTGGTACTGATGGTGATCTTTGCAATGCCGACCACGAGATCAGGCTCCACCGCATCTGTCTCGAACGTGGCATTGAGCAGGTCCGCCGCATCCGGCGAGATCTTCACGGTGGTGCCTTCCAGCACCGCGGTGTTGTTGGGACCGGTCGCAAGCGGCTGCAATGTGGTGCCGTCAAGGAAGAACAGGTAGGCGCTTTCCGCGGCAACCTTGCCGTTGACGCTCACCTTGCCGAACAACTTGGACGTCCCCGGATCGATGTCGAAGTCCTCCAGTGTCACCTTCGTATCACCACTGGCCAGGGTGATGCCCGATCCGTCGTGAAGGATCTCACCCTGGACGAAGGGGTCGACCGTCCCCGGCTGGTAGTACTTCACGTCACCGCCGGTGATGGGGAAGCTGAGGACACCCTGCTTCAGTGATGCACCGCCGACCACACCGGGAGTGAGTCCGAGTGACTCCAAAGCAGTAACGAAGCCGGAATCCAGCATCACCTGAGTGTGGACGCCCCGGAGGTCCTCAACCTGGGCCACCGGCGCCGGACTCGCCGCCACATCTTGCTGCGCGGTTGGACCCTCTGCGCTCTGTGTGGAACAACCGACGGCTGTGAGTCCCGCCAGCGCTACCGCGCCCAGGCCCACCGCTGTTCTCCTGCTGAATCTCATGTCCGTTCCTCTCCTCGGCTGCCGCAATTCACGGCCTCACCTGCTATTCGGAGCCGTTCAAGCAACGGATTGGATGGATTCGGATATCGGGAAGACCGTCAGGACCACTGGCGAGGAGCCTGGCGAGAGGAGCGATCTCCATCCTGCGCGCTCGGCCTGCGCAACAAGGCGGCTCGAGGATGGCAAGGTAATCGCATGGGGATTGACCTTCCTGACCTTGCGCAGGACACACCGCTGTGGCTGGCTCTGCTGACCACCGGCGTGGGGGCGCTGGAGGGAGCGGCTCGTTCCCGGGGCTCGATCGATCGGGACTTCGACCTTGTGGGAGCGTTCGTCTGTGCCCTGTTCCTGGGTCTGGGTGGCGGATTGGCCCGCGATGTACTGCTCGGCAACGATCCGGTCGAAGCCATCCGGACGCCTTGGTACATCGTCGTCGTGGTCGGGTGCACGGCCTTCGTGCTCACCTTCCGCAGATTCATCCCTGCGCCGAGGTCCGTGCCGATGCTGTTCCTCGACGCGCTGACCCTGGGCCTCTACGCTGCGATCGGTGTCCAAACAGCATTGTCGTTCCATGTTGACCTCGTCGGCGCGGTCGTGGTCGGGCTGTTCGCCAGCCTCACCGGTGGTGTCATCGTCTCCCTGCTCCTGCAGGAACGCCCCGCACTGCTGCGACCGGGGCCACCATACGGTCTGCTGGCCCTCGCCGGAGTCGTCACCTACGTGCTGCTGTCGCCTCTCGGGCTCGGGCTGGCGTCGTGCGCCTGTCTGGCAGTCGTGGTCCTGTTGCGCTGGGCCACGCTGCGCTGGCATGTCAACACTCATCCTGTCGGACCACTGCAGGGTCCGGAATCGAGCGGATGAACGGCGGCGGGACTGCTACAACGACCCCAAATGGGCTGGATAGCCACGCCGAGCAGGCAACAGACACAGTGCTTGGGCTAGTTGTGGAACATGTGCACAAACTTCAAGATGAAGCAGGCCAAAGACGGGTCCGTCGTCGTGGGACGGAGCATGGAATTCCCCGACATGATTCCATGGTCACTGGCAGTCGTTCCGGCCGGGACCACAGGCAAAGGCAGCACCCCTGAAGCAGGACAACAGTCCAGGACCTGGACCACGGAGTACAGCGTCGTCGGGATCTGCGGGTTCGGCAACCCACAACTGCTGGACGACGGCATCAATACCGCTGGGCTCAGCGCACACGGACTGTACATGCCGAACGGCTGCTGCACCTACGCCGACTTCAAGGGAGACGGCACTGACCTGTCAGAAATGGATGTCATCGCCTTTCTCCTGGGCACCTGCGCAACGCTCGATGACGTCAAGGAGGCGGTGCAGTCGATCAGCGTCTGGGGTGGCGATCCGGGGATCGGATTCGCCCCGCCCCTGCACATCCTGATGCACAGCCGGGAAGGCTCTCTGGCGATCGAGTTCCACCCGGACGGTATCCATGTTGTCGACAATCCGACCGGGATCGGCACCAACGCTCCCTACCTGGATTGGCACCTGACGAACCTGAACAACTACGTGGGGCTCAGCGCTGACGTTCCCCCGGCCCAGGAGGTCCTGGGCGTGAAGCTGTCGCAGTTCGGCCAGGGAGGCGGACTGATGGGGCTGCCGGGAGACTACACAGGACCCGCGCGCTTCGTCCGGGCGGCCGCCTTCGTGGCCCTGTCCGAGCAGCCGGCTGATTCACAGGGCGCCGAGCTGCAAACCATGCACGTGCTGAACTCGTTCGACATACCGGCTGGAATCATCGAAGAGGCCCTGCCGAACGGCAAGAAGGTCCCGGAGATCACCGACTGGATCACCATCAGCAACCTGTCCGAGAACCGATACATCTACCGCACACCGAGCGATCCTCGCCTCTACTCGATCGACCTTGAGTCCGTCGACTACTCCCAGGGTGCCCGCGCCATCCCATTCACGACAGACACCCCCACAGTGCAGACCACGCTGTAGTAACCTGCAAGGCGACGTGGCCGGCTTCCCGGGACCATCGGCGGCGAGGAAAGCCGCTGATGCAGAACACATGGAGGTGCGCGGCATGACGCCGGAGGTTCCCTCGCCTGCAATCCTGCTGCAGACGATCGAGCGATCACCGATCGGTCATGCGTTGGTGAGCCTTGACGGAACATTCCTCACGGCGAACCCTGCCCTGTGCGCAATCACCGGTTTCTCCCGCGATGAGCTCGTCGGGATGGCATCCCAGGAGATCACCCACCATGACGACGTCCAGGCCGATGTCACCCACACCGAGGCCCTGGCTGCCAGAGACATCGATTCCTACACACTCGACAAGCGGTTCCTGCGCAAGGACGGCGCCCCCATCTGGGTCCGCGTGTTCGGCAGTGCTGTGTTCAGCGCCGAAGGTGAACTGGAGGCGTTCGTCGTCCAGATCAAGGACATCTCTGAGCAGCGGCTCCTGGCCCAACGGTTGGAGCAGAGCGAGGCCCGCTACCGGATGATCGCGGAGAACGCCGCTGATGTGATCCTGCTGGTACGCAACGGCACGTTCGACTACGTCTCACCGTCGGTGACTCAGCTGTTGGGGTGGTCGCCCGACGAGCTGATCGGACAGTCGACCATCCGTTTCGCTCATCCGGATGATCGCGACGCCGTCCTGTCCGTTCGTGATCGACTGGCCGCCGGTCAGGAGGCGCAGGTCCGGCTGCGACTGCGGCGCAGTGATGACAGCTGGGCGTGGGTGCAGTCTCATGCACAAGCCGTTCACGATGTGCACGGCGATGTGATCGGGTCGTTGTCCGTGGTCCGTGACATCAGCGTCGAACTGCAGGCCGAGCGGAGCAGGCAACGGGAGCTTGAGCGTTCGCAGTTCCGGGAAGCGGTCTCGGAGACCGCGGCGCGGGCGGGCCTCGACGTCGAGCGGTTGCTGAACAACGTCGCCGATCTGAACCTACAACTTCTCGCTGACCTGATCTCCATCGCGGTTGTGGACGAAACGGAGCAGACCCTTCGCCAGGTGGTGCTGCGACATCTCGACGAGTCGTTGAAGGAAGAACTGTCGAGACTCAGGAAGGCCACCGCCGCTCGGGGGGAAGGGCTGGCGGGGCAGGTCTGGGCCAGCGGTGAGCCTCTGGTCCTGCTGGACGTGGACTCCGAGGCTTTCCCGGAGAGGATCGTTCCGGCTGCGCGGCCGTTCTTCGCCGCCTTCCGGGTGCAGAGCATGCTGATACTCCCGCTCCGAGTCGGGGACCAGATACTGGGCACCATCACGGTCGCACGATCCCGGCCCAGCGAGAACTTCGACAACGACGATCTCGTGCTGATGCGACAGGTCGCCGACATCTGCGCAATGGCGCTGTCCAATGCCCAGCTCCACGCGGATCTGCAGCGAAGCGAAGGGAACTACCGTCTGCTGGCTACCAATGCCGCCGATGTCGTCCTGCTCCTCGAAGACTTCAGGATCGTGTGGGCCTCGCCATCGGTGCAGCGGTACGGCTGGCAACCAAGTGAAATGCTCGGCAGGCCAACTCTCGACTTCGCTCACCCTGCCGACGCGCCCGCCATCCAGACAGCCAGAAGCAGCAGACCAGACGACGGAGTGCTCAAGATCCGGTTCCGGTTCCGGAGAGCCGACGGCGAGTACACCTGGGTGGAATCCCACACGAGAATCCCTGAAGGCAGTCGTTCGGTGAAGGAAGACCCCAGCGGCGTGGTCGTTTCACTGCGAGACATCGATGACCAGGTGCAGGCCGACGCCGCACTCCAGCAGAGTCACCAGCAACTGGAACAGCTGCTGGAGGAACTGAACCGGGCGAACAAAGACCTCGAGCAGTTCGCCTACGTGACCAGCCACGACCTGCGCGCTCCCCTGCGTACCATCTCGGGCTACTGCCACATCCTCACCAGCGAACTCAAGAGCCACGAGATGAGCGAAGCAAGCGAGGAGGCGCTGCAGCAGATCGCCAACGGGGTTGCGGAGATGCAGAGCCTGATCACCGCTCTCCTTGAGTACTCGCGTCTCGGTGGCGAATCCCGCCCCAAAGTTCGAACGGTTGCCGAGACCATCGACATCGCCCTGCGACACGTGCAAGCTGATCTCGACGACGATCCGGCGGCGCAGGTGGTGCTGGCGATTCCGGACGACCTCACTTGGAGCGTCGACGACGCCTTCATCACCTCGGGACTGGTCAACATCGTCCAGAACTCCATCAAGTACCGCTCACCCGATCGACCACTGAAGATTCAGATCAGCGCCGTCGCCGACGAGGGGACGATCACGCTCACTCTCACGGACAACGGCATCGGCATCCCTCCTGACCGGATCATGAGCGCCACCAACATGTTCGAGCGTCTCACCACAACCCACCAGGGTCTCGGCATCGGCCTGGCCAGCGCCCTGCGAATCATTCAGCACAACAAGGGAATTCTCGACCTGGACAGCGACGGTGCCACCTACACGACCGTTCGCATCAGAGTCCCTCAGACCGGCCTCGACAGTCAGACATCTCAAGAGCCGTGAGCCCAGCAGCCATTCTCCTGGCGGATGCCTTCTGCTGATCGCGCAACCCGACCACACCATAGGAGGGTGGCCGACGAGGCGGTAGCAGGGCGAGGGTGCTGCCTGGTAGTGGGTGAACCAGCGGGGGTAGAAGGTGCGCAGGTACTGGCGGGCGATCTGGTACGGGTCATCCCGCTACCGGTCGCTGGCCAGGGTGGCGTGGGACAACCCGCCGCCCGGATACAGACCTGGGCGGCGAGTGCGCTCAGCCGTTGCCTGAAAGGCGACACTGATCGCTCGTGTCGCGTTTGACCTTCCAGGTCCGGTCCCAGGTGACCTTGCCCTCACCGGGCACTCCCCGCATCACGACCCGGGTCCGCACCTTCAGGTCCGTGGCACACTTCGGCCGCACGCTCACCTTGGCGTTGTTGCGAGTCTGGTTCACGGTGATGGCGCACAACTGCTTGCGATCCTTCTTCTTGAGCACCGGTTGCCCCTGGTAGAGGCATTGGGCTGTCACCTTCGCAACCCTGCCCTGAGTCTCGACCTTGCGGACGACCTTGGTGCGCTTGCCCGACTTCAGTTGCTTGCCCTTCCCCAGTGCGGTCACCTTGGCCTTCGGACCCGGTGTTGGAGTGGGGGTGGGGGTCGGAGTGGGCGTGGGCGTGGGCGTTGGAGTCGTGGTCGGACTCGGAGACGGACTGGATGTCGGGCTCGAAGTTGGCGACGGCGACGGGCCGACCGGAGTCACTGACACCGACGCAGGGTCTCCGGTGCCGTACCGGTTCTTCGCCCGTACCTGGTATGTGTACTGCGTGCCATTGGTGAGGCCGCTGACATCACAGGTCGTGCTGGTGGTCGTGCACACAACAGTCGAGTCCTGAACAACCTCGTACTCAGTCAGCGGCCCACAACCCAGATCCGCTGGCTGAGTCCAGTTGAGTGTAGCCGCACCGTTGCCGGGCGTACCGGACGCAGAGGCGGGGGCACTCGGCGGGAGGCCTCCCTGTGCGGTTTCCGCCTGGTTCATCTCGTCGGCGAAGCCGGTCCAACCCACGAACACGCAGGCGCCTGCTCCACCCCCGTCGGCCGAAGCGCCAGGGGAATCCTGAGTGGTACTGCTGCCGCTGACCACCTGAGCCGCGGACCAAGTGGTACCACCGTCGAGGGTCGTGGATGCCTCCACCTTGTCCAGTTCGGTGTTCAGCCAGCTGACTGTGGCCCGATCGCCGGCGGCCCCCATAGCGACGTTGAAAGTGCGGTACTTACTGGAACCGGAACCCAGCTGAGTACTGAGGTCATGATAATCGAGGGTTGCCCCATCATCGGTGATCACGACTGCCTTGGCGGTGGAAGTGCCGGAGTCAAATGGGCCCACTGCCAGGATAGCTTTGGACAGGTCGTCGGCGCCGGCAAGTCCGATGGAGTTGGGCTGTCCCGCGGAAGGGACATCTACGGTTGTCGTCAGGGCGAAGGTGGTCGCTTCCGTTCCGCCCGAGTAGCTGCCGTGCGCGACGTACAGTTGTGTCGGGATGAAGGTTGTCTCGAAGACCAGCAGCTTCTCGGTACCGTCCGTGTTGGAGATCAGTGCGACGTTGTTGCCGAATGCTGGCGACAGGTTACCGCCGGATATCCAAGTTCCCGAGGCAGGACGTGAGTAGGTCCTGAGATAGAAACTACCGTCAAAGACCAGTGCCGCGACACTGGCCTTCGTTCCGTCGGCCTGCGCCGCAGTGATATCCAGTGCGTTGACACTCGACATGGCCGCAGTCAGCTCCTCAACAGCGAACGAGCCACCCAGGTTCGTACTGGCGACGATCTTGAACTGACCGCCAGAGGGCTGGCTCCAAGCCAGGGAAGTGATCCCATTATCCGCCAGATGCATGGCCAGTTTCGGATCACTCGTCGCAGCGCCCAGCGACTCCTCGGCCCCGAACGACACGCCCGCGTTGGTGGAAGCTGCCGTGTCTATCCGTTCATTGAGGAAGTCATTGACCGCCACACGGACCGTTGAACCATCTGGCGTGGATTCCAGCAGCAGGTCAGTGTAAGTGTTGGAATTATCGATGACCCGTACCTGAGTCCAAGTGACGCCACTGTCGTGGCTGTAGGCACCGTCAACACCACCGGTACCGCCCAACCAAGCCACGAAGAGCATGGAGCCATCGGCAGATGCAGCCACTCGCGTGAGGCTTCCCACCGAGTGGTTGACCGGCGTCAACCAGCCCATCACACCCGAGGCCCCAGCCGCCCGCGTCGGCAGGTACAGGCCTAGTGAGAGCAGGACCAGTGCCAGCACGGCGACCAGTGAGACACGGACACGGATACTACGCATGGCGATAGTGTGCCGCACGGGGGGGGTCTGATGCTCTCTGAACGCTCCCAGTGATCAGCCGTTGCCTGACAGGCGACACTGATCGCTCGTCGGACTATCTGTAGACGACCGCGCTCTGCCGAAACACCGGGTGCTCAGTGATCGAACCCACCGATGCTGGTGGAATCACCGATCAACTCGGCGGGACCACGTGGTCGGCCATTCAGGTCGATACTTCCACCGCTATCTCGCTCGTAATCAGTCATGTCGCCGTCGTCCGGCCAACCCGACCTGACTCGAGGCCCGCGGGCCAGTGCACAAAGGGCACAGAACAGTCCGTAGCAGGCGACGCCGGTCGGCTGCACGCCAGAATGCGGTATGGTCACCAAGGCGTTCCAGTCCGGCGTCTACACCATGCATGCCCCGTACAAGCTGTCCCGCGGGGTCAAGATCGCACTGGTGATCGGTGTCATCGTCTACCTCGGCATCAACCTGGCAATCCTCTCGGTCCGGGACAACCCACTGCCGGTCCTGCTCTGGGTGCCGCCGACCCACGCCTTCGTGTTGGGGGCGCTCGCCGTGGTGGTGGCAGCGATGCTCTACGCCCAGGCCGCGGCCACCCGACTGCGCGGCTACGTCTGGTTCGCCAACACGATCTTCTTCGGCGGACTGGTCTGGCTTGTCACCCCATTCACCTGGATAGAGATCTTCACCAGCAGCGAGCCCGACATCGGCAGCAACCAGGTCGGTTCCTACCTGGCGTGGATATGGACCCTCTCCCTGTTGGTGGGCACGACCGGGGCTGCCTGGCTGCTACGGCGCCCCTACGATCCACGTGCCAGGATCAAGGACTCGGTGGTCTGGCAGCCGGTCGCCGTCATCTGCGTCACGGCCGTTGTCACAGTCGTGATCATCGCGCTGGCCCCGCACCTGCCGACCATGATTCAGCCTGACGGACAGGTCACTGAACTGAACATCCGACTCGGAACCGTCTGGCTGATATGTGCTGCGGCGGAGGCGATCTTCCTCATCGCTCTGGCGTTGCGCACCAAGATGGTGATCCACTACTGGATCGCAGGCATCTTCGTGATCGTATTCGGCCATGGAATCGTCGGCGCTACCGTGGACCGATGGACACTGGGCTGGTACTACAACCGCACGATGATGCTGGTCAGCATGTCCCTGCTCCTGCTGCTCTTCGTCTGGAACGCACTGGCCGTCCAGCGCGCAGCCAGCGCGGCAGCTATCCGTGACCCACCCACCGGCACGCTGAATCGTCGCGGACTGGTGGAGGCGATCGATACTGCTCTGCTGCGTGGCCAGGTGTGCACAGTCCTGTGGGTCTACCTCGACGGACTGCCATCCTTCGTCACCGCGAACGGGCATCGCCTCGGTGATCAGCTGCTACGGCTGACAGCTGAACGCCTGCGCAGGGCCGCACCCGATGCGGCGCTCGGACGGATCGTCGACGAGAGCTTCCTGGTCGTCCTGACCGACGAGCCGGGGCAGGATGGCCAGGAGCACCGCAACCGCTGCGGGGAGCAGGCCGACCGACTGCTTGATGCGACCGAGTCCCGCGTGTCCCTCGACTCGGTGAAGGTAACGCTTTCCACCCGCATCGGTGTCGACAGCAACCGCGACAAGCCGCGGACGACTGAGGACCTGCTCCAGAACGCGGAACTCGCCATGCGGGAGGAAGTGCAGTTCCGGAGTCTGGGCTACCGCTGGTACGGGCCCACCAGCTCCAGGTCACGGCTACGAACGGCGCAGCAGCGACAGGAGATCGAGGACGCGATCAGGGACCGGCGCTTCGAGCTGCACTACCAGGTGATCCACTCCGACATCCGCACCCCCGTGGGCTGTGAAGCGCTCATCCGTCGGATCGACGGCAGCACCCGCATCCCTGCGGGCCAGTTCATCGGCACCGCCGAACAGACCGGACAGATCCTGGACATCGGCCGCATCACCGTCGACCACCTGGCCGCCGACGCGCCGAAGCTGCTGGGAGCCCTGCCGCAGGGTTCATTCATCACGTTCAACCTCTCCGTGAGTGAACTGACCGATCCGGAGATCCAGCAGAAGCTGACCTCGCAGCCATTGCTGGCCAGCAGCGACGCTCTGGTCGTCGAGGTCACCGAGTCCGAACAGCTCACCGGCAGTGAGGAGGCGCTGAACTCCCTTCGGCGACTCCGGGAACTGGGCTACCGGCTGGCCATCGACGACTTCGGCACCGGCTACTCCAACTTCTCGCTGCTGCAGCGCCTCAAGCCGGAGATCGTGAAGATCGACCGGAGCATCATTGTGGCAGCCGCCCGATCGGAGGGCGGCCTGGCATTCCTCGCTGGGGTGGTGGAGATAGCCCGAGGCGTCGACTGCGCTGTGCTGGCCGAGGGCATCGAGGACGCGGCAGAGGAAGTCGCCGTCTGTTCACTGCCGATCCAGTACCTGCAGGGGTTCCGCTACGGCCGCCCAGTTTCCCCCGAGGCCTTCATCAAGGCGCAGCATCCGGCTGCGCTACCGGTGCAGCAGTCATGATGGCCGTCATCACCGAGACCGTCGGCGACTGCGAACTGGCCCACGACGGCCTGCTGTACCAGCCGGCCAACGCCTTCTCCAGCCTCGCCTACCTGCTCGTGGCGGTGGTGCTGCTCCTGATATTGCGTTCCGCGGACCGCAGCGCCACCGCGTGGGCCTATGCTGCTGTGCTCGCACTGGTGGGTATGTCCAGTGCCGACTTCCACGGTCCCAGAAGTGCGGTCGCACAGTTCAGCCACGACTTCATGGTGGTGGTGCTGCTCGCGTTCGCGGTGCTTGTGCCAGTGATCCGGCTGCTGCGGCGCACGCAGGCGTTACCAGGGCTCAGCGCGCCGAGAATCTGGGCGGTCGCCGCGCTCCTGGCCGTCGCGCTTGTGACCTGGTTCCTCGGGCGCACCGACTCCACCTTGTGCTCACCGGAATCGCTCCTGCAGTGGCATGCTCTGTGGCACACCTTGTCGGCCCTCACGTTCGGGGTGTGGGGTCTGGTCCTCTTCGCACGGTCCCCGGCTGAATCGAGCAGGCAGGCAGCGTCAGATCAGACGGAGGTGCTGCAATGAGTCGCGGTCGCATCTCGCGGCGCCTTGCCGGCGCCCTGGCCCAGCTGGTGTACCGGGAGATCACCGTACAGTCGGACGCTGATCTCGAACAGGGGCCGGTGGTGCTGGTCAGCAATCACTTCGGAGGCCTGTCCGACGCGATCCTGGCGGTGGATGCCACTCCTCGGATGCCGCGAGTGGTGGCACGTGACCTGATCTGGAAGGTACCCGTGGTGGGCCAGCTCATGACCCTCGCGGGCGCCATCCCTGTGCATCGCAAGGAGGACTCGGGCAGTGGCGCCGAACGCAACGATGCCATGTTCCGGTCCTGCTACGAGGCCCTGGCCGCGGACGACATGATCCTGATCTTCCCGGAGGGTGTCACCCAGGACGTGCCCCACATCGCGGAGGTCAAGACGGGCGCAGCCCGCATCGCTCTGGGCGCAGCGGCGACGGGAGTCTCGGGTATCCGGATCGTGCCACTGGGTCTGCACTACGAGGACAAGAGCGGATTTCGCACCAGGGCGCTGGTCCGGGTGGGCGAGGCCATCGATCTGGATGCCTGGAGCGCGAGCGTGGGGAGCCGGGATGCCGCCGATCAGGAGACCGTCACGGCACTCACGGCTCTGATCACTGCGCGACTGAAAGCCGCCGCTCCCGACTATCCGGACTGGGACGCCGCCCACTCCTACGAGCAGGCTGCCGACGTGCTGCTACATGACATCGATCCCGATGCCACCCCGACAAGGTACGGAGACGTGGCACTGGTGGCGGGGGCCCTGTCGGAGCAGGATGAGGATGCCTCGGTGCTTGAGGCAGGTCACGAGTACCGCGATCTGCTGATCTCCTCGAGGTCAGGAGACCTGGGAGTGGCAGCGGCCGCAGGACGGCGCGTCACAGGCCGACGACGTTGGTGGTGGGATGCGATCCTGGCGATCATCCTGCTTCCCTATGCGCTGGCAGGGCTGAGTCTGTGGTTCCTGCCCTGGCTGGCGGTGCAGGTGGTGAAGCGACTGCCGCTAGGAGCAGCGGAGCGCGCCACCTTCGTCCCCGGCACCGCCCTGCTCGCGTTCGGAGTCGAATGGGGAGTCATCATCTGGCAGGCAGGCGATGCCCAGGGCTGGTTCGGCTACGCGCTCGGCATCCTGCTGCCACCCTTCTTCCTGACCGCTTTCCTGTTGGTCCTGGAACGAACGGCCGCGGGCTGGCACAAGCTCCGCTCGGTGCGTCTGGGGAGGCGAGCCGACAGGAGGCGACTGGTAGCGGCCCGGCGCGCGGTCAGCAAAGCGAATGAGGAGGTGCTGTGGACGACCTCTGGTACGTAGCCATCCCGCTGGTGCTGGTCTGGGCGCTCGCGGTGATCGACATCCTGCGTCATTCGGCCAGTGGCCTCAGCAAGGCCCTCTGGACTGTGAGCTGCACCCTGGTGTGGCCCACGATCATCGCCTGGTATCTGCTGCGTCCGAATCCAGGCCGGATCGCCCTGGCAGCCGAACAGACAGATGATCGCAGGCACGCGGCAGTCGTCGCGGTACTGGCCAGATCACAGGGGAGCCTGACAGGTGCGGAACTGCGTGCCCGCATGAACGAACTCACCGACACAGAGCCGGGCAGCCCATGAGCTCGGCAGAATCACCGGACAGCCGCCCCGCCTGGAGGCGATTGCTGATCCCGGCACTGAAGGTCATCATCGTCGTCGTGATCGCCTGGGCGGTGATCGAGATCGTCCGTGAGGTCGACTGGGCGCAAGTGGGCGACTCACTGAGCACGCTGACTCTCTTGCAGGCGGGCATCCTCACAGTCCTGCTGCTGCTGCGACAGTTCCTCAATGCCGTCCCGCTGGCCCTCTTCGCGGCCGGCCTGTCCGTATGGCGCTCGACCGTGAGCGACCTGTCGGCCAATCTGGTGGCGACGGTGGCACCACCGCCAGGCGACGTGGTGCTGCGCGTTGCCATGTTCCGGTCCTGGAAGGTGGCACTGGACACCGCGCTCGCGGCACTGAGCCTGAACACCCTGATCTACTACATCCTGCGCTTCGCTGCTCCCGTGGTCGGCTTTCTCGCACTCCTGGTCGCCGTTCGGTACGACGAGAACTACGCGGTGGTCGCGCTGGTCAGTGCCGCCATCGCCGTGCTGATGGCCCTGCTGATCGTCCTGATCGTGCGCTCCGAGTCCAGCGCCCGTTGGCTCGGCATCACCTGCGCCAAGCTCGTACGACGCGTCCGGCCCAAGGTCGCCGACCCGCAGCGGTGGTCCGACACGATGGCGAAGTTCCGTGCCGACGTCGAACAACAGATGCGCCGGGAGTGGGCCAAGGCGCTCGTGGCGCTGCTGGCCATGGTCGTGGTCGAAGCCATCATGCTGTTCGCCTCGATGCGCTTTCTGGGCGTCGATCCCGATCAGCTGAACGGCGTGGAGATCGTCGCGGCCTTCCTGATCACCTACCCGTTGACGGCACTGCCGTTCGGCGGCATCGGCATCCTGGACGCTGCTTTGTACGGCATCCTGACCCACGTCGGCACCGAAGTCGACGGCAACGCGGTGATCGCTGCGCTGGTCGTCTTCCGCGTCTTCACCCTTGCCGTGCCGCTCATCCTCGGGCTCATCACGCTGTTGAGCTGGCGGCGGGCGAACCCGGACTTCAGTTTCCGCCAGGGCCTGCGCGGGACCGGCGACAGCGTGACCGAACAGGATGACCGGACGACCGACAGCGCCTCGGACGAAGGTGGATCAGCCCCTGGGCCGGAAACTTAGCTGCCGGACCCGTCAGGCCGGGTCCTCGCCGAACGGCCACCAGCGGGTCGACGCCACTGACTGCTCCGGGGTGAGCGAGGCGACCCGGCGGGCCTCCGCCTGTCGGGACTCCACCAGGGTGTCGTGCAGCCGTTCGCCCATGGCGTCGCGCAGCAACTCGCTGGCGGCCAGGGCTTCGGCTGCCTGCGAAACGTTGACCGGCACCCGGTCCGGCGGTTGCGGCAGCTGTCCGGGATCCCCCACCACCGGCGCCGGCAGCGGTCGCCCTGTCGCAATGGATTCGACGATTGCTGCGGCGATCCCGCCGACCAGCAGATAGGGGTTGGCGGACAGGTCGGCCGTCTTGTACTCAAGGGTCGCGGGCGCGCCGTCCACCGCGCTGGGCACCAGTCGCAGGGCTGCCTCGCGGTTCTCGATGCCCCAGGCGACGAATGGTGCGGACCAGGTTTCGGGTACGAGTCGCAGGTATGAGACTCCCAGGGCGCAGCCCAGCGGCACCAGCCCCGGCAAGTGGTGGAGCAGGCCCGCGACCACGGCCTGCCCGGCTGGTCGCAGGCCCCCTGGACCGTCGCCGCCGCTGAGTACCGGCACACCCCCCTGCTCCAGGCTCAGGTGCATGTGGCCACCGTTGCCGACCGTGCCCAGCTCCACGACGGGGCTGAAACTGCATCGGAGCCCGAGCTTGCTGGTCGCCCGCTGGATCACGAGCTTGGCGAGGACCACCTGGTCGGCGGCCGTCAGTGGATCAGCAGGCGGAAGCGAGACCTCGAATTGCGCCGGTCCGTACTCCGGGTGCACCTGCAACCAGGCCACTGAGGCCCGATCGAGCGCCTCGGCGACTGCACTCACGTAGTCGAGCCCGTCGACGAGCCGGTCCGCCCCGTAAGGGCTGCCGAGCACGGCTGGCCGGAAGGTACCGTCCGGTGTTTCCTGGCCCACGACCCATTCCAGCTCGAAGCCCGCACGCATGACCAGGCCGGCACCGGCCAACGCTTCGAGCTGCCGGCGGCAGAAGGACCGCTGGTCGGCAGAGTAGGCGGCCCCGGTTCGTTCACGACGATCCCCGGGTGCCCACGCCCACCCGAGCGTCTCGTCCAGGATGGCGACCTGACCGAGGTCGGGGACGAGCCGGAGATCCCCGTCCGGTCGGGCCAGGGATTGTTCGGGGTCGATTCCGCCCGTGGCGGTGAATGCATCCGACACCGGCGAGAATCCCAGACCCCGGGCGGCGGCTCCCTCCATATGCGGCAGGGACACGGTCTTCACCAACGTGGACCCCGTGTGGTTCACCCACGTGACGGCCAGGTACCGGACTCCTCGCCGGGACAGCTCCAGAACCAGCTCATCCTCACCTGACATGTGTCCTCCAACCGGTCGCTGCCACAGCCGCTCCCGACCATCCTGCTGCGCCACGCAGTTGCCCGCAACCAGCCTGCTCCATCAGGCGGAGAACCGGCTGTGCACCCACTAGGCTCCCGGGTATGGGGCGACGGAGCCGAGCATGGTCCTGACACTGGAAAACCCTGCCCGCTCGGCCCTGCTCCTGGTGGATCTGCAGCATGGCACCTGCGGGGACGACTCCCCGCCGCGGCCTGCCGGCTTCCACGAACGATTTCGCCGGGATGTGCTCCCGCAGCTGGAAGTGGCGCTGGCCGGTTGCCGGGAGCACAGCCTCGAGGTGGTGCACACGGTGATCGCC
Organism: Actinomycetota bacterium; assembly: GCA_020438795.1. Lineage (GTDB taxonomy): Bacteria > Actinomycetota > Actinomycetes > S36-B12 > JAGQTY01. The sequence continues at coordinate 19,372 of JAGQTY010000016.1, forward strand.
AATCTCACGGCCGACGGTCGGGATCGCAGCAGGGACTACAAGGCCTGCGGGCTGGGGTTCCCGCCCGGGTCACGTGCGGCCGAGGTCATCCCGGAACTGGCGCCGACGGACGACGAGGTGGTGCTGCCAAAAACCTCCTCCTCGGCTTTCAACTCGACCACCCTGGACTACGTGCTGCGCAACATGGATATCGACACACTTGTGGTCGGCGGGCTGCTGACCGACCAGTGCATCGACCACACCATCAAGGATGCCGCTGATCTCGGCTATCGGGTGATCTGCCTGCGCGACGGTGTCCTGGCGGAGACACCTGAACGTCATGCCGCCGGGCTGCTGTGCAGCTCGGGGTACTGCGAGCAGGTGGACACTGCTGAGCTCCTGGCCGCACTGAACCGGCAGCCGGGATAGTCGGGCAGCTGCGCCGGGCGCAATTCTGAAGGGCGCCGACTCGCCACCTGTCTCCCAACCGAAAGGCAGCCGGTCACTCAGTCGCGATCGCCTTGAGGATGTCCAGCTTCGCCGCTCGCCGCGCCGGGACAGCCGCAGCCACCACACCGATGATGATGGCCAGCACAAGGATCACGATGAGAGTCGCGATCGGGATGTCCAGGACTTCGATGCCCGCGTCGGCCATCGCACGCTGCAGAGCCAGGCCCGCACCCACACCGACCGCGATGCCCAGGATCGCCCCGAGCACGGCCATCAGGATCGCCTCGGCGCGGATCATGGCCCGGATCTGTCTGCGGGTCGCCCCCACCGCCCGCAACAATCCGATCTCGCGGGTGCGTTCGATGACACTGAGGGCCAGCGTGTTCACCACCCCCATCGCTGCGATGACCACCGACAGCGCCAGCATCGCGTACACGAGGTAGAGCAACTGATTGAGCTGCGACTCCGTCTGCTCCTTGAGCTCGGTCTGATCCAGCACCTGCAGCAGTGGATTGGTGTCCGCCACAGCCTCGATGTCGGCCAATACCTGTTGGGTATCCGCCTGCGGGGTCAGCGTCACATAGAGGCTGCGGTCCTGCGATGCGCCGCCGACCTCACGGTAGTCATCCAGCGGGATCACCAGACCGTCGATCAGGCCGTTGGAGGCATAGATGCCAACGATCTCGAAGCTGCGTTCGTCCCCGCTGGGGAAGAGGATACGCACCTCACTGCCGAGGTCCCAGCCCTGCTCCTTGGCATACTCGGTGTTGACGACCGCCTGTCCGGATTCCAGCTGGCCGAAGTCACCCGAGACATCCTCGACGCTGTAGACCTCATCGAGCGGGCCACCACCGACCGCCGTGATGCCGGTCTCCTCGCCGTCGATGGAGACCGGTCCTCCTGACTCGCTGATGACGTACTCGACACCGTCAACGTTCCGGATCTCGTCGGCCACCTCGGTCGAGAATGGCTGTTGCGCTGTCGTGCCCACCACGAACTCGGCGCCGAAGGACTGGTCCACCAGTTCCCCCAGCGATGCCTTGGCAGAACTCGTGATCACGGTGACCGCCACGACCAGCCCCAGCCCGATCGTCAGAGCACTGGCGGTGGTCGCCATCCGCTTGGGGGACCTCAACGCGTTGCGAACCGACAGCCTACCCGTGGTCCGGCCCAGCAATGAGAACAGCGGCCCGATCACGGACACGACGATCACCGACAGCAGCGGCGCGAGAATGACGACCGAGATCAGCAGCAGGAGCGTCCCCAGCGCGACAAGCAGCGCTCTGCTTCCCCCGTCATCGCTGGCCAGGCCGGTCGCCATCAGCGCGGCCGTCGCGAGCAGGAACACCACGCCGACAGCCGTGCGCACCTTGCCGATCCGTTCATCACTGGCGCCGATCTCCCGCATGGCGGCCACCGGCTTGATCCGGCCGGCACGGTAGGCAGGGACGATGGCTGCCAGCAGGGTCACTACGATGCCCACGAGCGCGGCCCAGAGCACTGCGCTCGCCGTGATACCGATCCCTGCGGTGAGACTCAGCCCGAATGAGTCGAACAGCGCCGCCAGCCCGAGCGCAAGCAGATAGCCCAGCCCGACGCCCAGGATCACCGAGACGACTGCCACGATGAGGGCCTCCACCAGAACGCTGCGAAGCACCTGCACCCGAGTGGCACCGATCGCCCGCAGCAGCGCGAGCTCCTGGCCGCGCTGGGCGATCAGGATGGAGAAGGTGTTGTAGATGAGGAAGGCTGCCACGAAGAGCGCGATGGCGGCGAAGCCGACCATGATGTAGTTGAAGAAGGCCAGACCGTCACGCAGTTCATCACTCTGCTGCTCGACCTGCTCCGCACGGGTCCGCACGAGCAGATCACCGTCGCCGAGGGCCTCGGAGATGGAGGCTGCGACCTGCTCATCGGTGTAGCCGTCGGCGACCGCCACATCGATCGCGGTCCAGTATCCGGGTTCAGCGAGCAGCTGCTGGGCCTGCTTCGGCTCGAAGGCCGCCAGTGTCGCGCCTGCGAGACCACCGGTCTCCCCGAACTTGAAGGTGCCGACCAGTTCAGCATCAACGGTGCCCGACGGTGTCACCACCGAGATCGGCTCCCCGATCGCGATGCCGAGTTTGCCGAACGTGACGTCGTCGACCGCGACCTCGTTCTTCCGTTCCGGGGCGCGTCCAGCGGTGAGCGTGTTGGTGTTGAGCTCCGGATCGCTCTCCCAGTTCAGGCCGATGGCCGGCGGACCGACCGCCCCGGCGACCTCACCGGAGGAATCGATGAGATAGACACCTTCCCGGGCGATGCCACCGGCCGCGGCACTCACTCCGGGCACGCCTTGCACTGTTGCGACCGCGTCATCACTGAGGAGCAGGGGCGCGGAGTCCCCCGGGTCCGTGGTGATCTCCTGGCCGACCGCGGGTTCCCTGGTGACCTGCACATCCTGGGCACTGCCCTCGATGATGTCGACGAAGGTGCGGTCCAGTGCGTTCGTGAGCATCAGAGTGCCTGTCACGAACGCCACTCCCAGCACCACCGCCAGGGTGCTGAGCACCAGGCGACCCTTGTGCGCGAACGCGGTCCGCAGCGTGGCGGTGAGCACGGGTCACTCCCCCTGCTGCGGCAGTCGCTCGAAGGCGACCATCCGGTTGAGTACCTTGTCGGGCGTCGGCTCCCGCATCTCATCGACGATCCTGCCGTCGGCGAGGAACAGGATGCGGTCGGCGTAGCTGGCGGCGGCGGGGTCGTGGGTCACCATCACGATGGTCTGGCCGTTCTCATCAACACTGCGCCGCAGGAACCCCAGCAGTTCGGCACCCGAGCGGGAGTCCAGGTTGCCGGTCGGTTCGTCGGCGAAGATCACGGTCGGACGGGCCGCCATGGCGCGTGCAACCGCGACGCGCTGCTGCTGACCACCCGAGAGCTCGGTGGGCTTGTGACTGAGCCTGCTCTCGAGATCCAGGATTGCGATGACCTGGTTGAGCCAGTCGACATCCACCTTGTGACCGGCGATGTCCTGGGGCAGCGTGATGTTCTCCCGCGCCGTCAGTGTCGGGATGAGGTTGAAGGCCTGGAAGACGAAGCCCACCCGCTCTCGGCGCAGCTTGGTGAGGGCGGTGTCGTTCAGCCCTGCCAGCGCGGTGTCACCCAGATACACCTCGCCTTTCGTGATGGAATCCAGCCCCGCCAGGCAGTGCATGAGCGTGGACTTGCCGGAGCCGGAGGGCCCCATCACTGCGGTGAACTCCCCAGTGTTGATGTCGACGTCGACACTGTCCAGCGCCACCACCTGGGTGTCACCACTGCCGTACGTCTTGGTCAATTGCCGGGCTCGGGAAGCTGGCTCAGTCATGCCTCCAGCCTACGCGGCCCGGATCCGAGCCGGTATGCGCACGTGTGGGCAGTGATCTACACAACCGGAGAGGCCTGATAGAACCCAGCGGAACCCGAAGCCAAGCCCACTGTGGGACTGCGACGGTTCAGCTCTCGGTGCCCCCGGGGCTGAAGCCCAAGTCGGCCAGCAACGAGTCCGCCTCCTCCTGGGAGAGCAAGCCGTTGTCCACAGCGGAATCGAGGCCGTTGCGCAACTGCTCACCGAGGAAACCCGAGTCGCTCGTGAACTCCTCAACCATCCCTTGCAGCGCCTCACCCGGGGCACCCTCGGAGAAGAACCGCTCCGATGGGCCACCCCTCGACGAATCGCCGGGACCCCTGCGGTCGAACCCTGGAGCGCCATTGTCCGGCCGGTTCCCGAAACCATCCGACTGACCACCGTCCTGCTGACCTCCGAACGGGACGGTCGTGTCGCCCGTGGGCGAGCCTGACTGGCTTGCGGCGTTGACGCCGTAGAAGATCGCCCCAAGAAGCATGATGGCCAGCGACCCCGCCACAATCATGAGCACCTTCGAACGACGACGCTCATTCACATACCGGTCACGCCAGTAGTCCATGTTGCTGGCGTCGGGCTCGCTGTCGAACGGCGGGGGCGCGGTGAACACGGTCGTATTGTGCAACCCCGTGGGCGGCGGTTCTGCTTCGGCGTACTGCGGGCCCGCGGGAGGCAAGCCGAGCACCGAGAACGCGTCTGGTTGCCGTTGGGGCAGGCGGTCATCCGAGTCGGTCATAGTGCCAGATTCTCACGATCCGGGGTCAGAGCGGTATGCGTAACAGATTCGAGGTGCGTAAAGGCCGCTACTGAAGGTGCTCGACGAAGAAGTCCACGACCCGTCGGGAAGCCTCGTACGTCGGATGGCCTTCCTGATCCACAAACTCCGTGGTGACCACGCTGTGGGCCAGTTCAGTGAGACCGTACTCGTTGCCCTTGCTCGAGTCGATCTCGACGCTCTCGAAGCGGTCCCCGAACTCCTCACGCAACCGCTCGAATCGCTGGGGCGGAACCAGCCGATCCTCGCTGAACCGCAGCCCGAGCACGCAGACTCCCTCGTCGATGGCCCGGCGGCGGGCCGTGGCCAGGTCGGGTGCCGAGATGTGCAACTCGCGGCCGTTGTCGATGCCCGGCAACGGGACTGGCAATGATGGCTGGGACAGCACCGGGGCCAGCAGCCACGGGTCCACCATCATGGAGAGCGCGAAGTTGCCGGTCAAGCACATGCCGATGGCACCGATCCCCTTGCCACCAACCTCGTCGAACGCGTACTTGCCCAGGGCGCGCACCCAGTCGGTCACCGGCGAGGACCGGTGAGCGGCGAACACCCGGAACTCACGATTGATGCAGATCTTCGCCGATTCCCGCGCCAGATACCCGTTGCTCAATGGCTTGCCCGCCTTGCCCGTGAACTCGGGCATGAAGACGGTGAATCCAGCATCCCGTACGCGTCTGGCGAAGTCGGCGACCTGGGGCGTGATTCCGGGCAGCTCATGCAGCACCACGACGACCGGGCCCTCCCCAGCCCGAAAGACGGGGTGGGTCTTGCCACCGTGGCTGAAGTGGAACAGGTCGAAGTCGTCGAACATGGGTTCAGCTTAGAAGCAGCGGACCTCGGGATAGGTTCCCCTGCCGCAGTTGTCCAGCTCGTTCAGCCATTACCCGGCAGGCGGCAGGGAATCTTGGGGTCCGCCGCGACACCCCAGTTGCGCTGCCAGACGGTCCGGGTGGCGCCGGCGGCCTTGGCCACGATCCGGGTCCGGAAACGCAAACCCACGCTGCACGTCGGTGTCGCCTTCACGGTCACGGCGTCTGCCGTGCGCTTGGTGGTAATGACACAGTTGTGGCGTCTGGCTGCCCCCGTGAGCTTCCTGCCGTTGAGGTAGCACTGCGTCCGAACCCGCTTGATGGCCTTGCGGCCCTCAGAATCCGGTACGACCGCTTTCACCAGGACCTGACGCCCCAGGGCCTTCAGTTGCTGTCCCTTGGACACCGACTTGACGATCCGAAGCTCTGTCGTGGGACGCGGCGTCGGAGTGGGGGTGGGTGTCGGAGTGGGCGTGGGGATGGGTGTCGCAGTAGGAGCGGGCGTTGCGGTGGGAGACGGCGTGGGCGTCACATCCGCCGACCACTGCGCGTACAGCGTGATGGAGGAAGCGAATGAGTAGGTGCTTCCATCGGCATACGCCGTCCCACCACCGTCGGCCTGGGTGTTCCACCCGGTGAAGCTGAAGCCCGGCCGGGCGAATGTGCTCGCAGCCAGAGCCGCGGGGACCGCACTGACCTGATCGGCCATGGACCCCGTGCCACCGTTCGCGTTGAAAGTGACGGTGCTTGCATACGCAATGGTCAGGCGGCCGTCCGACTGGTCGCCGGCTTGCTTGAGGTCGAAGGAGACGCCCGTCGCACTGCCGTCGGCAAAGCTCGAGCCGCCACCGCCCCCGGCCCTCTGAAAGGCCGACACGAGGGGGCCAGAACCACCGCCGCCACCGTAATAGCCACCCCCACCACCTCCACCATGGGACCACCCCGCGGCCCCACCTGCACCGAGAGCCCCTGCTTGGCCGTTCGCCTGGGAACCGCTGCAACCAAAGAACGTACCACCGGCCCCGGGACCCGACAGGGTGCCGCCACCCCCACCCCCGTACGTGCACCCGCCGTTCACTCCGTCGGCGCCTGCGACGCCGTCAGGGATACCGCCAGCGCCTCCGGGAGAGTCCAGTAGAGCTGAGCCTCCTCCGCCTCCCGCGACCAGGAGACGGTCGGCAAATGCGCCGCCGATGGGCCGCACGTCGGTAGCACCTCCGCCCCCACCTGCGCCAACGCCGCCGCCGTTGAAACCACCGGCCCCTTCGGCGCCGGCACCTCCCACGTAGATAGCGAGCTGCTGGCCCGGCGTGACAGTCAGCGTTGCCGTGACCCTGGCACCCAGGGCGTCAGTCCCTTCAACCGCTCTCCCGTTCCCGCCATCCGCGACCACCTGAATGCTGGAGACACCGGCAGGGACGGTGAAGGACTGCACGGCTCCGGTGTAGGAGAAGGTCTGTGTGGCAGCCCCCGCCCACCAGGAGGGTATGACCACCAAGAGCCCTACCGCCAGGAGAGCGGCCGCGACCAGCGTCGACAGTGTCCTGCGCAGAGTCCCTCTTGAAGACATCTCGCTCCTGCCTCGTCAGCCACGGCTACGAGACGCTCGAACGGAGTCTCGTCGATCTGCCGGTCCGCAGTCATGTCATGAGCGGCGACAGTACCTGGCTGCAGCCAGTCTGGAACCTCACCCTCGTCGTCGCAATTCGGTGGCCGGATTGGCGCCTCCCGATAGGATGCCCAGGACTGCATAGGTGGCACGATGGCGACGACGACGCTCAGTCATCCTGCTGCCCGTCGCTGCCTGATCGCCAAAGCCCTCAACGGCGGCACATCATGGATGCAGACTGCCGCCGCCTCCTGGTGGGTGCTCGGTGAGACCGGCACCGCAGCCTCTGTCGGCGTGCTGGCGATGCTTGCCATCCTCCCGGAGGCGATCGTCTCCCCGATCGGGGGTTTCCTTGCTGACCGGTACCGGACCGTGCCGTTGCTGTCACGCCTGGCCGCGCTGAGCATCGTTGCTCCCGCCACGATCGCGGTACTCGCAGAATTCGAACTGCTTAGCGTCGGACTCCTGTATGTACTCGTACTGCTCGGTGCCATCCCGCGGGGACTGCTGTCCGCTCCGCTGATGAAAGCGCTCCCAATGTCGGTGCCACCGCCGCTGCGGACGGCGATCCTGGCCAACGGCTTCGCTGCCTCCAACGGCGCGAAGTTCCTGGGACCGCTGATCGGCAGTGGCCTGGTCCTACTGGTGGGCATCGAGGGTGTGTTCATCCTGAACGCGCTCGCCAACGCCGGCATGTGGCTGATCTTCCGGGTCACCCGGCTGCCGTATGAGGAGGAACTCGAGACGCCGAAGCTCACCGCGCCAACCACAGCCTACGTCGAAGGCGTGCGGCAGGGTCTGGGGCTTCGCATCGCACGGGTGGTCCTGCTCGGGGGCGTCGTCTTCTTCGCTCTCGTCGGCCCGATCCAGCAGCTCACTGCTACGATCGCGGTCTCGCATGGGGAAGAGGTCGGATATGTCGGCCTGTTGATGGCCGCCATGGCCCTCGGCGGACTCATCGCAAACCCGATCAGCCGGTGGCGTCTGAGCCAGGGTACGGCGAAGCGGAGACTCGTGGACGCGGGCGTCCTCAGCATGGGGCTACTGCTGGTCCTGCTCGGTCTCAGCCAGAGCCTGATTGTGGATCTTCTCCTGCTGGCCGCAATCGGCGCTGCCACCGAGACGGTCTGGATCGGAGCCCAGAGTACGTTGGTCAATGACCTGCCTGCGGAGGTGTCGGGCCGCATGCTGGGTGTCCTGGTCGGTGGCACCACGGCCGCCATCGGGGTCAGCGCGTTCCTGATGAGCTGGCTGTTCGACGCCGTCGGCGTGGACACCGCACTTGTGCTGCTGGGCCTTGCCGCCATGATCTACTCGGCGATTCACCTCGCCTACTTCCGATCCGTACATCACCAGAGGTGATCCCACCCGGTGCGCGATGTCGTGCTCAAGAACCTGGTCGGGCAGGAATCGGAGGCAGATCTGGTGGCGCTGGGAGTTGCCTGCGATACTTGAACCCTGCCGGTTCTACCGGCAAGGTGAGGTGCCCGAGCGGCCTAAGGGAACGGTCTTGAAAACCGTCGAGGTTCATAGCCTCCGTGGGTTCAAATCCCACCCTCACCGCTCTGTCCTCTCTCGAGACATAGGAATACCTCTGAACCTACGGGTTCGGGGGTTTTCCTGTTTTTGAGGGGTGGGTGTGGGGTTGTTGGGGTTGGTAGTCGCGGTCTGGGTCGAGGGTCAGTGTTCTGAGGATTTCGCCGGTGGTGGCGTGGATGATGCGGATGTTGAGGTCCTGGATGAGCATGATGATGGGGGTTCGGGCGTTAGGGGTCTCCCCCGGAGTGGCGGCGGGGAAGCTCGGCCGATGCCGATTTTGTAGAGCTTACCGTTGTCGGAGAGGGTGGCTGCGGGTGGGCCGTATTTTTCAATGCTGGTAAGGAATGTTGCATCCACGTCCCCGACGGTGACTCTTCGGAATGCGGTGATGTTCAGGGCGTAGCGGCTGTGGTCATCGAGGAAGGTGACGATCTCGGTGTCGCTGCAGTCGGCCAGCGGCCAGTGGGTGAAGTCGGACTGCCAGGTCTCGTATGGCATTTCGGCTTGGAACCTGGTGTAGCTGGACTTGGGCTTCTTCTTGGGCTCCGCCTCGACGAGGCCGGCACGTTTGAGGGTCCGCCATACGGTGGCACGGGACACGGTTATCCCGTGATGCTGGATCAGGTGCCACACGATCGTGTCAGCCCCAGCGTCGTGACCCTGACCGGTGAGGGTGTGCCGCAGGTCGACGATCAGGTCCCTGGTGTGGCCACTGATCGTGTTCGGGCTGGACTTCGGGCGCCGCGATCTCGGCTCAAAGGCCGCTTCCCCCTCAGCCCGGTACCGGGCCACCAGACGTGAAATCCAACCCTGACTCACCCCGTACGCATCGGCGACCTCCGACTGTGTGCGGCCTTCCACGACGACGGCAGTGATGACAAGACGGGCTTTCGACATGCCCGATCAAAGCAAGATCATTATTCCTATCTCGCGAGATATGCCATTCGTATGTCCTGAAACACAACACCACCGCCATCGCGTTTTGTCATGTAGGCATTTCGTACCAACAGTTGGTACGAAATGCCTACCTGCATCATCGATACTGCCGGTCGTTGAGCACTGATGCGGATTCAGGAGGCAGGCTTCGCTGGCGTGGGGACTTGCCTGAATGTCCCGTCCGCGACGGCGAAGGTCTTGCCCTCGTGCTCGATCACGGCCCTGTCGGTGCCCTCTGCGAAGTTCAGAATGGCGCGTAACACCACGTTGGCCAGACCCTGATATTCCTGCGGGTAGTACGTGACCACGCCCACCTGCTCGTCCAGTCGCACGTACTCGTAGGGCCCGACGCCCACGAGCTTCCCGGCGACGGTCACGTAATCCGTGGTCTCGGTCTCGTACGTCACCGTATGCGAACTGAGGTCCGTGAAGTCCCCCTGTCGCGAGTGGTGCCTGCCGGTCCACTCGAGGCTCATCCCTGCCAGTGACTCCGGGGCTGTGCTCATGCGTGCCACGATAGCCGACCACTGGCCCCCAAGGGGCCGACTGCATGGCAGGCCTGACAGCTGTGGGACGGACCACCGTGGCCGACCCCAACGACAGCCCACATGGCTCAAGAATGCATACTGGAGAATACCCCTGGGAGTAAGGAGGCCCGACGATGGGCAGGACAACGTGGGCTCTGGCAAGTACCGGTCTCGCGGCAGCACTGTTGTTGGGTGGCTGCTCGAGTTCCTCCGATTCCGCCTCCGACTCCCCGTCCGCTTCAGCGACCGAGACGTCCCAGACCCTCAGCGTGATGGATGCCTGGGCCAAGGCCAGCGACTCCGGGATGTCTGCGGTCTTCGGGACGGTCACGAACGAGACGGACGCAGACGTCCAGATAGTCTCAGCGTCGACCAGCGCCTCAGGCATGACCGAATTGCATGAGACGGTCGATGTGGATGGCCAGTCCCAGATGCAGCAGGTGTCGGAGTTCACGGTGCCGGCCGGCGGTTCACTGACGCTGGAACCCGGCGGCGATCACATCATGATCATGGGACTGACGACACCGGTGAAGGCTGGCGAGGAAGTCACGGTGACCCTGAACATGTCCGACGGTCAGTCCCAGGAGTTCACCGCGCAGGCGAAGGACACCGGTGCTGGCGAGGAGCCCTACCACAGCGGCTCTGCGTCGCCCTCAAGCAGCCAGAGCAACTGAGCGATCCGTTCGCGGAGCCTGCTCCTATCCGCTGCCGAACAGGCTCTCTCCGACCCAGCCCCCGGGTGAGGTGACTCCAGGCGGAATCGCGAAGGCCGCCGAACCCACGTGCTGGATGTACTCGTTCATCGGGTCCGAGGCCGCCAACGCCTGCTGCACAGGCAGGAACCCGGTACGGATGTCGCGCTGGTAGGCAAGGAAGAACAGGCCGGCCTCGAGCCGACCCAGCCCGTCGTTGCCGTCCACGAAGTTGTAACCACGACGCAGGATACGGCTGTTGCCCGGATGGCTGGGGTGCGCCAGCGCAACGTGGGAGTCCTTCCGGATTAGAGGGTTCGGGCCGCTGCCCATGGCGGCGAAGTCAGGTTCGGTGAACTCCTCGCCACCGGACAGCGGCGCACCCGAGCCCTTGGCTCGGCCGATGATGTCCTCCTGCTCGCGCAGACTCGTGCGGTCCCAGGTCTCGATCGTCATCCGGATACGGCGGGCCACCAGGTAGCTCCCCCCGTGCATCCAGGCCGGTTGATCACTCCTACCGACCCAGACATGATCGTCGAGCGCTATCGGCTCCTCTGCCTTGATGTTCGCCGTCCCGTCCTTGAAACCGAAGAGATTGCGGGGAGTCGTCTGGCTGCTGCTTGTCGAGGAGGTACGCCCGAACCCGAGCTGGGACCACCTGATCGCGGCCGTTCCGAAGGCGATGCGCGCCAGATTCCTTACGGCGTGGACCGCTACCTGCGGATCGTTGGCACACGCCTGCACGCAGAGGTCACCTCCACTGCGCCCGTGGTCCAAGTTGTCGCCCGGGAAGTGCGGTAGGTCAATCAGCGCTGCGGGTCGTTGGTCCGCAACCCCGAACCGGTCTCGACCCTTGGCGTCCCGGAACAGCCCTGGCCCGAAGCCAAAAGTGAGCGTCAGCCCGGATGGTGGCAGCCCAACGGCCTCACCGGTATCCTCAGGCGGTGCGTCATACGGGCCCGACATGGCGCCGAAGGTCCCCACGTCTGAGCCGAACATCAGCTGTTGTGCGGCTCGGGACCAGTCACGGAGCAGCCGGGTCACATCGCTCACCCGATCAGTGGTCAGGTCGAACGCCGCAAAGTGCAGCCGGTCCTGCGCGGGGGTGGTGATCCCGCTCTGGTGCGTGCCGAGGAAATCGTAGGCTGCGCCTGCCTCAGCGGTCGGATCAGCCGATCCAGCCGCTTTCGCCCCGACGGTCGCACCGAGGGCAGCTGCCCCCACAGCTGTGGTCCCCAGACCCGCCCAGCCCAGGAACGAACGTCGGGACAGCCCCTGCTGGCACTCCTGGACGGTCATTGGACCACCACAGCAGTGAGCTTGGACAGGGGTTCGGACAGCGCATCGACTGCGCGGGCCAGTGTCCGGACCTGCTGCGGGGTGAGCTCGGCGTAGGAGACGAAGCCGTCCCCCTGCCGGTACTTCGCCAATTCCTGCTGGATGTCGTCGAACCGCTCGGTGAGCTGCTCTGCCAGCTGGGAGTCGCGCTTCTGCACGATCGGTTCAAGCGCCTCGAAGGCGATACGGGCGCCGTCCACATTGGCCTGGAAGTCATACAGGTCGGTGTGTGACCAGATCTCTTCCTCGCCGGTCACCTTGCCCGTAGCCACCTCGTCCAGAAGCTCCTTGGCGCCGTTGCCGAGCTGATCCGGGGTGTAGCTCAGTTTCACGACGCGTCGCTCCAGCGTCTCGGTGTCCTTGACCAGCTGGTCGGCCAGCTTCTCGCGCTGTGAGCGGGTGAGGGATTCGTAACGCTTGGGCGACCAGAGGTCCTTCTCGATCCGGTGCCAGCCGGTCCAGCGTTGGCCGGGTTCGAGGTCGGCCTCCCGCAGGTCGAGCTTCGGGTCGAGGTCACCGAACGATTCGGCGACCGGCTCGATGGCTTCCCAGTACATGCGTGTGGGGGCGTAGCTGGCGCGGGCGGCATCGTCGTCGCCATCCTTGTAGACCTGCGCGAAGGCCTTGGTCCTGGCCAACAGCTCCTTGGCCTGCGAGCGGACGTAGGTGGCATATGCGGCGGTCGCAGTCTCGGCGTCGATGTCCTGGGCGGCGACCGAGCCATCCCCGCTATCGATCACCTCGAATGGCGCGCGGATGCCGTCACCCGCCATCCCTGGCTTACAGGCAGTCTCGTAAGTCCCGGGTGCAGCAGTGACGATGAGGTCGCGGGTCAGGCCAGGACCGATGTTCTCGACCTCGCCAATGATCCGCTGACCGTCCTGGGCATACAGGTAGAACTCGGTGACCTGGCTGCCGTCGTTGCGGACGCTGAAAGCGACCACTCCGGCCGGGGACTCGTCAGCCGTGAGCTGGCACTCGGTATCAGTGCTCGACACTGCGATGGCGGCCACGCCGTCGGCAGACTCGGCCGTGGTGTCGGCGCCGCTGCAGCCGGCGAGAGCCAGGCCGAGGGACAAAGTGGTTGCGGACATCAGAACGGTCTTCATGCGGTGCTCCTTGGTTGTGGTTGAACTGGGATGGTTCTTCGGGTGGTGTGCTTCTTGGATGGCTTCAGCCCGCGTGGACCGGCGCCGGAGAGTCAAGTGCTGGGTTGTGAGTCGGGGTCGCGCTGCGGTGAGCGATCAGGCTGCTTCATGGTGACGCTGATCGGGCGCCTGACGGTTCGCACGAACAGCGCCATGACAGGTATGAGATAGCCCAGCCAGACGACGAACTCCAGCCAGGTCGTTGCGGGAGAGAAGTTGAAGACTCCTTTCAGCAGCGTGGCGAACCAGGTGCCCGGGATGACTACACTGCTGACATCGAACGCCAGCGAGTTCAGGCCGGGCAGGATCCCCGCCTCCTGCAGGTCGTGAACGCCGTAGGCAAGTACACCTGCGGCGATGACCACAAGTGCCGCTCCGGTCCAGGTGAAGAAGGTCGCCAGGTTGAGTTTCAGTGCCCCCCGGTAGATGAGCCACGCGAGCACGACTGCCGTGGCGAGCCCCAGCGAGGCCCCAACGATAGGCGCGGTCCCTCCTCCCGTGGCCCGAACCGCGGACCAGAGGAATAATGCAGTCTCCAGCCCCTCGCGCGCGACCGCAAGGAATGCCACGATGGCCAACCCCCACACCCCCGCACTGGCGGCGCGGTCCACCTGTCCGTGCAGTTCGCCGCGAAGATGGCGGGCGTTGCGCGCCATCCAGAAGATCATCCAGGTCACCAGGCCGACGGCGACGATCGAGAGCAGACCGCCGACCGCCTCCTGAGCCTCGAAGGACAGCCGGGCGGTCCCGAAGGTGAGCGCGGCCCCGACGCCCAGCGACAGCAGGATCGCCAGGCCGACGCCCAGCCACACCTGCGGCAGCATCCGGGCACGACCGGTCTTTACCAGGTATGCGATCAGAATACTGACGACCAGTGCGGCCTCAAGGCCCTCCCGCAGCCCGATGAGGTAGTTCGCGAACACCCTGTCCTCCTAACTTAGGTTTACCTAACTTTCTGAAACTTAGGTAAACCTAACATAGTTCCCACAGGCCGGAGTGCCGGGTGCGTGACTGCCCGGAATCAGGTGCCTGCGACTCGTGGGTTGGGGGAGCTGGACCTGACGAAAGGCAACTGTGGGCACCGGGGCTGACAACGCGCATCAATCCCGCCGCTCTTCTACATTGGTGGGCGTGACGACCACCGCCGCCGTAGACCAGACGACCAGCTTCCCCAAGGGACAGGTCATCCTCCTCGGGTACCTGTCCGGTATCCAGCTGGCCGATCCGGCCATCGCGAGCATCGCACTGGTGGATGTGTCCAAGACTTTTGGCATGACTACGGCCGTAGCGGCGCTGGCAGCCAGCATCTCCACGCTCGCGCTCGCAGCTACGGTGCTCATAGGCGGCATGCTCGGCGACCGCATGGGCCGGCGCAAGGTCCTCTACATCGCGCTCGGTGTGACAATCGCCGGTGATGTGATCGCGGCGGCAGCGCCGGGGGTCGGCTTCTACATGGTGGGACGAGCTCTCGCCGGAATAGGTGTGGGTTGGCTGTTGGCCAGTTCCTACAGTATGGTCCGTGAGGTCTCTCCCCCCAAGTCCGTACCTGCCGCTCTGGGTATCTGGAATCTGACCCTTCTCATGGTCATGCTGGTGGCGACCATCGTCGGCGGCCTGCTCGTGGATGCCTCCTGGCGCGTGGCGCTACTGTTCACGCCCCTGCTGTGTCTTATCGGGCTGCCAATGGTCATCAAGATGCTCCCGGAGACCAAGAAGGTCGTCAAGAAGGTGGACTATTGGGGACTGATCGTCATTGGTGTCGCCACCGTTCTCTTCCTCTACGGCTTCTCCCAGGCGGCCAAGTCACTCACCACCCCCACATTCTGGGGTCCGGTGCTAGCGGGAGTCGTCGGTTTCGCACTCTTCCTCTGGATCGAATCCAAGGCCGAGAGCCCGGTGATCCCTTTCAAGCTCTTCACCAGAGGGGTCTTTATCGCGGCGATCGTCAGCGGTGTGGCGTGGAACCTGGCACAAGCAATCATGCAGCTTGCCGCAAGCAACTGGTGGCAGTACGTTACCGGCCTCAAGGCCTTCGAGGTCGCGCTCCTTGAGGTGCCCATCCTGTTGATCTTCGGTGGGGTCGGAGTTTGGTCGGGTATCCAGATCGGCAAGCGACCCGGCTCCGTCGCTAAGGTGATGGGGCTCGGCTTTGCACTGATGACCGCTGGATTCCTGCTCTGCATGCTGGCGGGCGCCGACAAATCTGCACTCTGGATCCTCCCCGGGCTCTTCGTCATGTCGGCGGGGATCGGGTGCACGAGCGTACCCCAGGCGGCGTTGTTCGTTAAGGAGGCTCCTGCCAAGTTCTTCGGCACCGTCACCTCATTCCGGACGACGGTCGGGCAGGTCGGCTATTCGCTCGGATTCACCGGCACCATCGTGCTGGTACAGGCCTTCTACGGCGGCCGGTTCGCCGAGCTTCTGTCGGAGGCCGGATTCTCACCTGATCAGACTGGCGACGCCGTGGCGGCAGTGAGCTGGTACGTGCAGCATGAGGAACAGATGCCGACCGGTCCGCTCGCGGCGCAGGCGATCGAGGCGGCGCAACGCGCCTACAGCACTGGCTTCGACAGTCTGATGTTCATCATCGCGATCGTGATGGCCGTGTTCGGAGTGGCGACGCTCCTCTTCCTGCGTTGGGGGCGCAAGCAGGACGAGCGCGATGCCGCGGCGACTGCCGCTGCCGGCAATGCGGGCGAATAGCATCGCGCAGGATCGAGCAGGGGAAGGACGATCATGAACATCGACGCCGATCTGGAGAACCAGAACTACGACGAAGTGATCACGAGTGTGAGGCAGTGGATCGCCGAGGATCCGAGCGAGGCCTTCGCCGACCACGGGACCAAGCGCTGGCTCGCCCTGCGCTGGAAGGATCTGTTTCTCCGCGAGGCGGTCAAGGATCCCGAGGTCGTCAAACGCGCAGAGACCGCCGGTGGTCTCGGCAAGTACCTGAAGAACCCGCTGGCCAGCGACAAGCGCAGCGACCGGCAGAAGGTCGCCGACCGTTTCCTGAAGGGCATCGCTGCGCCGGACTGGGACAACGAACTGCCCGAACCCGAGGACTTCGACATCAGCGAGACCACGCTCGTACTGTGCCCGGGTCTGCTCACAGGGCTGTTGCACCCGGGCGCGCACGCATTCGTGGACGAGACCCCAGCGATCCAGGAGGAGCGGGGCTGGCGCACACTGCGTGCCGATCTGCACCCGTTCCGGGGCTGTGAGGCGAACGAGGCCGACATCATCGCCGCCCTCGACCGTGGGGAAGGGTTCGAGGCCGACCTGTCTCCCATCGATGATCCTGCACCCCCGGACAAGGTCTTCCTCATCGGATACAGCAAGGGCGGGCCGGACATCCTCAGTTTCCTGGTACACCACCCCGAGTACGCCGACCGAATCGCGGCGGTGTTCACCTGGGCGGGCGCAATGAGTGGCTCCTATTCCGCGGATACGATCTACGAGCAGATCAAGGACCTCGACACTCAACAGATCTCGGACAACCTCGACTCATTCCTGAAGATGCTCAACCCCGGCTTCGTGGAGTCGACCGGGCTGCGCCGCGTCGACGAGTACGACATCAAGGGTGCCTTCTACGACCTGCAGACCTCGGTGCGCGAAGAGTTCGCCTCACAGAACGCCGAGATGCTCAACGACCTCGGGGTGCCCTTCTTCAATCTCACCGGTTCCACCACTCCGCTGGAGGCCCCGAGCTTCCAGTTCGCCGACACTGTTCGTATGTCGGAGTTCGACGCGAACAACGACATGCAGCTGACCCAAGCGCAGGCCAAG
This sequence comes from Actinomycetota bacterium, assembly GCA_020438795.1. Taxonomy (GTDB): domain Bacteria; phylum Actinomycetota; class Actinomycetes; order S36-B12; genus JAGQTY01. The sequence continues at coordinate 36,345 of JAGQTY010000016.1, forward strand.
CTGGATATCCCGATCTCGACTCACCTGGCGATGCTGCACGGTCATCACTGGGACATCGCCTATTCGCCGTTCCCGGCGCGGATGCGGGCGCTGTCGCCGAACCTGGATCACCCGTTCCCCCGCAAGGCTGCCCTTGAGGCCAGCTGGATCTTCCTGGCGGAACTGGGCCTCATCGACTGAACAAGCAGCGGGCCGAGCCAGCTCAGCGACGGGCGGCCAGGAACTCCTGGACGCGAACGCCGCACTGCTCGGCCAGCACACCACCGACCACCTCGACCCGGTGCGCCAACCGGTGGTCGCGCGGGATCTCCCACGCCGACCCACAGGCTCCGTAGTCGGGGTTCCAGGCGCCGAGCACCAGCCTCGCCAGCCTCGCGTTCACGATTGCTCCCGCACACATGGGGCACGGTTCCAGCGTCACCACGATCGTGCAGCCGTCGAGCCGCCAGTTA